>JAUMMZ010000001.1 GCA_031296755.1 Collinsella sp.
TTCTTTCCGGGCACGGTCCGCCACAAGGACGTGACGGGGGCATGTCCAAAAAGAAAGCCCCCGCGCTGCATGAGCGACGGGGGCGAGAAGACATATCTACTCGACCACCTCGGCTGGCGGGAAGTCCCATTAAGCTCGCGGTAAGACCCGTTTGCGCCGGCTGTCTCTGGCAGCGGATTCGTGCGTGAACCAAAAGTATTATGGCGGGGACCCCGGCGTCGGTCAACGGAAAACCGGGCTGCACACAATTCCACCATCCGGCCGCGCCGCCGAAGGCCAGGCGCAAGGTTTTCGCTCGGTCAGGTCCTGGGCTCGCACGAAGAGCACATTAAGTGCTCTTCGGCTCGTGCGGAATCTACGAAAACCTTGCGCCTGGCCTTCGGCGGCGCGGCCTGCGGTGACTTTGGGGCAGCCCGGTTTCCCGTTGGCCGACGCCCCCACTCATAAGCCTTAAGTCGGTGGGCTGATGTGTTGCATCCCTGAGGGCTACAAGGTTGAAATGAAGGTGGACAGGCGGCGGAGGCCTTCGTCCAGGTTTTCGTCGGAGACGCAGTAGCTTAGGCGGATGTGGCCTTCGGTTCCGAAACAGTCGCCCGGGACTAGGGCTACGTTTGCCTCTTTGATGGCTTTGATGCAGAAGTCTTCGCTGGTTAGGCCGAACTTTTTGATGCTCGGGAAAGTGTAGAAGGCTCCTGCGGGCTCTACTACGTCGAGGCCCATGGCGTCTAAGGCTGCGAGTACGCGTTCGCGACGGGCTCGGTAGACTTCGAGCATGGGAGTTGGGTCGACGGTGAGGGCTCGGGCTGCGGCGTCCATTTCGAAGGAGACGGCGCTCGATACTAAGTATTGGTGGGCCTTTGCGATCTCGGCGATGACGGGGGCTGCGGCTGCGAGCCAGCCCAAACGCCAGCCGGTCATGGCCCAGGGTTTGGAGAAGCTCTCGATGACTACCGTCTGCTCGCGTAGCTCCGGGTGGCGCTGGGCAAAGCGCTCGTAGCCGTCCACGTAGACCAGGCGGTTGTATACATCGTCGCAGACCACGTAGATGCCCGCCTCCTCCGCCACGCGCGCCACGGCGTCGAGCGACGCCGTGTTGAGGATGCAACCCGTAGGATTGTTGGGCGAGCAGATGACGATGGCCTTGGTCGCCGGCGTCACGTAAGCACGAAGTGCGTCCTCGTCAATCTGGAATTGCGCAGGCTCCGTATCCAAAAAGACCGCCTTGGCGTGATTGGCCACGACGATGCTCTCGTACAGGCCAAAGGCCGGCGTGGGAATAATGACCTCGTCGCCTGGGTTGAGCATAGCCATGAATGCTGCCGACAGGGCCTCGGTCGCACCGTCGGTCAGAATGACCTCGTCCGCCGAAAACGTAAGGCCCGCATCCCCCATGTAGGCAGATAACGCCTCACGCAGGGCGGGGCGACCGTTGTTGGGCGGATAGTGCGTGTCGCCGCGGTCCAGTGCGGCGGTCACCTCGGCGCTAATCACATCGGGCGTGGGAAAAGCGGGCTCGCCGAGCGCGAGCGCGATGCACCCCGGATGCTGGGCGGCGAGCGCGTTAATCCGACGGATGCCGGAGGGCTTGAGCGTGGCAAGCGAGGTATTCATGGGCAGACGCATGGCGTTCCTTTCGTAAGGGTTGCACTAGGATAGCGCGGCGGGGCGCCACCAGACGGTGTAACCTAAACGGAAACCAACCGGAAAGGAGGCAGCATGGAGACGACCGCACGCGGCGATGTACCAAAAACACTGCAAACCATTGCGTATATCAGCATTCCCAATAGCGACGATCTTGAGTTTTTGCTCTGGGACCTGCAGGATGCCATCACCGCCTATGCACAGCTTTCCGGCACCGCACTCCCCCACCCGGTCGACTTGAAGGCAAATGACGCCGGCAGCGTTGCCGATGGCATCGTGCTGGCCATTGAAGATGTGGCTGACGATAAGACGTTGACAGCCATCGAGCAGGCGCTTGAGCGCTTTGGCGGTACGGGAACGCGTGTCTACGCCGCGATTCGAGCCGCACAACAGGGCACTGAGCAGGCGCGTGAGACCGCCGTTCGCCTGCACAAGGCATGTGAGCGCCATAACCAATTGTGGTGTGGCGGCGTTGCCATCTGCGCTGGCAGCGGCATTGCGGCGCTTCGTCGCTCCCCGCGCATGGGACTCTTGCGGCGACCGTTTTCGGAGGCCATGGACAAGCTCGTGGGCGCCGTTCGTATGGGGTGTTCCGTCGAACACGCGCAGAAGCTCAGTGGCGCCGCAACGGGCGGCGTCGACACCGACGGCATGGTGCGCGCCACGCCTGCACTGCCCACACCGATCTGGCACGCCGTTATGAGGCATCTTGCCGAGCACTCAAACTGCTAAATCGAAAAAGCCTGCCAATCAGCGGCGCCGCTCCAACGCTCGACAAGGCGTTCCAGACGCCACGCCGCATTGGCGGGACTTGTCGACGGCAGAACGATGGCCGGCAGCCCGGTGCGCTCTTGTAGATAGCGCTTGTAGAGCCGGCCAGCTGTACCACCGTTGCATATCACCTGCTCAATGGGAGCTGCGCCGGTAATGCGCTCGATATGTGCCGGCACAACGTTGCGGATGCTCGCGTCGCTCGAGCCCTTAATGTCGCAGCTCTCGATTGCATCCCACAGGGCCACGCCGCCGTTCAGCAGCATGGCCCGCTTGGCGGCAATGGAGGCATCGAGCGTCGCGGGCTCACCGCTTGCCAAAGGATCGCCCTCGTTGGGCGGCACAGGCATACCGAGGCACGTGGCCATCACAC
>JAUMMZ010000002.1 GCA_031296755.1 Collinsella sp.
CGGTGACTCCGTGTCGCTGCGCGCCGTTGATTCCTTTGACGGTGTGTTCCCGCACAGCCATATCGATGCTGAAAAGGGTCGCCAGTTTGATGCGGGCCGCGCGACATTTGAGGGCTATATCCAGCAGAACCTTGCCGGCAAGATCGTGGTCTTTGCCCTGGGCACCAACGGCCTAGTGACCGATGCCCAGATTGACGCCATCATGGCCGATGCCGGCAATCAGCGCACCGTCGTATTTGTAAACACGCGCAGCCCGCAGCCATGGGTCGGGTCCACGAACCAGGCCATCGCCAACGCCGCCACGCGCTACAAGAATGTACGCGTTATCGACTGGTACGGATATAGTTCCAACCGCAACGACCTGTTCGACGGCGACGGCACGCACCTGTCGGCCACCGGCGTGACCGAGTACCTCAACCTGATCCACGATGCCGTCAAGAAGGACCTGCCCGTGCATCCCGAGGATCACGTTAACGATCCGCAGCCGGCAGCCGTCAAGTCTGCCACCGACGCACTCGTCAATGCGCTCGCTCTCAAGCCGCACAAGCTGGGCACCGACAAGTAACCTGCAGCGCAAACTTCCCACATCCGGAGGGGGTGTCTGCCACGGCAGACACCCCCTCCGGCAGTTAGGGACACTCCTGGCGCAGCCAATGAAGACCTCTACGGATGAATTCCAGGCCGCTCCGTCGCTCCAGACATCGTTTCCGCGCCTCGTGCGGTAGCGCACAGAGATGTGGTGTAAGAGGCGGGGCATGCCCCGCCTCCGCCCTTTCTTGAAAGGGAGGGGACACCGCCTAGAATTCGTCGTTGGAGTAATGAAGGTGACGAATGGAAGGAAAGGCGATGCCCCAAGAAGAGAGTGTACTGCGCCTCGACCGCGACGAGGCCCTCGAGGCGGCGAGGCTTTGGCAGGAGTGCGGCGACGCGCGCGAGTTCGCGTGCAGGGTGCTGGGCGGCGTGATGAACGCGCTGATGGACTCCGAGGCCCAGCAGATGTGCGGCGCGAGCCGCAACGAGCGCAGCGACGGCAGGGAGAACAGCCGCAACGGCTACCGCCCCAGGTCGCTCAAGACCGCCGTGGGCGACGTGGAGCTCGAGATACCCAAGCTCAGGCACGGCACCTACTACCCCGAGGGCATGCTCGCGCGATGGTCGCGCGTCGACACCTCGGTGGCCGCCATCGTGCAGGAGATGTACGTGTGCGGCGTGTCCACCCGCAAGGTCGAGCGCGTGGCGTCCAAGCTGGGCATATCCTCGCTGTCGAGCTCGGAGGTCTCGAGCCTCTGCTCCGACCTCGACGCCGAGGTGGAGGAGTTCCGCCGCCGCGACCTGTCGGGCACGCCGTGCTGCTACCTGTGGCTCGACGCCACCTACATGAGCTGCAGGGTCGGCTCGTCGGTCGTCTCGCAGGGCGTCGTGACCGCGATCGGGCTGGGCGCCGACGGGCGCAAGCACTTCCTGGGCTGCGACGTGGTCGACACCGAGAGCGAGGACTCCTGGGCGGCATTCCTCGGCGGGCTGCGCGAGCGCGGGCTGGCCGGCGTCCGCCTCGTGGTCTCCGACAGCCACGCCGGGCTCGTGGCCGCCGTCTCGCGCCTGTTCCAGGGCTGCGCCTGGCAGCGCTGCGTGACGCACCTGCAGCGCAACCTCCAGAGCGCCTGCTCGGGCAGGCCCGAGGACTCCAAGGCGGCCGTCAGGGACCTCGTGCACGCCGCGGTCTACCAGGACGACCCCGACCTCGCGCGCTGCGTGTGGGCCGAGGCGGCGCCCTGGGTGGCGTCGGTGTCCGCCAGGGCCGGCGAGGTCTTCGAGCAGGCCGAGGACTCCGCGCTGGCGTTCACGGCCTTCCCCAGGGCGCACTGGGCCAAGCTCCGCACCAACAACGTCCAGGAGCGCGCCAACCGCGAGATCAAGCGCCGCTACAGGGTCGTGCAGTCCTTCCCCTCGAGGGAGTCGATGCTGCGCCTGACGTGCGCGAGCCTCATGGAGACCGAGGGGCAGTGGTCCCAGCAGCGCGTGTTCTCCGAGGCCTCGGCCGCCGAGGGCTTCGCCGAGCCCGCGGACAGGCCGGCCCCGACAGAGGGGAGGCGCCGCGCGCTCGGGCGGCGCGCCAGGGAGATAGTGGACGAGATAGTCGAGAAGCGCGGTCTCAAGAAGGAGTAACATCGGGACTTGCAGCGACGGACCTCAGGACACTCTTACACCACGTCTGCGCGCGCCACCCCTCGTGCCTGCCCCAAACAATCAAAACAAGCCCTTTTCGCCGCACCCTCAAAGGTCTGTGGGCAAAAAAGGGCAAATATGAGTACTGTTACCATTTTAGTAGCAGGCAAAACCACCCAAAATGACGTCCGAGCGACCCCTACAACCCCCTAAAGCAGCCAACCTGACTGGTTTAAGGCGTATTGAAGCCAATTTTAATGAACATACTATAGGCTATGTTCATTATCTTTTAGGATGTAAATGCTATTCACTTAGCAACAGTACTCATATTTGGCATTTTTTGTCCATTGCTATATAACTAACACCCTATAGCAGACAAAAAACAGGCCGCGCCCCATCGCTGCGGCCTGTTCGGAAGCAAAAGTGGGCGTTAAGCGCTGTAGCCCATCGCTTGCAGGACAAACATGACGACCGTGAGCACCGTAATCACGGCGATAGTCGCCCAAGTGAGCATGTTCCACACGCGACCGTTGCGGTTGGCACCCATAATGTGACGGTCGGCCGCGATAACCACCTGGAATACCAAGACTACAGGCAGCAGCACGCCATTGATGACCTGCGAGGTCATCATAATCTGGAACAGATCGACGCCGGGCATAAGCACCAGCACGGCAGAGATACCGATGATGGCCGTAATGATGCCGCGGTAAACCGGGGCCTCGTCCCAGCTGCGGTCGGCACCGCGCTCCCAGCCAAATGCCTCGCAGATAGCGCTCGACGTAACGCCCGGCAGCACGCAGGCGGCCAAGAAGCTCGCCGCGACCAGCCCCGAGGCAAACAGCACCGTGGACCACTGGCCCGCGATGGGCTCCAATGCGCGGGCGGCATCGGCAGCGTCGCTAATCTGAATACCCGCGGGGAACAGCACCGTACCGGTCGTGATGATAATAAAGCCGGCGATGACATCGGCAGCAATCGAGCCGCTCACGGTGTCGATGCGCTGCAGCACGATATCGTCCTCGCCCGCATTCTTATCGACCACGTTGTTCTGCGCCAAGAAGATCATCCACGGCGCGATGGTGGTGCCGATCGTTGCGACCACAAGCGACACGTAACTGGGGTCGTTTTGGATGTTGGGCACA
>JAUMMZ010000003.1 GCA_031296755.1 Collinsella sp.
TCGGTCATGCGCGGTACGCCGCTCATGCTGCAGATGTTTGCCATCTACTTTGCCCCGTACTACGTGTTTGGCATTTCGCTCACGCCCGATTCCAAGTGGACGGCGTGCGTCGTGGCGTTCATCATCAACTACGCCGGTTACTTTGCCGAGATCTATCGCTCGGGCTTGCAGTCCATTCCGCGCGGTCAATACGAGGCTGCCGAGGTGCTGGGCTATTCGCGCGTGCAGACGTTTCTGTATATCGTGATGCCGCAGGTCGCCAAGCGTATTCTGCCGGCGATGGGCAACGAGATCATCACGCTGGTCAAGGACACGTCGCTGGCGTTTGCCATTGGCGTGGGCGAGATGTTCTCGACCGCCAAGGCCCTGGTTGCCTCGCAGGTGAGCATGGTACCGTTTGCGATTGCGGCGCTGATCTACTGGGTTTTCAACTTCGTGGTCGAGATGCTGTTGGGCGCCGCCGAAAAGAAGCTGGACTATTATCATGACTAACTCGGTGATGAAAATCGAAAGCGCTCGCAAGGCGTTTGGCGGCAATGAGGTGCTCAAGGATATCTCGCTCGAGGTCAAGCGTGGCGAGGTCGTGGCGATTATCGGGCCTTCGGGTGGCGGCAAGTCCACGCTGCTGCGGTGTGCCACGCTGCTCGAGACACTCGGCGGAGGCTCGCTCTCGTTTGGTGACCTTGCCGTTGCGACGGATGCGGGTTCGGGCGCAGTCTATGCGAAGGGCGATGTGCCCAAGCGGGCACGCTCGCGATTCGGCCTGGTGTTCCAGAATTACAACCTGTTCCCGCACTATACCGTGATGAAAAACATCATCGACGCGCCGATCCGCGTGCTTAAACGCCCGCGCGAACAGGCGGAAGCTCGTGCGCGCGAGTTGATCGCGCAGATGGGGCTTACGGGCAACGAGAACAAGGTGCCATGTGAGCTTTCGGGTGGCCAGCAACAGCGTGTGAGTATCGCCCGCGCCTTGGCGCTCGACCCGGAGATCCTGTTCTTTGACGAGCCGAC
Organism: Collinsella sp.; assembly: GCA_031296755.1. Taxonomy (GTDB): domain Bacteria; phylum Actinomycetota; class Coriobacteriia; order Coriobacteriales; family Coriobacteriaceae; genus Collinsella. The sequence continues at coordinate 1,015 of JAUMMZ010000003.1, forward strand.
CTCGGCGCTCGATCCCGAGCTGACGGCCGAGGTGCTGCGTGTCATTAAAGACCTTGCCGCGCAGAATATGACGATGGTGATTGTGACCCACGCAATGCAGTTTGCGCGCGATGTTGCCGACCGCGTGGTCTTTATGGATGGCGGCCGCATTGTCGAGGAGGGTCCTGCCGAGCAGGTCATCGACCATCCGCGTGAGCAGCGCACCCGTGAGTTCTTGAGCCGTATCGAGGGATAGGCTCAGGTATTTACTCAACTATTAATTGAGACGAAGCCGCCGCAGGTCTTACGGTCTGTGGCGGTTTTTTGTTTGCATCGACGGGGTTCAATAATCGCCTCACAAGCTTGTCTCTTCCTCTCGCCGCCTGTATTCATACGTGCGCCGAAAGGTATGCATGGACAGCCGCCCGTGAGGGTAGGGTGGTGGCATAGGACATTTGGAGGGTGAGTCGGCTCGGCTGCCGACCATGCTGCTCCCGGGATGGCACCGACCGCGAACTCTCCCCGTTGGCGTCGCGCATTGCGCGCGGCCCTGCAAGGAGGTCATCATGGGTGCTCCCAAGACCGGTAACGTAAGGAACGTGGTGCTCGTAGGCCAAGGCGGGGTGGGCAAGACTTCACTCGCCGAGGCCATGCTCCACCTTTCCGGCAAGACCGCCCGCCTGGGCGGCCACGACGGCACCAAGCCCACGCTCGACTATGACCCCGAAGAGGTCAAGCGTGCATTTTCCATCTCGACGACCATCGCGCCGATCGACTGGAAGGGCGCGCGCATCAATGTGCTCGATGCCCCGTGCTACCCCGATTTTATCGGCGACGCCTTTGCCGCGATGAGCGTCTGCGAGACGGCTCTGTTTGTGGTCGACGCCGAGGCCGGCCCGCAGCCTACGACGGTTAAGCTCTGGTATGCCGCCGAGGACCTGCGACTGGCGCGTGCGGTGTTCGTAAACCGCCTGTCGCGCTCCGAGGCCAGCTTTGCGACCACGATGGACCTGCTGCAAGAGCGCTTTGGCACGCGCCTGGGCGCCGTGACCCTTCCCTGGGGCGAGGGCGAGGACTTTGACGGCATCATCGACCTGGTGCGCATGAAGGCGCGCCATTGCAACGGCACCGAAGCCGTTGAGTCGGAGATTCCCGAGGAGTATCGTGCCCAGGCCGAGGAAGCCCATGACCATCTGTGCGAGCTGGTGGCCGAGGCTGACGATGAACTGATGATGAAGTACTTGGAAGGCGAGGAGACGCTGACGCAGGAGGAGCTTGAAGGCCTGCTGTCGAAGGCGATCGCCGAGCGCATCTTTGTGCCGGTCTTTGCGGGCGATTGCATTAAGGAGCAGGGCGTCAACTCGCTGATGGACGACATCGCCACATACTTCCCGGCGCCGACCGACTACGGCGAGATGCCGCTTATCGACGGCGATTCGCTCAAGATTTCAAGCGACGATGATCGTCCGGTGGCGTTTGTGTTTAAGACCCTGGCCGATCCGCAGCAGGGTCGCATCAGCTTTATTAAGGTGCTGACGGGTACGCTTGAGCCGGGCCTTGAGCTGGTCAACGCGCGCACGCGCAAGGGCGACCGTCTGGCTCACCTGTATGTGATGTGCGGCCGCGACATGACCGAGGTCGGTCACGCCTATGCCGGCGACATTATCGTGGCACCCAAGCTGGCGGCCGAGACGGGCGATACGCTCTCGATTACCGGCAAGGTCGAGGCTGCGGCGTTTAAGTTCCCCAACTCGCAGTACCGCATTGCCATCGAGGCCGAGAATCGCGGCGACGAAGAGAAGCTCTACACGTTTATCGAGAAGGCCTGCAAGGCCGATCCGACCATGAGCATCGACCGCGACGAGGAGACCGGCCAGACCATTATCTCCGCCGTTGGTGAGGCGCAGGTTTCGGTGCTGCTCAATCGTTTGGAGGATCGCACCAAGGTCGTAGCCAAGAGCGTGCCGATCCGCATTCCGTATCGCGAGACCATTCGCCGTACGGCAAGTGCCCAGGGCCGCCATAAGAAGCAGACCGGCGGCGCCGGTCAGTACGGCGACTGCTGGCTGCGCGTGGAGCCGCTCATTGGGCCCGACGGCACGAGCGATGGCTATGAGTTTGTGGACGAGGTCGTGGGCGGCCGCATTCCGCGCTCGCTGATCCCCGCCGTGGACAAGGGCGTCCAGGAGACCATGAAGGACGGCATCATTGCCGGCTATCCGCTCACGGGCATTCGCGTGGCTGTGTACGACGGCTCGTATCACAGCGTCGACTCCAACGAGATGGCGTTCCGCGCGGCGGCTCGCATCGGCCTGCGCAAGGCATGTGCCGATGCCGACCCGGTGGTGCTGGAGCCCATCGAGGAAATCACGGTGACTATTCCCGAGAGCTACGCCGGCGCCGTGATGGGCGACATCTCGGCCTCGCGCGGTCGCGTGACGGGTATGGAGACCGATGAGCGCGGCGATACCGTGGTCATTGCCCAGGCGCCGCTGGCAGAACTGACGGATTATTCGACGCGCCTACGCTCTATCACGCGCGGCACGGGCGACTTTACCATGAAGCCCGCAGGCTATGAGCAGGTGCCTTATGACGTTCAGGCCAAGCTGGTCGAGCGCTATGAGGAGGGCCGTGCCAAGTAGCGTTGGGCGTTGCCTGTAACATACATGCCGATGCAAGGGCCGCTCTGGCCAATCCAGGGCGGCCCTTTTTGATCCCTGGGGGATGGAGGAAAACGGTTCATTTTAAGTTTTGGGGCAGCTTGGCCGGCCCTAGTCTCCCGAGGCCTGATTGCGGCCGGTAGCGTAGTCGATCTGCACATGCGGCTGCAGATTGTAGCAGTACACGTGGAAGCAGAGGGTCTTGCCGTGGTCCTCGACCGATTGCGCCTCAAGACGCACGCCACGGCAGACGAGTTCATCTTCGTTGTACATAGGCGTGACACGGTAGAGCACATGGTTGCCCGTCTCGCGGATGTAGCCGAGAATCTGCTCCTCAAATGGCAGCATGCCCGTTTCATTGAGATAACGCGTGCCGGTGAGGAGATTCTTGCGGTTGGCGTTTTCGCCGCAGAGCGACCAGGCGATGAGGTGACAGCGGTTGTAGAGGCTCTGGCCTGGAATAAAGTCGTAGCGTTGCTGGTGCCAGCCGGCAGGATGGATGCGCGAGATATCGCCGCGCTCGCCTTGACCGAGTGACTCGGGGCCCACGCAGGCGAGCGCCTTGCGAGTGCGACCCAGGCTGTCGAGCTTGGAGAACTTCTTAAAACAGCCCTCTTCGGCGGCACGCTCATACTCGTCGAGCGTGAACGACGGCATGCCCAACGGGTGCGTGCTGTCGGCGCGAAGGGCAACGTAGGGGTTGCCGGCGTAGTCGGGAATGCTGCTGAGGTATACGCCACGGGCGCGGTCGAGATCGGGGTTTTCCACCTCGTCGATGGGGGTGGCGGGGCTGTCTGTGGAGGTGTCGTCACCGGTGCCGGTTGCGGCGGAATCGGAGCCATCGCCAGCGTCCTGGCTATTTTGAGAGTCCGAGGAGCTCGCTGTTCCCGATTCGAGCCGGGCAACCAGGTCTGCCTCGTCGTCGTTGCGGCTGGGACTCTCGTTTTGTTTTTCGGCCAGAGCTGCCGCCTGTTCATCGCTTTGCGGCGACAGCAGCTTGGGAGCTCCGTCGAGCGATCCCGTAAACAGCGCAAATCCCAGCACCACGGCGGTGCCGATGGAAAGTACTTGCTTGTAGGCGGACTTGCGCGACATTGAGGCTCCTGGACGGACGGTTGGGAGTCTACCAGTCTAGCAGGAGCCGGCAGGGGCCGTTCTGTCGAACAAATACTTAAGATTTGGGACAAGCGCTACTGATTCATTTGTCTCATATTTGACGTATGGCTAGATCGAGGTAGAACCGAGCCAGTTGAGCTTGCATTCGAGAATACGCTGCTCACCGGGCGTGCTGCTGCCATCGAGTAGCGCGAGGAGCATCTCGGCCGCCTCTCTGCCTTCCTGGTCGACGGGCTCGATGATGGTGGAGACGGTCGGCGTGGTGAGGTTGGTCCAGTCTTCGCAGTTGAGTCCCAAAAGACCGATTTGCTGCGGAAGTAGATGGGCCATGGGCTGGAGGGCCTTGTAGACACGGGGAAGTGCCCACTGATTTTGCACGAAGATAAGGGTTCGCTTGGCGGGGTTGAGCTTGTATTTAAAGTACTCGGTAAGCTCACTGACCGACGGCTTGTTGTGGTCGATGGAAATCGCTTTGTAGAGCTGTCCGTTCGCTGCCAGCGCCTCGGCATACCCCTGAAAACGCTCCATGCGGGTGCGCATTTCGGTCATGTTGGCGGCAATGGAAAAGAAATCTTCGTAACCGGCGTCGAGGAGTGCCTGCGCGGCGTTGTACACACCGTCGTAAAGGTTGGTCTTGACCCAGCTGGTACCTGGGCTATAGATGGCCGCATCGAAAAAGACGACCGGCTTGCCGGCGCGTCTAATACGGTCGTGCACGGCTTTGAAGTTTGCCGTGGGCTGGATGATAAAGCCATCGACGCCCAGCGAGAGCATTTTGTCGACATACATGAGCTCGGTCTCGGGGTTAAAGTTGCTCGTGCAAACAACCGTCTGGTAACCCGCGGGGAGCATGACCTGCTCCATGCCGTTGAGGACGAGGCCCGCCCATTTGTTGGTGTTATCCAAGATGATGATGGCGATGACGCGGGTCTGTTTGCCGGTGAGTGTTTGCGCCTGGGCGTTGGGGACGTATCCCAGCTCCTTTATAACGCGCGCGATCTTTGCCTGCGTTTTGTCGCTGAGCTTGTCTCGTTTGTCGTTGAGGTAATACGAGACGCTGGCTGTTGAAGTTCCCGCCTCGCGGGCGACGTCTGCAATCGTAACGCGCTGTTTGGTCACAGCGACTCCTTCCGACAAATTGCGTTGTTTGGCGCGGTGGTTCACGTTCGGGTTGCGGGCACACGATTCTGCCTGTCCTTTCGCCCTTTTATGAGTATGCAACAATACCGTATCCGTGGGGTCCGAAATTCGTGGCGGTTATGCAAGCCTGCCGTCTACCGAGAAATCTAAATACTTCTTGACTTTTAAAAAAGAGATCAAAAACGCAGGATTCATTTTTGGTTAAACGCATAACTAAATTGCATAACCAACGCTCTGACCTGCGCGTTTACCGAAATAAGCTGGTATTAAGAAAAATGAGCACCTATATTGGTCTTGTCGAAAAGACAGCAAGTCCAAACGGCAGGGGATGCTCCGGAGGCCTCCGCAAACGGTGTCTTGCGCACGCAACTCTATGAAAAGAGGGAAGCAATGAAGATCGTAGGCGTTGCCGCCTGTACCGTGGGTATCGCCCACACGTATATGGCCCAGAAGGCGATTCAGGATGAATGCGCCGCCCGTGGCATCGAGTGCAAGGTCGAGGCTCAGGGTGGCCTGGGTATCGAGAATGAGCTCACGCAGGAAGACGTGGACTCCGCCGACCTGGTCCTGGAGTCCGTCGACGTGGGTGTCGAAAACGAGGACCGTTTTGAGCAGAAGATGGCCGAGGGCAAGTTCCTCAAGGTCGGTACTTCCGATGTGATCGCCGATCCGGTCAAGATCATCGACCAGGCTGTTGAGATTATCAAGGCGACGGGTGGCGCCGTTGACGCGCCCGAGGCCGAGGCCAAGGCAGAGAAGAAGGCCGCCTCCGCTGCCCCGCAGGCCCCGACACCGGCGTCCAAGCAGTCTATCTTTGCCGATCCTGGCAAGACGCTGCTCAATGCATTCAATACCGGCGTTTCCTATTTTATCCCCATTGTCGTTATCGGTGGCGTGTTCCTCGCCTTCTCGTTGGCATCCGGTACTGCCGGTGCTAACGGCATGGAGGTCACCAACCCGTTGATGGTGAGCCTTAACACCATCGGTATGGCCGGCATCTCTATGATGATTCCGGTGCTTGCGGCATACATCGCTTACTCGATGGCCGGCAAGCCCGCGCTTGCCCCTGGTTTTGTCCTGGGCTACTTGGTCAACAACGCCGTCGTCACCCCGAGTGGCAACAGCGTTTCGACCGGCTTCTTGGGCGCCATGATCATGGCTGTCATCTGCGGTTACTTTGTCCGCTGGATGAAGACCTGGAAGGTCAACAACACCATCCAGACCATCATGCCGATCCTGATCATCCCGATTCTGACCTCGCTCGTCCTGGGCATGGCCTACATCTACATCCTGGCCACGCCGCTTGGCTTTGTGATGGATTGGCTCACCAGCGTGCTCGGTAGCCTGCAGGGCGGCTCCGCCGTCGTCCTGGGCCTGGTCATTGGCGTTATGACCGCCTTCGATATGGGTGGTCCCGTCAACAAGACCGCTTCGACCTTTACCATGGCCATCATGGCCTCCGGCATCTACGGCCCCAACGGTATGTTCCGCGTCGCTGTCGCCATTCCCCCGATTGCTTGCGGCCTCGCTGCGCTCATCGCCAAGAACAAGTTCGATGACGCTGACCGTCAGATGGGTATCTCCGCACTGTTTATGGGCTGCATCGGTATTACCGAGGGCGCTATCCCCTTCGCGGTCAAGGATCTCGGTCACACCCTTCCCGGCATCTGCATCGGTTCTGCCGTGGGTGCGGCGCTTGCCGCCTTCCAGGGTATCGACTGCTACGTCCCGCACGGTGGCTTTATTGTCGCCCTTGCCACCAACAACGTCGCGCTGTTCTGCCTGGACATCGTGATTGGCTCCGTGGTCGCCGCTGCAATCCTGATTGCCATGAAGCCCACGCTCGACAAGCAGGCCAAGTAACCCTTTAAGGACTCCGGTTGTGCGGAGGGATGGATTTGACTCCGCACAACCGCCCCTACACAACAAAATCCATCCGTACTGATAGGGCCCGCATCTGGGTCCCAGGGAACTTTTGTCAAAAATCCTCTGGAGAAGGAGAACAAAATGTCCAACCTCACCATCCGCCAGGCCGTTCAGGGCATGCTCAAGCTGCAAGATAGCGGCGATCACGCAACCATGGTCGGCATTGGCCCCATGAGCCCCAACCTGATTCAGGCCGTGTTCGAGCTTGCCAAGGACGAGGATTTCCCGCCCATGTTTATCGCCAGCCGCAACCAGGTCGATATGGACGAGATGGGCGCCGGCTACGTCAACGGTTGGGACCAGAAGCGCTTTGCCGCCGACATCAAGAAGGTTGCCGACGAGGTGGGTTACACCGGCCCGTACTACCTGTGCCGCGATCACGGCGGTCCGTGGCAGCGCGACGAGGAGCGTAACGCCCACCTGCCCGAGGACGAGGCCATGGAGCTCGCCCGCAAGTCCTTCGTCGCCGACATGGAGGCAGGCTTTGACCTGCTGATGGTCGACCCCACCAAGGACCCCTATCAGATCGGCAAGGTTATTCCGCTTGACGTGGTGCTTCGCCGCACGATCGATCTTATCGACTACCTTGAGCAGTACCGTCGCGAGCATAACCTGCCCGAGGTCGCCTATGAGGTCGGTACCGAGGAGACCAATGGCGGGTTGACCTCTACCGATAAGTACGAGGAGTTCATTTCTCAGCTGCAGCCCGAGCTCGAGAAGCGCGGCTGCCCCATGCCCACCTTTATCGTCGGCCAGACCGGTACGCTCACCCGTTGGACCGAGCAGGTTGGCCATTACAACTTTAAGAACGCCCGCGAGCTCGCCGACATGGCAAAGCGCTACGGCGTGGGCCTGAAGGAGCACAACGCCGACTACCTGGACGACGCGACGCTGCTCGAGCACATTCCGGCTCATGTGACCGCTTCCAATGTCGCCCCTCAGTACGGCACCGAGGAGACCCGCGCCTACCTCAAGCTCTGCGCTACCGAGCAGATTCTGGTCGACAACGGCCTGTGCGACGATCCCTCCGACCTGTATCACACGCTGCTGGTCAAGGCTATCAAGACCGAGCGCTGGCGCAAGTGGATGACCGGCGATGATGTCAACCTGCAGGTTGACGACATTCTGGCCGACGACGAGCTCAGCCTGAAGATTCTGGATGTCTCCGGCCACTACGCGTTCAACGATCCCGAGGTCAAGGAGCAGGTCGAGAAGCTCTATCGCAACCTCGCTGCCCAGGATATCGACGGCAAGCGCTTTGTGATCGAGCACATCAAGCGCCCGATTAAGCAGTACGTCGTCGGTCTTAACCTCAAGGGCGTCACGAGCCGCATCGAGAAGGCTCTCGAGGACTAGGTAGTTCCGGCGTTTTGACAAACGCCGGACCGGTCGACGCTGCGCGAGCATCTGCCGGGCAATCTGGCGCTCAAGCCGTCGCTCGCGTACCAAAGTACGCTTCGCTCCTCTTTCGCACCACCTTGCCACGGCAGCCGCCCGCTCGCTGACGTTGGTTCGACCAGTGATTGAGCCGTTGTCCTTAGATTGCTAGCTATTCCTTCGAAGGAGTTTGTACCATGAAGTTCTTTATCGATACCGCCAACCTTGACGAGATCGCCGAGGCCAAGAGCTGGGGCTGCCTTGCCGGCGTCACCACCAATCCGTCCCTGTACGCCAAGACCGGCGGTAAGCTCGCCGACTTTGAGCCCCATATGCTCAAGATTGCCGAGCTCTGCGAGGGTCTGCCCGTGTCTGCCGAGTCCACCGCGACTACTGCCGAGGGCATGATCGAGGAGGGCAAGCGTCTTGCCGCCCTGGCTCCCAACATTGTGGTCAAGCTCCCCGTCTGCGAGGCCGGCCTCGCCGCCTGCCGCGCGCTGGCCGATGCGGGCGTGCGCGTCAACATGACGCTCGTCTTCTCGCCGACCCAGGCCTTGATGGCCGCCAACGCCGGCGCCCGCTACATCAGCCCGTTTGTGGGACGCTTCGATGACATAGCCGAGGACGGTATCTCGCAGCTCGACAACGTTGTGACCTGCATCAAGAACTATGACTGGACCGGTAAGAACGTCGACGACACCGTCGAGATCATCACCGCATCCGTCCGCACGCCCAATCACGTGACCCAGGCGGCGCTACTCGGTGCCGATATTGCGACCGTCCCCATGGCCGCTCTTAAGAAATGCCTGCATCACCCGCTGACCGACCAGGGCCTTGCCTCGTTCGAGGCCGACTGGAAAAAGGTCGTCGAGGCACAGTAACGATGGTTCTGCCGGCCCAGCATTTGTTATGCCGGGCCGGCGTGCTCAAGAGAGGAAACTCCATGACCGATCAGGAACTGGCCAAGATTGCCAATGAGGTTCGCCGCGGTATTGTCACGGGTGTCCACGCCGCCAAGTCGGGGCATCCGGGCGGGTCGCTTGGCGCCGCCGACATTATGACCTACCTCTACTTTGAGGAAATGGATGTCGACCCGGCAAATCCGAGCCGCGCCGACCGCGACCGCTTTGTGCTCTCCAAGGGCCATTGCGCTCCGGCACTCTATGCCGTGCTCGCCGAGCGCGAGTTCTTTCCCAAGGAGGAGCTCGAGACGCTCCGTCATATCGGCAGCCGCCTGCAGGGCCATCCCAATATGAATGACACGCCGGGCGTCGACATGTCTACCGGATCGCTCGGTCAGGGTATCTCCGCCGCGGTTGGAATGGCGCTCGCCGCAAAGCACTGGGGTGACAGCTACCGCGTCTACACGCTGTTGGGCGACGGCGAGTGCGAGGAGGGCCAGGTGTGGGAGGCGGCCATGTTCGCCGGCAACTACGACCTGGATAACCTCGTCGCTATCGTCGATCACAATGGCCTGCAAATTGACGGCAGTATCGACGAAGTTAACTCGGCTATGCCGCTTGCCGACAAGTTCCGTGCCTTTAAGTGGCATGTGATTGAGCTCGCCGACGGTAACGACATGGCGCAGATTGCTGCCGCCTTTGCCGAGGCCCGCAAAGTGAGCGACTCGCCTGTGGCCATTATCGCCGAGACGGTGAAGGGCAAGGGTGTTTCCTTTATGGAAAACCAGGTGGGCTGGCACGGCAAGGCACCCAACGATGAACAGTTTGAGCAGGCCATGGCCGAGCTCGCAGCAGCAGGGGAGGAGCTCTAATGGCAGACGTCAAGAAAGTCGCCACGCGCGTTAGCTATGGCGAGGCACTTGTCGAGCTGGGCAATGAGCACGATGACTTTGTGGTTCTCGATGCCGACCTGGCCGCCGCCACGCAGACCGGTAAGTTTAAGGCTGCGCACCCTGAGCGCTTCTACGACGCCGGCATTGCCGAGAGCAACTTGATGGGGCTTGCCGCCGGCATTGCAACCACGGGCCACGTCGCTTTTGCAAGCACCTTTGCCATGTTCGCCGCCGGCCGCGCGTACGAGCAAGTGCGTAATTCCATCGGCTATCCGCACCTCAACGTCAAAATCGGCGCCACGCATGCGGGCATTTCGGTCGGTGAAGACGGCGCCACGCATCAGTGCTGCGAGGACATCGCGCTCATGCGCACGATCCCGGGTATGACGGTGATCGTTCCCGCCGATGACATCGAGGCTCGCGCTTGCGTGCGCGCCGCCTATGAGTTTGAGGGACCGGTCTACATGCGTTTCGGCCGCCTGGCAACACCGGTCATCAACGATCGCGAGGACTATGAGTTCAAGATTGGTCGCGGAGTGGTCGTGCGCGAGGGGTCCGATGTGACCATCATCGCTTGTGGCCTCATGGTTGCCGAGGCGCTTGAAGCTGCCGAGGCGCTCGCTGTCGATGGTATCGATGCCGAGGTTATCAACATGCACACGATCAAGCCGCTTGATGAGCGCCTGGTAGTTGCCAGCGCCAAGAAGACCGGTCGCGTGGTCACTGCCGAGGAGCACTCGATTATCGGCGGTCTTGGCGAGGCCGTGGCCTCGGTACTCGCGGAACAGCATCCGGTGCCGATGCGACGTGTCGGCGTGCGCGATATGTATGGCGAGTCCGGCCCTGCGGTCGATTTGCTGCACGAGTACGGTTTGGACGCCGACGGTATCGAAGCTGCGGTCAGGTCTGTGTTGTAAGGAAGGTTTCCATGGGATTTGTATCTGCCAACCAAGTGACGATCGGGTATACCGCCGCCTCGCGCGAGGACGCCCTGCATTATTTGTCCGAGCAGGCCATCGAGCTCGGTTTTGCCGATGACGCATCTGCCGTAGAGGCTGCCTTTATTGCTCGCGAGAACGAGGCCGAGACCGGCCTTGTCGCCGGTTTTGCCGTTCCGCATGCCAAAAGCGACGCGATCCACACGCCGGGCGTTGCCGTGCTTAAACTGGCCGAGCCCGTTGAATGGCCGAGCTTCGATGGGGTGCCCGTCGATGTTGCGCTCGCGCTGTACGTGCCCGCCGGCGAGGCTGGAACCACGCACCTGCGTCTGCTCTCCAAGGCTGCCGTGATGCTGATGGACGCCGGCTTCCGTGACAAGGTGCGCGCGAGCACCGATCCCGTTGAGATTGCGGAGCTCATCAATAGCGGACTCGAAGACTAGAACGGTCATCCCGTTCAATCAATCGATCCTTTTCCAAGGAAAAGGGCCGCGACGCCATAGAGGTGTCGCGGCCCTGTTTGCGTTTCCCCAGATAAAACCTGCCAAAATAAACCTGTCCCTTTTTGGTAGGCTGCGTCATAAAGCTTCTGTCTATGTAATAAAAGTACAATATGATATATACGTTATATACAAGCTTATAACGCGCAGCAGATTTGCGGTAACGCAAGCCGATGAAGGGGTCGATATGATCAAGGCTGTTATTTTTGACATGGATGGAACGCTGATCGATACCGAGCGTTTGGACATGAGGGCATGGAAGGTGGGCGCGGCCGAGCTGGGGATCGCGATTGATGATGCGTTAATCCATCAGTTTATCGGCCGTTCGAATGCCGATGTTAAGGACATCCTTGAGGCGCATTACGGCAAGGGCGAAACCGCCGACGCGATTTTTGCCCGCAACATTGAGCTACACAGCGAGATGGCCAAGACCGACCTGGAGCTTAAGGCCGGCGCCGCCGAGTGCCTCGACGAGCTGCTGGCTGCGGGCTATCACGTGGGCCTTGCGACGTCGTCACGCCGCGTCGCGGCCGAGCGCAATCTTAAGACGGTCGGCCTCTTTGACAAGTTTGAGACGGTGACCTGCGGCGAGGACGTCGTGCACGGCAAGCCCGACCCCGAGATGTATCTGCTTGCCTGCGAGCGCGCGGGCTTAGCCCCCGAGGAATGCGCTGTGGTCGAGGATTCGCGCAACGGCTGCGTCTCGGGTATTACGGCCGGCTGCCATGTCTTTGCCGTCCCCGACATTGTGCCGCTGCCGCAGAATGTGGTGGATGGCTGCGAGGCCGTGCTCGATACGCTGTTCGACCTGACGGCGGCGGTCAAGGCCGTGCGCTAAAGGTATGCGCCGAGATCGATGACGGTGGCTTCGGAGTGGCCGCTTGCCTGGGTGCCGGCGCGCTCGGCGATCTGGGCGCCGATGCCGTGGCCGTCGGCTGCGGCATTCTGCTCTCCGGCGTCAATGATCTCAATTTTGATAACGGGATACAGGGCGAGGGCCTTGTGGATGCCAAGTATGCGCAGGGCGAGCTGCATGAATGCCTCCCTGTCCGTAACGGTGATTTGGCGTGGCACTCTTCGCGTTTCCCCAGATAAAACCTGCCAAAATAAACCTGTCCCTTTTTGGCAGGTTACTGATTCATGTTGCCGTGGATGTAGGGGGTGACCTCGGGGGAGATGTGGCCGCAGCCCAGCTCGCGCAGCGCGGACTCGATGGCGGCGGGCAATGGGGTCTTGCCCTCGGCATTGACGGTAGCACCGCCGAGGGTGGCAATCTTGGTGACATCTGCGGGAGCGGCCTCGATATGCATGCAGCCGCCGACCAAGCGCGCGCGTACCTGCGCCAGACCAAGATCGTGCAGGTAGTCCTCGCAGGCGCGGATTAAATCGACCTTCTCATGCGTAAGCTCCTCGCCTGTGGGGACGCGCGTGGCAAGACAGGCTCCCGCCGGCAGGCTCCAAACGGGATAGCCCCATGCGCGCAACAGCTCGCGCTCTTCGTCCTTGGTAAAGCCGACCTCCATAAGAGGGGAGCGTACGCCGAGCTCTTTGGCAGCGCGCATGCCGGGACGGTAGTCACCGCGATCGCTTGCATTGCTGCCATCGATGACGGTGGGAAAGCCGAGCGACTTAGCGTGGTTGACGATGGCGGTAAAGCCGGCGTGCTTGCAGTGGTAGCAACGGTTGGCGTCGTTGCAGGCTACTTGGGGGAGCTGCAACTGATCGACCGAAAGATTGAGCACGGGGAGCTTAAAATGCGGTCCCTCATTGGTTTGCCTGTCAACGGATCGCTCAAACGAGGTCTGTTCGGGCGTGCCGATGAGCGGCGTGGTGAGGTGAACGAGAAGCGTGCTGGCAGGCATGATGCGGGCGCAGACCGCGGCCAAAAAGCTGCTGTCGACGCCACCGGAAAAGCCGATGGCGACGCGTCCGTATGCCAAAAGCAGCTGTTCGAGCGCCGCGAGTTTGTCCTGAAGCTCCTTTGCAGGTGCGGTAGTGTCTGAAAGCATGAAACGATCCTTACCGTTGAGTACTCGGTCGAAAACTATAATCCTATCGGACTGCTCGTCATATGACTCCTGCCTATGTAACGAAAGTGCAATATGGTATATACGTTATATACAAATTGTCAAATACGGTAGAGTTGCGGCAATGCGACAGTGAGAGTCGATGGGGGATCGATATGATCAAGGCTGTTATTTTTGACATGGACGGAACGTTGGTCGATACCGAGCGTTTGGGGATTAAGGCCTGGAAGGCAGGCGCCGCCGAGCTGGGGCTCGCGATTGATGATGCGCTGATCCATCAGTTTATCGGCCGCACGCTGCCCGATGTCATGGACATCCTTGAGGCGCATTACGGCAGCGGAGAAACCGCTGAGGCGATCTATCATCGCCACAAGGAGATTCGCGACGAGATGGTCAAGACCGATTTGGAGCTTAAGGCCGGCGCCGCTGAGTGCCTCGACGAGCTGCTGGCGGCGGGCTATCACGTGGGTCTAGCGACGTCGTCGCGCCTCGCTACGGCCGAGCGCAACCTTAAGATGGTCGGTCTTTTTGACAAGTTTGAGACGGTGACCTGCGGCGAGGACGTCGTGCACGGCAAGCCCGACCCCGAGATGTATCTGCTTGCTTGCGAGCGCGCGGGCTTTGCCCCCGAGGAATGCGCCGTGGTCGAGGATTCGCGCAACGGCTGCGTCTCTGGCATCACGGCCGGCTGCCATGTCTTTGCCGTCCCCGACATTGTGCCGCTGCCGCAGAATGTGGTGGATGGCTGCGAGGCCGTGCTCGATACGCTGTTCGACCTTACGGCGGCGGTCAAGGCCGTGCGCTAGACAGCTGCGGCGTTGAAACGGGCAATTGCCCACATTTACGCTTAAGCATAAGGGGTCCGGCAATGGCCGGGCCTCTTATGCTTAAGCTGCGTTTTGGCATACTGGTCGACGTGCTATAGATACGCGCCCAGGTTGATGGCGGTGGCTTCGGCTTGGCTGCTCGCCTGGGTACTGGCGCGCTCTAAGAGGAACGGCCGCACGAGTTCCTGACGGTTGATGTCCTCGGCGGCTGTGACCTCGGTGACGGTGCGTGCGGCGGAGCCGATACGGACGCGTTTGGTTTTTGTCGGCGCCTTGTTCTCGATTTGCTCCACGAGCAGCTGCACGCCCTTGCGGCCAATTTCGTAACCCGGCGGTGCCACTGTGGTGAGAGGGACCGACCCGCTCCATGCAAGCGGGTTGCCGTCGCAGCCGGCCACGCGAACTTGCTTGGGGACGGAGATGCCTTTGTCGATCAACGCCGAGATAACACCCGAGGCCAATACGTCGGTTAGGCCGATGACAAAATCCGGACGCTCGTCAGCAGAGCGCTCGGCAATCTGGGCGCCGATGCCGTAGCCGTCGGCTGCGGTATTCCATTCTCCGGCGTCAATGACCTCAATTTTGATGTCGGGATGAAGGGCGAGGGCCTTATGAATGCCAAGCACGCGCAGGGTGAGCTGCATAAATGCCGCTCTGCCCACAACGGTGATATGGCGTGCGCCGCGGGCAATGGCGAGCTCGGCGATAATGCGCCCCTGTGCCTCGTTATCGGCGGCCACGTAGTAACCGGGCTCGGAACAGTGAATGTCCAGATGGACAATCGGCACGGGCATCTTGGTCATGGCGGGGTGCCAATCGGGGGATGCCATGGGCTGAACCATGACGCCGGACATCTGCGTGCCCATAAAATAGCGCAGGTAGTGGTCTTCGAGGATGTCGTCGTTATCGGCGTTGGCGATAAGCAGGTCGTAACCGTGCTTGCGGGCCTCGTTATGGGCGCCGCTGGCAATTTGGAGCGAGAAGCCGTGGTCGAGACGGGGGAGGACCAGGCCAAAGGACTTGGTGGTGCCTCCTGCGAGCTGGCGGGCGCTTTGGTTGGGCAGGTAGCCAAGGCGATTGATGGTCTCGTTGATGAGTTTGAGGGTCTCGGGGCGCAGCTTTTCGGGATGGTTGAGCGCGTTGGATACCGTGCCCAGCGAGACCCCTGCCTCGCGCGCGACGTCGCTGATTTTTACCTTTGCCATAGCGGCCCCTTTGATGCGTTTCAAGTACAAGCCAGATTGTAGCATCGCCCGTCCCTAGGGTGTCAAAACCTGCCAATTAGGGACAGGTTTATTTTGGCAGGTTTTATCTGGGGAAACGCTATTGCCAACGCGACCACCACGAAGGGGACAGGCACCTTTGTGGTGGTTTGGACCGGCTGAACGTGTGTGCATCGGGTGGTATCTAAGTTGAGATACCACTTCTGGTATATCAGCTTGCGCTTGCGTGAGTACAATACTCGAACGTTATACGTCTCAGCGCCCCTTGTGCGTGGACGTTTTGCAGTCACGCGAGCGAAGGGATTTATCCTATGTGCGGAATTGTCGGCTACACCGGCTCTGATATTGCAAAGAACATCCTTGTCACGGGCCTTAAGCGTATGGAATATCGCGGCTATGACTCCTCGGGCGTCGCACTCGAGGTGGGCGAGGGCACGGCGGCTCACCTCGACGTCATTCGCCGCGTGGGCAAGGTCGCGGGCCTGGAGAGCGAACTTACCAATGTCGACAGCGACGCCACCTGCGGCATCGGCCACACCCGCTGGGCTACCCACGGCAAGCCCTCCGTTGTCAACGCCCATCCCCACGCCAGCTGCGACGGTCGCATCGCCATCGTCCACAACGGCATCATCGAGAACTTCGCCGAGCTGCGTGAGGAGCTGGAGGGCCGCGGCCATCACTTTAAGAGCGAGACCGACACCGAGGTCTTTGCGCACTTGATCGAAGAGGCCTATGCCGAGACACACGACCTGATGGCTTCTGTGCGCGAGGCCTGCACCCAGGTGGTGGGCGCCTATGGTTTGGCCGCCGTTTCTGTCGATGAGCCTGGCGTGATCGCCGTGGCCCGCAAGGACTCCCCAATTGTGGTCGGCGTCGGCGAAACCGGCTCCTACGTTGCCTCCGACGTGATCGCGCTTATCGATGCCACCCGCGATGTCGTGGTGCTCGAAGACGGTCAGTTTGCCAAGCTTACGCCCGCAGGCGTCGAGTATACCGACGAGGCTGGCAACGTGATTGAGCCCAAGCTTACCCATATCGACTGGGACCTGGATATGGCCGAAAAGGGCGGTTATCCCGACTTTATGCTCAAGGAGATCCATGAGCAGCCTCGCGTCGTGCGTGATACCCTGGTGGGCCGCATGACCCCCGCCGGTGAGCTCGATATCGACGAGCTGGGCCTTTCGCTCGAGGAGCTCAACGATATCGACCGCGTGTATGTGATTGCCTGCGGCACCAGCTACCATGCCGGACTTATCGCCAAGAACCTTATTGAGGGTTGGGCTCGTATTCCTACCGAGGTCGAGGCGGCAAGCGAGTTCCGCTATCGCAACCCCATCATCACGCCGACGACGCTTGTCGTGGCCGTGTCCCAGTCGGGCGAGACGGCCGACACCCTTGCCGCCATTCGCGATGCACGCATCAAGGGCGCCAAGGTCTTTGGCATCACCAACGTGCTGGGCAGCCCGGTGGCGCGCGAGAGCGACGGCGTTATCTACACCAAGGCCAACAAGGAGATTGCAGTTGCCTCGACCAAGAGCTTCATCGGTCAGGTCGTGAGCCTTACGCTTTTGGCCCTGCTGCTGGCGCAGGTTAAGTACCGTCTGACCACCAAGCAGGCGCGCATGCTGTTCCGCGAGCTTTCCGATACGGCCGAGCAGATCCAGTGGATCCTGGATACGCAGACCGAGGCCGTGCATGAGGCTGCCCTGCTGTGCAAGGACGCGCAGTCGGCGCTGTTCGTGGGCCGCGGCATGGGTGCCGCTATTTCCTACGAGGGCGCGCTCAAGCTCAAAGAGGTCAGCTACCTGCACGCCGAGGCCTACGCCGCCGGTGAGATGAAGCACGGCCCCATCGCCCTGATCGACCCGGGCTTCCCCGTCATCGCCGTGGCAACCAAGAGTGCCACCTACGACAAGACCGTGTCGAACCTCATGGAGTGCAAGGCGCGCGGCGCCAAGGTCATCGTCGTTGCCACCGAGGGCGACGGGGAGATCGACAAGATCGCCGACTGCATCATCCGCGTGCCGGCCGTCCGCGACGTGTTCAGCCCCATCACGGCGAGCGTTCCGCTGCAGCTGCTCGCCCGCGAGGTCGCCATCCTGCGCGGCTGCGATGTTGATCAGCCCCGAAACCTCGCTAAGAGCGTGACCGTGGAATAGTTGGTTCCGCCGTTCTAGCGACCAAGGCCCGGCTCCGTTGCAGCGGAGCCGGGCCTTGTTGCATTTGCCCAGATAAAACCTGCCAAAATGAACCTGTCCCTTTTTGGCAGGTTAGCGGAGCTTGCTGGTCTCGAAGTACTCGGGGAACTGGTCCAGAACCTCGGTTTGGTTGCGGAACATCATGTGCAGGTGCTTGCTGACCAAAAAGCTCGCTTCGATGGGGTCGCGACCGGCGATAGCGCGGCGAATCTGCTTGTGCTCGTTCACGATGTCCTGATTGTCGAGAACCTGCGTGGCGGCGCGCAGCCAGCGGAAGCGCTCCAGGTCGGCATTGGTCTCTTCGAGCCACGACCACACGGTGCTGCGACATGCGATGCTAAAAATCATGTGATGCATGAGGTTGTCGCTCAAAAAGAAGCCGATGCGATCCTCATCGGCCATGGCCTTTTCCTGCAGCGCGATGGCGCGGTCGAGCTGCTCGATGCCTGCCGAGGTGGCGCGCGCACAGCACTCCACGATCACCTGCTTTTCCAGATGCTCGCGGATGTAACAGGCACTCTCGGCAAGGGTGAGGTTGATGGGTGAGACGTAGGTGCCACTCTGGGGCACGGTGCGCACCAGGCCTTCCTGCGCCAAGCGAACCAAAGCTTCGCGCACGGGCGTGCGACCCATATCCAGGTCATCGCAAAGTTGCTTGACGCCCAGCTTTTCGCCCGGCTTGTAGTCCAGGTAGACGATTTTGCGTCGAATGGTGTGGTAGGACTGGTCCTGTAGGCTCGTTTCCTGCTCGCCGACGTGCATCGATTCTTCCATAGCGCCTCGCAACTGTTCTATCAAACTCATATGTCAGTTGTTAATTATGCCGCGAATCAGCTCTCCGCGGTGGGTAATTCGGCTGTTGCCTGAGAACTATTGCGGCATCTTAGTCTGTGTTTGCGCAAGGCTGCGCTCAATGTTGCCGTATCATAAGCCGTCGCAAACGTGAAATAGAAAGAAGGAATCCCATATGCAACTGGCAAATATCGTACGCGAGCGCTGGAAAGGCGTCTTGTTCTGCCTGATCATCGCTATCCCCGCGACGTTGCTCGGCAAACAGATTGAGGTGGTCGGCGGGCCGGTATTTGCCATCCTCTTTGGCATGGTCCTGGCGCTCGTCTTTCCCAAGAATCGTCGCGAACCGCTCGCCGCCGGCGTTACCTATACGTCCAAAAAAGTCTTGCAGTACGCGGTTATCCTGCTTGGCTTTGGCATGAACCTCTCCCAGATCCTGTCCAAGGGCGCCCAGTCGCTGCCGATTATCGTGGCGACAATCTCGACCTCGCTCGTCATCGCCTTTGTGCTCTGCCGCGTTATGAACGTGCCGGGCAAAATCGCGACGCTTGTGGGTGTGGGTTCGTCGATTTGCGGCGGTTCTGCCATCGCCGCGACCGCACCCGTCATCGATGCCGACGATCGCGAGATTGCCCAGGCTATTTCGGTCATCTTCCTGTTTAACGTTATCGCGGCGCTCGTGTTTCCGACGCTCGGCGGCATGCTCGGGCTGACCAACGAGGGCTTTGGCCTGTTTGCCGGTACCGCCATCAACGACACCTCGTCCGTAACGGCTGCGGCGAGCGCTTGGGACAGCATGCATCCCGGCGCCAATGTGCTCGAGAGCGCCACGGTGGTCAAGCTCACCAGAACGCTGGCCATTATTCCCATCACGTTGGTTCTCGCATGCTGGCAGATGCATCTGGCGCGCAAGGCCGGCGGTGACGCTAAGAGCACGTTCTCCCTTAAACGCGCGTTTCCCACGTTTGTGCTGTTCTTTGTGCTGGCGAGCGTGATCACCACGGTGCTTCAGCTTCCCGCGTCCGTTACGGCGCCCATCAAGGAGCTGTCGAAGTTCTTTATTGTGATGGCCATGGCGGCTATTGGTTTTAATACCGATATCGTCGAGCTGGTCAAAAAGGGCGGTAAGCCCATCGCGCTGGGCTTTTGCTGCTGGATTGGCATTGCGTGCATGAGTTTGGGAATGCAGCACGTGCTGGGAATCTGGTAGAGAAGTAGCTTGTTTGCGTGCTGCGTGCTGGTGAGCGCATTCTCACGGTGGAGCGATAGGAGCTCTTGCGGGTATGGCTTGTCCGCAGGTTTATAAGTCCCGAAGAGCTCTTATCGCCCCGCCAGGATGGCGATGCGGGGCAACACCTATACTCGCAGGACGGCGCTTTCTGCCCTATAGTGTTTGGTGAGCAATATCGTTCAATTTTGAAACACTCGGTCGTGCGATCGGCGGCGGCTGCATGTCGCCGCGGACAGGGGCAAATCATGGATAGCGATGCCAGGCTGAACATCTTGACCGAGGCCCTAGCTGCTGCCGGGGCCTCGGCATTGACAATCGATGCGCGTGGGGACGTCGCGATCTCGACCATGAATGACGCGGCGCTTGAGCGGGATGTGGCGGCTTTTGTCGCTGAGCGTCTCGGCCGTATAGGAGACGGCGCGCGTCTGGTTATGGGGCGTGAGGGTGCGCGCCTGAGCCTGACCGTTCGCCCCACCGACAAAGAGAGCGGGGGCCTTTGGGTCGTCGTGGTCCGCGAGGTGCGCGGTGCCGCGGCGCATGCGGGCATCGAGTGGCTCAACGCCGATGAAGTTGAGGCCCGCTACGAATCGAGCGCGTACGGCATCGTTGAGGGTGCCGCTGCGGTGGCTGCACCGGTTGCCGAGAGCTACGCGCGCGGTGTGCCCCTTATGCTCGAGGGCGAGCTGGGAGCGGGTCAGGTCGAGATCGCCAAGCGCCTCTATCTGGACGGTCCTTTTGCCGATCAGCCCTTTGTTTCCGTCGCGCTCGATGAGCTCACCGAGCGCGGTTGGCGCCACGTGCTCAAAAGCGCCGAATCGCCGTTGTTCCAAACAGGGCTGACCCTTTGCATTGAGGGCTGGAACGCGGTTGGCCCCCAGCGCCTCCGCGAGCTGGTCTCCACGATGGCCGACACCGCGTTGGCGACGCGCTGCCATGTGGTGCTGACGGCGAATGACATCCCGGGCGGCGGCGAAAGTGATCAAGCCGCCTTTGTGACCGAGCGCTTCGCCTGTGCGGTGAGCGTGGCGCCGGCAATCGCCGAGCAGGGGGCCGCGTCGACGAAGGTTGCGCGCTATTTGGAATATCTCGCTGATGCATTTGGGACGGCAGCGCCCACGCTGTCTGCCGCGGCGACGAAGACGCTCGATGCTTACCGCTGGCCGCGCAATTATCTGCAGCTCCGCGAGGTCTCGGAACGACTGTATATATTGGTGGGGACGGGCACGGTGGACCGCGCTGTGGCGGAGGAAGTGCTCGCCCAAGAGGACGTGATTAAGACCGCAACCTTTGGCGCCCCGACGCTCGAAAGTGACCTGTATATCCTGCGACCGCTGGCCGATACCGAGCGAGATATCGCGCATCTGGTTGTAGACCATCTCCACGGCAACCGAACCCGTGCGGCGGAGGTGCTGGGCATAAGCCGTACAACGCTGTGGCGCTTGCTGAAGGACGATGACCGCTGAGCGAGGCGCCCGTGACCGCGCGCGACGCGTGTGCTACAGTCCAAAGCGTTATTGTTTCGATTTGGTTACGGCGTGCGAGGGCATATGGCTGAGACTTCAAAACCGAGCCGCAGAAGGCGGAGCGCCGCGCCGGTTAACCGACGCACGACATCGGTGACGTGGGGCAAACACGCCTCGGGGTTTGACGGCTCGTTCAAGCGCACTAAATACGGCTATCCTTCGGCAAGCGCCCGCTTGGCCATGCAGGCAGAGTCCTCGTTGTGGGGCCGCAAACGCGTGGTGGGCTCAAAGCTCAAGCACGATGGAACGCTCGGTTACATCAGCCGCGGGGCGGCTCGCCGCAGCGGACTCAATCCGGCTGGTTGGCATCGTTATGTTCCGATCGCGGTCGTCGTTGCAGTGATCGTCATCGCACTCGCTGCGCTTGGCTACGCCGGCGGTGGCGCCAACTTGGACGCAGTGTTTAAATCGCCCGAGCTCGCGCATGCAGGCACAGAAGTTGTCGAGGGCGCACAGACCCAGACGGGCGTTGCGCCCCAGCGCGGTATCGTTGCGGCGGCCTCCACCATCGCCGATGCGCAAAAGGACGAAGACAAGCAAGGCGACGACGTCGATGCGAATCAGACGAGCGAAACGGCAATAACTCCATCGGCGGGATAAGTTGCGAGTGGGGCAGCTAATTTGGGACGGGGCTTTTTTAGCTGCCCAAGACAGTGGCTCATTCGATGTCAGTCGCCAAAAGCGAGCGAGCCGCATTTGCGCCAAGGTGACGTGAAATGAGAGGGCGCTGACCTTCTGGTCGCGCCCTCGAAATTGAACGTCAGATTGGCGTGAATGCGGCCCGCGCAGCGTCAACGAGCCCGCCGTTCGGTAGAACGGCGGAACTAATTACCTTACGTAGACCACGTTGTCGCGGCGGGGTTTGGGCTCGGGCAGCGTGTCCTCGGCATAGCCCAGAATGCAGTGACCGACACCGCGCAGGCTGCCGTCGGCGGGTAGACCCCAACTGGCCAGTAGCTCCAGGCCCTCGGGCGAATCGAAAACCTCGTGGGCGCGATGAATCCAGCACGAATCAACGCCCAGCGCATAGGCAGCGTTGAGCAGGTTGCCCATGGCGAGCGAGCCGTCTTCCAGATGTGTGGGCACGCTGCGGTCAACCAGCACCACCACAACGGTCTTGGCACCGTAGAAGGGGTCGCCGTTGCTGCCCATGACCTGGGCGTTGAGCTGTGAGAGACGCTCGACGGTCGCGGGGTCGGTGACGGCGACAAACATCACCGGCTGGCGGCCCATGCCGCTCGGTGCATATTGGCCGGCTTCGATAATACGTGCAAGCTTTTCGGCCTCGACGGGACGATCGCTGTAGTTGCGGCAGCTGCGGCGGTGAATGAGTGCTTCGATAGTCTCCATGGTGTCTCCTTGCGGTGGCGTTGCAGATGCCCCGTTCATACCCGTCGGGCTTAAACGATAGACGGTCAATTGCCCGGCCAAAAGGATAGATTCCAATTGGGAAAGTAGGTTTGCATAAAAGTACCTTCAGAATGTGACAAACAAATGGGATGGTTAAACGTTTTATCCCGTCTACCCTGCGGTTTTTTACCACTTGCCTAAATGACGAACGCATAACCTTTGATAAAGGTTTTACTAAAGGAGTACCAACGTTTATCAATGCGCCGTGGTGGCGCCGGGCCAGGAGGTAACATCATGTTCCAGGCTGGAGATGTCGTCGAGACCGATTTCGAAGGATTTCTGAAGCTGCTGCGTTCCAAGACGCGCGCTTTCGTGTCGATCAACGACCACGAGTACTACATCACGCACACCGATGGCTATTGGCGTGTTCAGGATTGCGAGGCCCTCAACGACAAGGGCCACTTTACTGACTGCTCCGAGCTGGTCAACACGGTCTGCGAGGTCGTCGAGCTGCCGTGGATTGCCGGCAAGAGCCTGCATGACAGCTTCTCGGGCGCCACGGTCTATGAGGCCGTCGCCGCTTAGCAAGCAATAAAACCCGATTTTCACGTGACCGCTGGCGCCGCCCCCGCGCCGGCGGTCTTTTTTGTCGATATGCTTATGTAGAGCCGACCATAGACAACGAGCTTATTGACGATAGTCAAAACTCGGACTAATGTAGAGATATTAATTGGTCAAAACTCGGACTATCGAATGGTGGGAGAGATGAATAGTGCAGTTAGCCCGGTCGATTTCGACCGGATGCTCAACGGGCTTGATCGTATCTATTCGGAGTTCGCGCGCACTTGCGGTCTTTCGGACTGCGCCTACTGGATGCTCGTCGACACGAGTGCAGCGGGCGGAAGCGTTGCCGTGAGTCGGCTGACGAGTGAATGGTTCTACAGCAAACAGACCATCAATTCGGCGATTAAGACGCTTAGGGCGCGAGGGCTTGCGGCGTTGGAGTTTGCCGAAGGCAGTCGTAAGAATAAAGTTGTGCGACTGACCGAAGAAGGCGTGCGGTTTGCCAAGCACTACGCGTTGCCGGCGCAAAAAGCCGAGCAACAGGCATTCGAGGCGCTCGAGCCGTGGGAACAGCGCGAGATCATGCGCTTGGTCGGTAAGTTCTCCCACGTTCTGAACGAAGAGTGCGAGGCATTTAAACGGCAAGTGGTCGCCGAGAACGAGGCTGACGATAAGGGCGAGGGGGACACATGCGACTCTTAATGAGGTTTATGAGGCCGTACCGCGGTCTGATTGCGGTGACGCTGTTTGCGGTGCTGATAGATAACGTCGGTACGCTGTTGGTTCCCACGATGCTGGCGAATATGGTCAACACCGGTATTACCACGGGCGATGTCGACTATATTTTACGCAACGGCCTGTACATGCTTATCGCGACCGGCATGGCCAGCGGCGGCACGGTGCTGGGCTGCTATCTTTCGGCGCGCCTGGCCGCCAACGTGGCCTGCGATATCCGCAATGCCGTGTACGACAAGTCGCTCGAGCTGTCCGCCAGCGACTTTGAGCGCTTTGGCACGGGTTCGATGATCACACGCTCGCTCAACGACATCAACGTGATTCAGCAAGCTGTCCTTCAGACGATTCAGTTGGTGCTGCCGGTGCCGTTCTTGGCCGTGGCAGGCATCATTTTTGCTTGGTTCATCGATCCCGCCATGGGCACGCTGCTGGGCGTGGTGGTTGCGATCGTGCTGGTGGCGGCGGTCTTTACGGTGGCTAACGCCGCGCCGATCTTTATGCGCCTGCAGAGCTTTATCGACCGCATGAACGTGGTGCTGCGCGAGAACATCGTGGGCGTGCGCGTCATCCGCGCATTTAACAAGGAGCGCCACGAGGAGCGGCGCCTGGACGAGGTGTTTAGCGATTACGCGGCCAACGCCATCAAGGTCAACCACCTGTTTGTGGGTCTCGACAGCTCCAGCTTCTTTTTGATGAACATCGCCGAGGTGGCGGTGCTGTGGGTGGGCGGCAACCGCGTGGGCGTCCACGCCATGCAAATCGGCAGCATCTCGGCCGTGCTGGAGTACGCGATCTTGATCCTGTTCTTTGTGATGATGGCGCAGATGGTGATTCTGACGCTTCCGCGCGCCGCGGCGTGCCTCAACCGCGCGCAACAGGTGCTCGAAATCGAGCCGAGCATCGTGGACGGCAAGGCAACGCTGGGCGACGGGGCGCCTGAGTCCGCAGATGGTGCCGACGCGGTTGCCGTGTTCGACCATATGTCGTTCCGTTTTGACGATGCCGACGAGGACACCCTGTGCGACCTGAGCTTTGCCTGTCGCCGTGGCCAGACCACGGCGATTGTAGGCTCAACGGGCTCGGGCAAGTCAACGGTGGCCAAGCTCTTGTTGCGTTTCCACGATGCCACGAAGGGCGCCATTCGCCTGAATGGCATCGATTTGCGCGACCTTTCGCAAGGTGAGATTCGCGGGCATATCGCTTACGTGCCGCAGAAGGCGTGGCTGTTCTCGGGTACGGTGGCGAGCAACCTGCGCTTTGGCAACGAGGGCGCGACCGAGGCTGACATGCTCCATGCGCTGGAGGTTGCCCAGAGCACCTTTGTGCTCGATCAGCCCCAGGGGCTCGATACTCCGGTATCCCAGGGCGGCACGAACTTCTCGGGCGGTCAGCGCCAGCGCCTGGCGATCGCCCGCGCACTCATGAAGCATGCCGATCTATATATCTTCGATGACAGTTTTTCGGCCCTGGACTTTAAGACCGATGCCGCCCTGCGCCATGCGCTGCAGGACGAGACGCGCGATGCCGCGGTGCTCATCATCGCGCAACGTATCTCGACTATTTTGCATGCCGATCAGATCGTGGTGCTCAAAGACGGCGAGATCGTGGGCCTAGGCACGCACGACGAGCTCATGGAAACCTGCGAGGTGTACCGCGCTATCGCGGAATCGCAGATGAAGGGAGGTGAGTAGCATGACCGAGGAGCTCAAGAAGCAGGCCATCGCCGAGGATGCCGCGGTTGCAGAGACAGTTGAGGAGACGGGCGCCACACCCGGCCTGGACGAAGCCGCCAAGGCGGCGGAGCGCGAGGCTCGCCGCCAGGCACTCTACGAGGAAAACGAGCGCGCCGAGGACGAGCGCGCCCGCGCCGAGGCGGAACGCATGCGCGACGTTGACGACGAGGACGAGGACGAGACGCCCCGCGACACCTGGGCGACGGTGCGCCGCCTGTGGAGCGAAGCCGCCGGCGACCATTGGCGCTTCTATATCGTGTTCGCGAGCATCGTGTTCTATGTCATCTTTAACACCGCGGCGCCGGCTTACAGCGCCCGCGTGATCGATGAGCTGTGGGGGCACATGAAGCTGGCGTTTGCCAACAACACTACCTTCAGCATTACCTGGGAGAATTGCGGCAGGACCATCTTCATCTACTTTATGATCTGGACCGCCGCCGCCTCGTTCTACGCACTCCAGAGCTTTTTGATGTCGAGCGTCGCTGAGCGTCTCAATCTGCGCCTGCGCAACCGCATCGCGCAAAAGCTCAACCGTCTGCCGCTCGCCTATTTTGACGCGCATCGTCCCGGCGAGGTCGTCAGCCGCGCGACCAACGACCTGGACAAGATGTCCGAGAGCATGCAGCGCGGATTGCTGCAGCTGCTCGTGTCGATCGGCACGGTTGTTGGTGCTGTGAGCGTGATGTTCGTGTTCAGCGTGCAGCTTACGCTCGTCTTTCTGTTCTTTACGGCACTGTCGCTGCTGGTGACGAAGGTCGTCTCGCGCCGCACACACGATGTGACGGGCGAGCGCCAGGAGTGGGTGTCCAAGATTACGAGTGCGGTCGAGGAAGGCTATTCGGGCCGTCTGGTGATCCGCGCGTTTAACCGCGAACGCCAAAGTTCTGCCGAGGTGCACCAGGCCTCGGGCGAGCTGGCACGCGTGAGTGCCAAGGCCGACTTTATGATCAATGCCGTCGGCCCTGCGGTGCGCTTTATCGGCCGTTTGGCGCAGATCGTGATCGCGCTGGTGGGCTGCAGCATGCTGGTTGCCGGTCACATGACCGTCGGCGTGTTCCAGGCGTTCTTCCAGTTTATCTACGAGGCGTCCGAACCCATGACGCAGCTGTCGTTTACCTTCAACTCGCTGCAGAGCGCGTTGGCGAGTGCGGAGCGCGTGTTCGACCTGCTCGATGAGCCCGAGATGGAGGCCGATCCGCTGCCGGACGAGGCCGCCAAGCTGCCGGGTCGCGTTGAGGGTCGCGTCTCCTTTGAGCACGTGCGCTTTGGTTATTCGCCCGACAAGCCGCTTATGCACGACGTGTCGTTTACCGCCGAGCCGGGCCAGAAGATTGCCGTGGTGGGAACCACGGGCGCGGGCAAGACGACGCTCATCAACCTGCTCATGCGCTTCTACGAGATTGACGGCGGGCGTATTACGCTCGACGGCGTGGATACGAGCCGCATGGACCGCGGCGAGCTACGGCAGCAGTTTGGCATGGTGCTGCAGGACGCCTGGCTGTTCGATGGCACGATTGCCGAAAACATCGCCTACGGCTGTCCCGAGGCGACGCGTGAGGAGATCGTGGCGGCTGCGCGCGCCGCGCAGGTCGACTTCTTTGTGCGCACCATGCCGCAGGGCTACGACACGCGCGTGGCCAACGATGCCGAAAGCATCAGCCAGGGCCAGCGTCAGCTGCTGACCATCGCACGCGTGCTGCTCAATAACCCGGCGATTCTCATCCTGGACGAGGCGACCTCAAGCGTGGATACGCGTACCGAGCTTGCCATCGGTCGTGCCATGGACGCGCTCATGCGTGGGCGCACGAGCTTTGTGATCGCGCACCGCCTGTCGACGATCGTGGACGCCGACCTGATCTTGGTCATGGATCACGGCAACATTATCGAGCAGGGCACGCATAAGGAGCTGCTGGCTGCCGAGGGTGCCTACGCCGACCTCTATCTGAGCCAGTTCGCATAATGTGACAAAGGGACAGTCTCTTTGCCACATCACAAATAAGGCGCGCCGGGGATGAATTCCCTGGCGCGCCTTTGCGTTGATGCCGATGTCGTTTTGTGCCGCTTGCGTTCCTAGCGTTCGTCCACGAGCTTGGCGACGAGGGCCTTGAGTTCGGCCACCTCTCGCTCGAGTTCCTTGACGCGGCGGGCATTCTCGGTGATGCCCTGGCGGTTGAGGGCGGACTGCTCGGCGGCGTCATCGGGCATGTACTCGCGATGCTGCTTGGCGTCGAAACTCTCCTCGAACACACGGCAGCCGTTGCGCTTGATGATGCGTCCCGGCACGCCCACGACGGTGCAGTTGTCGGGGACGTCCTTAACGACGACCGAGTTGCCGCCGATCTTGACGTTGTTGCCGATGCGGATGTTGCCGAGCACCTTGGCGCCCGTGCCCACCGTGACATTGTTGCCCAGGGTGGGGTGACGCTTGCCGGTCTCGTTGCCGGTGCCGCCGAGCGTGACGCCCTGGTAGAGCACACAGTTGTCGCCCACAATGGTGGTCTCGCCGATGACGACGCCCATGGCGTGGTCGATAAAGAAATGCTTGCCGATCTGTGCAGCGGGATGAATCTCGACGCCGGTGATGTGGCGGGTGATTTGCGAGAGCACACGGGCGAGCGAGCGATGTCCATGCTCCCACAGCCAGTGCTCGGGCACATGGTTCCACTTGGCGTGCAGGCCGGGGTAGGACAGGAAGATGACCAGACCGTTTTGCGCAGCGGGGTCTTGCGCCTGGACGGTTTTGATGTCCTCGCGAATGGTATTGATAAAGCTCACCGGCCGCCCTCCCTTAGCGCCATGGCAATGCGATTCAATAAAGTATAGCGATTCGCTAGGGATTAGGAAGGACAATCTTGGCGGCATTGCGCGACAGGTGTCAGTTATGCAAACTTGCTGGTAATGAAGTAAGACTTTTGAGGGGTTTGACCCGTGCTCGTGCCGCAACCGTATACTGGTCAACTTGGACGTGTCCGCGCCCACAACTGAGAGGTTTTACTTCATGGGTTTCATCAATTTCATTGCCGAGCTGCTTAAGGATCCGCGCACCGCGATCGCCAGTTGGATTGCCGCCGGCCCGCTTATGGCCTACGGCTGCGTGTTCCTGATCATCTTCATCGAGACGGGCGTGGTATTCTTCCCGTTCCTTCCCGGCGATTCGCTGCTGTTCGCCTCGGGTTTCTTTGCCCATAACGGCGGCTTTAACATCGTGGCTCTGTTGGCCGTCGCATGGTCTGCTGCCATCTTGGGCGATCAGTGCAACTTTATGATTGGCCATTTCTTTGGTAGAAAGATTATCGCTTCGGGCAAGGTGAAGGCCATGACGCCCGAGCGCATCAAAAAGTCCGAGGACTTCTTGGACAAGTGGGGTCACCTGGCCATCTTCCTGGGTCGCTTTTTCCCGTTTATCCGCACCTTTGTGCCCTTTATCGCCGGCATGGGCGGCATGCACTGGCGCAACTTCGTTATCTTTAACGTGCTGGGCGGCATTACCTGGTCGACGGTCTTTACGCTGCTGGGCTACTTCTTTGGCGGCATTCCCTTTGTGCAGGAGCACTTTGAGCTGCTGATTATCGGCATCGTCGCCGTGTCGATCATTCCGACCGTGGTCGGCTTGGTTAAGGCTAAGCTGGGCAAAAAGAGCGCATAGCTCGAGGCAGCGCACAAACTGTGTCGTTGAGGCCCGCCACTGCTTACGGTGGCGGGCCTCTTTAGCTTCGGTTGAATGAAAATACTTTACTTAGTTAAAGAAAAGCGTTTTGTCAGGCGTGTGCGGGGAGTACAATCTCGTGCATGCGAATCGACGTGCCATGGGCTTTGGTGTTGTCCGCGTGTCCCGTCCGGCTCTACGCTCCGGGCGTGCGACGTTGCGACGCGGTCGGCCTCGGTCCTTGCGTGCGAGTTCGCGAGTATGCAACTGTGTATGTAAGGAGCGACACATGACTGTCGAGAAGAAGGATATCGATTGGGGTAGCCTCGGCTTTGGCTACATGAAGACCGATTACAGCTACGAGGCCCATTGGAAGGATGGCGAGTGGGACGAGGGCGGCCTGACCACCGACCACACCCTGCATGTCTCCGAGTGCGGCGGCATCTTCCATTACTGCCAGGAGGTCTTTGAGGGCCTGAAAGCCTACACCGCCGAGGACGGCAGCATCGTCTGCTTCCGTCCCGATATGAACGCCGAGCGTATGTACAACTCTGCCCAGCGCCTCGAGATGCCCCCGTTCCCCAAGGACAAGTTTGTTGAGGCCGTCAAGCAGGTTGTTTCTGCCAACGCCGCCTGGGTTCCGCCCTTCGGCTCCGGTGCGACCCTGTACGTGCGCCCGTTTATGATCGGCTCCGGTGACGTGATTGGCGTGGCTCCCGCTCCTGAGTACACGTTCCGCATTCTCGTGACTCCGGTCGGTCCGTACTTTAAGGGCGGCCTTAAGCCCGTTAAGCTGCGCGTTTCCGAGTACGACCGCGCGGCCCCGCATGGCACCGGCAACATCAAGGCCGGCCTGAACTACGCCATGTCCCTCAAGCCCACGATGGAAGCACACCGCGAGGGTTATGCCGAGAACCTGTATCTTGACTCCGAGTCCCGCACCTATGTCGAGGAGACCGGTGGCGCCAACGTCCTGTTCGTGAAGGAGGATGGCACCCTCGTCGTTCCTCAGTCGCACACCGACTCCATCCTGCCCTCCATCACCCGTCGTTCGCTCGTTCAGGTTGCCGAGGATCTGGGTATGACCGTCGATCAGCGTCCCGTCGAGTGGGCCGAGGTCAAGGCCGGTACCTTTGTGGAGTGCGGCCTGTGCGGCACCGCTGCCGTCATCTCCCCGGTGGGCGAGATCGACAACAAGGTCTATGGTGCCGATGAGACCGTGACCTTCCCGGCTGGCTACACCGAGATCGGCCCCGTGATGAAGAAGCTTCGCGAGACCCTGACTGGTATCCAGTCCGGTGCTGTCGAGGATAAGCACAACTGGGTTTACACCGTCGCGTAACCTGCCTTATATGTCCGGCCCGAGGGCAACCTGCCTTTCCGGCGCGTCCTCGGACATGAAAGAACCTCCGTTGCGCACTTCGTGCGGCGGAGGTTCTTTCGTCCTGCGGAGTGCGCCGGAAAGGCAGGTTGCCCTCGGGCCTGCGTTACCTCGGTGCTGCCGTTACGGGCAATATAGATCTGAAGTAAAGATGGTGCGCGGCCTATTGGCCGCGCGTTGTGCGTGGATAAGAAAAGGGCCCAAGGTTTGTGCCTTGGACCCCAAAGGGTTGATGAGCTGGCTTAAGACTCGGCCGTGATTGTTAGAACTTGACGGTCGGTGCCTGGCGGGCGGCCTCGGCGGCCTCGAAGCCCTGGCGCTCCTTAAACTGGAAGATGCCGGCAAAGATAACGGCCGGGAACGTCTGGATGGCGTTGTTGTAGCTGAGCACGCAATCGTTGTAGCTCTGGCGCGCGTAGCTCACCTTGTTCTCGGCGTCCTCGAGCGTGGACTGGAGCTGCGTAAAGTTGGTATTCGCCTTAAGGTCGGGGTAGGCCTCGGCGACGGCAAAGAGCTGGCGCAGCGCACCGGTCAGCACGTTGTCCGCTTCCATCTTGGCCTCGGGGGTGGTGGCACTCACGGCGGCGTTGCGCGCGTTGACTACGGCGGCGAGCGTGTCCTGCTCGTGCTTGGCGTAGCCCTTGACGGTCTCGACCAGGTTAGGGATCAGGTCGTTGCGGCGCTGCAGCTGCGTGTCGATGTTCTGCCAGGCATTATCGATGCGATTGCGCTTGGTGACCATGTTGTTGTAGATGCCGGCGATGGCGCTGGCGATCACAACGACAACAACGATACCGATGATGACGGGAAGCATGATGTCTCCGTTTCGAATGGCAGCGGCGTTTTGCGCCGGCTGCCGTTGGTGTAACGCTACTAGTATACCCGCAACCTTTGGCGATACCGAACTTTCCGGTAAGCGTTATGTTTCCGCCAAGGAGGGGGGCGCCAACATGGAACGGTTGGTACAGGTGTAAGATATGCGACAAATTAAGGAATGCTGTCTACACCTTGAGGATGGCGATATGGATGGACCTTCGCATCAAGAAAACCTATCGTGCCCTGTTCGATGCTTTTACCGAGCTCTTGGAAGAGCATCGGTTTGAGGATTTGACGGTTGCCATGCTTTGCGACCGGGCCCTGATTCGCCGCACGACGTTCTATAAGCATTTTCGTGATAAAAACGATTACTTTGCCTTCTATATCGATGAGCTTATGACGGGCTTGCCGCAAAACCGGACCGATGCAGCGGATGCGGAGCCGCTTGATGACGTACGGGCGCTTCGCCATGAGGTCTTTGACGATGCCATGAATATGATTCTGGCGCATGAGCAGCTCATGGATAACCTTTTGGCAAGCAGCATGTCGGGCATGCTGACTGGCATGATTTGCGACCGCATTGCGCGTTCCATCCGCGAGCGTGTGATGAGCTCGCTTGCCGAAGATGCCCTGGCGCCCGTTTCGCTCGAGACGACATCGGAGTTTATCGCCGGTGGCATTATTCGACTGTTCACAAATTGGTGGGAGTCGGGTCACGATCTTGAGCGTCGACCCGAGATGGCCGACGTGGTCGATGCGCTGTTTGAGCGCACCATGACGCCGGTGAATCACTAAGGTGGCGGAGAGAGGGGGATTCGAACCCCCGGAACGCTCTCGCGCTCAACGGTTTTCAAGACCGCCGCATTCAACCGCTCTGCCATCTCTCCGTGAGTCGTAATGATAGCATCGTTTTGGATTTGCAACAGGGAAGGCGAACGATGACGAGCACCGGAATCGATGAGAAGTTCATGAGCGAGGCGCTGGCGGAGGCGCGTGCCGCCGCGGCGGTGGGCGAGGTGCCGATCGGTGCCGTAGTGGTGCGCGCGGGTGAGATCGTCGCGAGGGCGCATAATCGCCGCGAGCTCGACCAGGATCCTTCGGCGCATGCCGAGTTTTCGGCCCTGTGCGCCGCCGCGCAGTCGCTCGGTCGTTGGCGCCTTTCCGACTGTACGGTCTACGTGACGCTCGAGCCCTGCTGCATGTGCGCGGGGCTTATGGTTAACGCGCGCGTGGGGCGCTGCGTGTACGGCGCGGCCGATGCCAAGGCGGGTGCACTGGGCTCGCTGTACGACCTCAATGCCGATTCGCGCCTGAACCATCGGTTTAACGTACGCGCCGGCGTGCTGGCGGATGAGTGTCGTGAGGTGTTGAGCAGCTATTTTAGTGGGCTGCGTGGCACCGATTGTGCTGGCTGCGGTTGTGGGGCCGATCTTGGGGCACATACCGCTCATGCCGAGGCGCTCGCGTGTGCCGAAGAGGATGCTGGCGCAGCGGTTGACTTTGGCCCCGTGCAGCGCCGGCCCCGCCGCG
This sequence comes from Collinsella sp., assembly GCA_031296755.1. Taxonomy (GTDB): domain Bacteria; phylum Actinomycetota; class Coriobacteriia; order Coriobacteriales; family Coriobacteriaceae; genus Collinsella. The sequence continues at coordinate 34,022 of JAUMMZ010000003.1, forward strand.
TGCTGCTGGCGATTGATTCCTTTAAGGGCAGCGTTTCGAGCGCGCAGGCGGAGAAAGCCGTTGCCGAAGGCGTGCGCCGTGTGTGGCCCGATGCCGAGCTGGGCGCTTTGCCGCTGGCAGATGGTGGCGAGGGAACGCTCGACGCCATCGCCGCGCGCGGTGGCGAGCTCTCGACCTGTGAGGCTGCAGGCCCCTTGGGCGACCGCGTGTCTGCCCGGATGCTGGTGGACGGCGAGCACGAGTCGGCTGTAATTGAGATGGCCGAGGCGGCGGGTATTGGGTATTCGTCCTGCACGGAGTCGGCGGCGTTGGCGGCCACAACTTATGGCGTGGGCGAACTGATGCTTCGTGCGGTTCGCGCGGGTGCAAAGACGATCTATATTGGTTTGGGCGGCAGCGCCACCAACGACGGTGGCGCCGGCATGCTGCAGGCGCTGGGCGCCCGCCTTGTCGATGAGCGTGGCCGCAATATCGCCCCCGGTCTCGCGGGCCTTGAACACGTGACGAGTATCGATTTGGTACCGACGCTTCGGGCACTGAGCGGCGCGCACGTTGTCGTGCTGTCCGATGTCGAGAATCCGCTCGTGGGGCGTCGAGGCGCGCTGGCGGTGTTTGGCGGGCAGAAGGGCCTGCCGACGGATGATGCCGAGGCGCTGCGCAGGTACGACAGCTGGATGGTCGGCTATGGTCGCCTGCTCGATGCGGCGATTACCGGGGCGCGGGCTCAGGGGTTGTTGCGCGTGCCCGAGGGTGCACGGACATTTGGCTCGGTGCTCGGCGTGCCCGGTGCCGGTGCTGCCGGCGGCCTGGGTGCCGCGCTGCTGGCGCTCGGGGCGGAGCTGCGTTCGGGCGTGGAGACGGTGCTCGATCTGATTGGGTTTGACGAGTGCGTGCGCGATGTCGACCTGGTCATAACGGGCGAGGGCAATATGGACGAGCAATCCGCTGCCGGCAAGGCACCGGTGGGCGTGGCTCGTCGTGCGAAGCGATATGGCAAGCCGGTTGTTGCCGTCGTGGGCGGTCGTGCCGACAACCTGGATGCGGTGTATGGGCAGGGTGTCGACTTAGTTTTGCCGGTCTGTCGCAGGCCCATGCCCCTTGACCAAGCGCTCGACCCCCAGGAAGCCACAACCAACCTCATCTGCGCCGGTGAAGCCGCCGCCCGATCCTACGACCTCGCCCGCCTCTAAAATCCAACTCCCTATAAGTTGCGGTGGAATAGTTCCTGTTTGGCGGCTCAGGCGGCAAAAACAGGAACTATTCCACCGCAACTCAAAAGTGGTCTTTTGGCCCCGTCCTAAATTAGCTGCCTTGCCGTGGAGGGCGGGAGCGGGTAAGATATACCGAGCGCCTAGCGCGTTCGATGGGTTCGGATGACGACATGTTCCGAATCTGGTCAGGTCCGGAAGGAAGCAGCCATAAGGAGCCTCTGTCGGGCATCCGAATCCATCGAGCGCACGGGCGCTTTTTGGTGCCGCGATGTGGTCCCGGTGCCGGCGGGCTGTTTGGTGTCTCGCTGGTCCTCGGCTTTGCCTGCGGAATCGCTCGACTACCAAACAGCCCGCCGGCACCGGGACCACATCGTCCAAAATGCGCCCGTAGAGGCGCGTTAATCTGAACAATTAATCCCTTGTCTAGTGCTGCTCGTTGGCTTTGCCAAAACATGTTCGGGTGCTTTGTCTCTGTGCCCAGTTTCCTGATTGTTTCGGGGGCTTGTTCTGTGACGAGTTGATTTCATATCTCCAGGGCTCTCCGTACTATCATGAATCAGATTGAAGAGAGATGATGATAAGGAGCGCCTATACATGATTGAGCTGCTCAGGCGTTTTGGTGGTAAGTTTCGCCGGTATATGGTGATTGGTCCTGCGTGCAAGCTGATCGAAGTGATCTTTGACCTGCTGACGCCGCTGGTGATTGCCCAGATGATCGATAAGGGCATTGGCTCGCACGACGTGAACGCCGTTATCCACTACGGCATGGTACTTGGCGCCATGGCTGTGATCGGCATCTCGTTTACGCTCGTCTGCCAAAAGATGGCGGCGCTGACTTCGCAGGGCATGGGTACCGACATTCGCGGTGCACTCTACCAGCACATCAACGAACTGAGCTATGTCGAACTCGATCGCTTTGGCACGCCGTCGCTCATCACGCGCATTACCAACGATGTCAACCAGGTGCAGCTCGCTGTGGCGCTGGGCGTGCGCATGCTTATCCGCTGGCCCTTCTTGGCGGTGGGTTCTATGTGCGCGGCCCTTGCCATCGACCTTAAGCTCGGCATCATCTTTTTGATTTGCACACCCGCCATCGGCTTGGTGTTTTGGTTTGTCATGGCGCGCTGCATTCCGTACTACAAGCAGCTGCAGGCAAAGCTCGACCGCATCGCGCTTGTCTGCCACGAGGGGCTTTCGGGTGCCCGTGTGGTCCGCGCGTTTGTGCGCGAAGACCACGAGCGCGAGCGTTTTGCTCGTGCGGCCGACGACCAGGCGCATGTCGCCATCGCGGTGGGTAAGCTCTCGTCGGTCCTTAACCCCGTCACGTTTTTGGTGATGAATCTGGGCGTGTGCGCCATCCTGTGGGCGGGCGGCATCCAGGTCAACGTGGGTGAGCTTACGCAGGGCCAGGTCATGGCGTTTGTGAACTACATGACGCAGACCCTCACCTCCATCGTCTACGTGGCCAACCTGGTCGTTGTCTTTACCAAGGCGAGCGCCAGCGCGTCGCGCATCAACGAGGTGCTCAATTGCGAGCCGAGCATCACCGACGAGGGCAACCAGCCGGTCGCGCTGCCTGAGCCGAGCGACCTGGCGGGTGGCGCTGTTCCGGTCCCTGCGCTGAGCTTTGACCATGCGAGCTTCTCGTTTGGCGCCGGCGCGGCCAATGTTGTCAACGATGTGACGCTGGAACTCCCGCTGGGCAAGACGCTCGGCATTATCGGCGGCACGGGTAGCGGCAAGTCCACACTCGTCTCGCTTATTCCGCGCCTGTACGATGCAAGCACCGGCAGCGTGAGCGTGATGGGCGCCGACGTGCGCACCTGGCCGCTCGACCAGCTGCGCCACGTGGTCGCGACCGTCCCGCAGCGCGCGTCGCTGGTGAGCGGCACCATCCGCAGCAACTTGACCTGGCGCGACGATGCGGCAACCGACGATGAGCTTTGGGCGGCGCTCGATATGGCGCAGGCGAGCGAGTTCGTGCGCAAAAAACCTCAGGGTCTGGACGCGCCGGTCGAGGCGGGTGGCAAGAACTTTAGCGGTGGCCAGCGCCAGCGCCTGACCATCGCACGTGCTCTGGTGGGCTCTCCGCAGGTCCTAATCATGGATGACTCTGCCTCGGCGCTCGACTTTAAGACCGATGCGGCACTTCGTCATGCCATTCGCGAGCGCAGCGTGCGCGGTGCCGCCGAGGGCGGTCTGCCGCTGACTACGGTCATTGTGAGCCAGCGCGTCTCGACCGTGCGCGACGCCGACATGATCTGCGTGCTCAATCACGGCTCGGTCGCGGGCCTGGGCACGCATGACGAGCTGTACGCGACCTGCCAGCTCTATCGCGAGATTTGCCAGTCGCAGCTGCGCCGCGAGGAGCTCGAGGGCCAGCAGGGGAGCACGACGCCCGCGTCCGCTCCGACCGCCCCCGCATCCGTCTGCGCAAAGGAGGGATGCTAAATGAATCCGTACACTTCCTCCGGTTCGGTCGCCACGATGACGGCTAACGTGTCCGGCAACGATAACCTCAACGACCTGGGTGACGGTCCGCGCCAGCCCGGCGACCCCGAGCGCTACCCCGTAGGCGCGGTAACTCGCCGCCTGCTGGGCTACGTCCGTCCGCACCGCATTTCGTTTACGGCGTCGTTTGTGAGTGCTGCCGTCTCGGTGATTCTGCAGCTCTACACACCCATCCTCATTGGCGAGGGCATCGATCTTATCGTCGCCGCCGGGCAGGTGGATTTCGATGCGCTGCTGCCGCTTGTCACCAAACTCGCGATTGTCGTCGTAGGTGCTGCGGCCTTTCAGTGGCTGCAGGGCTATTGCGTCAACCGTCTGTCCTACGAGACGGTGCGTGACATGCGCGTGGAGGCAAGCGACAAGCTCAGCCGCATGCCACTCAGCTTTATCGACAGCCATGCCCACGGCGACCTTATGAGCCGTGTGGTCAACGACGTTGACCAGGTGGGCGACGGTCTGCTGCAGGGCTTTACCCAGCTTTTCACCGGCGTTATCACCATCGTTGGCACGCTCGCGTTTATGCTCTCCATCAACCTGACCATGACACTTGTGGTGGTGCTCGTCACGCCGCTTTCCATTTTTGCAGCCGGTGCCATCGCCAAACTCTCCAACAAGAGCTTTACGGCGCAGCAACGCATTCAGGGCCAGCTTGGCGGCCATATCGAGGAATACGTGGGCGAGCAGAAGCTCGTGGACGCGTTTGCCTATGGTTCCAACGCCCAGCAGCGCTTCGATGCTCTCAACGCTGAGCTCTACGCGGCAGGTGAGCGCGCGCAGTTTATGGGTTCGCTTTCTAACCCCGGCACTCGCTTTATCAATAACATCATCTATGCCGTGGTCGCCGTGATTGGCTGCGTGGGCGTGATCACGGGCGTGCCCGCTGCGCTTACGGTGGGCGGCGTGCAGATTTTCCTGTCCTATGCCAACCAGTACACCAAGCCGTTCAACGAGGTTACCAACGTCATTACGCAGATCCAGACCGCGTACGCCTCGGCGCGTCGCATGTTCGCGCTGCTCGATGCACGCGAGCAGGAGCCCGATGCGGCGGATGCCGTGGAACTTGCCACCCCGCAGGGTGAGGTGACCCTTGAGCATGTGGACTTTAGCTACGTGCCCGATCGCAAACTGCTGCAGGACATCTGCATCGAGGCTAAGCCCGGCATGCGCTTTGCCCTGGTTGGTCCCACGGGCTGCGGAAAGACAACGCTCATCAATCTGCTGCTGCGTTTTTACGATATCGATGCCGGCCGCATCATGGTCGATGGCCGGTCTTCGCGTGACTACACGCGTGCAAGCCTGCGCCGCGCCTTTGGCATGGTGCTGCAGGATACGTGGCTGTTCGAGGGCACGGTGGCGGACAACATCGCTTACGGTTGCCCAGGAGCTACGCGCGAGCAGGTCATCGAAGCCGCCAAGCGCGCGCACGCGCACAAGTTTATCGTGCAGCTGCCAGGCGGCTACGACACGGTGGTTGGCGAGGACGGCGGCACGTTTAGTCAGGGCCAAAAGCAGCTGCTGTGCATCGCGCGCGTCATGCTCACCGACCCGGCGATTCTGCTACTGGACGAGGCGACCTCGAGCATCGATACCCGCACCGAGCTGCAGGTTCAGGCGGCATTCGACGAGCTCATGGCCGGCCGCACAAGCTTTGTCGTGGCGCACCGCCTGAGCACCATCCGCAACGCCGATTGCATTCTGGTCATGCGCGACGGCCAGATTATCGAGCGCGGCACGCACGACGAGCTGCTAGCGGCAGGCGGCTTCTACGCCGAACTCTACCGCAGCCAGTTTGCCCAGTGAGCAAGCCCGTGGTGCAAATTAATCAATCGACAGACGGTGGTTTACATCTGTCACGTTAGTACTAAGATATTCATCTAATAAATTGCATTAGTGGCTTTAGTTTTGGGGGAAACGAGCAACGTGACTATGACATGCTCTTTGGTGGTCAACAGCAAGAGCGGTAATACCAGGATGGTTTCGGGTGCGATCAAGCGCACTCTGCAGGCTGCGGGCGTTGAGTTTGTCCATGCCGCGGCGTTGAGCGACGATGCGGATGCAGATCAGGTTGCGCTCGAGGCGCAGGGCGCCTGCGCGGCCGACACAGTGCTCGTCGGTTTTTGGTGCGACAAGGGCGCGTGCACGCCTTCGGTCGCGGCGTTGCTCTCCGCCTTGCACGGCAAGCGCGTCTTTCTGTTTGGCACCTGCGGTTTTGGGGCCGACCAGAGCTATTATCAGCAGATTATCGATCGTGTGACCTCCAATTTGGCTGAGGATGCCGAGCTTGCGGGTTGGGCGATGTGCCAGGGCAAGATGGGCCCTGCCGTAAAGCAGCGCTACGAGGCCATGCTCGAGCAAGATCCCGACAATGTCCGCTTTAAGATGCTGCTCGATAACTGGGTCGCCGCAAAGGATCACCCCACCAAGGAAGATCTGGACAACATGGCTGCAGCCGCCAAAAAGGCCGTGCTGGGGGAGTAGCTCCCATCGCTGACGGCGGTCGGTCCATCTTTCTAAATGAAACGTCCTCCCGGGCGTCGGGGCACGAAGTTCCCTGCTCTACAGTCCTGCGCAAGACGAAGGCCACATTAAGTGGCCTTCTTTGCGTGCGGAACTCGCGATGAACTTCGTGCCCCGCCGTCCGGGAGGACGCCTCTTTATTGATGGGAGGCCTGATAGGTCGATGGTTCCGTGCCCGGATGCGTCCAAAGTGGGACGGGCTTTCCGGATGGGCAGGCTTTCGAAAAATGCGTCCCGGAATTTGCCTTTGGAATGGGACGTAGTTTCCCGTTGAGGTGCTTTGCGGAAAGTGCATCCCACTCTGGGCGGTCGAAGTGGGACACACTTTCCCAAAGGCGCTCCAACGGGAAATTGCGTCCCATTATTCGGTCAAGAAACGGGATGCATTTTCCCAATGAGAGCAAAACCGGAAAATGCATCCCACAATCAGCCCTCAAAGTGGGACGCCGTTTCCCAATGAGGCTCAAGCGGAAAATGCATCCCGGAATTTGCGCTCAAAGTGGGATGCGGTTTCCGGTTGAGGGTCTAAGGGGAAAGTGCGTCCCAGAATCGACGCTTGAAATGGGATGCAGTTTCCCGATGAGGCACTCGACGGAAAATACATCCCAGAAATGGCCTTTGAGCTGGGATAAGATTTCCGCGGTATCTCGGATTCTCAAAAATGAGACACGCCGTTGGCGAAAATGAGACACGTGATATCGGGCATCGGATGTATCATTTGCAAAAATGAGTCCACTCCACTCGAGTAAAGCGATGTCCCTCATGTACGTTCCACACCCCCGTATCCGTAGGCTGTCGAAAATCCCGCTTGTTGGGACGGCGGCGCTTGCTGCGTTGATCGCCACGAGCGTCGCCTGCTTCACGGCCACGCCCCAGGTTGCCCAGGCGGCAGACGCGCCCGCAATCACCGATATGACCGAGCAGGATTATCAAGCCCTGGGTCTGGGCACGAGCGAGGACATTCCGGCCGATACCGTTGGCCCCTATTCCACTGATACCCCCACGACGTTTGCCACGCGCAGCGAGGTCTATATGGCAGCTAACGGTAGCCATGGCAATCGCTACACTCTGCGCGACAAGCTCGAGAACGTCGAGCGCGGTGACATTGGCGGCAGCAGCAAACTCACCGATGGCTATGGAAGTGTGTGGGGCGCCGCAAAGTTCTGGCAAAACGTCAACAACTTCGATACGAACAGCGATCTCTACAAGCATAGCGACTACGGTGGCGGCACCTGGTCGTACCTAAGCAACAATGAGTCCTCAACAGTACTCGCCAACGACAACAACGGTTTCTCGGGCATTCACGCCACGAGTGTTGAGTTCTGCAGCGACGCCAGCACGGGCAAAAAGAGCCGCGTTGCCGAGCTCCGTGCCTACGGCGACAGTTCCTCCACGACGATTGACGGCAAGTCATACGCCGGAAAGGTTGAGCTGGTCCTCTACTCGTTTAGCAACGGGCGCACGCGCACTCTCGACACACACCTGCCGGTGACGGTCAACACTAATATGATGTACGAAGGCCGTTTTAAGTACCTGGATGCCGGTTACCTGCAAGAGCACGACGCCGTCTTTGATGTCGAGGCGGGCGATGTCGATGGCGACGGCGTCGACGAGCTTTTTGTCTACGCGGGCTGCTATGTCGACGAGAACGGCGTGCGCAAGGCTGTAGTCGACATGTATGACTTGGAGGGCGGCAACTGGAAGCAAAGCGTCGTCAAGATCGATGCCGGTAACGCCGCGGACTACACCACGCACAACAAGGGCGGGAACGACTCCTGGACGCAGCTTCAGTCAGCTCCTGTCGTTTCGCTAGCGGCCGGCGACCTCGATCGCGATTTTTGCGATGACCTCGCCATCGTGGTCTCGGCACCCTACGGCAAGAAGAATATTGATAAGTCGACGCATTGCGAGCTGTTTTCGTGGGATGCATCCAAGGGTGCGCTCGTCCATGTCGATGCTCTGGGCGACGCGGGCGCAATCTCCCTCTCCGCGAACGGCAAGACCATGGTCGCTGCGAATGCGACGTTCGGCACGTTTGCCGCCTACGATGAAGAAGGAAAGAAGACGGGTGAAACCGTCACGGGCCTTATTCTTGCGGGCTATGACTGGCAACGCAGCGCTTTTGATTACGGCGCTTCTGACGGCAGCAAGGGGCTGTACGGCGCGCTGTACCGCTACGCGTATTTTGACTCGGAGTCTGGCGAGTTCAAGCTTTCCGATTGTAAGGAATACAGAGACGGGCTCCTCGCCTCCTATGGGCTGATGCATGTGCCCAACAGCGCATGGAAGGATAGCGCTCAGGATAAGCGCTATCCGTGCACCTTGGCGCCTATTGCCCTTGCCACTGCCAACCTTGACGGCCTGTCCGAGCAGCTGGCGGTCGACGAGGTGCTCGTGGGCGGCGATGTGTTCCGCGACTTTGCCTGCAACACGGCACAGAGCGGGGCTCAGGGCTTGGGGTCCATGGTCGGAACCATGAGCATGAGCGGTCAGCAATACAACAGCAGCAACAAGCATGACCACAAGGGTATAGAGCAGGTGTGGATCAGCGACGTCAAGGCGGGTAGCGTCTCGGGTTCGGACCGCTATAACGAGAGCTTTATCGCCGTGGTGGGCAAGCACCGCGACGAGGACCTGCGCAAGAACGATGACTACTATTGGATGACCGCCTCGCATTTTTCGCTCGACGAGAACGGAAAGGTGCGCCGCGGCGAGGAGCAGGTGATTAGCGAGAGCAACCGTCGCGGCACTACCTACGGCACATTTATCTCGCTCGCGCTGCCCGATGTCGACAACGACAGCGTCAAGATCACGTACAAGGACCGCTACAAGGTCTATACCAACCCGCGCGTGCTTGCCGTGCTGCAGGATGCGCCCTATGTTGAGGATCTGGAGCAGGCATACGGCTATCTGGTGTTGGGCGGCACGTCATACGGAGAGGAAAAGGGCACGGGGACATCCCAGGGCTATACCATTGGCGCCGAGTTGGGCGTTGCCGTCGAGGTGCAGACCGGTCCGCCCCTGGTCGCGATGAATGCTTCAGTCGATTTTGCCGCCGAGGGATGCTATGACTACCGGAGCGAGCGCACGGTCAGCGCAAGCGTAAGCTATGAGTCGCATGCCGGCGAGGGTGACAAGGCCGTGCTCTACACGATTCCGATGGTCTATTACGAGTATGAGATCGAAAATGAGGAAACTGGTGGCAAGGGCGTGATGGCGGCGCCCGTGTCGCTCGGCGCGCAGACCTCGGTCGTTAATGTCGAGGCCTATGACCGCATTGCCAAACAGCACAATATGACGCCGCTCAGCTACTTTTTGACCAACCGGTCGGGAGAACCCGGAACCTATCAAACGACGCTCAACGGCGAGACTCCCGTTGGGGATTCCTTTGGCCTGGGCAAGCCTGGCGTAACGCGCGCCTACACGCACGATGGGTTTAACGGCGCCGCCGCGCAGTCGGGGGCGAGCATTGAGCAGACCATCGAAGTCGAGGAGGGCAAGGAGCAGGAGCTCGAGCTCGGCTTGACGCTGAACGGCAGCGTTGTCATGGGCGCGAAGCTCGCAAAGCACGAGTTGTTTGGCGGCCTGTGCTTTGGTGCCAACGCCGGCTTTACTACGGGGAACTCCTCGAGTGAATCGACCGAATACGGCGGCACCGTCGACAACCTGCCCGAGGCCGCGCAGGGCAAGTACGGTTTTGTGTGGCGTCTGGGCGTCAACGCGGTGGATGTCGACAAGTTCGAGGCAGACTCGGGCGACAAGCTCGGCACCAAGGACACCGACCAGTTCTGGATCGTGGGCTATGACGTTAAGGACGTCGAGATGCCCGACGCGCCGGCCGTGACGGGCTTTACGGCAAACGCCGTCGATTCGACCAGCGTTACGTTTAGCTGGGACGATGTGCTCGCAAACAAGAGTGGCTTTAGCTACGGCGTGGGCATGCTGCAGAGCAATGCGGCGGATGCGGTCGTCAATAGCTGGAAGATTGCCGACAACACGCAGACCTCGCTCAAGTGGGATGGGCTGCAGCCCAATACGGAGTATCGATTCGCCATCGCCGCCGTTAAGAATGGATCCACGACCGAAACAGGTATTCGCTCGGCAATCATCACGGTCAAGACCATGCCCGATGGCATGACGATGACCGTGAGCGGACCTGCGGCGGATGCTGCGGAGGGGTCGGATCTTGGATACGACTCTTCGGTTGAGCGCACGGCGGGAAGCCACCTGACGCTCTCGGCGATTGGCCATGTGAAGCAACTCGGTGCCGACGATAGCGAAACAGGGCTGGCACCGACCTATATGTGGTACCGCAAGGGCCGCGGCGAGACAGAGTTTAAGCTCGTGGGTGCCGATGGCAACCTCGCGGCTGGAACGGCCTCAAAGCTCGAGATTGACCTGACCGCAGACGATGACGGTGCGCAGTATTACTGCCACGTGGGATACAACGACGTGGGCCTCGACACCGGCACGACGCTCGTGAATATCGAGGCCGAGGAGACGGCGCCCACAACGGTGAACGCCACCCCGATCCGCACGCGCCGCCTGTTCTCACAGGCAAGTGCGGGCGCCAAGAAGTTCCTGGACCATACGCTGGTAAACACCGCCGGCCCAACCGATTCCGAAGGCTCAAAGGACCCCGAGACTCCTGAGACCCCGACGAACCCGGACAAGCCCAAGTCCGACAACGGAGCTAAGACCGACACCAAGGTCAAGACTACGACCACAGCGAAGAACCTCGCAAACACCGGCGACCAAACATTCGCCCTAGTCGCCACCGCAGCAGCAGCGGGAGCAGCGCTCGTAGTGATAGCCCTCATCATGCTGATCAAGCGCCGCAAGACCCACTAGTAGCCAGTCGAACATATCGACAACCCAAAAACCCGGGTAGCCAAAAAACAGGCCACCCGGGTTTTCTGTTGAGTGGAGACTCCGCAAGCGGAAACTGCATCCCACGATTAGCGCCCGGAACGGGACACATTTTCCGTCAAGCCCTCATCCGGAAAATCCATCCCAGTTTGAGCGCCCAGACCGGGACGCACTTTCCCAAAGGGTCCTCAACGGGAAACTGCGTCCCATAATTAGGCCGAGAAATGGGATGAACTTTCCCAATGAGAGCCAACCGGAAACCACGTCCCAGAATCAGCCCCCAAAGTGGGACGCACTTTCCCAAAGGGTCCTCAACGGGAAAATACATCCCGGAATCCAGCTGAATAGTGGGACACACTTTCCCAATCAGGTCCCAAGCGGAAACTGCATCCCATTCCAGACAAGAATTCCGGGACACGCTTTCCGGATACAAACAAGGCCGCATGACGTGGCCTTCAGCTTATATATGTTCAGCAGATGCCCCCATGACAAGCCGCGCTTCAACACCGAGGCGTCTGCCCGGCGACGCGGAACGTAAGGTTCATCGCGAGTTCCGCACGAGCCGGAGAGCACTTAATGTGCTCTCCGTGCGAGCAGGACTGTCCGAGCAGGGAACCTTACGTTCCGCGCCGCCGGGCAGACGAACCAGTTAAGACGTGTCGCTACTTGATCTTGGTTGTTCCCGGCGCCAGGTTGGGGTCGGTTTCGTTGGCCTCGGTCTGGAAGTGCTCGGTATACACGTTCTTGCCGTCGCGGAACATCTCGTAGTACTGCATCTTGGCGTAATCCTCGCGTGCCTTGGTGGCAGCCGCGGCGGCGTCGTCGTCACCGGTGACGTTGGAGGAGAGCGCCCAGCGCAGGCTGGCGTCCTCGTAGCCGACGGAGTTGATGGCGGGCAGCGACTCGCGCAGCGTCATGTGCGCTTTCTGGTAGTCGGAGAGAGGTGCGCCGATCAGCTGCATCAGCTGGGTGGACAGATAGTTGGTGGACAGGTCGTCGACCTCGCTTGTCTGGTCGCAGCCGGCAACGTCGTAGTTGGCCCAAATGATGTAGTCGGTCTGCCACAAGCGCTCCTGGTGGGTGGCGTCATCCTCGTCGGTAAACCACTTGTCGTTGAACTTGGACGGGAAGAACGGCTGATGGTCGCCCCAGAACACCACGACCACCTTGCGATCGAGTTTGTTCAGGGCGTTGAGGAAGTAGCGCAGCGCCTGGTCGGACTGCTCAATGCACGAGACGTACTCGTCGACATCGGACAACGTGCCGTCCTCGACAGTCTTGGCGTCCAGGTCGGTCGTGTCGATGTTCAGGTGCATCTGCTTATCTGCCGGCAGTAGACCCGTATCGTAGCCCGAGTGGTTCTGCATGGTCACGTCGAAGATAAACTGCGGATCGGCGTTCTGGTCGAGCAGCTCAAGAATCTTGTCGTAGGTAGCCTGGTCGGTCACCATACCGCGCAGGGTGTCGGCGCCCTGGAAATCGTTGATAGACAGGAACTGGTCAAAGCCAAAGTCCTTGTAGACGTTCTCGCGGTTCCAGTTGGTCGCGTGGTTGGGGTGCATGGCCGTGGTGGAATAGCCGAGCGATTTGAATTGCTCTGCCAGGTTCCCGGTCGTTTCCATGTTGTAGATGGTGTAGGGGTACACGCCCGAGCCCAGGTTGGCCATGGAGTTGCCGGTCATAAACTCAAACTCGGTATTGGCGGTGCCACCGCCGTAGGCGCTCACGTAGAGCTTGCCGCGGCTGAGGCAGTTGGACAGGTTCTTAAAGTACTGCGGTCCCTCGTAGCCGGCGCGCATGTTCTGGTAGATCGAAAGATCCGAGAAGGTTTCGTTCATGATGGCGATGACCGTGGGCTTCTCACTGTCGAACTGCTCCTGGGCGGCAGTGCGGGCGTCGCTTGTGGCGGCATCGGACTTGTCGTAGGCCTTGGCGTACTTTTTGAGCGTGACCTTGGCGTCGTCGGCGGAGTAATCGGCGGGTTTGGGCGGCTTGATGGACTGCGCTGCACTAATAAAAGCAGGCAGGTAGCCCTCGCGCCAGTAGCTCTCGAGCGGGCGCCAGGTGTAGACGGTGATGCCGAGAGTGTTGTAGTAGTCGATAAGCGCGACGTGCGCGGTCACGCCGCCCAGGCAAAGCACGGCGACGAGCAGGTTGGTGAGCAGCATGCGCTTGGCGTTGGCGGCACCCTTCTGACGGTGCGGTGCTACCAGGCCGGCGTACTCGCATAGCAGCATGGCGATGGCGGTAAAGCCCATGGACAGCACGCAGAACAGCGAGATCGAGAAGGTGTAGCCGTTGCCGGCGACCGCGGCGGCGGTGGAGATGGCCGAAAGGTCGCCCGGCTGGATGGGCATGGATTTAAACGTGATGACGAAGAACTCGGCAATGCCTAGGACAAAGAGGGCGAAGGCCAGGACCGCGGGAGCCGCGCCGTGGCGCTGGAACAGGAAGAAAAGGCCGCTCATGAGTGCGGTGATGATAGCCCACTCGAGCAGGATGCACAGGGGGTAGACCCAGGTAAAGTCGTGGTTGGACGAGACCTCCATGCCCAACAGCGCAAAGACGCCGGCGAGCAGCAGGCACAAGACGGCGGCGACGAGCGGTTTGCCCACAAAGGCGCCGCGCAGGCGGGCGAGCTTGCCGGTGGGGGCGGGGACGTCGGGCTCGGCGAACGCAAAGACGCGCGGAGCGATGCGGTCGCGGGCGATGCTGGCCCAGGCGCAACCGGTGAGAATGGCATTGGTCAGGATGAGCATCACAAAGGCGAGCGGCTCGTTTTGGGCGACGAGGCCCACGGCGCCCCAAATAGTCAAAAAGACCTGGAACAGACCAAAGGCGACGCTCCAGGCGATAGCGCCCTTGGCAACGGCGCCCGACTGCGCGCGAATGGCCTTGGCCTCGCGCAAGACAAGGTAGACGGTCGCCGCAAGACCGACGAGCGAGATGGCGGCTGCGAACATGCTGAGACTCCTCACAAACTTAAAACCTACGAAAGCGGGGGTTTACCCGATTGTTACCAAGATATGCGCTGCAATTGGTGGCTGCGCACAACAACCAGCCATATTAACGCGCACGTGTGGCGGTGTGGCGCAATGTAGTGGCGACCTGCGCGATAATGGACGGGAATTACACGGAAACGTAAAGGCTTCTTAAAGAATTGGCGAGGATAGAGCTATGGGTGAGCAGGTTTGTATGACGGGCGTCGAGTGCTGCGGCGGAGCTGAGGGCGTGGATACGAACGGCTACCCGGTCGAGACCACGGGCAATGCGGTGCTGGACATTTTGGAGCATCGCTCGTCTACGCGTGCCTTCGCGCGCGATGACGACGACCGTCCCGTGGCGGTGACCGACGAGCAGCGTGCGGCGATTCTGCATGCGGCGAGCCGCGCGCCGTCGGCGGGTGCCATGATGATGTATTCCATCGTGAGCATCCGTGAGCAGGCTACGCTCGACCGCCTGGCCGACCTGTGCGACCACCAGCCCATGATCGCTAAGGCGCCCTGGGCACTAATATTTGTGGTCGATTATGCCAAGTGGATCGATCTGTTTGAGCACGTGGGCTGCTTTGAGCCAGAGTTTGTAGAGCGTACGGGCAAGTCGCCCCGTCGTGCACCGGGTCTGGGCGACTTTGCCATTGCGGCGCAGGACGCCGTGATCGCCGCGCAAAACGCCGTGGTTGCCGCCGAGGCCCTGGGGCTGGGGAGCTGCTATATCGGTGATATCGTCGAGAATGCCGAGGAAGTTGCCGAGCTGCTCGATCTGCCGCCCTATACCATGCCGCTGTCGATGCTCATCATCGGCACGCCCCGTAAGGAGCGTCCGGCCATTGCGCATCCCGTGGTGAACCTGGTGCACGAGGAGCGCTACTGCCGCGCCGATGCCGCGACTATGGATGCTCAGGTGGCCGAGATGGATGCGATGTTCCGTCCGCATGCCCGCGAGGTGGGCGAGCGCGTGGTGGATATCTACACCCGCAAACACACCAGTCCCTTTATGGCCGAGATGAGTCGCTCCATGGAGTGGTGGTTCAAAAACTGGCTCGGAAAATGACGAATGTGACAAGGGAACAGTCCCTTTGTCACATTCCATATCGCCGCGGTAGCCTAAAGACTGTATAAATCTTTATCTAGCTGGGAAAACAGTGCATTAAAACATGGGCCGATTACCTATAATCCCCTCGAACGTTAAAGTTGGGAGGAAACCGGCTTATGGAACAAAAGGCCAAGGAGGCAGCCTCGCACGCTGCGATTCCTGTGAGCATCTCGGCGATGCTCGTCACGCTGGGCGTGGTGTATGGCGATATCGGCACCAGCCCCATGTATGTAACCAAGGCACTCGTTGCCGGCAACGGCGGCATCGGAAGCGTCACGGAGGAGTTCGTGCTCGGCGCGCTCTCGCTCGTCGTATGGACGGTCACGCTGCTGACGACCGTCAAGTACGTGCTCATCTCGCTGCGCGCCGACAACCACGGCGAGGGTGGCATCTTTGCTCTGTACAGCTTGGTTAAGCGCTGCGGCAAATGGCTCATCATCCCCGCCATGCTGGGCGGCGCGGCACTGCTCGCCGATGGCATCCTCACGCCCGCCGTTACCGTGACTACGGCTATCGAGGGCCTGCGCACCATTCCGGCAGTCCATGCTGTGTTGGGCGACGATCAGGGCCGCGTCGTGGCCATCACACTTGCCATCATCATTGTGCTCTTCTTGGTGCAGCGCATCGGCACGGCCAAGATCGGCCGTGCCTTTGGCCCCATCATGACGCTGTGGTTTCTGTTCCTGGGCGGTACGGGTCTGTTCTTTGTCTTCCAGCACCCCGCGGTGCTGCTGTGCCTCAACCCGCTGCGCGGCATCGGCTTTTTGTTGAGCCCCAACAACCATGCAGGCATCATGATTCTGGGCAGCTGCTTCCTTGCCACCACCGGTGCCGAGGCGCTCTATTCCGACATGGGCCACGTGGGCCGCGGCAACATCTACGCAACCTGGCCGTTCGTTAAGTGCTGCCTGCTGCTGTCCTATATGGGGCAGGGCGCTTGGCTTATGAACAACGCTGCCAACCCCGAGCTCATGGGCATTGCCGACCTCAACCCGTTCTACCAGATGCTCGCCCCGGGCCTGCGCCCGTTTGCCGTCGGCCTTTCCACCGTCGCGGCCATCATTGCCTCGCAGGCGCTCATCACCGGCGCATTCTCGCTGGTGTCTGAGGCCAGCCGCCTGGACCTCATGCCGCACATGCAGGTTTTCTATCCTGCCGAGACCAAGGGCCAGCTCTATATTCCCATGGTCAACAACGTCATGCTTGTGGGCTGCGTCATCGTGGTGCTGCTGTTCCAGAGCTCGGCGCACATGGAGGCCGCTTACGGCTTGGCGATCACCCTGACCATGATGTGCACGACGCTGCTGCTCTTCTTCTACTTGCATGTCGATCGCGGCCTTAAGGTCGCCCCGTATATCTTCGTTGCGTTCTTCCTTATGCTCGAGGGCTTCTTCTTTGTGAGTTCGCTCACCAAGTTCTTCCACGGCGGCTACTTCACCATCCTCATGGCTGCACTCATCATGGGCATTATGGTGTGCTGGTACAACGGCACGGCGGTCGAGCAGCGCCAGTTTACGCTGCTGCCGCTGCGCAGCTACCTGCCGCAGCTCAAGCGCCTGCGCGACGACGACCGTTACGAGCGCATGAGCGACAACGTCGTGTACCTGACCAAGGACACCCATACCGACTACATCGACCGCGATATCGTCTATTCGATCTTGGACAAGCATCCCAAGCGCGCCCGCGCCTGGTGGTTTGTGAATGTCGAGACCATGGACGAACCGCACACCTTTGCCTATTCGGTCGAGACGTTCGGCACCGACTACGTGTTCCGCGTGCATCTGTACCTGGGCTACAAGATCAACCAGCGCGTTAATGCCTACCTGCGTCAGGTTGTTCAGGACCTGGCTGCCACCGGCGAGCTGCCGCCGCAGACGCATGACTACTCGGTCTACAAGGATCCGGGTAACATCGGCACGTTCAAGTTCATCCTGATTCGTAAGCTTCTGGCGCCCGAAAGCGATGTGGAGCCGAGCGAGCGTACGGCCATCACGCTCAAGTACATCATCCGCCGCGCCGCCGGCACGCCTGCACGCTGGTATGGCCTGGAGAACTCCAACGTGAGCTTTGAGTACGTGCCGCTGTTCACCAAGTTCAAGGCCGTGAACAAGATGCATCGCCTGGCCCCCAACGAGCGCCCGTAGGCGCCGACAGGTTGCATGGAGTTGGTTTTCGATGGACAAGGTTGAGACCGGGGAGGCAAACATGGATGCAAAGATGCTTGATGGCCACGAGGTGGTTGCCGAGATGGTGCGTGAGGCACGCGCCGACGCCGCCGAAGATCGGTTTTTGACGAACCGTGCCAACATGGACATGGCCGATCGCGTAATTTCGATCGTGGCACTGGTATTTGGAGCGGTGTGCGTGTGTGCCCTGCTCGCGCACGTGCTGTTTGTCTAGCGACTGCCGGTCGTAGAAGGCTTTACACTTGGAACCACCACAAGGGAAACCACCACAAAGGTGCCTGTCCCCTTTGTGGTGGTTTTTGTTTATGAGAGAGGGGCGGGGCGCTGATGGACGTCCGTACGGACGGCGATATTGCCGATAGCTTTTGGTGGCGGCGCACAACGCTGACGCGCCGCACTCCTCTGTATGACGCCTGCGTATCGGCGGGGCTGCTGGTCGCGGCGACGATTGTGGGCGCGCTGCTCGACCATCCGGGTCTCGCGCCGAGCATCATGATCGTCTATGTGCTTGCCGTGCAGCTGTGTGCCTTTTTCACCTGGAGCCGCCTGTATTGCCTGTTGAGTGCGGCTGCCGCCGCGGCGCTCTACAACTTCTTGTTTGTCGATCCGCGCTACTCGCTGTCGTTTATCGACCGCGCCTATCCCGGCATGTTCTTCATCATGTTTGTGGTCTCGCTTGTGTCGAGCTCGATTGCGTTGGCCCTGCGCCGCGCCTTGGCACAGGCTGCCGCCAGCGACCGTCGCACGCATATGGTGCTCGAGACCAACCGCATGCTGCAGCGGTGCGCCGATCAGCAGCAGATTGTCCATGCCATGGCAACGCAGCTGGCGCGTCTTTCGGGCTGTCCGGTCGTATGGTACAGCGCCGATGCCGACGATGATGACCTGCTGCCGCGTGCGACATACACGGCCGTGGGCGATGCCGCGCCGGTGCACGAGCTGGCGCCGCAGATGCCGCCGCGTCTCTCGGCGTCCGCCTATGTGGGAATGCCGCTCGACGCCACTTATGGCGGCTCGGCGTTTTATGGCATCTACCTGACGGTTCGCACGGGTGACGGCTTCGTGCGCTCGGGCGACCCTGCCTCGGTGGTGGGCGTGCTGGCTATCGTTGCCGAGCCCGACGTGCTGACGCACGAGGAGCGGACACTTGCCGATGCCATCGTGAGCGAAGGCGAGCTGGCACTCGATCGCGCCCGCGCCATGGAGGCCCGCGAGGAGGCGGCGGTGCTTGCCAAAAATGAGCAGCTGCGCGCCAACCTGCTGCGCTCCATCTCGCACGACCTGCGCACGCCGCTCACCAGTATTTCGGGCAATGCCGATGTGCTGCTCGACCAGGGCTCGACCGGCACCGCCGTGCTCGACGCCCAGACGCGCCGCGGCCTGCTCCTGTCCATTCGCTCGGATGCGCAATGGCTCAACGTCACCGTCGAGAACCTGCTCGCCATCACCAAGCTCGAGGGCGGCGGCATGCGACTGTCGACCACGCTCGAGCTCATGGACGATATCGTCGAGGAGGCGCTGCGCCACGTGAACCCTGCCGTGCGCGAGCACGACCTTAAGGTGGTGGCGTGCGATGAGCCGGCGCTCGTCAACGTCGATGCGCGCCTGATGGTGCAGCTGGTGGTCAATCTGGTGAACAACGCCATCACCTATACGCCCGCAGGCTCGCATATCATGATTTCGATTGGCGTCGACGATGGACGCGTGGCGTGCTCGGTGGCCGATGATGGTCCGGGCATCGCACCCGAGGACCGCGAGCGGATTTTTGAGTCGTTCTATACCGCCAACCATGGTCTGGCCGACAGCCACCGCAGCGTGGGCTTGGGTCTTTCACTCTGCCGTTCCATTGCGTTGGCGCATGGCGGTAGCATAGAGGTTGCCGCGGCGGACCCGCACGGTTCGGTCTTTACGATTGAACTTCCCGCCGCCGACGTTTCGTTTGATAAGGAGTAGCGCCGTGTCGAACTCTGCCGTAAAACCGCTCATCTTGGTCGTTGAGGACGACCCAGCTGTTCGCAACCTTATCGTTGCTGCGCTCGAGGCGCACGGCTTGCGCCATATGGCCGTGGAGACCGCCCATGCCGCCATCGCCGCCGCCTCATCGCAGGCACCGAGTATTGTGCTGCTCGATCTGGGCCTGCCCGATATGGATGGTGTCAAGGTGGTGGAGTCGGTGCGCGCATGGTCGGGTATGCCGATTATTGTGGTTTCGGCGCGCAGCGAGGATGCGGACAAGATTCGTGCACTCGATGCCGGCGCCGACGACTACCTGACCAAGCCGTTTTCGGTCGAGGAGCTGCTCGCGCGCATTCGCACGACGCTCAGGCGCCTTTCGTATACGCAAACGGGCGGCGTTGTCTCCGAGGGCTCGTTCGATACCGGTGAGCTGCATATCGATTTTGATGCCGGCATCGCCACGATGGATGGCGAGGAGCTGCATCTGACGCCGATCGAGTACAAGCTCCTGTGCCTGCTAGCGCATAACGCCGACAAGGTGCTGACGCACCAGTTTATCCTGCACGAGATTTGGGGCACGGCAACCAAGAGCGACCTGGCGAGCCTGCGTGTCTTTATGGGCACGCTGCGCAAGAAGATCGAGTCCGACCCTGCGCATCCGCGCTATATCCAAACGCATGTGGGCATCGGTTACCGACTGGTCACCCAAGGATAGGCTGGCATCCGCCATCCCACTATGAGTTGCGGTGAAATACGGTCTAACTTTGCCTAATTCCAGGCAAAACAGTCCGTATTCCACCGCAACTTTTTTATTTGCCCTTGGGCTTGCTGGCGTAGAACTTCTTCTTTTTGAGCTTGCCGGCAGGAGAGGGTTTGCCGGCAAAGTTCGACTTGCCGTTGCCGGCCTGCGCGTGCGCGGGTACTGCCGCACGGGGCTTGCGGGCCTCGGGATTGCGCAGTTCCTCGGTTCGCTCTGCAATCTCCTCGGCGCTAAAGCCGACCTCGGCCATGGCATCCTCGATGGGCAGGCGGCGCACGATATAGCAGTGGTGCACCTTCTGGTTGCGCGCGAAGTCCTCGGGGATGGTCTGTGCCGTAATGTCCTCCAGCACCACGCCCGCGCGTGCGAGCTTGCGCGTCTCGGGACGGAAGCCACGCAGGTTGCAGCTAAAGATGGCATGTCCACCCTGTGCGAGCAGGCGCGATACGCCGGCCAAAAGCTCAACATGGTCGCGTTGGACATCCCAGGTACGGCGGCCCATCTTGGACGAGTTCGAGAACGTGGGCGGGTCGACAAAGATCAGGTCCCAGCGGTTGCGCGTCTGGCGTTGGTCGCGAATCCAGGCGAGCACGTCGTCGCGCACAAAATGATGCTGCGGTCCCACAAAGCCGTTTTGGCGCATGTTGCGCTCGGCCCAGTCCAGGTAGGTGTTGGAGAGGTCGACCGTCACGGTCTCCTCGACGCCGCCGTCCGCCGCGTAGCAGGTGGCGGTGCCGGTATAGGCAAACAGGTTGAGGAAGCGACGCGCCTGCTTGGCGTGCTCGCGCACCAGGTTGCGGGTGACGCGGTGATCCAGGAAGATGCCCACATCCAGATAATCGTCAAAGTTGACGGCAAAGGTGAGTCCGCCCTCTTCGATGAGCGGCAGGCGACGGCGAGCGATGTTGGCGCGCTCGCCTGATGCGCCCTTACCGGCGCCCTGCTTGCCGTACTGCGAGCCGCCACGCGAGCGCATGCGGGCCTTGGCGTGCACATGCTCGGCCGGAACATCCAGGATGCGCGGCGCGATGGCCAAGATGTCGAGCATGCGGGCCTGGGCTAGCGCGGGATCGATGGTCTTAGGCGCGGCGTACTCGGCGATGACGAGCCAGCGGCCCGGCGTCTGCGGGCAGCCCTCGTACAGATCGATGGCGGCGGAGTAGTCGGGTAGGTCGGCATCGTAGACGCGGTAGCAGCTCACGCCCTCGCGCTTGGCCCACTTGCGACGCAGACGGGCATTCTTACGCAGGCGGTTGGCGAACTGCTCGGACTCGGGGATGAGCACGGGCAGCGGCTTGCCGTCGCCCAGGTCGAGCATGGCGGCAGGTTCGGGCATGGGGGTGTTGGCGGCGTTGTCGTTGACTTCGTTGGCATCCGCAACCTCGGCCTCGGCATCCGCACTGGTCGAAGCCTCAAACGCCGCGGCGGCGTGGTCGAGCGAGGGCCAAACCTCAATAGTTGCCTCCTCGTTATTGGGCATGACGGCGATCGAGCGCTCGGGCTCGGCGTGGAGCGCGCGGGCCAGCAATCCATCGCGGGTGAGCGCGGCGACCGGCGCCGCGGAAAGCTCGGGCGCGCGGCGCAGCTCACCGACCAGCGTCATGGCGTCGTGCATGAGCGAAAGCGGGGTCTCGGTGGTGTCCGCGACCACGGCGGCACCGGCGACGGCGCCCGCGTGGTCCAGCACGGTGGCTGGCTTGGCAGCGCAAAAGTCGACAAAACGCTTGTAGCCGGCGCACTTGACCATGCGCTCGGCAGTCTTGCGGGCGGCGGGGTCAATGTCCACGGCGACGATGCGCGCCTGGCGCTCACGCGCCGCGGTCTCGCGCTCGCGCGCCTCGGCAAGCAGCTGCTCCCACAGGGCGGCGTCGTGCAGCTGCCAGCCCTCAAAGCCCCAGCGCTCGCGTGCGGCGCCCGGGGCGCGGTCGGTCAGAATGTTCACGGCCTCCAGCAGCAGACCGCCGCCGGCGCACGAGGCGTCGATCAGCGTAGGCAGCGCTTCGTTTTCGTAATCATCGGCCGTCAGCTCGCGCTCGCACAGTGCGGTCCAGCCGACCTGCGCCAGCACCAGGGCGGCGTAGTCGGGGCGCAGCACGTGCGCGCCCTCGCCGGCGCGGGTCGCTGCGGGCGGCAGGCGTTTGAACAGCGGGTCGCCTGAAAGGTCCAGGCTGATGCTCGCGCGGCGCTGGCGCAGCGAAAGCAGCAGGTGAACGTCGGGGTCGGCAGCATCGACGTCGGCGCGACGGCCCGTGGTCTCGGCCAGACGGTCGCACAGCGCGTCTTTGGCGCGCAGGGCCGAGAAGCGCGTGTTGCGCAGCTGCTCGGTCACGCCGCGGGCTGTGATGGCGATGGTGGCGCCGGGGCGGACGATGCTCTCCCAGGCGATGTCGTAAACGCTATCGTACAGTTCATCGGCATTCTGCGCCTCAAAGCGCCCGAGCACCACGAACACGCGGCTCGCCAGGCGCGACCACAGGCATGCTCGGTAGCCTTGCTCGAGCTCGCCCTCAAATGTAGCGCGGCCCTTCAGCCGGCGAACATGCGAAAGCCCGAGGCGTTTAAGCTCATCGGCGAGTGCGGACTCAAAGCCCTCGGGGCAGCTTGCGTAAAATTCCATGGGTGACCTCTCTGGTTGCGTCGCTTCATTATATGATGGATGCTTCGTTTGCCCTTATCCTCGAAAGGAACCCATATGATTGATGCGTGCCCCGATTCCGCCGTGCTCTTTTTTGACGTGGACGGCACGCTGACGTCGTTCGATCCCGACGATATGACCGATAAGGACTTTTCGGCGGTTCGCCCCTCGCAGATGGTCGTCGAGGCGTTTCATCGTCTGCGCGACGCGGGGCACAAGGCGTTTATCTGCACGGGTCGCCCCCTGTGGCTCATCGCGGACAGCTTGCGTGCGCTCGACCCCGCGGGTGTCGTTGCCATGGCGGGCGCCACGCTCGAGGTCGAGGGCCGCGTGGTGCATGAGGACTGCTTTGGCGAGGACGTTATCGAGGAGCTTGCACGCCGTATGGCCGCGGCAGGGATTGAGGCCTTTTTCGAGACCAACGTGGCTACTTTTGCCCTGGAACCCGCGGGTGTTGAGCAGTCGTCTCTGATCGGCACTTCTGTGGTGCACAGCGCCGAGGAAATGCGCGTCGACGGCAGTCTGCGCGTGGGCAAGGTATGCCTCAATGTGCCCAGTTTGGCTCGCGTTGCCAACGATGACGGCTTTATCGATCGCGAGTTTGAGCTGTGCAATACCGGTGGTCGGAATCGCGAGCTGAGCCCCAAGGGCATCAACAAGGGCGTGGGCGTGGCGCGAGCGCTGGCGTATCTGGGCCGCGAGGGAAATGCGCGCACCTTTGGCTTTGGCGATTCGGGCAACGACCTGGGCATGCTCGCTGCCGTCGAGACGGCTGTCGCCATGGGCAACGCCATGTCCGAGGTCAAAGCGGTCGCCGACTACGTGACTGACGATGTCGCACACGACGGCACCGTCACCGCCATGCAGCATTTCGGCCTCATCTAATGAATCCCGCATTCTGACGTTTGCCTAAACTGCGGCTCTTTGCTTTTGCATGCTCAATCGATTTATCAAACCAAACACTAAAGCGTTTATACCGTTCGCCGAGAAGATAAAAACCCGCAGCTCACGCCTTGATAAACATAGGTAAAGTGTTTAGCAGTTTATCGGCCGTATGCTAACGAAAGGAATCAGGCAGATGGCAATCAAGGTGTTCGCTGACGGTGCAAACCTCGAGGGCATGCTCGACATGTACGAGAACGGCAACGTTCAGGGTTTCACGACCAACCCGTCCCTTATGAAGAAGGGTGGCGTGACGGATTACCGCGCGTTTGCCAAGGAGGTTCTGGCTCACATCACCGATGTGTCCGTCTCGTTTGAGGTCTTTGCCGATGACGTCGAGACCATGGAGGTCGAGGCCCGCGAGATCGCTACCTGGGCCGACAACGTCTACGTCAAGATTCCGTGCGTGACCACCAAGGGCGAGTCCACCGCCGAGCTGGTCCGCAAGCTTTCGGCCGATGGCATCAAGGTCAACGTCACCACTATCTTTACGCCCGAGCAGGTCGACGAGATGGTCGAGGCCGTTGACGCCGAGACGCCGTCCATCATCTCGCTCTTTGCCGGCCGTATCGCCGACACCGGCGTCGACCCCATTCCGTTTGTGACGGAGTCGGTCAAGAAGGCCGCCGCTAAGCCCAACTGCGAGGTCCTGTGGGCGTCCACGCGTGAGCTTATCAACATTTACCAGGCCGAGGCCTGCGGTTGCCAGATCATCACGGTGCCCAACAGCATCCTGGCCAAGCGCAAGAACATCGGTCGCGACCCGTACGAGGTCTCGCTCGACACCGTCCGCGGCTTTGCCAAAGATATCGCGGCACTCGGTTTCCATATCCTGCCGTAACGTGAGCACTGGCTGCTCCGAGGGTTGTTCGCCCCGGCCTTTCCTTTCCTCTATCGCTCACTCGCTTCGCGAGGGTCGCGCCAGGCAAAGGAAAGGCCGGGGCTGCCGACACGAACTTGCCAGTAGGTTGGTGATTGGTTTCCATATCCTGCCGTGGGCAAAGGTGCCCCCGCCTGCGCCGTGCAAAATTGAGAGTATTCAGCAAGGTAAAGGCTTTTACCAGCTAGATAAAGCACGGAACAGCCCCCGTTTTGGCTCTGACGACGCTAAAACGGGGGCTGTTTTTGCTTTTTCGCCTCTGAGGGGCATCCGGAACGGCGGAATTTGCAGAATACTCGCGATTTTGCACGTCGCTACCGGGGGGACCCTTGCTTTGGCGGTTTACTTCCCCTGCACCATGGTCAGGGAGATCTTTTTGCGGTCGCGGTCGACCTTCTCTACCCACACCTTTACCGTGTCGCCGACGCGTACCACGTCGCTCGGGTGCTTGACAAAGCGGTTGGCCAGCTTGGAGATGTGTACGAGGCCGTCCTGGTGCACGCCGACGTCGACGAACGCGCCAAAGTCGACGACGTTGCGCACCGTGCCCTTGAGCTCCATGCCGGGTTCCAGGTCGTCGATGGAAAGCGCCGAGCGGCTAAAGACCACCTCGGGCGCGTCGTCGCGCGGGTCGCGCCCGGGCTTCTTGAGCTCATTGACGATGTCGATGAGCGTGAGGGTGCCGCAGTCCAGGTCGCTTGCCAGTGCCGAGATGCTGCCCAGACGGCGCTCAATGTCGGGCACGCCGCCGCGGCTGAGCTCGCTGGCTTTAACGCCGGCGCGTTCCAGGACGGACGTGGCCACCTCGTAGCTCTCGGGGTGGACGCTCGTCGCGTCGAGCGGGTTCTTGCCGCCGCTGATGCGCAGGAAGCCCGCGGCGTTGAGATATGCCTTGGGCCCCAGCTTGGGGACCTTCTTAAGCTGACGGCGATCGGTAAAGGCGCCGTTTTCCTCGCGGTAGGCCACGATATTCTTGGCCACGCTCGGCGTGATGCCCGACACGTATCCCAGCAGGCTCGCGCTTGCGGTGTTCACGTCGACGCCTACGCGGTTGACGACGTCTTCCACCACGTGGCCCAGGGTGCGCGAGAGCTCGGCCTGGTCAAGGTCGTGCTGGTACTGGCCCACGCCGATGGACTGGGGCGGAATCTTGACGAGCTCTGCCAGCGGGTCCTGCAGGCGGCGGCCCAGGCTCATGGCGCCACGCACAGTGACGTCCAGGTCGGGGTATTCCTGACTGGCGAGCTCGGAGGCGGAGTACACCGATGCGCCGGCCTCGTTGACGATGGTGTATCGCAGCCCAGGTGCCTGCTCGGCGATGAACTCCGAGACGACTTCCTCGGTCTCGCGGCTGGCGGTGCCGTTGCCGATGACGATGGTGTTGACGCCGTCCTTCTTGACGAGGCGGGCGAGCTCGCGCTTGGTGCCGGCGACGTCGTGGCGCGGCTTGGTGGGGTAGACCACGCCGTGGTCGAGCAGCTTGCCGGTTTCGTCCATGACGGCGACCTTGCAACCGGTGCGGTAGCCCGGATCGAGTGCGAGCACGCGGGCGCCGCGCACGGGGCGCGCCGAGAGCAGGCCCTCGAGATTCTTGGCAAAGACATTGATGGCCTCGGTCTGAGCGCGAACGGTGAGTTTGGCGCGGGCCTCGCGCTCCAGCGAGGGAGCCATGAGGCGCTTGTAGCCGTCGGCGATAGCGGCGTCAAAGACGGGCGCGAAGACGCCCTGGCGACGGGGCCAGCGGCTGCCGAGGCGCGCCGTGGCGGCAGCGCCGTCGACGTTCACGCGCACGCGGAGCTTGCCTTCGCGCTCACCGCGGTCGATAGCCTGCACGCGGTGGTTGGGTATACGGCGCAGTGGCTCATCATAGCTGTAGTACGGCTCGTAGGGAGTCTTTTCGGCGGGGTCGGTGGCCTCGACGACGATGTCGGCGGTGTTTTGCGTAAAGGCGCGCAGGTCGGCGACGTTCTCGGGGTCCTCGGCTACCGTCTCGGCCACGATGTCGGCGGCGCCGGCGAGCGCCTTCTCGGGCGTATCGAAGCCGGCCTCCTCGTTGACGTATGCCGCGGCGGCGTCGAGTGCGCTGCCCTTGGCCGAGGCCTGCATGATGACCATGTTGGCGAGCGGCTCCAGGCCGGCCTCGCGGGCCTTTTGCGCGCGGGTCATGCGCTTTTTGCGGTAGGGCTTGTAGAGGTCCTCGACACGCTGGAGCTGCGTGGCCTCGCGAATCTGCCGTTCGAGTTCGGGCGTGAGCTTGCCCTGGGCGTCGATGAGCAGAATGACGTCCTCTTTGCGCTGCTCAAGATTGCGCAGGTAGGACAGGCGCTCGTCGAGTGCGCGCAGGGCGACGTCGTCCATGCCACCCGTGGCTTCCTTGCGGTAGCGCGAGATAAAGGGAATGGTGTTGCCCTCGTCGATGAGCTTGACGGCTGCCTCGATGTTGTCAGCCTTAAGGTTGAGCTCGCGGGCGAGCTGGGCGATAAGATCCATGGGACTCCTTGCGTTTAAGGTGCGTTTGCAGCACAGGGCTACCAAGGATACCACCCGTCCCAAAAGACTGTTTTGGGCCCGCGTCACGAAAACGGCCTATCTACTACGTTTAACCCATATGGGTCGACCATTCCCCGGTTTTCAGAGAATACGCAAGCCGTCTACCTGCGGTTTTTATTTCGCGAAATTCGGCATGGTTGAGGGCGATCGGTTAAACGTAGTAGATAGGCCCATTTCGTGGCGAACGAATCAAGCCGAGGTGCAAAATGGCCCCCGCTCCAGAAAAATCATTGGCAACGTAGCAAAAAGCCCCGCGGGCAGGAGGCTGCTCGCGGGGCAAAGAAGAGGGGCTTGTTGATGGCGGGCCAAGGCGCTCGGCGGGGAGTTTGCCGCGGCTCGCTCTTAAGGCGTTACAGCTCGACGAGCTGGCCGGTCTCGGCGGCCTCCTTGATAGCGTTAAGCAGCGTGAGCGTCTTGACGTTGTCGGCGGGGGTCACGACGGGCTCGACCTCGCGGCGAACAACCTTTACAAAGTGCTTGAGCTGCATCTTGTGCGGCAGTGCCGGGTCGACAGCCGGAATCTCCATCTGCAGCGGCTTGTGCCAGTTAGAGGCGCCGTCGTAGGAGAACTGGTGCAGGCGGGGCAGCGACAGGGCGCCCAGGGTTCCGCCGATAAAGTAGGCGTCGGCGTCGAAGGGGCGGTACTGCGGATCCTCGCGAGCGGTTGCCTCCCAGTTCCAGGGGCTGGCGGTGGCGTCGGAGATGGTCATGCTTGCGAGCGCGCCATCGGCAAAACGGACGTTGACCACGGCGGAGTCCTCGGTCTCAAAACCGCGGGCGGCGCTGGACTGCATGCCCTGGACGGCAACGGGCTCGCCCAGCAGGTAACGGAGCAGGTCGACGTCGTGCACCAGGTTGACCAGGATCGGGCCAGCACCCTTCTTGCGGCGCCACTCGACATCGAAGTACTCGTCATTCTTATAGATCATGTAGTGGAAGCTCGACACGGTGAGCTTGCCCAGCTCGCCGGACTCGATAATCTCCTTGGCCTTGTTGACGAAGGGGTTGTGGCGACGGTGCTGACCCACGAGCACGGGCACGCCGGCGGTCTCGGCCTCGGCGGCGAAGGCCTGGGCATCCTCAAGATCGTTGGAAATCGGCTTTTCGACCAGCGGCACGATGTTGCGCTTCACAGCCTCGCGGGCAACGCCCAGGTGCAGGTCGTTGGGGGTGGCGATAATGACGGCCTCGGGCTTGATCTCGTCCATCATCTGGGCGGGATCGGTGAAGAACGGCACGCCGGCGGCCTCGGCCGTGGCGCGGGCGCCCTCAAAGGCGTCGGCGATGGCGACGAGCTCGGCCTCGGGCTCCTCGGTGACAAAGCGGATGTGGTTGCGGCCCATGGCGCCGGCGCCGATAACGGCAATGCGGACGGGGTTGAGCTCAGACATTTCGACTCCTTAATACTGGTGGCGGTGGAATGCGACAAAGGGGCTGTCCCTTTGCCGCATCGGTAGAATTAAGCGGATTTCTTCTTGCTGTCGGAGACCATCATGTAGACGGTGAGCACGACGGCGATGGCGGCGATCACAATGGCGCCGTAGAAGGACTGCTGGTAGGCGGCGCTGCCGGCCTCGGCGTGATACAACACGGCGGTGATGGGCTGGCTGATCCAGGTGGAAGCGGCGTAGCCCAAAAACATGATGCCGTAGTTGACGCCGATGTTGCTGGTGCCAAAGGCGCCTCCGGTGAGCGGCGGGTAGATGACGAGCAGAGCGCCAAAGCTAAAGCCGAGCAGGGCGAGCGCCACAAAGAACATGCTCTGCGTAAAGCTCATCGACATGATGACGAGCGCGACGATGGTGACGACAAGGCTGATGAGCAGTGACTTGTAGGCGCCGAGCTTGTCGATAATCTGGCCAAAGGACAGACGGCCAACCAGGTTGGCGCAGGTGTTGACGGAGACCACTACGCCGCCGAGGGCGACGGCCGCGGCGCTCGTGGGGTCGGCGAAGAGCTGGACGGCGGCGATGGAGGCAACCTTGCCCACGAGCAGGGTGCCCGCGGTGGCGGCAAAGGCGAAGGTGACGATGAGGACCCAGAAACGCGGGGTCTTGACCATCTCGCCCGGGGTGAGGTCGCCGAAGGTGCCGGCATGCGCGCCGCCCTTGGGGGCCTCGAAGCCCTCGGGCAGCCAGCCGGTCTCGGGGGCCTTCAGGAACAGGGCGGAGGCGGCGATCGTCACAAAGAAGATGACGCCGAGCGTCTTAAGGGCGCCAAAGATGCCCAGGCTCGGGATGAGCAGCGAGGCGAGCACCGGGGACAGCACGGCGGGGCCGGCGGTCGAAGCGGCCAGGGTGATGCCGGAGGCGAGGCCCTTCTTGTCGATGAACCACTTTTGGCCGGTGGTGAGTGCCGGGTTGTAGCCCAGGCCGTTGCCGACGGCGGCGACAAGCGAGAACCACAGGTAGAACTGCCACGGCTCGGTGACGGTGCCGGACATGAACCAGCCCACGCCGTAGCACACGGCGGCGGCGATCACGACGTTGCGCGGGCCGATCTTGTCGGAGATGCGGCCGGCGAAGATGCCCGTCACGGCCATGATGGTCTGGAAGACGGGGAAAGCCCAGGTAAGGGCGCTCGACCACTCGGGGTAGACGGCGAGCAGGTTCTTGCTCACGACGGAATACAGCGCGATGGAGCTGATGAAGAACATGGTGACGCACGCGGCGGAAAGCACGGCGGCGCGACCCTTGTTGGAGTTGGTGGAAGCCATTGGACTCTTTCTAATCGATACGGGGGAGGGGCGGGCGTGTCCGCGGGGCCTCCCTGTCAGGTTGGTTTACTGGTCAGTCGGCTTTGCGACGCCGGACTCATCGGACCAGAGCTCGACACCCTTGTTCTTAAGGTAGTTGTCGGCATAGGCGCGACGGCCGCCGGGCTTGGCGGTGAGGTCGCCCATCATGTTGGAGAAGCCGCCGTCGACCTTGATGGCGTCGCCGGTGGTAAAGTCCGAGCGCGTGGACGCCAGGAACATGACGGCGTTGGCGATATCGCTGACCTCGCCGATGCGGCGCGTGGCGATCAGACGGCTGCGGCTCTTTTCGACCTCGGGGTCGGCGTAGAAGTTGGCCGACATCGGGGTCTTAACGAAGCAAGGCTCGACGCAGTTGGAGCGGACGCCGTAGGGGCCCCACTCGGCGGCGAGCATCTTGGACATCATGTTGACGCCGGCCTTGGTGGAGCTGTACACGCCCGAGAACGTCTCGGGGGAGTGGCTGGCGACGGTCGAGATGTGCACCAGGCGACCCTGGCCGGCCTTGATCATCTCGCGACCAAAGCGCTGCGAGGTGATGAAGTAGCCGGTGAGGTTGACGTTGATGACCTCGTTCCAGTCGGAGAGCGGCAGGTCCTCCATGGCGGCGAAGCGCAGGATACCGGCGGTGTTGACGAGGACGTCGACACGGCCGAAGTCGGCGATGGTGGCATCGACGGCGGCCTGAACCTCGGCCTCGTCGGTGGCGTTCATCTTGTAGCCCTCGGCGTGGATTCCAAACTCGGCGGCGAGGTCGGCGGCTGCGGCCTTGACCTTTTCCTCGTCCAGGTCGAGCAGGACGACGTTGGCGCCGTTGCGGGCGAACTCGCGGCAAATCGCGACGCCCATACCGCCGAGTGCGCCGGTTACGGCGCAGACATCGCCCTCGAGCTTAAGCCAGTTGCTCATAGGAACTTCCCTTCTTGTGCCTCCCTGTGGGTCGTTCCCATTAATCGACCCACGTGGTTTTCGCAGGTTATCGTATGCTTTGCATTTGCGCAGGTGAATTGCATATTTGTTAGAATGGCGTTAACCGTAGGTTTACACTGTGCGATGCAGCTCATTCTCAATTGAGCGTGTGACCTGCGAAAACAACCCCCTGTGGCACCATGCGGTCACGGGCGCGAAAACGGGAGATTGACGTGTACGATCGACGACTTGAGGCCATATCGGCCGCCGCGGAGCTGGGGAGCTTCTCGCGTGCGGCGGCAAGATTGCGCGTGTCGACCCCGGCCCTCGTCAAGCAGGTGTCGGGCTTCGAGGCCGAGTTCGGCATCACGTTGTTCGAGCGCTCGCACTCGGGCGTCAAGGTGACGCCGGCCGGCGCACTGCTGGTGGACGACGCGCGCTCGATCATGCGGCAGTCCGAGGACGCGCTGCGCCGTGCCCGACGCGCGGCGGGCGATGGTGGTGCCGTGCGCCTGGGCGTGTCAATGATGTGCCCAGGACGCCAGACGCTGTCGATGTGGTCGGGCATCCACGATCTGGAACCGTCGCTACGATTTGAGATCGTGCCGGTAAGTGACCTCTACGACGAGCGCGAGACCGTCATGCGCAGCTTGGGCCGCGAGGTCGATGTGGTGCAGTCGAGTTTTTCTACCCCACGCTGGGGCGACGCTTGCCAAAAGCTCCACATCGTTAACGTACCGTTTTATATCGACCTGCCGCGCGCGAGCCCGCTGGCGCGCAAGAATCGCATTACGGTTGCCGACCTAGAGGGCATGCGCCTGCGCGTGCTCCGTCACGGCAACGATGCGATGGACAGCCTGCGCATCGACCTGTTGGCCGACGGCGGCGTGGACGTGATCGACGTGGACAGCTTTGACTTTGCGCTCTTTAACGAGGCAGAGGAAAAGGGTGACGCGGTGCTCACCTGCGGGGCGTGGTCGGGGGTGCACCCAGCCTTTGTGGGCGTGCCGTTCCTGTGCGGCCGTGAGGTGCCGGTCTTTTTGCACTATCCGCTCGAGCCCACCCTCCAAGTCCAAAAATTCGTCAACGCCATGGCCCAACTCCTCAACTAGCTCATCCTTACAAAACGAGGCCCTGGCCAAACGGCCAGGGCCTCACCAACTTTTATTCTGTTTTAATGACGGGTTGATTGCGCGCAGGAGGTCTCCCAGGCGGGCCGGGGTGTAACTTCCGCGCGCAGTTTCGCAGCGAAGCGAGAATGTTTGAGCACGGAGGTTACACCCCGGCCCGCCTGGGAGACCTCCGTGGAACAAACCTACCTACTCGAGCTCAAACGCACCCGTGTACAGCTGGTAGTAATATCCGCGCTTGGCGATCAGCTCGTCGTGGTTGCCACGCTCGATGATGCGGCCGTGGTCCAGACAGATGATCGCGTCGGAGTTGCGCACGGTGGACAGGCGGTGCGCGATGACAAACGTCGTGCGACCCTCCATGAGCTTATCCATGCCAGCCTGCACGATAGCCTCGGTGCGGGTGTCGATGGAGCTCGTGGCCTCGTCCAGGATCATCGCCGGCGGATCGGCGACGGCAGCGCGTGCGATCGAAATCAGCTGGCGCTGGCCCTGCGACAGCTGGGCGCCGTTGCCGGTGAGCATCGTGTCGTAGCCGTCGGGCAGGCGGGTGATAAAGTCGTCGGCGCCCGCGAGCTTGGCCGCCGCGATGCACTCCTCGTCGGTCGCATCCAGGTTGCCGTAGCGGATGTTATCCATCACGGTGCCGGTGAACAGGTTCACGTCCTGCAGCACGACGCCCAGCGAGCGGCGCAGATCGGCCTTGCGGATCTTGTTGACGTTGATGCCGTCGTAGCGAATCTTGCCGTCGGCGATGTCGTAGAAGCGGTTGATGAGGTTGGTGATGGTCGTCTTACCGGCACCGGTGGCGCCGACAAACGCGACCTTCTGGCCCGGCTTGGCAAACACGGACACGCCGTGCAGCACCTCGTGGTCGGGCGTGTAGCCAAAGTCGACGTTGTCCATGACCAGGTCGCCGCGCAGCGGCACGTACTCGATCTCGCCGGTTGCGCGGTGCGGGTGTTTCCACGCCCACATGCCGGTGTGGTGGTCGGCCTCCTCGAGCTGCCAGGTATCGGGGTTCACCTGCGCGTTGACGAGCGTCACGTAGCCTTCGTCGGTCTCGGGCTTCTCGTCGATGAGCTCAAAGATGCGGTCGGCGCCGGCGAGGCCCATGACCACGGCGTTGATCTGCTGCGAGATCTGACCGATCTGTCCGCAGAACTGCTTGGTCATGTTGAGGAACGGCACCACGACGGCGATGGACAGCGTCATGCCCGAGATGCTCAGGTTGGGCACGCCCAGCGCCAGGAAAATGCCGCCGGCAAGGGCCACCAACACGTAGAGCAGGTTGCCCAGGTTCATAAGGATAGGCATGAGGATGTTGGCGTACATGTTGGCCTTCTGCGAGACCTCGAAGAGCTTTTCGTTGCGCTCGTCAAAATCGGCCTCGGCGGCAGACTCGTGGCAGAATGCCTTGACGACCTTCTGGCCGTTCATGACTTCCTCGATATGACCCTCGACCACGCCGAGCTCGGACTGCTGCGCAATAAAGAAACGCGCGGAGTTGGAGCCGAGCAGCTTGGTCATAAAGGTCATAAAGACGACGCCGGCCACAATGACCAGGCACATCCACACGCTGTAGTACAGCATGATAAAGAATACCGTGACGATGACGATGGTCGTCATGAGCAGGTTGGGCAGCGACTGGCTGATCATCTGGCGCAGCGTGTCGATGTCGTTGGTGTAGTGGCTCATGATGTCGCCGCGCTGGTGCGTGTCGAAGTAGCGAATCGGCAGGTCCTGCATGCGGTTGAACATCTTCTCGCGCAGCTTCTCGAGCGAGCCCTGCGTGACGATGGCCATGGCGCGGTTCCAGAAGAGCGAAGACAGGATGCCGACGCCGTAGATGCAGGCGAGGGTAGTCACGAGCTGTGCGATCTTGGGCTGTGCGGCTTCCCAATCGCCCGACTGCCACGATTCGCTAATAATCTGCAGGGCGCTCTGAAGGAAGGTCGCGCCGATGGAGTTGATGATGGCGCAGAGCACCACGCCGACGACGACGAGGGGCAAAAGCACGGGGTAGAAGCCAAAGAGCGTCTTGATGAGGCGCGACATGGTGCCGCCCTTGCGGTTGAGCGCGCGCTCGGCGGTCGTTGCCTTACTCATGTGCCTCGCCTCCTTCCTGGGTCTGAGCCTGCGTTGCGGATGCCTCGGTGTCGGCCTCGACGGCCCCTTCGCCCTCGGCAGACATCTTGTTTTGCGAGGTAAAGGTCTCGCGGTAGATCTCGCTCGTCTTAAGCAGCTCGTCATGGTTGCCGATCTGCGCGATGCGGCCGCCCTCCATGACGATGATGCGGTCTGCATCCTGTACGGAGCTAATGCGCTGGGCGATGATGAGCTTGGTCGTGTTGGGCAGATAGCTTGCCAACCCTGCGCGAATCTTGGCGTCGGTCTTGGTGTCGACGGCGCTAGTGGAGTCGTCCAGGATCAAGATCTTGGGGCGACGCAGCAGGGCACGCGCAATGCACAGGCGCTGCTTCTGACCGCCGGAAACATTGGAGCCGCCCTGCTCGATCCAGGTGTCGTAACCCTTGGGGAAGCCGTCGACAAACTCATCGGCGCAGGCCAGATGTGCCGCCTCGCGGACTTCCTCGTCGGTGGCGTTCGGGTCGCCCCAGCGCAGGTTCTCGGCGATGGTGCCGCTAAACAGCACGTTTTTCTGTAGCACCATGGCCACTTGGTGACGCAGTGCGTCCAGGTCGTAGTCGCGCACGTCCATGCCGCCCACGCGCACGGTGCCTTCGGTGGCGTCGTACAGGCGGGCGATGAGGTTTACGAGCGTGGACTTGGCCGAGCCGGTGCCGCCGATGATGCCGATGGTCTCGCCGCTCTTAATGTGCAGGTCGATATCGTCGAGCGCCTGGCGCTTCGCATGCGCGGAATACTTAAAGCTCACGTGGTCAAAGTCGATGGAGCCGTCGGCAACCTCGAGCACGGGCTCGGCGGGATCGGCGATCGTGGGCTCGGCGGCCAGCACCTCGGTAATGCGGTGCGCCGATTCGTCGGCCATGGTCACCATGACAAAGATCATCGACAGCTGCATCAGGCTCATGAGGATCTGAAAACCGTAGGTAAAGATCGAGGAGAGCTGGCCCACGTCGAACAGCGTGCCCTGGCTCGTGATGATGAGCTTGGAGCCCAGGTAGATGATGACGACAAACGCGCCGTTGACGCAGATGTTCATCATGGGGTTGTTAAAGGCGAGCAGCTTCTCGGCGCGGGTGAAGTCCATCTGGACGTCGCGCGCGGCGGTCGCGAATTTCTCCTTCTCAAAGTCTTCGCGCACATAGCTCTTGACCACGCGCATGCCGGTGACGTTTTCTTCGACAGACTCGTTAAGTGCGTCGTACTTGTGGAACACGCGCGAGAAGATGGGGCGTACCTTAAAGATGATAAAGAACAGTCCAAAGCCCAGCAGCGGAATGATGACCAGGTAGACCATGGCGACGCTGCCGCCCATGATAAATGCCATGGTAAAAGCGAAGATCAAGACCAGCGGCGCGCGCACGGCGATACGGATGATCATCATAAAGGCCTGCTGAACGTTGTTGATGTCAGTGGTCAGACGCGTGACGAGCGAGGAGCTCGAGAACTCATCGATGTTGGCAAAGCTGAACGTCTGGATCTTGTAGAACAGGTCGTGACGCAGGTTCTTGGCGAAGCCGCAGCTCGCATGGCTGCAGGTGACGCCGGCAGCGGCGCCAAAAGCAAGCGACGTCAGCGCGATGAGCACCAAAAAGCCTGCGGTGGGAAGCATCTCGGCTACGGTGGTGCCGTCTTTGATGGCATCGATCAGGTTGGCGGTGATAAATGGAATCAGCATCTCGCAGAGCACCTCGCCAAGCACGAGCAATGGCGTGGCAACAGCGACTTTCATATAGTCGCGGATGCTGCCCATGAGGGTTTTAATCATCCAGTTCCTCCCAGGTTACACGGATTTTATCGAGCATTTCGGCGAGGTCCTCGCGCTCGTCATGGGTGAGCGCGCTAAAGGCCCGTTCTCTAAAGCGGATGCGGGCCGCCTGGTCGATGCGGGCGTTTTCCCGGCCGGTTTCGGTCAGGCGAATGGTGAGTTGCCGTCGATCCTTGGGGTTACGGCTGCGTTCAATGAGGCCGTTGAGCTCGAGCTTGGACAGGATCTCGGAAAGCGACCCCGGCTTGAGGTCAAAGTGCATGCCGAGTTCCTGCTGCGACATCTCGCCGCCGGGCTGCTTGGCCAGCAGGCAGATGATGGGTGCCTTGCCGGACACGCCTCCGCCATGAAAATGCATGTAATGGCCGCAAAAGCCCAGGCCGCTCAGGATGCGTTTGGCGAGCTTGTCTTCGGCGCTGACCGCTTCGGGCATGTCTGCCGGTTGCAACGGGTCGCCGCCGGGCTCGTGCGGAAGGACGAGTGCTTCAACACACATATCTAAGCTTCGCTCCTTTCTTTAGTTAGGTAGTGGAATTGTTTTGTGCCTAACCAATTTAGGAGCGTGAGAAATCAATGTCAAGGTACCAAACTTATTAAGTTACGGCGTTTTACCAAACGCCGTAACCGCTCGACGCTGCAAACCCGCCAGAGCGGCAATCTGCCTTTCAACTTCGGCGGCATGACCAGAAGGTCAATGCCGCCTTGTTTCAAGGCACCTTGCTCGCCCTGGCGGGTTTTCGCTGACTTCGCCAAAACATCGGCGTTGTCCGACTAGTCGTTTTGGCACTTGGGGACACTCCTTGTGCTGATAGTCGTTGGGGACGTTCTTGTTTGCCTAGTCATTTAAGAACGTCCCCAACGACTAACTTAAGAACGTCCCCAACGACTAACTTAAAACTATGCCGGATTACGGGGCTGAACGACGGATTGCCGACCATGCCGAAATTGGTAAAAAGAAAACCGACGCTCCTATAAGTTGTCAAGAGGCAGTTTGCGGGAGCGTTCTCTCCAATTCGCACAGGAGCTCGTAATACCTCCTCTCCAGTTTCGTCGACCGCCGTTTCCCCCGTTCCAAGTGCCCGAGTGTGGCTGCGGAC
>JAUMMZ010000004.1 GCA_031296755.1 Collinsella sp.
CATGGGAAGGCTCGAGGCCTACCTCGTGTACTATCGTGAGGAGCGGATCAAGAAGTCCCTCGGGTGGCTGAGCCCGATGGAGTACCGCAGGAAGCTTGGATACGCCTAGGCGCGGTCCAAGAAATCGTCCGCACCCCCAAACAGTCCCTATTTCACCGCAACTTATATGGGGATTGATTAGATGAACGAGTCTTTGGACAGCTCAAAGTAGTCGGGATGCAAGGCAATAACCGGACCCTGCTCCTCGGGCATTAGATGCAAATGCGTCTCTGCCAGATAGCTCGCCGTGTCGGTATCGCCCTTCTTAATGGCCTCGAGAATCCGGCGATGCTGCCCACGGATCGGCTCCCAGTCCAGATCCTGCGACACCATACGCAACCAGTTGTATCGCTCAAAATGCGTATTGACGCTCTTCATCCAATCCCACAACATGTGGCGGCCGGCAATCTCAAAACATGTCTCATGGAACAGGTTGTCCAGATCGAAAAAGCGACGCGTTTCACGATGATCGAGCGACTCGGACTCGGCAAGAATCTGCTCGAGCCGATGTTTTTGCTCGGGCGTGGCGGCCGAGCAACATTTAATGAGCACGCTTCTCTCGAGTTTCTCGCGCAAAAAGCAAGCGTTCTCGGCATGCTCCATGCTGATTTTTGAGACGTAGGTGCCGCTTTTGGGACGCGTTTCCACCAGCTCCTGCTCACGCAGGCGCACAAAGGACTCGCGAATGGGCGTGCGCCCGATTCCCGTCTCCTTTTCCAGACCAATCGCCGAAAGGCGCGTGCCGGGCTTGAGCTCGGCATAGATGATCTTGGACCGCAATGCGTTGTACGCCTGGTCTTGCAGGCTCTGATAATGCTGGTGTTGTTCCATAAAGCCCTCGGATGAAGCCTCGGTTAATCGAATACCACCATGCAATACTATCGCATCCCCCGCCCCCTCATAAGTTGCGGTGGAATAGTTCCTGTTCAAAGCCTTCAGCAGCAAAAACAGGAACTATTCCACCGCAACTTATGGGGGGGGGACGGGTGCGACATGCCGTTGGTATAAAAAGCAAAGGCCCGCGGACAGTTTGATAGGCAACTGTCCGCGGGCTTGCGGTGAGACACGCTTGTCTTATGCGTTTCTCGCCTAGATAAACAGGCTCAGGATCAGAACCATGATGAGGCCGACAACGGAGTTGACGAGCTCCAACAGGCCCCATGTCTTATAGGTATCCTTCATCGACAGGCCAAACGACTGCTGGAACAGCAGGTAGCCGCCGTCGTACATAGGCGTGATGGTATTGGATGCGCAGGCGCAGACCAGTACTGCAAGCACCGGGTTGATGCCAAACTGCGTAACCATAGGTGCCACGACGCCGGCGGCGGTGATGGCCGAGACGGTACCCTGGCCGGTGAGCAGGCGCAGGACCACCGTGATCACCCAAGCCAAAATCAGCGGCGACACCGGCATGAGGCTCACCATGTCGGCAAGCGTCGCGCCAACGCCAGAAGTAATGATGACCTGCTTCATGATGCCGCCGGCACCGATAACGAGCAGCACGTTCGCGACGCCCTTGATAGCATCGGACATAGAGCTAGAGATCTCTCCGCCATCCATGCCGCGCGTATAACCATACGCAACCATGGCAAGAATCATCGTGATGAGCATAGTGATATCTGCGCTACCGATGCAGCTGGCAAGATCGTATGCAAAGCAACCCTCGCCCACCGTGTTCTTGATAATCGAAGCCCCAATCATGATGATTGCCGGGAACAGCGGCACCAGAATGGAAAGCCAGAACGGCGGAAGCTCGTCCGCGGGCCTGCGCTCCGCCGGCTTCATAACATTGCCAAGCGGCATGTCATCGAGACCGGGGATGAAATGGCACAGCAAAAGACCAGAGCAGATAAGTGTCGGAATCGTGACGATCAGACCAAAGATGTAGACCGGCGGAACCTCGGCACCAAAGGCACTCACCAGCGCCATAGGACCAGGCTGCGGCGGAAAAAGAGAATGGCCCATCGTGGTACCAGAAACAGCCGGGATAATCAGGCGCATATAGGGGATGTCGGCCTCTTTGGCGATGCTGATAACGAGCGGCGTAACGATAAGGAACGCCACCTCGTAGAACATGCTCATACCAAAGATAACGCCGATGATCAGAAGCGCAACAGGCAGCAGCTTAATACCGAGCTTGTCAACGATAGTGTCGGCAATCTGCTGCGAGGCACCCGAATCGGTCATCAGTTTTCCGATGGCTGCGCCAAAGATAATGATCAGCGCAAGCGACTTAAGCGTTCCGCCCAGTCCATCTTCCATGGTGGTGACAAGGTCGCCCACAGAGATGCCGTCGGCAAGGGCGATAAAAATGGCGGAAAGAATAAGCGCAATGATGCTGTTGATTTTAAACTTAACGATCATGGCGACCAGCAGGACTACGCCCACCAGCACCCAAAGGAGTGAAACAACTCCTGCATTCATAGATAAGCTCCCTTTAACTGGCAATGAAGCCAAGTGCTTCTATTCGAAATAGCAGCTTTTACTCGCTTACAGGTTGGCGACAATTGCCTGGGCGATCTCGTCGTACTGAGCCGACTCGAGCGTGACGCGACCGGGGTTCATGGCAAACACGTCGCCAAACTCAAACGGGTCGTCCTTGTACTTGGGGACGATATGCACGTGCAGGTGATGCATGGTGTCGCCGTAGGCACCAAAGTTAATCTTGTCGGGATTGAACGCCTTGTGCAGCGCTGCCGCGACGTGGCGGACATCGGCCATAAAGGCGGCGGCGTCTTCCTCGGACATGCAGGAGATGTCATCGACGTGCTGCTTGGAGGCCACGATTACGCGGCCCTTATGACTCTGCTCCTTAAACAAGATGAGCTTGCTGGCAGGCAGGTCAAGCATGGGGATGCCAAAGGCATCGACGAGCGTGTTGTCGGTCCCGCACATGCAGTACGAGCAATCGGTATGCTGTTCCATGGTGATCCTTTCAATCTGGACAATGATGAATGCCGCTTTTGCGGCAGGTGTAACCCCTCGTTTACACCACCAGATAATGGACAGATACAACGCATGCGTAGTCGATACGAAATCGGTTTCGTATCGACTACCGCCATGATACAGCCAACGAGTTGTTACGATTAGATGAACGTTCACTTTTTATTGTTTTTCTCTTTGCAAATAGAATCCCGTGCGTATACTAAGACTCAAACGAAACCGATTTCGTCGAGCGTGAGCAATAGGATGCTAAGACGCACCCTACCATCTTGGCATCCTATTGCCCACGCAATGTCATTTGCTTTCCCCCCCCGTCTCGCTGGCTCTTCAGTCCCATTCCGGCACAGCGAGACACTTCCT
Source organism: Collinsella sp. (assembly GCA_031296755.1). Classification (GTDB taxonomy): domain Bacteria; phylum Actinomycetota; class Coriobacteriia; order Coriobacteriales; family Coriobacteriaceae; genus Collinsella. The sequence goes on from JAUMMZ010000004.1 coordinate 3,343, forward strand.
AGACAACTGACCGTGGGGCCGGCTTTTCTGCTTTAACAGCAGTGCCTCCGATAATCCTCTTTTGCCGGTCCGGGTCAGTTTTTTCACACAACCGAAAGAACGGGTAGCAACATGCGACCGCTCATCATCATGAATGGCGAGAAGATCGATTGGTTCCATACCGTCATCAGGATGCTGATGTATCTGGCGGGCGTTGCAGTACTGGCACTCGGCATGAGTCTCCAGACGGCATCCGGCCTGGGCGTCGCCACGCTCACGTGCTTTGCCACAACCCTATCCATGCTCACGGGCAAGACGCTCGGCTTTTGGATCACTGCTACCTATGTCGCCTACATCGTGGCACAATTCACTATCTTGCGACGCGAGTTCCAGCCGCGCATCCTACTCGAGCTGTGCTTCTCAACGCTCATCGGCGGCTTCACCGACTTCTTCATGGCGGTCAACCCGCTGCATCCCGCAGCACTCCCCATACAGGTTGAGACCATGCTGCTCTCCCTCGCTGTCACTGCATTTGGCGTAAGTCTCGTCGTCAACATGGGCGTTGTCCCCAACGCGCCCGACGGCCTGGTGCAGGTCATTGCCGAAAAGATTAAACGCCGCTTTGGCGACGTAAAAGTCGTGTTCGACTGCTCGCATGTCGCCGTGTCTCTCGTTCTGTCGCTCGCGCTCATGCACAACCTAGGCGGCTTTGGCGTGACCACCGCCATCTCGGCGCTGTTCTTGGACCATGTCATCAACATCGCTAATAAGCTGTTCGCCCAGCGCTTTGTGCGCGCGGCATTCGGGAAATAGCACCACCGTAAGAACCCGCAAACAGCGCTATACGTTGCTATATCTCACTATACTTTGCTATATCTTGCTATACTTTGCTATATCTTGCTATATCTTGAGCAAAGGTGGCTCACATGCAAACAAACCCTTTTAAGCCCACAGCAGGTAAAACACCTCCCACGATTATCGGCCGCGAAGATGTACTTGAAGAATTCAGTGAAGGCCTCACCAACGGGCCTGGTGCCCCTGGGCGCCTAATGCGCATAGCCGGCGTCCGTGGAACGGGCAAGACGGTCCTCCTTGACGAGTGCTCACGTTTGGCGCAAAGCCGTGGCTGGACGGTCATAAAAGAGGTCGCAACCGAGGGACTTTGCCAGCGCATTCTCGAACAGCTGCAGCCCAAATTCCAGGCCAAACACGCCAGATTTGAGCCCACCGTAGCTGGCATATCCATCGGCAGCATAGATATTGAGCGAATCGGCCCATCGCTACGCGACGCCATGAGACAGACAATAACCAAGAATGGAAATGGCCTGCTCATCACTCTCGACGAGGTTCAAGACGCAGAGCTCGATGAGGTCCGAACGCTCTCCATTGCGATTCAGCAGGTTATCGGCGAAGACCTTGATATCGCCTTTGTTTTTGCTGGGCTGCCTTCGATGATTGAAAGCATCATCAACGGAAAGACACTTACGTTTTTGCGCCGTGCCCTCCCCTTTGATCTGAAGGCTGTGGCAGTAACCGAAGTGTCGTACTCCCTCGAGGAAACCATTGAAGCGTCTGGCATGGAGTTGCAGCCAGGTATTGCCGGCCAACTTGCCGAGGCAACGCAAGGCTATCCTTTCATGATCCAACTCGTTGGATACTACGCATGGCAGTTGGCGAGACGCGCACATACAGCGATTATTGGAGAAGAAGAAGCCGAGCGTGGCATTACAACGGCACGCGAACGCTTCTGCGCCATGGTGATTGAGCCCGCGCTGCAGCGCATTCCGCCCACGTGCATCGCTTATCTGCTGAGCATGGCATCTTTGGGGCAGACGAGCTCGACCAGCATGGTTGCCGATGCCCTAAACAAAACGCCTCAACAGGTGAGTTCCGTCCGCAGCCGCCTGTTAAGAGAATCGATTATCGAGGCTCCCTCGTACGGCAAGGTCTCATTTGCCATCCCCTACATGCGCGACTACCTCTACGAGCACAAAGCCGAACTGGAAGTTGAACTGTAGAAACGGCAACTGCCCTGCAAGACGAAAACCGTTTTCGTACGGATTTAAAGCAGACGTAAACGATTTTCGTCTTGATTTGCGTACGGAATTAAGACGTAAATTGCGCTTTCGTACGCTTATTACCAGACGCAAATTGTTTTCGTCCGGCCATGCGTCCCCAATCTAGACGAAAAGAGCCCCGAGCTCGTATTGAACTGCATCCCAATTCTTGGACGGGCTAATTAGCGGCCTACGCCGCACATAGGGACTGATTCCGGAACTCCTCCGGGGTCAGTCCCTTTAGTTTAACCTGCCTCCTTCTCGTGTTCCAGTGGACGACGTATTCGTCGAGGTCTCTCTTGAAGTCTTCGAAGCAGAGCCATTCCCTCCCCCTGAAGAGCTCGTCCTTCATGTGGCCGAACACCTGCTCGGTCGCCCCGTTGTCGATGCAGTTGCCCTTCCGGGACATGCTCTGCACCACGCCGGCCTTCTCCAGCCTGCTGCACCACCCGGCCCGCTGGTATTGCCAGCCCATATCGGAGTGCAGTATCGGGCTGGCACCCTCGGGCTTCCTGGATATGAACTCGTCGAGCAGCTCATGCTGCTGGGCCATGTCGGGGTGCAGCGACGTGGACCAAGCGACGATCTCCTTGCTGCCGAAGTCGTAGATCGGCGCGAAGTAGGCCTTGCCCCAGGGCTGCTTGAACTCGGTGACGTCGGTGCCCATCTTCTGCCAGGGCCCGTCGGCTTCGAAGTCCCTGCCGATGACGTTTTCGAAGGTTTTGCCGACCTTGCCCCTGTAGGAGTTGTACCTGTGGTAATCGGTCTCGCGGCGGATCCCGCAGCTGATACCCATCTCGTGCATCATCTTGAGCGCCGTCTTGTCGGCTATGCGCACGCCTTGCTCGGCTCGCAGGCACATGGCGATCTGCCTGTGGCTGCGCCCGTTGGCGGTGCGCGAGAATATCTCGGCGGCGGCCTCCCAGAGCTCGGGCCTGGTGGGCGCCTTGGGGTGCGAAAGCGCGTAATAGTAGCTCGACCTCGCCAAGCCGGCGCATTCCAGCAGGTCAACGAGTGGGTACTGCCCTGAAAGCCCGCTCACGACAACCGCTTTCTCTCGGTTCGGGAGCGCTTCTCCGCCTTCAGGGCTATCGATTTTTTTAAGTAGGCGTTCTCGGCCTCGAGCTTCCGGACCCTCCGCTCGAGCTCCTGCTCGCGCGTCATCTCCTTGGCTGGGGAGCCGGAGCCTTTCGGCCTCCCCTTGGGCTTCGGCCTGAGCGCCTCCGGACCTTCCTCCCTGTATGCCTTCAGCCATTTCTTGAGAGAGCTCGGCGAGGCTATCCCGAACTTCGCCATGGCCTCGGGCTTCGTCATGCCCTCGTCAACGACCGCCCTGACGGCGGCCGGCTTCGTCTCAAACGAGTAGGCGGCGTGCTTCTTTCCCATCATAGCTAGAACCTCGATGCCTGCTGATCTGTAGATGTCTAGCCATTTTCTCACGGTTTCCTCTGGTATCCCGAGCAGAGCCGCAATCGATGCGCGGCCTCGCCCCATGTCGTACAGCTCGGCCGCGCGCAGCCTCAGACCGACGTCGTACAAAGCGTTTCCAGCCATAAAAGGGCCTCCCATTTCTCGTATCCAAGAAATGGGAGGCAGTTCATATGAATTCGGGGCTCTTTGTGCCGCACATCTATGAGAGGGAATCGATGCGCACGGACGCTACTCCATGTAGCCACCCTGGATGGCGGAAACTGCATGTTCGGTAAAGAACTTGAGCGTGCCGGAGGTGTAACGATTAGCCTTGGGCTTCCAAGCGGCGCGACGCTCGGCCAGGACGGCGTCGACCTCGGCCGGCTCCATCTCCTTGCCGGCGATGCCCACGATGGACAGCGAGCGCTCGGGGATGTTGATCCGGATAAGGTCGCCCTCCTCGATCAGGGCAATCGGGCCGCCCACGGCAGCCTCGGGCGAAACGTGTCCGATAGCCGGGCCCTTGGAGGCGCCGGAGAAGCGGCCATCGGTGATCAGGGCAATGCTCGCACCCAGCTCGGGATCGCTGGCGATAGCCTCAGTGGTGTAGAACATCTCGGGCATTCCGGAACCCTTGGGGCCCTCATAACGAATGATGACGGCGTCGCCGGGCTTGACCTCGTGCGTCAGGACGGCGTGGATAGCGTCCTCCTCGCAATCGAACGGACGTGCCTTAAGCGTGGCCTGGAACATCTCGCGCGGAACAACCGTGTGCTTGACGACGGCGCCCTCGGGGGCAAGGTTGCCGTGGAGGATGGCGATGGAGCCGTCGGTACCAAAGGCCTGGTCAAACGGGCGAATGATGTCCTCGCGCTTGAGGTTCCACTTCTCCAAGTAGCGGCCGCACTTCTCGTAGTAGCCGTTGTTCTTGAGGCCCTCGAGGTTCTCGCCGAGGGTCTTGCCGGTGACGGTCATGACATCGAGGTGAAGCATCGACTTGATCTCCTCCATGATGCGCGGCACGCCACCCGCATAGTAGAAGAACTGTGCCGGCCACTCGCCTGCGGGACGGACGTTGAGCAGGTAGTGGGCGCCACGGTGCAGGCGATCGAAGTCGTCGGCGGACATCTCGATGCCAAACTCGCGGGCGATCGCGGGGATGTGCAGCAGCGAGTTGGTGGAACCGGAGATGGCGCCGTGGACCATGATGAGGTTCTCGAAGGACTCCTTGGTCACGATGTCACGCGGACACAGGTTGTGCTCGGAGAGCCACACGGACTGACGGCCGGCCTCGCGCGCAAACTCACGCAGATCGGAGCTGGTTGCGGGCAACAGGGCCGTGCCGGGGAGCATAAGGCCCAGGGCCTCGGCGGTAACCTGCATGGTCGACGCGGTGCCCATAAAGGAGCAGGCGCCGCAGCTGGGGCATGCGTTGTGCTTGGCAAACTCAAGCTCCTCGCGGGAAATCTCGCCGCGCTCGTAGCGGGCAGAAATCGCGCCGAGCTGCTCCAGGGTCAGCAGGTCAGGACCGGCATCCATGACACCGCCGGTAACGACGATGGAGGGGATGTTGATGCGGCCCATGGCCATGAGGTTCGCAGGCAGGCCCTTATCGCAGCTGGCAACAAAGACGCCGGCGTCGAACGGGGTGGCCTTGGCATGGATCTCGATCATGTTGGCGATCATGTCGCGGCTGGGCAGCGAGTAGTTGATGCCATCGTGGCCCTGGGCCTCGCCGTCGCAGATATCGGTGCAGAAGTAACGGGCACCGTGACCGCCAGCCTCGGCAACGCCGGCACGGACCTCCTCGACCAGCTCAAACAGGCCGGCAGAACCCGGGTGCGAGTCGCCAAACGTCGACTCGATAATGACCTGCGGCTTGTCCAGGTCCTCGATGGACCAGCCAGAGCCCAGGCGCAGCGGGTCCATCTCGGGGCTGATGGTGCGAAACTTGCCGGAGCGCGGCTGCAGCTTGGCAACCAGGTCGGCTGCCTCCTGCTGAATCTGTACCTTGGTCTTCTCGTCCATGATGCTCTCCTCTTTTGATTTGAACGGTTGTACCAATCGTTGGTTAATGAATCAGGTGTAAATGGGTACCGAGCGATGCACTCGGCGGAAGATGCTTAGCTACGCGAACTAGGCGAAGAACGAGATCACCAGGGCGCAGGCAAGACCCGAAAGGCCGATGAGCGTCTCCATAACGGTCCAGGACTTGAGGGTTGTCTTCTCATCAATCTCCAGGAACGAGGAGCACATCCAAAAACCGGCATCGTTGACGTGCGAGAGGGCCGTGGCACCGCCGCAGATAGCAAGACAGATAGCGGCACGCATGAGCACTGAGGCTCCGGCAACCGCAGGCATGGCGGCCATAATGCCCGATGCCATGGTCATAGCGACGATGGAGCTGCCGACAGAGGCGCGCACCATGACGGCAATCAAAAAGGCAACGACCACCAAAGGCAGCGGTGAGGCCTCGAGCATAGGGCCGATAACCTGGCCCAAGCCGCAGTCTTGCAGCATCCAGCGAATGACGCCGCCACAGGCGATAACCAGCAAGATCATGCCGACGGGTTTAAGAGAGCGGTCGAGCAGGGCTTTGAGCTCGGCGCCGGAGTAACCGCGGCGCGCGCCCAGCAGATACATCGCGACGAGCGTGGCGAGCGTCAAAGCGACGAACGGCTTGCCTAGGAAGGCGAGAATCGAGGCGAGCTCGGCGGGCATGGGGATATAAGAGGACAACGTGCCCAGCAAAATCAGACAAAGCGGCGTGAGCACGATGGCAAGAACCATGCCAAAGGAGGGAAGCTCCTTTTCGTCGCTCGCGCCCTCGGCAGAGGTAAAGTGCTCCGGAACATCGGTAAAGATGCGACCGCCCACGTTGCGGCCCCAGATGACGCCGGCAATCGCCATGGCGATGAAGGCGGTGGGGATACCGACGAGAATCATGGTGCCCAGGTCGACACCGAGCGTGCCGGCGACCAAAACCGACCCGGCCGATGGCGGCACAAACGCATAGCCAGCGGCAAGTCCCGCGAGCAGCGCGATGCCGTAGTAGAGCGTCGACTTCTTGGTCTGGGATGCCACGCTAAACGCAAGTGGGATCAAAACGACCACGCCGGCCTCAAAGAACACCGTAGTGCCGATAACCAGACCGGTAATGCCTAGCGCCCAGCTGGAATGACCCTGCCCAAAGGTATCGATGAAGGTCTGGGCGATCTTCTTGGCGCCGCCGCTCTCCTCAAGAATCTGGCCAAACATCGAGCCGAGGCCAATGAGCAGGGCGATGTTTTGCAGCGTGGTTCCCACGCCCTTGGTGACAGTGTCCGCCACCAGGTCGAGCGGCATACCGGCGCCGATGCCGATCGCGAGCGCCGAGACCATCATCGAAAGCACAGGATGCAGCTTGAACTTAATGATGAGCGCAAGCAGCAGCGCGATGCCCACGATAGCGGCGATGACCAGCCTGGTGGGGTCGGCCATAAACGTTGGGTCTGACATCTTTCCTCCAATTCATCAGACCTTTTGAATTCGTCTGATGACTATAGCGTGTTTTGGAAAGGTCTGATGTTTCATTTTGAAATTTGTTCGAAATACATCTGATGTATTTGGTAAACGGTCGTATTTGCGCTGCGAACGGTATATCTAAGCCGCCCGACTCAAATCCAGCGGCCAATATCGCATCCGTGGTGCGCTAAAATAGCTCAGATGAATTTTGTAATGAAAGGTATAGCTATGGCCCGCGCCGAATCGGGACTCCCCGAGCAAATATCGGAGAAAATCATTCAATTGATTCTGGATGAACACCTTGAGCAAGGAGATCGCCTGCCTAAGGAAACCGTGCTGGTCGAGCGCTTGGGCGCCGGCAGGAGCACTGTGCGCGAGGCCATGAAGTTGCTGCAGTCGCGCAATATCGTGCGCATTAAGCAGGGTTCGGGCACCTATGTGGCGTCAAACCCCGGCGTTGCCGACGACCCGCTGGGCTTTACCTTTATCGACGACAAGCAGCGTCTGGCGCGCGACCTACTCGAGGTGCGCTTTATGGTCGAGCCGCAGATGGCACGCATGGCAGCCGAGCACGCAACCAACGACCAGGTCGTCTGTATCAAAGAGCTCTGCGACGAATCCGAGCGCCTGGCCGAGGCCGGTGAGGATTACTCCGCCGCCGACACCGCGTTCCACAATGCCATTGCCGAGAGCTCCGGAAACCTCGTCGTTCCCCGCCTGATGGGCGTGCTCAAGGCATCCGTCCCCCTCTTTATCGACGTGACCGGCAAAAAGCTCGTCGAGGAAACTATCCGCACGCACCGCGATGTGGCCGACGCCATCGCCTCGCGCAATCCCACCGCCGCGCACGACGCGATGTATCTCCACCTGGTGTATAACCGCAACATGATTGCGGAGGGAGCAGAAACAGAAGGCATTTAGGGCCCGACAATAATCTTTCTTTGGCAAAACGCAGGCGGCGGCTGCCCAACACACAGGGCAGCCGCCGCTTTTTGCAATCGATTGGTGCAAAGGGGTTGACTAGAGCTCGCAGGCAACCTTGTAGCCATCGCCGATGGCATCGCGGATGTTGCCACACTTCTGGGCATCGCCCAGCACGTGGACAGCAATGCCAGCTGCAGCCAGGTCGTCGGCCAGCTTGGTATTGGGACGATAGCCCATGGCAAGTACCAGCGTATCGGCATCGGCGATGGTGTGGATCTCGCCGTCCTTTTCGTAGCTGATGGCATCCTCGGTAATCTCGGTCACCTTGGCCTCGGTCAGCACGTGAACGCCCTTGGAGAGCATGCGCGTGATGAGCACCGCGCGACCGGCGCCGCCCTCGTTGGCGGCGAGCGTCTTGGTCATCTCGATGACGGTGACGTCGCGATTGGCCGGCGACAGATCGTTGACCAACGGGGCCAGGTAGTCGGCCGTCTCGCAACCGACGGTGCCGCCACCCACGATGACAATCTTCTTGCCCGGGAAAGCCTTGCCGCCCAACAGGTCGTCAGCCGTCATGACCTGCTTAAATCCCTGCATGAAGGCCGGGGCGATGGGCTCGGCGCCATAGGCCAGGACGACCTCGTAGCCGGCGTAGTCACGCTGAATGTCCTCGGCAGTAAGCTCGGTGCCAAATACGCACTTCACGCCGACCTCGGCCAGGCGACGGTACTGATACTTGATCACGCGGGTGAGTTCCTGCTTTGCCGGCGGAACGGCCGCGATGCGCATCTCGCCACCCGGCTCGTCCTGCTTATCCACGAGCACTACGTTGTGGCCGCGCTTGGCAGCAATGTAGGCTGCCTCCATGCCCGCAGGACCAGCGCCCACAACCAGCACGTTCTTAGCCTCGGCGGCAGGCTCGTAGCCGGCCTCGTCGCGCTCAACATCGGGATTGACGGTGCAGGAGATGCGCTTGCCAAACATAATGCCGTTCAGGCAGCGCAGGCAGCCGATGCAGGGGCGGATGTCGTCGGCGTTGCCGGCAGCGGCCTTATTGCAGAACTCGGCATCGCACAGGTTGGCGCGGCCCATCATGCAGATGTCGGCAGCGCCGTCCTCGATCAGCTCCTCGGCGATCCAGGCCTCGTTGATGCGGCCGACGGTGGCGACAGGAATGTTGACGTGCTTTTTGATCTCGCGCGAGCAGGCAGCGTGCGAGGCCTGCTGGGTACCGGCGGCAGGAATCGCGGAACCGCGCTTGATGGTGGTGCCGCCCGAGACATGAATCATGTCGACGCCGGCCTTCTCCAGGCGACGCGAGACGTAGATCATGTCGTTGAGGGTCAGACCGCCATCGGTGTACTCGTCGCCCGAGATACGGACGTCGATGATAAAGTCCTTGCCGCAGCGCTCGCGAATCTCGGCGATGACCTCGAGCAAGAAGCGCATGCGGGCGTCGAGCGAGCCGCCGTACTCATCGGTACGCTTGTTGTAGAGCGGGGTCAAAAAGCCGCCAAGCATGCCGTGGGCATGCGCCGCATGGACCTCGACGCCATCGACGCCAGCCTTTTGCATACGCACAGCGGCGTCGCCAAACTGATGCGTGAGCTCGTGAATCTCGTCGACCGTGATAGGACGCGGTGCCTCACGGGCATAGGACGGTCCCACGAAGGACGGAGCGATCAGGCGCGGCGTGCCCGGAATGTTAAAGGCCATGTAGGCGGGGTGGAAGAGCTGCGGCATGATCTTGCAGCCATACTCGTGGACGGCCGCGGCGAGCTTTTCCCAGCCAGGGATAAACGTGTCGTCGTAGCAGCACATGTCACCCGGCAGATAGGTATAGGTAGGCTCGACCGTCACGACCTCGGTGATGATGAGGCCCACGCCGCCCTTGGCGCGGGCACGGTAATGATCGACCAAGTCGTCGGTCACATAGCCATGATCGGCCAGGTTGGTGGACACCGGCGGCATAAAGACGCGGTTCTTGACCTCGGTCGTACCGACCTTGATCGGGCTAAAGAGCATTGGATAGGCAGAGGACTCCATACAGGGTTCCTTTCATTTGAGCCGCTCGGCGGCAGTTGCTGACTTATCTATCGTACCAGCAACCGCACGGTACCCGACCGCACGCACTCCCCTGCCTACGTATCGACCCACAAAAAGTTGCGGTGGAATACGGAGTAGATAAGGCCTTTGACAGCCAAGACAGTCCGTATTTCACCGCAACTGATGGGCGGGGTGGAATTGAGGGCTCAGATAGTCAGTCATGCCCTCATCCGCCGCTCCTTCACCTACAGCACGCCGTCCAGCATAAGGTTCACCTTGAGCACGTTGACCGTGGGCTCGCCGAACACGCCGAGGAAACGGCCCTTGGTGCACGCGGCAATGATGTCGCGCACCTCGTCCTCACTTTTGCCCGTGGCCTTGGCAAGGCGCGGGACCTGGTACTCGGCGGCATCGGGAGAGATCTCGGGGTCGAGCCCTGAGCCGGAACACGTCACCAGGTCGACGGGCACAGCATCCATATCGGCATCGGGGTTGGCGGCGCGGATCTTCTTCACGCGCGCATCCACAAGCTGCCGATACTCCTCACTCGCCGGGGACAGGTTGGATGGGGCACCATACGCCATGAGCTCGCCATCTTCGCCTTCGAAAATTGACACGTTCTGGATGCGGCCCCACATGTGGTCCTCATCCTCGAAGTTCTGGCCGATGAGCTCGGAACCCACAACCTTGCCGTCGACCGTAATGAGCGAACCGTTCGCCTGATACGGGAACGCAACCTGGGCAATGCCGGTCACGACAAGCGTATAGCCCAGGCCGCAGACAACGGTAAACAGCGCGAACACGCCCAGTGCGCGCGATGCAACACCTTTGAACATACAAACCTCCACTTACATAATGCCGCAGAACGCGAGCAGCATGTCGATGAGCTTGATGAATACGAACGGGGCAACGATGCCGCCCAGACCCCACACGAGCAGGTTGTGGGTCAGCAGCTGTCCGGACGGGACCTCGCGATACTTAACGCCCTTCAGCGCGGCCGGGATCAGCGCGACGATAACGAGCGCGTTATAGATGATGGCCGAAAGAACCGCGGACAGCGGGCTTGCCAGACCGAGGATGTTGAGGGCGTCCAACCCGGGGTAGATCGGCGAGAACAGGGCCGGGATGATAGCGAAGTACTTCGCCATGTCGTTGGCCACCGAGAAGGTCGTGAGCGAACCGCGGGTCATGAGCAGCTGCTTGCCGATACGCACGACCTCGATGAGCTTGGTGGGGCTGGAGTCGAGGTCGACCATGTTGCCGGCCTCCTTGGCAGCCTGGGTGCCCGTGTTCATGGCCACGGCGACGTCGGCCTGGGCCAGAGCGGGCGCGTCGTTGGTGCCGTCGCCGGTCATGGCGACCAGGTGCCCCTCACGCTGGAACTCGCGGATCTTCTCGAGCTTGCCTTCAGGGGTGGCCTCGGCCAGGAAGTCGTCAACGCCGGCCTCGGCGGCGATTGCCGCGGCGGTAAGCGGGTTGTCGCCCGTCACCATGATGGTCTTGATGCCCATCTTGCGCAGGTCGGCGAACTTCTCCTTAACGCCGGACTTGATGATGTCCTTGAGGTACACAACGCCCAGCACGCGGCAGTTCTTGGTCACGACCAGCGGGGTGCCGCCGGCCTTGGCGATGTGTTCGACGGCCTCGTCGCACTCCTTTGAGAACACGCCGCCGGCTGCCTCCACATAGGTGCGCACGGAATCGGCAGCGCCCTTGCGGATCTCATTGCCCTCGTAGTTCACACCGGACATGCGGGTCGCCGCGGTGAAGGGGATGAACTCCATACCCTTATCCTCGAGTGTGCGGCCGCGCAGACCGAACTGCTCCTTGGCGAGCACGACGATGGAACGGCCTTCGGGGGTCTCGTCGGCCAGCGAGGAAAGCTGGGCGGCATCGGCCAGCTCCGCGGGATCGATGCCGTCGACCGGGATGAACTCGGCGGCTTGGCGGTTACCCAGGGTGATGGTGCCGGTCTTGTCGAGCATGAGGATGTCGACGTCGCCGGCGGCCTCGATGGCGCGGCCGGACATGGCCAGCACGTTGGCCTCGTTCAGACGGCTCATGCCGGCGATGCCGATGGCAGAAAGAAGGGCGCCGATGGTAGTGGGAGCCAGGCACACGAGCAGCGCCACGAGCGTGGTCACGGCCGTGGGGTTGTCCATGTCGTTAAGACCGACCGAGAAGCAGGAGTAACAATACAGGGCCAGCGTGACCAGGATAAAGACGATGGAGAGGGCCACCAGGAAGATCTCCAGAGCGATCTCGTTAGGGGTCTTCTTGCGCGCGGCACCCTCGACCATCGCGATCATCTTGTCCAGGAAGCTCTGGCCGGGCTCACTGGAGATCTTGACGATGATCCAGTCGGACAGCACCGTGGTACCGCCGGTAACGGCAGAGCGGTCGCCGCCGGCCTCGCGGACCACGGGGGCGGACTCGCCGGTGATGGCGGACTCGTCAACGGAAGCAGCGCCCTCGATGACGTCGCCGTCGCCGGGAATCTGCTCGCCGGCGCGTACGATCACCAGGTCGCCGCGCGTGAGCTCGGTGCCGGGAACGACGGTGAAGTGCTCCTTGTCCTCAACGGACTCGATGCGATGGGCCTCGACATCCTTCTTGGCCGCACGCAGGGAATCGGCCTGGGCTTTACCGCGGCCCTCGGCAAGCGCCTCGGCGAAGTTCGAGAACAGGTCGGTAAGCCACAGGATGACCGCGATGGCGACCACATAGTAGGTGGGCACACCCGCGTCCTGCACACCGAAAATGGAAGCGACGGCCAGGACGGAGGTCATGACGGCGGAAAGCCACACCAGGAACATGACCGGGTTTTGAATCTGGACGCGAGGATCCAGCTTGGCAAACGAGTCGCGGACCGCGCGGCCCATCATGTCTTTTTGCATAGTCATAAATCTGCGCCCTCCTTTACGCAATCATCTGGAAGAACTCGGCAACGGGGCCAAGCGCCAGGGCCGGGAAGAAGCTCAGGGCACCGATCAGCAGAACGATGAACACGAGCAGGAATACGAACATGCCGTTAGTGGTAGACAGGGTACCGGCGCTCTCGGCGACCTTGCCCTTCTTGGCCAGCGAGCCGGCGATAGCCAGCGTACCGATGATAGGCATGAAGCGGGCGAACAGCATCTCGAGGCCGAGCATGACGTTGATCCAGGGAATGTTGCAGTTCATGCCTGCAAACGCCGAGCCGTTGTTGCCGCCGCATGAGGTGAAGGCATACAGCGCCTCGGAGAAGCCGTGCGCGCCACCATTGTTGAGCTGGTCGGCAAGACCGGGCACCATGCAGGCGATGGCCGAGCACACCAGAATGGCAAACGGAGTTGCCAAGCACAGGACAACTGCCCAGCGCATCTCGCCCGGCTCGATCTTCTTGCCCAGGAACTCAGGCGTGCGTCCGACCATGAGGCCGGCGATGAACACTGTGAGGATGGCGAAGCCGATCATGCCGTACAGGCCGCAGCCCACGCCGCCGAAGACGACCTCGCCCAGAGCAATCTGGAGCATCTGGACAAAACCGCCCAGCGGGGTGTAGGAGTCGTGCATGGAGTTAACCGAGCCGTTGGAAGCAGCCGTCGTGAAAGCGGACCAGGTAGAAGAGGAGGCGATACCGAAACGGCTCTCCTTGCCCTCCATGTTGCCGCCGGCCTGGCCGTCGGTCATCTCGATATTGACCGCTCCGCCATCGGCCAGCTGCGGGGTGCCCGCATGCTCGTTGACGGCGATGATGCCGGTGAAGATCACCAGCAGGATGAACATGGCGGCAAAGATGGCCTTGCCCTGCTTGGTGTTCTTGACGCCGATACCGAAGGCGAAGCAACAGGCGGCCGGGATCAGCAGCAGGCTGGTCATCTCGATGATGTTGGTGAAGGCACTGGGGTTCTCATACGGATGGGCGGAGTTCACGCCGAAGAAGCCGCCGCCGTTGGTGCCGGACTGCTTGATGGCGACCTGAGGAGCCGCGGGACCCTGGGGCAGGAACTGCTCGGTGACCACGTGCGCGCCCTCGACAACCTTGCCGTCGACCTTGACCGTGTCGCCCTCAATCTGGGCGCCGTCGATGACGCTCCAGCCGCCGTCTGCATTAGGCTGAACAGCGACGGGTTCTACGAGCTCAGCCTTCTGAGCCGGCTGGAAGTTGGAGATGACGCCACCGGCAGCCAGGCAGATGCCGAACACGAGGTTCAGCGGGATGAGCACATACAGGACGGTGCGGGTGAGGTCGACCCAGAAGGAACCCAGACCCTGCTCCTTGACCTGACGGAAGCCGCGGATCAGCGCGAACATGACCGCGATACCGGTGCCAGCGGAAACGAAGTTCTGCACAGTGAGACCCATGAACTGCACAAGGTAGGACAGGGTGGTCTCACCGGAGTAGGACTGCCAGTTGGTGTTGGTTATGAAGGAAGCAGCCGTATTGAACGACAGGTCCCATGACACACCCGGCAGGTGCTGGGGATTGCCTGGCAAGAAGGACTGAAGCGCCTGGAGTGCCACAAGAGTCACGAGGCCGATCCCCGAAAAGACCAGCACGCTCGCCAGATAGCGCCTACACCCCATCTGTTCTGCCGCGTCGATGCGAAGCAGACGATAGACGCCACGCTCCACAGGAGCAATCACAGGCGACAGGAACGTATGCTCACCATCCATGATATGGGCCATGAACCGACCGAGCGGAACGGCCAGGACGACGAGTACGGCAAAGTACAAGATGTACTGAATCGCAGCGTCCATAGTTTACGAATCACTCCTCATCAGAATGTAGATGTAATAGACAAGAAGTCCAATGCAGACGACTCCGATGATGGGAATGAGGATGTCCATTTACCGCCCCTTTCACACGCGGTCCGATGTCTCGGACGCCTGCCCTCGCAAGCGTCTGGGGACAGTAAACGCTTCTAGGGATTAAAGAGGCGTGAGGGCCGGGGCTCACGTCCTTAAGATGCCGTAAAGATGCAGGTAGAAAGCACTATTGCAGCTGCAGTGCGCCTATACTCGACCTCGCGAGCATACAGTGGTGTCTTCACCGCGTATGCACGCATGGACAACGCTTCAGAAAGGCTACGCTATGCAGCGCGACGCATCGGACACTCGCGTCAATCCAGACCTCATCCTCAAGGCAATTGAGAAAGACGGGGTCGCCGATGACACTCGAACCAGCCGGGGACACCTCAAAATTTTCTTTGGCTACGCTGCTGGCACAGGCAAAACCTATGCGATGCTTCAAGCCGCCCACGCCGCCAAGCGGCGAGGTGTCGACGTCGTCGCGGGATACATCGAGCCGCACGAACGTCCGGCAACTGCCCATCTTGCACAAGGGCTTGAGAACGTGCCCTGTAAACTCATCGAGCACAACGGCATTGCGCTCAGCGAGTTCGATCTAGATGCGGCTATCGAACGCGCCCCTCAGCTCATCCTTGTCGACGAGCTCGCCCATACGAATGCGCCGGGGTCTCGCCACGACAAACGCTATCAAGACGTCGAGGAACTTCTACATGCGGGCATCGACGTCTATACGACCGTGAACGTTCAGCATATCGAGAGCCTAAACGACATGGTTGCATCCATCACCGGCGTTGTCGTGAGCGAACGAATCCCCGACCGTATCTTCGATGATGCCGACCAGGTCGAGCTCGTCGACATAGAGCCCGAAGACCTACTTGAGCGCCTTCGCGCCGGCCTCGTCTACCGTCCCGCACAAGCCGACCGAGCGCAACAGCATTTTTTTACCGTCGAGAACCTCACCGCACTCCGAGAAATCGCGCTGCGCCGCTGCGCCGATCGCACCGGTCACCTCACAGACGCCGCACGCGTGCTGGGAAACCGTGACTACTACACCAGGGAGCGTATCTTAGTCTGTGTCTCCCCGGCGCCGACCAATCCCCGCATCGTCCGTGCCGCCGCACGCATGGCGAAAGCGTTTCGCAGCGAGCTCGTCGCCCTGTTCGTAGAGAGCCCGCGCACGCAAGCCATGAGCGATGATGAGCGCGCCAAGCTTGCAGCCAATATCGCCCTAGCCGAGCAGCTCGGAGCACATATGGAAACCGTCTATGGCGACGACATCGCGTTTCAGATCTCCGAGTTCGCGCGCCTGTCGGGTATTTCGAAGATCGTCATGGGGCGCACGGGCGAGCGCAGCAGCGTCCGTCAGGCCCTCTTCGGCCGCAAATCTCTCGTAGAACAGCTCATAACATTCGCTCCGAACCTCGACATTTACATCATTCCAGAACAGTCGACTCCGCCCTCCCGACCCAAAGGACGCCGCCATGCGCTCGCCCTGCAGCCGCCCAGCAGCCGAAACGTGCTTCGCACGCTGGCTCTCTCTCTTGCCGCCACGGCGATCGGCACGGCTTTCCGTCATCTGGGATTTGCCGATTCCAGCATCATATCCCTCTATATCTTCACGGCCCTGCTGACCGCCGTCACCACGACGGGGCGTATCTGCACGATCGTATCGAGCGTGCTCTCTGTAGTGCTTTACAACTTCTGCTTCGTCACGCCTCTGTTTTCGCTCGCCAGCTACGACCGAAGCTATCTGGTCACGTTCGGCATCATGTTCGCCACCGCTATGGTCGCCGGCGAGTTAACTGCGCGCATCGCCGACAACGCCCGTACATCCGCCGAGAACGCATTCAAAACGCGCGTACTCCTCGAAACGAACCAGCTCTTGCAGCAAGCCCATAGCGCGGAGGAGTGCGCCCGCGTCGCCATGAACCAACTCGTCAAACTGCTAAAACTCGACGTGGTCTTCTACCCCGCCGAACACGGCACGCTCGGCAAGGCGCTCTATGAGTCCGCTGGCACCGAAAACCGATCCGCGTCGCTGCTCACCGACTACGAGCGCGCCGTTGCAACCTGGACCTACACCAACAACAAGCGCGCGGGCGCAAGCACGCGGACCCTGCCTGAGGCGCGCTGTCTCTACCTCGCGGTTCGCACCGGCGACAAGGTATTCGGTGTCATCGGCATCGCCCTGGAGGGGCGCGAGATCGAAGCCTTCGAGCATTCGATCGTCCTATCTATCGTAGGTGAATGCGCCTTGGCGCTCGAAAGCGACCGGGCGGCGCAAGAGCGCGAAGAGGCTGCGGTCTTGGCGAAAAACGAGCAGCTGCGCGCCAACCTTTTGCGCTCCATCGGCCACGATTTGAGGACACCCCTCACGGCTATATCCGGATCTGCGGCAATCCTTCGGAAGAGCGACGAGAAGCTCAGCCTCGAACAACGCTGCGATCTTGCCGATGCCATCTACGACGACTCCCTCTGGCTTATCGATACCGTGGAAAACCTCCTCGCCATCACACGCGTCGAGAACGGCACCATTCGCCTCAACTTAACATCCGAGCTCATCGACGAGGTCATCGAGGCCGCCCTCAGCCATGTCGCCCAAGCATCGCATGGACGTGCCGTCACCATCGAGCACACTGACGACATCCTGCTGGTACGCATCGACGTCCATCTCATCATGCAGGTGCTTACGAATCTCATCATGAACGCCTTCAAATACACGCCCGAGGACTCGACTGTCACCATCAGCGCACGTCGCGAGGGTGCGTTCGTCGTGGTGGACGTCGCAGACGATGGGCCGGGTGTGGCAGACTGCGACAAACCTCATATCTTTGAGCGCTTCTTCACCTCAAGCAATACGCGGCCCGTGGATTCGCGTCGAAGCATCGGCCTTGGGCTGTCGCTCTGCCGCTCCATCGTGGAGGCGCATGGCGGCGTCATCGAAGTTCGCGACAACCACCCCCATGGGGCCGTCTTCCGTTTTACCCTGCCTGCCGAGGAGATCGAGATTCATGAATAATGCCGCTAAGCCACGCGTCCTCTTGGTCGAAGATGACCTGACCGTTCAAAACCTCGTTTCGACCGCGCTTGACCTTCACGGCTATGTCGTGAGCAAGGTTTGCAACGGCCAGGCCGCCATCATGGATGCGGTGTCGCACGGCCCCAGCCTCATCATGCTCGACCTCGGCCTTCCCGACATTGACGGTATCGAGGTCATCACGAAGATCCGAAGTTGGTCGGCAGTCCCCATTATCGTCATTTCGGCGCGCACCGAAGATTCCGACAAGATTGCAGCACTTGACGCAGGGGCAGACGACTACCTCACCAAGCCCTTTTCTGTGGATGAGTTGCTCGCGCGCGTCCGTGCGAATTTGAGGCGCTCCTCGATGGTGTCGAGCGAGTCGACAGAAGCGAGCACGTTCGACAACGGTCCGCTGCATATCGACTACGCCGCGGGATACGCTACGAAAGACGGACGCGAGCTCTCGCTCACCCCAACCGAGTACAAATTGCTCGTCCTTCTGGCGAAAAACGTCGACAAGGTGCTCACCCACACCTTCATCACCCGCGAGATATGGGGCACGAGCTGGGACAGCGATCTGGCGAGCCTGCGCGTGTTCATGCGCACCCTGCGCAAGAAGATCGAGGCAGACCCCTCTCACCCCAAGATGATTCAGACGCACATGGGTGTCGGGTACCGCATGCAGCGTCTCTAGCCCGCCCAACAAAAAGTTGCGGTGGAATACGGAGTAGATAAGGCCTTTGACAGCCAAAACAGTCCGTATTTCACCGCAACCGATGGATGGGATGTGTTAGAGGCCCAGGTAGCTGGTCATGCCTTCGACGGCGAGCTTAGCACCTGCCACGGCATGAACCACGGTGAGCGGGCCGTTAACCACGTCGCCGGCGGCAAAGACGCCAGGTACGGTGGTCATGCCGCGCTCATCGACCGAAAGAAGGCCGCGATGATCGGTCTCCAGACCGCCCGTCGTAAGCACAAGCTTGTCCTTGGGCACCTGCGAAGCCGCGATCACAACTGTGTCGGCGGACACATGGTCGAGCTCTTCCTCATAGCCCACCACGTTGTTGTCCTCGTCAAAGATAGCCGTCTCGAACACCGGACCGTTATCATCGATGGCGCAGATCGCCTTGCCGCGCACAATCTCGGCACCGTCAAGCTCGGTCAGCTCCACCTCGTCATCGATGGCAGAGATATGGCGCGATCGGGCATACACAGTGACCTTGCGGGCACCCGAGCGCAGGGCCGTGCGGGCAACATCCATGGCCACATTGCCGGCGCCGATAACCGCCACGTTCTGCCCGATTGCCACGCTCGTGGGATCGACCAGATAATCGATACCAAACAGCACGTTGCCGCGCGACTCGCCGGG
Organism: Collinsella sp.; assembly: GCA_031296755.1. Taxonomy (GTDB): domain Bacteria; phylum Actinomycetota; class Coriobacteriia; order Coriobacteriales; family Coriobacteriaceae; genus Collinsella. The sequence continues at coordinate 22,448 of JAUMMZ010000004.1, forward strand.
AATACCCAGCTTTCGAGCTCGCCAGGTACCAGTACCGACAAAGACCGCATCGTAGCCGTCGCGCAGCAGGTCGTCGATATGCAGCGCGCCACCGATGGTGGTCGAGGGGCGCACGCGCACGCCAAGCGAGCACATCACGTGGCGATACTTTTGCACGAGCGCACGGGGCAGGCGGAACTCGGGGATACCGTACTCCAGCACACCGCCGATCTCGGGCCGCTGCTCAAAAACAGTGACGGCGCAACCCAGCTGCGCCATCTTAATTGCCACGGTAATGCCGGCTGGGCCGGAGCCGACCACAGCGACCTGCTTGCCGCGCGACGGCGCGGGCGTCCACTCCTTACGATCCAAATACGCTGTCGAGATATAGTTCTCGATGCTCGAGAAATGCACCGGCGCGCCCTTGCGGCCCTGGATGCAAGCGCCCTCGCACTGGCCCGAATGATTGCACACCATGGAGCAGACCGCGCTCATGGGATTGTTCTGGAACAATAGCTCGCCCGCCTCTTCTAGACGACGCTGTTTGAACAGGTCGATGACCTGCGGAATGGGCGTCTGCACCGGACAGCCCTTGATTTGACAGAACGCCTTTTTGCAGCCCAGACAACGATTTGCTTCCTCAACGATGTGGATAGCCACGCAATTCCCCTCTATTGACCTGGACGAAATCGGCTTCTTAAACCAATTTGCCCGAATTAATAACCATAGATACGTCAACAGTGCGGAAAAGGGCACCGAAAAGCATCTCACAAACGCGCAGCAGCAACCCTTTCCTCGCACAGAACCACCGTGCAGCCCCGTCATCGAGATCAAAAGATTCGCCACCCCTACGAATGGCGAATCTCTCTACAGGCAGACGCCGTCTTTCCAGATACTGATCTCGTGGCAGCCGCGGCGCTCGGCACTCGTTAGCTTACCGCTCGCTGTATCCAGTACCAGCTGATACAGGTCGCGGGCAGCCTCGTCGAGCGTGCGTTCGCCTGTGGCAATCACGCCGGCGTTAAAGTCCATCCAGTTGGCCTTGTGGTCGCACAGACGCTGATTGGTGAACACCTTGAGGGTGGGCACCGGTGCACCAAACGGCGTGCCGCGTCCAGTCGAGAACAGAATCACGTGACAGCCGGCAGCCGTCAACGCCGTGGTGGATACCATGTCGTTGCCCGGGCCGCACAGCATGTTCAGGCCATGCTTGGTGACCTGACCGGCATACGGCAGCACGTCGACGATGGGTGCGGAGCCGCCCTTTTGCACGCAGCCGCAACTCTTGTCCTCGAGCGTGGTGATGCCACCGTCCTTGTTACCGGGACTCGGGTTCTCGTAGACCACCTCACCATGGCTAATAAAGTAATCCTTAAAACCGTTAAGCATGTCAGAGGCAGCGTTAAAGACCTGCTCGTTCTCGCAGCGATCGAGCAGGATGCTCTCCGCGCCAAACATCTCGGGCACTTCGGTGAGCACCGACGTGCCGCCACGGGCGACGACCATATCGCTCACGCGACCGATCGTGGGGTTGGCGGTAATGCCCGAAAGACCGTCAGAGCCGCCGCACTTAAGACCAATAACCAGCTCTGAGGCCGGAATGGGCTCACGCTTGGCCTGCTTGGCCAGGTCAGCCAGCTCGGACAGAATCTTGTGGCCCTCGATCTGCTCGTCGGCTACATCCTGGCAGGTGAGAAAACGAACGCGCTCGTGATCGAAGTCACCGAGCTCGTCGAGCACCTGCTGATGCGTGCAGTTCTCGCAACCGAGCGACAAGAACAGCACGCCCGCGGCGTTTGCGTGACGCGACAGCGCCACCAGCAGACGACGGGTCTGGGCATGGTCGGCGCCGGTCTGTGAGCAACCGAACGGATGCGGGAAGTAATAGACGCCCTCCAACGAGCCCTCGACCAGGCCCTGAGCCTGCTCGCACATGGCACGAGCGACCTCGTTGACGCAACCGACGGTGGGAATGATCCAAAGCTCATTGCGCGTGGCGGCACGACCGTCGGCACGGCGGAAGCCCATAAAGGTCTCGGCCTCGACCGGCTCAACGACCGGATGTGTCGGATTGTAGGCGTACTCGATCTCACCCGAGAGGTTGGTCTTCACGTTGTGCGTGTGCAGCCACTGGCCGGGCTGAATGTCCTTCGTCACGTGGCCGATGGGAAGACCGTACTTGATGACATCCTCACCGGCTGCAATGGCGCGCACGGCCATCTTGTGACCCTGCGGGATATCCTCCGCGGCAACGACCTCGCCCACGCCGGGAACCTCGACGGCAGCACCCTTGGCGAGCGGCGACAGCGCAACGATGACGTTGTCGGCCGGATTGATCTGGATAGTGTTCATTACAAAGAGTCCTAACCCTACAGGTTGAGCAGAAGTCGAGTGACGCCCGCCAGTTACCCGGCGGGCGTACAGAAGGATTTAGGCCTGAGCGTTCGCGAACGCCTGCTTGACGCCCTCGGAGCGCACGACGGCGAGAGCGTTGACGACAAACTCCTCCAGGCCGGCGATCTGCGTAAGATCCTCGCCCCACATTTGCTCGTTGGAGAGCACATCGTGCACCAGCTCGGCGTCGTCGGCGCCGGCGTGAGCAGCGTAGAAGTCGAGCACAAAGGCGTCGTCCTGAGCGGTGTACTCGGTGCCGTCGGAGCGACGCAGGTGCAGGCCGTCGCCCTCGCGGGACACGAGCTCCTGCGTGTAGAAGGAGATGAGCGTGGCCAGGCTCGTCGCCAGGCACTTGGGCAGGTTGCCGGTCTCGGCAGCGTAGTCCTTGAGCGTAGGCAGGTCGCGGGCACGCCACTTAGCCGTGGAGTTGAGGCAGATGGAGAGCAGCGCGTGGTCGATAAACGGGTTATCGAAGCGGTTCTCAACAGCGGCGGCAAAGGCCTTGCAGTCCTCGACATCCAGGTCGGCGGCAAGCGTCGGAATGACCTCGTCGTAGAGCATAGTGTTCATGAAGCCGCGGACGGTCTCGTCGTGCATGCAATCGCGCACGATATCAAAGCCGGCAACCCAGGAACCCGGGACAAAGGCGGTGTGGGCGCCGTTGAGGATGCGGACCTTGCGCTTCTTGTACGGGGTGACGTCGGGGGTCACAAAGACACCCGGCAGACCGGCCTTCACGAAGGGCAGACGCTCCTTGAGCGATTCGTCACCCTGGATGCCCCACATCTGGAAGGGCTCACGCACGGCCAAGAACGGATCTTCATAGCCCAAGCGCTCGGCCACGGCAGCGGCCTCCTTGGGATCGCGGATGCGACCCGGAACGATGGTGTCGACGAGCGTGGTGCAGACGGTGCAGTCGTTGGTCATCCACTGCGAAAACTCGTCCTCCCAGCCCCAGTCGCTCACGTACTGGTTCATGATGCGCAGCAGCTCCTCGCCGTTATGGTCGATGAGCTCGCAGGCGAGCACGATGACGCCCTGCTTGCCGGCAGCCCAGCGGGCATGGAGCACCTGGGCAAGCTTGGCAGGGAAGCTCGCGGGGGGCATGTCGTCGGCCTTGCAGGACGGATCGTAGGCGATACCGGCCTCGGTGGTGTTGGAGACGATAATCTCCAGGTCGTCGGAAACGGCGACCTCCATCATGGCACGGTAGTCAGCCTCGCGATACGGATTGAGGCAACGGCTGCAGGCGCTGATCACGCGGGTATCGTCAACCGTGTCACCGTTCTCCTTGCCGCGCACCAGTACGGTGTACAGGCCATCCTGGGCATTGATACCATCGGCGAAATCGAAGGCGCCGCTGATGGGCTGCACCATGACGACCTTGCCGTTCCAACCGGTGGCCTCGTTGCCCATATCGAAGAAACGATCGACGAAGGCGCGCAGGAAATTGCCCTCGCCAAACTGCAGGACCTTCTCGGGGGCGTCCTTGGGCAGCACGTAGCCCTCGTAGCCGATCTTCTCGAGCGTCTCGTAGCTGATGTTATTCATAGAGGTTTTCCTCTCAACTCAAGTCCCGGTACGGCATCGCCGCACCGGGTTGCATTCATGATTGTTTAAACAGCGGGACTATTTATCGATCGTCTCGATAGTGCTCTCGCCGATCTTGCCGCGCTCCCAGCGACCATTCGACAGGTCGTTGGAAATGGAATTGAACTTCTTCTCGGTAATGTCGTAGAGAGCGAAGATGATCAAGGCTGCCACCAGAAGGGCGCAAGCGGGATAAATCGTCAGAGCGCCCTTGATGCCAAGCAGCGTGGCGGCCGTCTGGGGCTTATTTGCCACATATCCGGTAAGGGCAAGGATGCCGCCGGAAATGATCGCGGCAAGGGATTGCGCAAGCTTACGAGAAAAGTTGAACGCGGCGTAGGTCGTACCCTCCTTGCGGATTCCCGTGTGCCATTCACCGTAATCGATAACATCGGAAACCAGGTTCCAGGTGATACCGTTGGGGATGGCAAGCGCGACGTAGCCGATGGTGACGAAGATGATGAACGTCACGGTATTGGTCGGCAGGATGAAGTTGAGGCCGTTTGCCACAGCGCCGACGATAAAGCAGGCGACGCACGTGCGCTTCTTACCGAAATGCTTGACGAGCGTCGGGATGGCGAGAATGGCGACAACCGACGTTCCGATCATGATGCCGTTGACAACGGGCTGCAACGCGATGTTACCCAGGTTGTACTGGCAGAAATACACCATCATGGTGTTGTTGGTGTTCATGGCCGAAATGGTAAACAGCGTAAGCAGGATAACTGCTCCCAGGTTCTTGTTGGTGAAAACGACCTTGAAATACGTGCTGAATGCGCTCGACTTCTTGCCGGCCTTTCCCGCAGCCTTCTCCTCGGCCTGTCGATCGATACGGATATGCTCGCGCGTTCCCAAAAAGCAGATGGCGAATCCGGCGATGCCGCACAGTCCCATGACGACAGCTGCAATCGTATAGCCGTGCGGATTGCCGTCGAGCGTGTCGCCACCCGCAAAGAACAGGACCAATGGGATGAACGCTACGCCCGTGATGAGCTGTGCGCAAAGCGAACCGGCCTGGCGCGTTGACGCCATGTGCGCGCGGTCATCGACGTCACGCGTCATTACCGTGGCCAGAGATCCGTACGGCACGTTGGTGAAGCTGTATACGACGCCCCAGATCATGTAAGTTATCAGCGCATAGGCAATTTTACCCGCCATGGGAATATCGGGCGCAGTGAAGGTCACCACGGTTAGAACGGCAAGGATCACGGCCGAAACCATCATAACCGGACGAAACCGACCGTGCTTGCCAATCTTCTTTCTACCGTCGACGAATGCACCGGCAATCGGGTCCATGAACGCATCGAAAATCTTGGTGGCGGCGAAAATCAGGCTCACCACGCCTGGCGAAATCAGGCAGATGTCAGTGTAGAACTTGGTCAGATATGCCTGACCAAGATCGAACATAAATCCGTTGCCCAAATCGCCAAAGCCATAGCAGATTTTCTCACGCCAGCTCAGCTTGATATCCTGCGAGCTCTGCATCGATCCCGAATCCGCCTGAGCAGACACAATCTGCTCGTTTTTCTGTTGCCCTGTTCCCATATGGTCCCTCCCCTTTGCAACCGATTTCACCAATCGGAACACATACAGATCTATGCCTCGACAGTGTCCAGATCGAAGCCAAAGTAGCGAACGGAATTGTTGTAGCTGATATCGCGCACGATGGTGCCCAGCAGCTCCATGTCGGCCGGATACTTGCCCTGCTCAACCCACTCGCCGATCACGCTACACAGCACGCGACGGAAATACTCGTGGCGCGGATAGGACAGGAAGGAGCGGGAGTCGGTGAGCATGCCGACAAAGTTGCCCAGGACGCCCTCGTTGGCCAGAGCCGTGAGCTGCTCGCGCATACCGACCTCGTTGTCGTTGAACCACCAGGCAGAGCCGTTCTGAATCTTGCCAGCGGTCGGGGCCTCCTGGAAGCAACCCATGACGGTATCGATCATGGTGTTGTCGATGGGGTTCAAGCTGTACAGGATGGTCTTGGGCAAGCCGCAGGTCTCCTGGATGGAGTTGAGGAAATCGGCGAGCTGGTCGGACGGCGTGTAGTTGGAGATGCAGTCATAACCGGTATCGGGGCCGAGCTTGGCGAACATGGCACGGTTGTTGTCGCGCTTGCAGCCAAAGTGCAGTTGCATGGCCCAGCCCAGGCGGACATACTCGCCCGCGACAAACTGCATAAAGGCGGTCTTGTACTTAAGGATCTCATCCTCGGTGAGCGGCTCGGCAGCCAGGCCCTTGGCAAAGATGGTCTCAATCTCATCGGCGGTAGCCGGGACATACATAACGTAATCGAGTGCGTGGTCGGAGGCGCGGCAGCCCAGCTCGTGGGCAACATCGTAGCGTTTGGAGATGGCGGACTTCATGCCCTCAAAGTCGCTGACCTCAACGCCGGCAACCTCGGAAAGGTGCTTGCAGTAGTCGGCGAACTCCTGGCCGCGCTCGATGCGCAGAGCGGCGTCGGGGCGCATGGCGGGAACGACCTGAACGTCAAAACTGTCATCGGCGGCAATCTTCTTGTGCCACTCAAAGCTGTCGGCGGGGTCGTCGGTAGTGCAGATCATGCGGACGTTGGACTGCTTGATCAGGTTGCGGCAGGTAAAGCTGGCCTCGGCGAGCTTGGCGTTGGCAAGGTCCCAGACCTCCTGGGCGGTCTTGCCGTTGAGGACGCCCTCGTAGCCAAAGTAGCGCTTAAGCTCCAGGTGGCTCCACTCAAAGACGGGGTTGCCAACGCAGCGACCCAGGGTCTCGGCCCACTTTTGGAACTTCTCGCGAGCAGGGGCGTCGCCAGTGATAAAACGCTCGTCGACGCCGTTGGCACGCATCAAGCGCCACTTGTAGTGGTCGCCGCCCAGCCAAACCTCGGTGATGTTCTCGAAACGCTTGTCCTCCCAGATCTCCTTGGGAGAAATGTGGCAGTGATAGTCGACGATGGGCATGCCCTCGGCAAAGTTGTGGAACAGCTCCTCGCCGGTCTTGGTGCTCAGCAGGAAATCCTGATCGTCCATGAAGTTTTTCATCAAACAACCCCTTTGTTTGCGGAGCGGGCGCACAATACGCTCGTCATCCTCTAGGTGAACGTTCACCATACTAATCCATTACGACTCAAAAGGTGAACGTTCACCTAACAACCATGGGGTGAACGGTAGGTTTTGCCCGTTCAACGGTTGCCGGAGCTGTGACTTGCATGCATTGCGGACCGGTTGGCGTCCCCGAACACCGAACTTGAGCGCTTTTGCTCAGGTGGGTCATGTCCCGACGTACATTTTTGGGAGTATTCAGCATTGGAGCGCGCCGTGCGCGGTAGCGCGCAGAGATGTGGTGTAAGAGGCGGGGCATGCCCCGCCTCTTCTCTTTCTTGAAAGGGAGGGGACACCGCCTAGAATTCGTCGTTGGAGTAATGAAGGTGACGAATGGAAGGAAAGGCGATGCCCCAAGAAGA
>JAUMMZ010000005.1 GCA_031296755.1 Collinsella sp.
GCAAAGACGAGCGTCGGGAAGACACGCCGAGGTCGCCGCGGACGGGTTGATATAGGGAGAGGGCCTGACCCCATATCGTTGGGGCCGGGCCCGATTTTGCCTCTTGACAATGTCCTGCTCATATTAAAAGGAACGTCCCTAACTGCCAGTTGTGGGACAATACCGAGCGAACGAGATTGGGCGTCTGGGAAAGGGGTCGCGATGAACAGGTTGAGGACGCTTGCCGATGTGCTGCGACAGGCTGGCTTTGCGCGCATCACGGGCCTGTTTCTAATCTTTTACCTGCTGTGCTCGACTGCCGTCTGGCTGTCCGAGCCCACGTCCCTTACGTTTGGCGACGGTCTCTGGTTTAGCTTTGAGACGGTCTCGACCATCGGCTTTGGTGACATTCCTGCCGAGACACCGGTTGCCCGCGCCATTACCGTCATTCTGAGCGTCATCAGCATCTTCTACATCGCCATGCTCACGGGCGTGGCGGTGAACTACTGCAATACGCTTATCAAGCTGCGCCAAAAGGACACCATGGCGCGCTTTATGGACGATCTTGAGCATTTGGAAGAGCTCGATCGTGATGAGCTCGCCGATCTTTCGCGTCGCGTGCGCGAGTATCGTCGACGCCAGCGCTAAGACGAACGTCGTGCGCCACAACAAGGGGGACCAAATATGAATATCACCGTGTATCTGGGAGCCAGTGCCGGCAATGATCCGGCGTTTCTGCCCGCGGTGCAGGAGCTGGGCAACTGGATTGGCGCCAACGGGCACGCGCTGGTATACGGCGGGTCCAAATCGGGGCTGATGGGTGCGCTCGCCGATAGCGTACTCGAGGCGGGTGGACACGTGACGGGTGTTGAGCCGAGCTTTTTTATCGAGGCCGAGTTTCAACATGACGGTATCAACGACCTTATCGTGACGAGCGATATGGCGGAGCGCAAGGCCAAGATGATTGAGCTCGGCGATGCGTTCATCGCATTTCCGGGCGGCACGGGCACGCTCGAGGAGATTGCCGAGGTCATGTCAGCGGTGTCGTTGGGACACCTGAGTGCTCCGTGCATCCTGTATAACCTGGACGGTTACTACAACGACCTCAAGGCGCTGCTCGGGCACATGATTGATAAAGGGCTTTCGAGCCCGAGGCGCCAGCACGGCATCTACTTTGCCGACGATTTGCGCGAGATTGCCTCGATTATCAACGGATAAGTCTTGAGCCTGCCCCACCATGACTCCCAATGGTGCCGTTTGCGGCGCAGGTGGTTGGCTCGTTCGGGCAATGCTCGCTCTACAATAAAAGGTATCTATGTCGGCTTTGACCGCGGGAGGACCCGATGGATAACCTTGCCAAACCCACGAACCGAGTGCTGTTTTTGGTCAGCGTTGCCGTGACCGGTGCACTCGCGGGTGCTGCAGTCTGGCTCTTCTTCTTTGCGATGGAGCATGGCATCGATTATTTGTGGACCGAGGTCCCGCATATGCTGGGTGTCTCTTCGCCCGAACTCGCCAGCGGCCCGTTTGGCTTTTTGCCGTACCCGTTTTTTGTCTGCCTGCTGGGTGGCCTGTTAATCGGTCTGTACGAAAAGATGACAGGCGCCAAGACCGATGACCTCAACCAGGTGATGGCTAAGGTTAAGCAAGACGGGCGCTACCCGTACGACAACCTGGGCAAGCTTTCGCTCGCGGCATTGCTGCCGCTGCTGTTTGGCGGCAGCATTGGACCGGAGGCCGGCCTGACCGGCGTTATCGCGGGTCTGTGCAGCTGGGTCGGCGACCGCATGCGTCGCTTTGGCGCCGAGTTTAGGGAGCTTACGCTGCTGGGCACCCAGGCTGCCCTGACGGCGCTCTTTACCGCGCCCGTGTTTGGCTTTGTGGCGCCGCTTGCCGGAAGTGCTGACGGCCAGGGTGCCGGCGATGGCGAGGATTCCGAATCCGGTGAGATCACCATCAGGCTGCCCAAGGCGCAAAAGACCGTGGTTTACGGCATCGCGATTGCTGGCGGCCTGGGCACCTACCTGCTGCTCGGCCAGCTCATGGGCGGCGGCATGGGTATGCCGAGGTTCGAGGCTGCCGTGGTGGGCAACCTGGAGCTTACCTGGCTCATCCCTCTGTCGCTGATCGGAACAATTTGCGGCTGGCTGTACTTTGTCTCTGAGCACGCGAGCGAAGCGCTTGCTCATGCAATAGGGGCGCGCCCTGTCGTCAAAGCCATGCTGGCCGGTCTGGCGCTCGCCATCTGCGGCACGGTCCTGCCCTACACCTTGTTTGCCGGCGAGACGCAGGCCGACGTGCTCATGGAAACCTATCTGACCATTCCCGCCGGCGTGCTTATCGCGACCGGTCTCGTTAAGGCCATGCTGACGCCCGCCCTCATCAACCTTGGTTGGCGCGGCGGCCACTTCTTCCCGGTTATCTTCTCGGGCGTAAGCCTGGGCTATGGCCTTGCTATCCTCACCGGCGCCGATCCGGTCTTTTGCGTCGCCGTTTGCACGGCCTCGACGATGGGCGCCGTCATGCGTCAGCCCGTCATGGTCGTGGGCCTGCTGCTCATGTGCTTCCCACTCAAGGGTATCGTCTGCATGATCATCGCCGCCGCCATCGCCGCCGGTATCCCACTGCCCAAGCCGCTGCGCAAGTAGCACGGTGGCGCACGCCGGGGACATGCCGTTTGCCATGGATTTGCGGGGGGCGATCGCGTCCTTCGTGGATTGAGACTCGCGTGCCTACAGGTCGCGTACTCGATAAACCTTGGTGCTGACGGTGCAGCTGATTGCGCATAGCGCGAGGGCCAACACGGCAATTCCTGCGCACAGACAGCCCAGAACGGCAGGATCGGGATTCGCTCCGGCAATCGACATGAGCCAGTTGCTGATGGGGTTGGAGGAACTCAGCATTGCCATGGTGCCGCAGCCAAACAGGGCAAACAGGCCAAGGGATAGGCGCAGCGCCTCCATGTGTCCAAATCGGAAGAACAGCGGCTGTGTCAAGAATACCATCATGAGGGAGATGAGCATCGATGCCGCCGAGGCGGTTGCGATTTCAAAGATCGTCTGGCATGTCGAAGGGATGCCCATGGGGTCGAAGAGCGGAAGGACGAGGATGTTCAGAAGCGTAGCCGCGCATGCCATGACGACCGAGAAGACAACGATGCACAGGTAGCGTGCGCAAATAATGTCTTTGCGCGAGAAGGGCAACGTTGCTCGATAACGCTCCCAGCCGTTTTGGTTATCGTAGCCAGCTAGCGAGTTCATGATTATGATGGGCGACATTGCGCTGACCGCACAGGCGCCGGCGCTCATGCCGGAATCGCCATCCGACGCGTTGGCAAGGGTCAGCACGACAAAGATGAATAGGCCGACGCCCGTGATGCTCGGGATGAGCGTACGAACGATGGCGAGCTCGGACATAAAGGCGCGTTTCATTTCGAAGCCCCTTTCAGCATGAGGCGAAGATAGTCATCAATGGTTGCCCGATCGCAGGGAATCTCGGGAAAGGCCTCGAGCGTATCGCGACGGTTGGGCACGAGCACGTCCACGCTGTAGGCGTGGTGGACGGCACGGGCGCCTTCGACGCAAGCCATAAACTCGGCGGCCTGCGCTTGGGTGCAGTGGGCGATCCCGGCTCGGTCGGTAATGTCCTCGCGCGGCAGGTCAAACACAATCGAACCGTTATCGATGCAGATGACGCGGTCGGCGGCGCGATCGAGGTCGGATGTAATGTGGCTCGAGAGCAGCACGCTGTGCTGGCCGTCGGCGACAAAAGCAAGCAGCTCATCGAGCAGTTCCTCGCGTGCCATGGGATCGAGGCCCGCGGTGGCTTCGTCCAAAACGAGCAGTTCGGCCTTGTGACTGAGTGCGCAGACAAGTTGCAGCTTCATGCCCATACCGCGGGAGAGGTCCTTGACCTTTGCCTTGGGATCGAGGCCAAATCGGTTGATGAGGCTAGCGAAGGTGTCGTGGCTCCAGGTGGGGTACGCCGGGCTTACGAGTGCCTCAACTTCGGTCACCTTGAGCGTGGAAGGGAAGGGGCACGTGTCCAGCACGAGGCCGACACGGGCACGTAGACAACGCTGTGTCTCATCGGGCGCATCGGCGCCACAGCGCTGCCCAAACAGGCGCACCTCGCCGGCATCGAGCTTTATAAGCCCGAGAGCAGCTCGAATCGTCGTTGTTTTGCCAGCACCGTTGGCACCAACAAAGCCGACGATCTGGCCAGGCTCCACGGCAAGCGTGACGTCGCGCAGTGAAAAGCGGTCGCTTACAGTGCGTGAGATGCCTTTGAGTTCAAGCAAGTTTTGCATGGTATAGCCTTTCTTGCAGATGGCTACTGCATGGTATCGGGGGCTACCAGGTCGAGCATTTCGTGCAGCTTGTCGCGCGTGACGCCCAAGGCTTCGGCTTGGCTTGCCGCTTTCGCAAGCAGCTCTTCGATATGGCAGAGCTGGTTTTCACGCAAGAGCTCCTGGTTGCCCTCGGCGACAAAACAGCCCTTGCCCTGCACGGTGCAGATAAACCCGAGCTGCTCCAGGTCGGCGTAGGCGCGCTTGGTGGTGATGACGCTCACGCCAAGATCGCTCGCGAGTGCACGGATGCTGGGGAGTTTTGCTCCCGCGGCGAGCGTGCCCGATAAGATCTGAGCTTTGACTTGCGAGGTTATCTGCTCGTAGATGGGCTTGTCGCTCGAATTGGATAGGATGATGTCCACAGCGGCTCCTTAGCTGTTGGGCTACACGTGTATATAACCGGTAAGCACAGTATATATACACTATGCACAGTTATGCAAGAGGCAAATACGGATTGTCCGCTCGTTCGTTCATCTCAATCTGTAACATCTGGAACCGATTTGGACGGCTAGCTGTTACAGATTGAGATTTTGCTGGCGGGCCCCACCTGGTTGTCTCAATCTGTAACAACTGGAGAAGATTTTGGCTGCTAGATGTTACAGATCGAGACATTGGCCACCCGTCTATCCTTATATCTCAATCTGTAACAGATGGACCCGTTTTGAGTGGTTAGATGTTACAGATCGAGATCTTTCTGGGACGCCCACCTGTTTGTCTAAATCTGTAACAGGTAGAGGTTCAAAAACCGTCTAGATGTTACAGATCGAGACAAACTGCTGCGGAGTGCCGCCATCGACTGCTACCTAGGCCCCAACTGATGAATTTGTCCTGATAGGCGCCCTAGAGCGGGATTTCGCGGCTACAATAGTGCGGTTACAACGACGTAATGCACTCAATACAAGAAAGGATCCGCATGGCAAGCCTGTCGGATGAAATCTCGTCGCGCCGCACATTCGCGATCATCAGCCACCCGGACGCCGGTAAGACCACGCTTACCGAGAAGCTGCTGCTCTATACCGGCAGCATCCAGACTGCCGGCTCGGTCAAGGGCAAGAGCTCGGCCAAGCATGCCGTCTCGGACTGGATGGACATCGAGAAGGAGCGCGGCATCTCCGTCACCTCCTCGGTGCTGCAGTTTACCTACAACGGCGCCTGCGTTAACATCCTCGATACCCCCGGCCACCAGGACTTCTCGGAGGATACCTACCGTACCCTTATGGCCGCCGACGCCGCAGTCATGGTCATCGACGGCGCCAAGGGCGTCGAGGCCCAGACCAAAAAGCTCTTTAAGGTCTGTACGCTGCGCCACATTCCCATCTTTACCTTTGTGAACAAGCTCGACCACGAGGCTCGCGATCCGTTTGAGCTCATGGAAGAGATCGAGAACGTCCTGGGCATCAACACCTATCCCATGAACTGGCCGATCGGCAGCGGCCGCAATTTCCGCGGCGTGTTCGATCGTCAGGCCCGTCGCGTCATTGCCTTTGAGGGCGACGGCCACGCCAACGCCACCAAGAAGGTCACCGAGGTCGAGGCCGAGCTGGGCGATCCTTCCATGGACGAGCTCATCGGCGAGGAAAACCATAAGAACTTGATGGACGACATCGAGCTGCTCGATGGTGCCGGCGACGAGCTCGATTTGGATGCCGTGGCCTGCGGCAAGCTGAGCCCGGCGTTCTTTGGCTCGGCGCTCACCAACTTTGGCGTGGAGCCCTTCCTCAAGGAGTTCCTGCGTCTGGCCCCGACGCCGCGTGCCTATACCGATACGCTCACCAGCGAGCCGGTCGATCCCTGCCGCGACGACTTTAGCGGCTTCGTGTTTAAGATCCAGGCCAACATGGACAAGAACCACCGTGACCGCATCGCCTTTGTGCGCATCTGCTCGGGCAAGTTCGAGCGCGGCATGGACGCCTTCCACGTGCAGGGCAACCGCAAGCTTAAGCTTGCCACGGGCACGTCGATGATGGCCGATGACCGTGCCATCGTGGACGAGGCGTACGCGGGCGATATCGTGGGCCTGTTCGATCCGGGTATCTTTAGCATCGGTGACACCGTGTGCTCTGGCAAGCGCCACGTGCAGTATCCGCAGATCCCGACGTTTGCCCCCGAGATGTTCGCTCGCATTACGCAGGTCGATACGCTCAAGCGCAAGCAGTTCGTCAAGGGCATGGAGGAGCTTGCCCAGGAGGGTGCCATCCAGATCTTCCGCGAGCTGGGTGCCGGCATGGAGAGCGTCATCGTGGGCGTGGTCGGCGTGCTGCAGTTTGAGGTACTCGAGCGCCGCCTCAAGGCCGAGTACCGTGTTGAGGTTCGTCGCCAGCCACTGCCCTATACGGACATCCGCTGGATCCAGAACGACCCCGATACCATCGATATCCCGGCCCTTTCGCTCACGCGCGACACGCTGCGCGTCGAGGACATGCGCGGCGGTAAGCTGCTGCTGTTCACGAGCCCGTGGAACGTGGATTGGGCAACTGACCACAACCCCGACCTTATCCTGTCGGAGTTTGGCAACGTGGCCTTTTAACGCATCGGCGCGGTGGCCCTACGGGGCTGCCGCGCCGTTTGCTTGCCTTATGCCGTGTGTGCGGCTATTATACCCACCGTCGTCTCAAGACCGGGGCGTCCGAGCAGTTCGGGTCCGATATCCTGCTCGTTAAACCTAAAACCAAAGGAGTACATAATGATCAAGAAGGTCATGGAGGACTACAAGGTCCTGCTGCGGAGCATTCCCGCGGCAACGGTTTCGCTGTTTTTCGTGAGCGTCATCATGATGAACCTGCTGGCCAACAAAGAGCTTATCAGCCTGCCGTATCTGGCACTCGATTGCGGCTTTGTGGTGAGCTGGGTTTCGTTTTTGTGCCAGGACATGATCTGCAAGCGCTTTGGTGCCAAGGCATCCATCAAAATCTCTATCCTCGCGCTGCTGGTCAACCTTGCCGTGAGCCTGTGCTTTTGGGCATGCTCGCTCACGCCCGGCATGTGGGGCGCTTACTACGACACGGGCATGATCGAGGTCAACACCGCCCTTAACGCCACCATCGGCGGCACCTGGTACGTGGTGCTGGGCTCTTCGCTGGCAATGCTCGTTTCTGCCGTAGTTAACTCTACGCTCAACCAGTCGCTCGGCCGCATGCTCAAAAAGAATAACTTTGCGAGCTTCGCCTTCCGCTCCTATGTGTCTACGGGTGTTGGCCAGTTTATCGACAACCTGGTCTTCGCCATTGTGGTGAGCCACACGTTCTTTGGTTGGACCTGGGTACAGGTCCTTATGTGCTCGCTGACGGGCGCCGTCGCCGAGCTGCTGTGCGAGGTCTTCCTGAGCCCCGTGGGCTACAAGGTCGTGCGCGGCTGGGAGCGCGAGAATGTGGGTTCCGAGTACCTCGAGCGCCACGCAACCGCCTAAGGAGCAAGTATGCGGGTTTTGATCACGGGCGCTTCGGGCGGTATCGGAGCCGCGTGCGTGCAGCGCTTTTTGGATGAGGGCCACGAGGTCGTGGGCTTTGATCTGCTGTCGCCGGCGATCGAACACGAGCGCTACCGCCATCTGATCGTTGATGTCCGCGAGCCGGACTCGTTTCCAAGTGACCTTGAGCCTCAGGTAATCGTGAACGTTGCCGGTACGCAGGATTCGGCCGACGACATCGCCGCCAACCTGTGTGGCACCATCAACGTGACCGAGCGCTACGCCTTTGTGGGGGAGGGGCTAGCCGCCAAGCCGGCGCCGGCTATCAAATCCGTGGTCAATGTGGGGTCGGCGAGCGGGCATACGGGATCGGAGTTTCCCGCCTATGCCGCCAGCAAGGGCGGCGTTATCGCCTACACCAAGAACCTTGCAAACCGCCTGGCACCGCAGGCCATCGCCAACAGTGTGGACCCGGGCGGCGTTATCACGCCGCTCAACCGTTG
>JAUMMZ010000006.1 GCA_031296755.1 Collinsella sp.
ACCGAGAACTCGAACTTCTACCTCAACTTGTGAATTCAGACGAAAGGACGTTCTGATGAAGAAGACCATCGCAATCGGTTGCGACCATATCGTTACGGACGAGAAGATCTATCTGGCCGACCGCCTGGAGCAGGCTGGCTACAAGGTGCTCGACTGCGGCACCTACAGCCACACCCGTACGCACTATCCCATCTACGGCAAGGCCGTGGGCGAGGCTGTTGCCAGCGGCAAGGCCGACTTTGGCGTGGCCCTGTGCGGCACCGGCATTGGCATCACCAACGCCGTCAACAAGGTTCCCGGCGCCCGCTGCGCCCTGGTCCGCGACATGACCTCTGCCCTGTACGCTCGTCGCGAGCTCAACGCCAACATCGTGGGCTTTGGCGGCAAGATCACCGGCGAGTTCCTGATGGCCGATATCATGCTTGCCTTCCTGGAGGAGCCCTACGAGAAGACCCCCGAGCACGATGCCCTGATCGCCAAGATCGATGCCTGCAATAAGGCCGACGCCGAGGCTCAGGCTGACCCGCACTTCTTTGACGAGTTCCTCGAGAAGTGGGACCGCGGCGAGTACCACGACTAAGGAGGTTACGCGGTTTTACCAAACCGCGTAACGGGTCGATGCTGCGCGGCGCTCGCTGACGTTGGGGGTGCCTGTGGGGTCGCCGCTGTTGTTGCGAAGCGTTCTGGTTCGGTAAGCTGCTTCGATAACACTTTTGCTTGCTGAGCTTGTGGGCTTCGTTTTGGCGGGACCCAGTATTCTGCAGCTTTTCAATTGACGGCTCGCGTTTCTGTGAGGGGGCGCGGGCCGGTTTTCTATCAGCCCTATTGACTTGGCGGGCTGTCGTAAGAAAGGGAAGGCTCCTATGGAGTTTGTTCTTGATAACGGTTCTATCCGCGTGGCACTGAGCACGGCGGGCGGGTCGTTCACTTCTATTACGGCCAACGGCCGTGAGTACCTGTGGCAGGGCGACCCGGCGGTGTGGTCGGGCCAGGCACCCATTTGTTTCCCGATCTGCGGCGGCCTTCGTGACGGTCGCGCAATGACCATGGGCGGCCGCGAGGTCAAGCTCGCCCGCCACGGCTTTGCTCGCAAGCAGGAGTGGAAGCTCGAGGAGCAGAGCGACAACATGGTTGTGCTGAGCTTAAGCTCTGCCGACCATGCCGAGTTGCTCGAGCAGTACCCGTATCCGTTTAAGATCGTTGCTCGTTACACGATCGATGCGGAGAAGGTGGCCGTGTCGTACGAGGTGACCAATGAGGGCACCGAGGACATGCCGTTCTTTGTGGGCGGTCACCCTGGCTTTAAGTGCCCGCTTGACGAGGGCGAGTCCTATGACGATTATGAGCTTCGTTTTGAGCAGCGTGAGGCCACCGAGCTCTGTACTGCCGTTCCCTCGACGGGCCTGATTGATGTTGAGCATCGCAGCAAGAACCCCATGATCGGCCATGACCTGCCGCTTACCCACGAACTCTTCGACTTCGCGGAGACCATCTTTGACGTGCTCGAGAGCCGCGTGGTTACGTTGACCAAGAAAACCGAGGACAAGGGCGTGCGCCTGACGTTCCCCGATATGCCATACCTGATTGTGTGGAGCAAGCCCGAGGGCGACTTTGTGGCCGTGGAACCGTGGGGCGGCCTGTCCACCTGCTCCGACGAGGACGATATTCTGGAGCACAAGCGCGGCTGCCTGGTGGCCAAGCCGGGAGAGACCGTCACCCGCGGCTTTGAGATCGAGATCCTTTAACGAGCTATCGTATGTTTGGGGCGGGTTATGCCGCCCCGGAACAGGAGTTCAACATGATTCTGACCGTTACCATGAACCCGTCGATTGATACGCGCTATCAGCTCGACAAGCTGATCATCGACGATGTTAACCGTGTGACGCCCGAAAAGACCGCTGGCGGCAAGGGCCTCAACGTGAGCCGCGTGCTGCTGCAGCTGGGCGATGACGTGCTCGCGACCGGTCTACTCGGTGGCCATATGGGTGCCTATATGGCCGAGCTCATGGATGCCGACGGCGTCAAGAACGACTTTGTGCCCATCGCCGGTGAGACGCGCATTTGCTTGAATATTCTGCACGAGGGCAATCAGACCGAGCTGCTGGAGAGCGGCCCGCAGATCGCCCCGGCCGAGCTCGAGGCCTTTACGGCCAAGTTTGCCGAGCTTGCAGCGAAGGCGGACGTTGTGACGCTTTCGGGCTCGCTGCCGCGTGGCGTCGATGCCGGCTACTATGCCGAGCTCGTCAAGATCGCCGAGGAGGCGGGCGCCAAGGTGCTGCTCGATACCTCGGGTGCATCGCTGGAGGCCGCGCTGGAGTCCGACGCTAAGCCTGAGCTCGTAAAGCCCAACCTGACCGAGATTAACGGCCTGCTGGGTACGTCCTTTACGACCGATGATGTCGATGCCCTGCGCGAGGCGCTTGCCGCCGATGACCGTTTTGCCGGTATTCCCTGGGTTGTCGTTTCGATGGGCGCTGCCGGTTCGGTGGGCTTCCATGAGGGTCGCGCGTTCCGTGCCAAGACGCCCGCGATTGCGGCTGTGAACGCGACGGGTTCCGGCGACTCGACCATCGCCGGCTTTGCGCATGCTATTGCTGCTGGTGCCGACGACGTCACCGTGCTCAAGACCGCCAATACCTGCGGCAAGCTCAACGCCATGGACCCCAAGACCGGCCACCTGGTCATGGACTGCTGGGACGAGGTCTACAGCAGCGTTGAGGTCGTAGAGTTGTAGCGGTTGCGACTCCCAATAGAATGAGCGTGGATAATCTCCCGCTTTTGGTGCCCATACGAGCTCAAAGTGGGAGATTTTCCACGCTCGAGTCATTAGTCGTTGGGGACGTTCTTTAATGACTAGTCGAACAAGAACGTTCCCAATGACTACACGCAAAAACGGCGCCCGCCGGCGATGTTGCCGGCGGGCGCCGTTGTCGTGTAGGTGGCTATGTCGTGGGGGCTGCCGTTGAGCGTCCGGGTCTGTGCTCTACAGCGAGTCGATAAAGCGCTGCTGGGCGGCACGTCCTGCCTCGTCCCACTTAAAGACGCCGGCGTTGTCGAGCACGTGGCCAAACACCACGCCCACCTCCTCGTGCAGGATATCGATGGCGTTGTCGGTCGTAAGTTCATCGGCGCGGCGTGCAAAGACATCCTCGGCCCATGCGGCGTGGCTGCGGCAAAGGTCGTCGCCCTCGAGTGCGGCGCCAAGGTCGTAGCTTGCGTCGACCTTGGCGGCCAGCAGGTGCTCGCGGACGGCGCCGAGCTCGGGAACCAGGCGTGGCGGCAAAATGGCCAGGCCCATGACCTCGATCAGGCCGATGTTCTCCTTCTTAATGTGGTGGTACTCGGCATGCGGGTGGAATACGCCCAGCGGATGCTCGTCAGTCGTGATGTTGCAGCGAAGCGCCAGGTAGGCCTCGTAGATTTCGCCGCCGGCATTGCCGCGGGAGTCGACGCGGCGGATGACGGGCGTCACGGTGTTGTGCGCCACGCCATCGGCTGTGTGCGCGACGACGCCAACCGACTCATCGGTCCACTCGCGCCAGGCAAGGATAATCTTCTCGGCGGCGTCGAGCAGCTGGGCGCGGTCGTGCGAACGCAGTCGCAGCACCGAGAGCGGCCACTGCAACACGGTACCGCTGACCTGGTCAAAGCCGGGCACGCTAAACTGCGAGACCTCAGCGGCATGCATCATGGGGAACTCGTGCGCGCCGCCCTGGAAGTGGTCATGCGACAAGATCGAGCCGCCCACGATGGGCAGGTCGGCGTTGGAGCCGATGAAGTAGTGCGGGAACAGGTCCACAAAATCGAGCAGGCAGGTCAGCCCCTTGCGGTCCACGTGCATCGGGCGATGCTCGGAGCTCATCGTAATGCAGTGCTCGTTAAAATACGCATACGGGCTGTACTGGAAGCCCCAGCGCTCGTCGTCGAGCTGAATGGGAATAACGCGCAGGTTCTGACGGGCGGGATGAGCGCCGCCGTCGGCTGCGGCGGAGCGTCCGGGGTAGCCCTCGTTCTCGATGCAGAGCTGACAGGCGGGATACTTCTCGCCCGTGTTTTTGGCGGCACCGGCTGCGGCAATATCGCGCGGGTCTTTCTCGGGCTTGGACAGGTTGATGGTGATCTCCAGGTCACCCCAGTTGGTGGAAGTACTCCATTTGATGTTGCGCGCGATGGCGGCACGGCGCACGTAGCCGGCGTCGCAGCACAGACCATAGAACCAGTCGGTCGCGGCGCGGGGCTCGTTGACGCCCATGCGTCCGTTGAACTCCTCGTTTACAACTGAAGGCCTCGGCATCAGTACGCCCATGATGCGCATGGCGATGCGGTCTCGGCCCGATGCCGTGTCCTCGGCGGCACCGTTGGCAACGGCGGCCTCGGAAAGCGCGGCAAGCGTGCCTTCAAGATCAAAGTCGGGGAGTGTATCGGGGTGCAAGAGCGATAGTTTCTCAACCTGGAGCGCCCAGGCCATGTCGAGCGCGGGGCCCGTGGCGCCGATGCATTCCAGAATGGTGTTGTAGGCCCAGATGCGGTCGTCCTGTCCGATCATCGATCGGTGGATGGCATATTCGATAAGGCCCTGCGCGGCCTCGCGCACGTCAGTCATTACAGCCATGCCGCGTAAGCCCCCTTGTCAGAAATTGCGTAGTGGCGGGCAGAGCCCTCGCCTAGCCAGCCGTTCATCTTGGTGATAAAGGTGTCGACCAGGTCGAGCGGCACGAA
Source organism: Collinsella sp. (assembly GCA_031296755.1). GTDB lineage: Bacteria > Actinomycetota > Coriobacteriia > Coriobacteriales > Coriobacteriaceae > Collinsella. The sequence goes on from JAUMMZ010000006.1 coordinate 4,720, forward strand.
GGCCTGGATGGTGCCACCAAAGCCGCCACCGTGGATACGGACGGCGCCACGGCCGTCGAGCACGTGCTCGGCCAGTGCCAGGGCATACATCGAGGGCTGCTCGGAGCCCAGCTTGGCAACGACATTCTGTAGGTACATGGCAGAGCTGGCGCCGGACTCGCGCGTCAGGACCAGGAACTGATCGATGTCGCCGGCGTTCAGAGCAGCCCAGCGCTTGTCGACCAGGCCGTTCTCGTACCAGTAGTGAACGGCGCGCAGGCAGGCGCGGTCGCCCAGCTTGGCGCGCAGCTCGGGGAGCTTGGCGTCAAAATCGGCAACGTCGACCTCGCACAGGCGTGCCTTGCCAAACTCGGCGGCAACGTCCTGCATCTCGCGCGGAACGGCGGCGTAGTCGTCGGTGGCGGCCACGTGGTCGGCACCGACCTTAACGAGCACGAGCGCATAGCCGTGATCCTCAAAGTTGAGCTCGAGCTTCTGGGTTTTAGGCTGAGCCTGGTCCTCAAAGTCCATGTAGGCGAGGCCGCCCAGGCACACAGCGGCCTGGTCCATCAGACCGCAGGGCTTGCCGTAATAGTTGTTCTCGGTGCGCTGGCTCATCTGCGCGAGCGCGACGGGCTCGATGGCGGGTGCGCCCCAGAGGGTTTCCATGGCGCGACCGTACGCGGCCTCGACGGCGGCAGAGCTGGAAAGACCGCCGCCCGAGGGGACGGAGCAGGTAAAGGCAAAGTCGAAGCCGTGGGGCTCAACGCCAAGGGCTGCAATCTCGTGGGCCATGCCGCGGACGAGGCTTGCGGACGTGCCCTTCTCGGACTCCTGAACGTCTAGCGTGTCGAGCGCGATTTCAAACGTGGGATAGCCCTCGTCGGCTACGCGAACCTTGTTGGAATCGGTTGCCACGGCGATGCCGTCAACGGCGACATCGAGCGAGCCGGCGATAACGTGGCCACCCTCGTGGTCGGTGTGGTTGCCACTGATCTCGGAACGCCCGGGCGCGTGCACGTAGAGCACCTGGCGGTCGCCGATGGGGCCAAACTCCTCCTCAAACAGCTTGGTGAGCGTGGCGAATGTCTTTTCGTCGGGGGTGGTCATGGGAGTCCTTTCCTTGGCGCGCACGGGTGGGTTTTGCGTCGTTATGAGTACGTTAACAACTTAAAGCGGCATGAACCAAGTGTTCACAATGCCGCACGTTACGGGCTATGTTAACGTACTCATAACACATCGCTTGTCACTTTTTGAGAATCTGGTAATCGGTAGAAATTCAGCCGTGAACGGTACTGCCGTATGGACTTATAAAGCAGAAGAGATGCAGATAGAAAAAGTAGAGTACGTTAACATGCGTCCGACGATAGCGGGCCTCGGCGCGGGATGTATTTCTGCCCGGGCCGGCATTCACACTATTCAGATCTCGCAAGGGTGAAGGTGATCTTGTGGCAAGGCGCCCGTCCAACGATACAGGTACGCGTCCGGTCTCCATGGCCGACGTCGCCCGCGCTGCTGGCGTTTCGCAGCAGACGGTTTCGCGCGTCGCCAACGGCTTGCCCAACGTTAACGAGCGGACGCGCCAGCGCGTGCAGGCCGCTATGCAAGAGCTCGGCTTTCGTCCGAGTTATGCCGGTCGCTCGCTGCGCGACGGCCGTTACCATTCGGTCGGCCTGTGCGTCAACGATGTCACCAAGTTTGGCAACCTCTCGATGATCGACGGCATCGCCAGCGCTGCTCGCGAGCATAATTGCGCCATCACGCTGGTCGAGATGTCCAAGACCGAGGAATTCTCGCTTGCCGAGGCCACGCGTCGTATGGCCGCATTACCGGTGGACGGCATCATCATCGGCATGAGCCGCATGGCGCCCGATTTTGAGACGTTTGATCCACTGCCGGGCATTGGCACGGTCATCGTTACCATGTACGCGCACCCGCGGGTGACCACGGTCGATTCCGACCATTACGGCTGCTCGCTCTTGCTTATGGATCACCTGTTTGAGCTGGGGCACGAGCAAATTCGCTATATTGGCGGCCCGTCGTTCTCGGTCGACGAGCAATTTCGTCGAGCCGGTTGGCAGGATGCACTCGAGCGTAAACACATCGAGCCGGCAGAGCCGCTCGAGGGCGACTGGTCTGCCAACAGCGGCTACGAGGCCGGCAGATATCTGGCCGAGCACGACCGCACTATGACGGCGATTTACGCGGCAAACGACCAGATGGCAAATGGCGCAATTGCAGCGCTGCGCGATAGTGGCTTGCGCGTGCCCGAGGACGTGAGCGTGGTGGGCGTCGACGATTCGCTCGATGATTTTGTGGCACACAACGAGCTCACGACCGTGCGATTCAATCTACATCAACGCGGACGCGAGGTATTCGAGCATGCGGTTCCCGAGGTGGGTACGGCGGGCAAAACCGTTGCCATTCGTATTCCCGGCCAACTCATTATTCGACATAGCACGGCGATACCGCGCGCATAGTTTGCGCAGGTAAACGGCGATTTATCGTATTTCAATAACAATCGGTATGGATGCTGGCAGATAACAGTTGGGATACTGCCGAGTGTTATGATAGACGGGTTCTTTTGTCTATCTAGGAGGCTTTGCCTGATGGAGATCACCAAGGATATCCGCTACATCGGTGTCGACGATCACGACATTGACCTGTTCGAGGGCCAGTACGACGTGTCCGAGAACGGCATGGCATACAACAGCTACGTTATCTTGGGCGAAAAGATCGCTGTCGCCGATTCAGTCGACGGCGGTTTTGTTGACGAGTGGCTCGGCAACCTCGAGGCCGTGCTCGATGGCCGTACGCCTGACTACCTGATCGTCCATCACATGGAGCCCGATCACTCCGCCGGTATTGCCGCCTTTATGGAGCGCTATCCCCAGGCACAGATTGTGGCCAGCATGGGCGCCTTCCGCATGATGGTCAACTACTTTGGCACCGACTTCCCCGAGCGCAAAATGGTCGTCAAAGAGGGCGATGTGCTCGATCTGGGCGGCCACAGCCTGACCTTTATCGGCGCCCCCAACGTTCACTGGCCCGAGGTGATTTTCTCCTACGAGTCCACCGACAAGGTGCTCTTTAGTGCCGACGGCTTTGGCAAGTTCGGCGCCAACGACATCGAGGATCCGGAAGGGTGGGCCTGCGAGGCTCGCCGTTACTACTTTGGCATCGTCGGTAAGTTCGGCAAGTTCGTGCAGGCCGTCCTCAAGAAGGCCGCCGACCTGGACATTCAGATCATCTGCCCGCTCCACGGCCCCGTACTGACCGAGAACCTGGGCTATTACCTCGACACCTATAACACCTGGTCGAGCTACCAGCCCGAGGACAAGGGCATCACGATTGCCTATGCGAGCGTGTACGGCCATCTGAAGGCTGCCGTCGAGGAGCTCGCCGCAGCGCTTGAGGCTCGCGGCCAGAAGGTCTCCGTCTTTGACTTGGCTCGCGACGACATGGCCGAGGCCGTTGAGGATGCGTTCCGCTACGACCGTCTGGTGCTCGCCTCCATCACCTATCAGGGCGAGATCTTCCCGTGCATGAGCACCTTTATCCATACGCTTGCCGAGCACGCCTATCAGAACCGTACGGTGGCGCTCGTCGAGGCCGGCTCTTGGGCGCCTGCAGCTGCCAAGGTTATGACCAAGGAGCTCGAGGGCATGAAGGACATCACCCTGACGCAGAACAAGGTGACCGTGCTGGGCTCGCTCAACGACGCCTCGCGCGCTCAGATCGAGGCCCTTGCCGACGAGCTGTCCAAGTAGCGACACATTCACTTCTGATGCTCAACCACCACAAAGGAGACCTTTGTGGTGGTTTTTGTTTAAGCGCCGGCGATGAGGAGATTTGGGCGGGCGTTGTCGACGATCTCGGCGATTGAGGTGGCGACGGCATGATCGGGGTCACGGTCCATCACGATGGTGTCGACATCAGTCAGTTCGGCAAAGCGGTACATGCCGCGTCCGTTAACCTTGCTAGCGTCCATGAGGGCGACGCTTTGATGGGCTCCGGCGATCATAGCTGTTTTGGTCTCGGCCATCTGGGGAAAGTCGGTCGTAAAGCCGCAGCCGGGAACAAAAGCGCCAGGGCACATGACGGCAAGATCGGCGTGGACCATTTGGAGAGCCTGCATGGTAAGTGGGCCGTACAGATAGCGATGACCTTTGCGCAGTGCCCCGCCCAGCATGACGACATCGACCGAGGGCATGCTCTCGTCAATATAATCGGCGATGGTAATGTCGGCCGTGATAACGGTGATGCCGTCGCGCTGATCAAGGAGCCGGACGAACTCGAGCGCCGTGGTGCCCGAGTCGACGAGCAGCGTGTCGCCGTCATTGACGAGCTCGATGGCGCTTTGCGCGATGGCCTGCTTGGCGGCGACGTTGACATTGATGCGGCGATCCTGCGTGGAGACGGTCAGGCGCTTGTGAAGCGAAACGGCACCACCATGTGTGCGGCGCAGCTTGCCTGCTTCGGCGAGCGCGTCCAGGTCGGCGCGGGCGGTGACGGAGGACACGCCAAAGGTCTGGGCGATTTCTGCTACCTGCACCGAGGCGTTGTGCTCGAGCATTTCCATGATGGCGGCACGACGCTCATCGGCGAAGGCTCGGGTTGTCGCATGGGCCATAGCTGCTCCATTCTCACATTAATTTGCAGGAATTGTGTTGAATCTATTTTCGTTCATTTTCTTTTTGAGTAAGAAAACGCCTTTCGATTACTTATCTTTTCTATAAAAGAAAGATGCTGAACGCACAAAATTCAATATCGAACACGCCCACTCGGCTCCAATTCCTTCCGTTTACTTTTCAAAAACGAGCGTCTTGACCTGTGTGCCGGTGATATCTCATACGTGTGACGCCGTCAATTTTCATACAATGGTCGCAGCAAAACGCAAGGTGAAACGCCTTGTGAACGACTACGCCCGATGTCCAGATGCGGGCGAGGGAGAGGAGCAAACGCTCATGGCACTTGTTACCACCGAAAAGATGCTCAAGGACGCTCAGGCCGGCCACTACGCTGTTGGCGCTTTCAACGTCGAGAACCTCGAGTTTGTTATGGCCGTTCTGGCCGCTGCCGAGGAGACCAAGTCCCCCGTCATCATGCAGACCACCCCGGGCACCATCAAGACCGCTGGTCTGGACTACTTCTACGGCATGGTCAAGGCTGCTGCCGAGCGCGCTTCCGTGCCCGTCGCTCTGCACCTCGATCACGGCGATGGCTATGACCGCTGCATGCAGGCTTTCCGCACGGGCTACACCTCTGTCATGATCGACGGCTCGCACGAGTCCTTCGAGGACAACATCGCCCTGACCAAGTCCGTCGCCGACGCTGGCCGCGCCATGGGCGTGCCCGTCGAGGCCGAGCTCGGTAAGGTTGGCGGCAAGGAGGACGACGGTCCCGCAGTTGAGGGCGAGAGCCCCTACACCGATCCTGCCGAGGCCAAGGAGTTCGTCGAGCGCACTGGCTGCACCTCTCTCGCTATTGGCGTTGGCACCAGCCACGGTGTGTACACGAGCGATCCGCACATCGAGCAGTCCGTGGTCAAGGCCATCCGCGACGCCGTCGACGTGCCGCTGGTTCTGCACGGCACCTCTGGTGTGCCCGATGAGCAGGTTGCCGAGGCTGTGAAGAACGGCATCTGCAAGGTTAACTACGCCACCGAGCTGCGTCAGGCCTACACCAAGGGCTTCATGGCCTACATGGCCGAGAACCCCGCCTGCTTCGATCCCAAGAAGCCGGCCAAGGAGGGCATGCGTGAGATCACCGAGCTGGTTAAGATCCGCATGACCAACCTTAACTCTGTGGGCAAAGCAGAGTAACAGCAAGGGTACTCCGACTCGCTACATATCCCGGGGAGGGACGAGGGCTTAGTTCCCCAATCGTCCTCGGGCATGCAAAAAGCCTCGCTGCGCACTTCGTGCGGCGAGGCTTTTTGCCCCCTGCGGAAAGATTGGGGAACTAAGCCCTCGTCCCTCCCAGGTTGACCTACTCGAGGTCGTCGCCCTTGTGGCGTTAGAGCGGAAAAATTGGAGCGTTAGGGCTTCTTTGCTGATGGGGGATTAGTATGCCCGGGCTTGGTTGGGGAAGGTTTTGTCTAGGGATGCTTGGAGCTTTTCGAACGATGCTCGCAAGTTGTGGCTCTGGTCGGTTGAGCGCTTGGTTTTTGTGGTGGGGGAGTCGAGGAGGCCGTTTCTCTGTGTCGGGGGGAAGGAGAAAAGGTTTGCATGTTTTAGGGATGGCTGCTGTGTTGCGTCATTGGAAGAATGCATGCTTATGCGGCCTCCTCGATGTCCACCAAAAGGTTGCGCACGGGGTGTGCTGCTAGGTCCCGTGCGTTGGCAGTATTATGCCGCGGCTGCTGCAAAGAAGCGCTAAAGAAAGGCTTAACCTGGTTTGGTGTTACGATGAAACTGCAGGTGAGAGGTATCGAGTAACACTCTTGAAAGGTTGGGGGCTTAAGGGCTTTCTAAGGTTTGTGGCGCGGATGTGGCTCGCCTGTGTGGGGCGTATGGATGGCTCGTTCCTAGCGCTGCGGCTCTGCGGCGCGCACCTGCTCGATGACCTTTTCCATCGTGGCGTCGATGCGGTCTTTTTTGAGCTCGCATTCCCAGATGGTTATGGGTGTCCAGCCCATTTGAGTGAGTGCTGCCACGGCAGCGCGGTCGCGCTCGACGTTGCGACGGAACTTTGCCTCCCAAAACTCAACGTTGCGCTTGGGCTGGCTAGGGTTGCACTTGGGGCAGCGGTGCCAAAAGCAGCCGTTGACGAAGATGGCGATCTTGCGCCCGGGGAAGGCGATGTCGGGTTTTCCGGGCACCTTCCATTCCAGACGGTATCCCGTAAGGCCTGCGGCGCGCAAGCGCTGGCGAACGAGCAGCTCGGGCTTGGTGTTTGCACGCTTGTTGCCCTTCATGGACTTTTTTATAGCGGCGCGACGGCGCACGAGTTCACGCTCGTCGGCGGAAAGGTCCGAGGTGTCGATGCCGTCGAGCAGACCTGGTTTGGGGCGCTTTTTGCTACGGCGCTTAGGTGCGCGCTTGGGCTTGGTGGCGGGCTCGTCGGTCGCGGTGGCCTCGGCGTCGTTGGCAACGCCGTTGGCCTCAAGCCGGTCTTCCTTCAACTCAATTAGGGCATCAATGAGTCCCTTGTCGGCGGGCATCCACTCAACGGTGGCAAGCGAGGTGCGCGGAATCCAGCGGATATCGAGCTGGCGGTCGTGCTTCTGGGGCTCGCCAGACTCTTTAGCCAGCGAGCAGTAGTAGCACTCCATGGAGAGATGAAAATCGGGGTAGTCGTACTCAACGGTATAGAAATCGCGCAGATTGGCGACTTTGACCTGCAACTCTTCCATAAGCTCGCGGCGTACGGCGTCCTCGGGCGACTCGCCGCGCATGAGCTTGCCACCGGGAAACTCCCAAAGTCCCTGCATGTCGCCGTAGCCGCGCTGCACGGCCAGCAGCTCGTCAGATCCTTCCTTGCGAATGATCCCAGCTGCAACATGAACAGTCTTCAACAGGAGTCCTCTCTCAACATCAACACGTAACAGGGTGGCTACCCCTACCTTACACAACGGTAAGGCAACCGTAAGCCATATCGATGGTAGCCGACTCGGCTTCTTGCGACTATAGATGCCGTAGACTAATCGCAAGAAAGGACTCGGTATGCAAACCACGCACATGGCGACCCCGGTACTGGAGGTCGCGAATCTCGAAAAAGTATATGGAGCGCTGGGCAACGTGACCCGCGCGCTCAACGACGTCAGCTTTACCGTCAACCGCGGCGAATTCGTTGGCATCATGGGCGCCTCGGGCTCGGGCAAGTCGACGTTGCTCAACTGCGTCTCGACCATCGATAGCGCCACGAGCGGCACCATCCGCATCAACGGGCAGGACGTTACGCGCATGAAGCAGGCTAAGCTTTCGCAGTTCCGCCGCGAGGAGCTCGGCTTTATCTTCCAGGACTCCAACCTGCTCGATACGCTCACGGCACGCGAGAACATCGCCCTGCCGCTCACCATCGCCCGCACAAATTCGGCAGAGATCTCGACCCGCGTGCAGGATGTGGCCGCGCGTCTGTCCGTGAGCCAGGTGCTCGACAAATATCCCTACCAGATGTCCGGCGGCCAGCAGCAGCGCGTTGCCGCCTGTCGCGCGCTTGTCACCGACCCCACCATGATCATGGCCGACGAGCCCACCGGCGCCCTCGATTCCAAGAGCGCTCGCCTGCTGCTTGAGAGCCTGGAGGCCCTCAACCGCCGTCTGCGCGCCACCGTGCTCATGGTTACGCACGACAGCTTTGCCGCCAGCTACACGAGCCGTGTGCTGTTTATTCGCGACGGCAAGATCTTCACCGAGCTGCGCCGCGGCGACACCGACCGCCGAGAGTTCTTCGACCGCATTATGGAGGTCGTTGCCATGATGGGCGGTGAGGGCTCCGATGCTCTGTAAACTCGCTTGGGGCAACGTCCGCCGCGCCGGCCGCGACTACCTCGTCTACCTTTTGACGCTCACCCTGGGTGTCACGGTCTTCTATGCCTTTAACACCATCTCGATGCAGGTCGACATCGCCGGAATCGATGAAAAAGGCTTGGCGCAGGTAATGGGCAGCATGCTCGGCGACCTGACGTACTTTTTGGCCGGTGTCATGGCCTTTTTAATGGTGTATGCCAATAACTTCATCATGAAACGCCGCAAGAAGGAGTTTGGCCTGTACCAGGTGCTCGGCATGGGGCGCGGGCGCGTCGCCACGATTATGGCGCTCGAGACGGTGATCGTTTCGGTCGTGGCCTTTGTCGCCGGCATTGTGCTGGGTGTGGGACTCTCCCAGCTCATGACGTTCTTTACGGCCTCGCTCTTTAAGACACAGATTGCCAATTTCCACTTCTTTTTCTCGGTGCATGCGTTCAATCTGACCCTTGCCTGCATGCTCGTAATGTTTGTGCTCACGCTGCTGCTGAACCTTCGCGCCGTGCGTCGTACCAAACTCATCGAGCTTATGGGTGCCGAGCGTCGCAACGAGAACATCAAGACACGCAACCCCTGGATCGCGATTGCCATCTTTGTCGTGGGCGTGGTGCTGGTGGGCGTGGCCTATTACCGTCTGCTACGTGATGGGTTCCCGCTAACCGCGACGGACAGCAAGCTGCAAGAGGCCATGAACCAGTTTGGCATTACGACCGCTATGGTTACCGTGGGCACCTTTGCGCTGTTCTGGGGACTCTCGGGCATGCTTATCAAGCTGCTGCAGAGCCTGCGCGGTGTGTATTGGCGCGGCCTCAACATGTTTACCGTGCGCCAGCTTGCGGCCAAGGTCAACACGGTGTGCTTTTCGATGGGCGTCATCGCGATGCTCCTGTTTTTGGCCATCACCTCGGTGACGTGCGGTATGTCGATTGCCAACGTGATGAACGAGAATCTGGAGCGCTATAATCCGGCCGACATGTCACAGACGTATGTCTATTACACGCCCGATACGCTCGACTTCTACAAAGAGTCTTTCAATCCGTCTGAGGCCGATCGAATGGTGCTGGCCGATAGTACGGTCGATTTGTACTCCGCATGGCACGGCGATCGTATCGATCACGATAACGTTGCAGACGGTGTTAAGGGCAAGTCGGCGGACAACAACGACGAGACCGGCAAGAAGGTCAATATCGCCGATGTTGCCGGTGAGCATGTGCAGATCGATTCGTATCTGAGTTACCCGCTTGGCGGCTCGGATCCTTCGGTGACTCCAAGTGAGATGTGCAAGACCATGGGCGAAAAGCTTCCCAAGGCGTTCGGGGGTAGCAATGCCGATACGATGGGTCTGTTTGTGACGCCGGCGAGCCAGTACAACAAACTGCGTCAGATGATGGGCGAGGAGCCGGTGCACATCGGTCACGACCAGTATCTGCTCACGTGTGATATGGGCGGCGAGCTGGTCGACCTGTACACCAAGTATATGGCTGGCGGCCATGCCCTTACCTTGGGCGGGCATGAGCTCAAGCCCGCAACCGATAAGTCGGACGAAGATACGGCGGCCATCGCCAACTCGTCGATGGGCAGTAATCCGGGTACCGTCGTCGTTGCCGACGAGCTGTTGTCCCAACTTAATCTGCAGCCGTATTCCAGTAGCCTGCTCGTTAACTACAAACAGGGGATGGATACAACCGAGGCAGACGAGAGCATTAAATACACTGTGCTCGACAATCTGCTCGTTGACGGCAAGGAGTCGGGGTCGTGGGGAACCTTCATCACACGCTCCGAGATGTACACGCAGGCAGCGCAAATGAACGGTCTTATTAGCTACCTAGCCATCTACATCGGCTTTGTATTGGTCGTTGCATGCGCGGCGATTCTGTCGATCCAGCAACTCTCCAACGTGGCCGACGGCAGCCGCAGCTATCGTGTGCTGGCACAGATCGGCTGTGAGGACCGCCAGATTCGTCATTCGGTGATGGCGCAGCAAGCGGTATTCTTCCTGTTCCCGCTGGCAGTGGGCCTGGCGCACTCCTTTGTGGCACTTAAGGTGATCATCGAGCTGGTGAGCATATTCGGAAATATGAGCATCGGTGGCACCGTGGGCCTCACCTGTGCAATCTTCCTGGCAGCCTATGGCGGATACTTCCTGGTGACCTACCTCATGAGCACCGGCATGGTACGAGCCGCCATCGCCACCCGCTACAGCGAGTAACAAGCGGGCAAAATCGTCGCAAAATCAGAGGCGTATGACCGCCGCGAAGGGACCAGGGGCCCTTTCGCGGCGGTTTTTGCCAATCTGGTGCGTCTCAGATACAAGTGAGTAGACTTTTTTGAACCTGCCGAGCACATCGCGACAAATGCTCAATAAAACCGCAGGTCAGAACTGTGGCGTTTTGGGGCGTGCTTGCCCTCCTGCAAAAAGCCTACTCACTTGGTTTTTCTGCTAGAAGACCGCCACGAGGGAAGGCGGCTCTCTTGCGGCGGTTGGCGTTTGCCCAGATAAAACCTACCAAAATAAACCTGTCCCTTTTTGGCAGGTTAACGTTTCCAAAAATGCAGGATCAACGTCGTGCGGTTTTGTTGCTCGGTTTTGACCAGGATGTTGTGGATGTGGGTCTTGACGGTGCCCACGGCAAGGAATAGCTCGTCAGCGATCTCTTGGTTCGACTTGCCCAACACGACCAGACGCATGACTTCGGTCTCGCGGTTGGAGAGCTTGTAGGCATTGCGATAGAAGGGCATCTGCTCTTCGATGTGTCGATCAAGATCGCTGACGTTCTTTTCCTCGGGTGCCTCCTGCATGCGGATTGAAAGCACGTGGTAGGAGTAGATAATCAGCAGAATCGCAAAGTAGCACGCAAAGACGTTTTCGCTAAAGTTGCGCTCGGATAGATAAAGCTGCAGCCAAGAGGGTGCCAGACTCATGGGAACGACTAGGATGTTGTAGAAATCCTCGGCAACGATGCAACCGACCAGAATGGCGCCGATAATCAGGTGCTTTCGTTGGTTGTTGACGCGTGCCTGCAGCTCAACCTTTGTGCTCTTATGAGCCGTCCAAAAGATATACAGTCCCACAAAGACAAGGAACACCTGGCGCATTGTGTAGTAGAGCCACTGGTGCATGGGGCCATAGGGAACGGCGACGATAATCAGCAACTCACTCAGGAAGAACGCTGCGACGGGGATAACGAACTGCTTCTTAGAATGTTTATCGAGCAAGTCCATGGCAATCAGCCAAATAAAAGCCTGTGAAGCGGTCGCCACAAGGGTCCGCAACACAGGCATGGTAATTGAGTAATAGTCGCTGGCCGGAAAACTCTGGTTTTGCAACGTGTATTCAAAAAAGAAGATCTCGGTCATCTCGATGGCATAGCAAATAAAAACGCCGCTGCCATAGATAAAGAAGCGTCGACGGGACGAGGCATAGGCGGCAAGCGAAAGCACTGCCGTCACAATACAGATAACTAGTATTGCCAAGGTATAGAAGAACATGAGTGTGTTCATCTGTCACCGTCCCGTCTCATTTGATCTGTGATTGGGTCCATATAACCCCTGGGGTATATATGTCCCAGCCGGTCGTTTCACCGCGGATTAGACACCAAGATACAGCATAGCCGTATACCGTTCGCGGCTCCAGGCGGTAAACCTCCTGTAAACACTTGACCTGCGGGTTTATATTGGATTAGAGAGGGTGTAACTCCGTGAACGGTCTTTAATCCCGAATAAACTAGGTAAAAATTGCATACGGGTGAATGATGGTCTTGTCAACACGAGGCGTGATGTTCGAGCGCCTCATAGTAATAGTCGGCAAGACCGGCGGAAAGGAAATCGACATGGCACTGCCTAAGGATTTCATCGACACCAACGACTTCACCAAAGAGCAGATCCTGGCTATCGAGGATCTTGGCCTGGCAATGAAGAAGGCCATCAAGGTTGACGGTTATTATCCGCACCTGCTCCGCAACAAGAGCCTTGGCATGATCTTCCAGCAGGTCTCCACCCGCACTCGTCTTTCCTTCGAGACCGCTATGTGCGACCTCGGCGGCCACGCTCAGTTCTATGGCCCTGGCACCATCCAGCTCGGTGGCCACGAGTCCCTGGGCGACACCGCCCGCGTCATGGGAGACCTGCTCGACATCATGATGGCTCGCGTTGACCGTCACAAGGACGTCGTCGGCCTCGCCGAGGGCTCTGCTGTGCCCGTCATCAACGGCATGTCCGAGTTCAACCATCCCACGCAGGAGATGGGCGACCTCATGACCATGCTCGAGAACCTCCCCGAGGGCAAGAAGATCGAGGACTGCACCCTAGCCTTCATCGGCGACGCCACCCAGGTCTGCGTCTCCCTCATGTTCATCGCTTCCAAGGTCGGCATGAAGTTTGTCCAGTTTGGACCTAAGGGCCACCAGATCCCCGACGGCGGTCTGCACGTTGGTACCGTCGAGGAGCGCGCCGAGTTCGGCAAGCAGATGATGGCCATCGCCGAGGAGAACTGCAAGGTCTCCGGCGGCTCGGTTGTCATCTCCGACGACATCGAGTGCATCAAGGGCGCCGACTTCATCTACACCGACGTGTGGTATGGCCTGTACGACGAGGAGGTCTCGGGCGAGAACTACATGGACGTGTTCTATCCCAAGTATCAGGTCACCATGGACATGATGAACTTCGCCGGCCCCAACTCCAAGTTCATGCACTGCCTGCCGGCCACCCGCAACGAGGAAGTCGTCGACGAGGTCATGGACGATCCCGAGCGCTCCCTGTGCTGGGTCGAGGCCGAGAACCGCAAGCACTCCATCCGTGCTCTCCTTGCCGCCCTGGGCAAGCGCACTCCGCTCAACGACGAGGGTGTCGAGTACTCCGCCAAGGCTGAGCTCCACGCCGCTCTCGAGGCCCTCGAGCAGCTCTAAGCCTCAAGGGTTCTAAAAGCGCATTTGTGGGCGGTGGATGCTCGTCTCCTGCCGCCCGCTCACCGAGGCCCAAGCAATTGCCTTAATGCCTTAGGGCCTCGGATCTGTCCAAGACTGAGCGAAGGAGCTCATCATGAGCGACGGAAAGAAAAAGCTTTCCTTCCTGACGGTCATTTCGACCATCATCTGCGTCGTCTTCGTTTGCGAGGCCGCCGCTCCTGCTGCCGCCATCGGCAACCAGCAGTTCTTCTGGTGGATCTTCCTGATCCTGACCTTCCTGCTCCCTTACGGCATGGTCGTCGCCGAGCTCGGCACCACCTATGACGGCGAGGGCGGCATTTACGACTGGGTGCGCGATGGCCTGGGCGACAAGTGGGGCGCCCGCATCTCGTACTACTACTGGGTCAACTACCCGCTGTGGATCGCCTCACTGGCAACCATGTTCCCCGACATCCTGGGCATGGTCTTCGGCGTCGAGTTCAACCTGATCGCCAAGATGGGCATCGAACTTGCCTTCGTGTGGATCGTGTATCTCATGGGCCGCTCCAAGGCGGCCGACTCCGAGTGGGTCCTCAACGGAGGCGCCATCATCAAGGTCGCCGTAGCCGTTATCGTCGGCGCCCTGGGCATCTGGTATGCCATGGAGAACGGCTTTGCGAACGACATGTCCGCCGCCACCTTCCTGCCCGAGCTCACCAACACCAACGCCCTCGGCTACCTGTCCATCATCATCTTCAACTTCATGGGCTTCGAGGTCATCTGCACCATGACCGACGACATGGCCGATCCCGCTCGCGATATTCCCAAGGCTATCATTGTCGGTGGCGTGGCTATTGCCGTCATCTACCTGTTCGCCGGCTTTGGCATCGGCGCCGCCGTGCCGGCCGACTCCATCGACCCCGACTACGGCATGATCGTCGCGGTCCAGACCATGGTGGGCGATTCCGTGCTCTTCAAGGTCATCTGCATCGCCTTCCTGATCACCCTGTTCGCCAACATGGCCGCCTGGTCCTTCGGCGTC
>JAUMMZ010000007.1 GCA_031296755.1 Collinsella sp.
TCTTCTTGGGGCATCGCCTTTCCTTCCATTCGTCACCTTCATTACTCCAACGACGAATTCTAGGCGGTGTCCCCTCCCTTTCAAGAAAGAGAAGAGGCGGGGCATGCCCCGCCTCTTACACCACATCTCTGCGCGCTACCGAGTCCTCATCCATACAGCCTTTTTTTTGAAAAACGGCAAGCAGTCTACCTGCGGTTTTGTTTTTGGGATTTTCTGTATGGTCGGAGGTTCGCTATCCAGCCCCGTAATCCGGCATAGTTTTGTTCGCGACGGCACAACCGCGCGTTTAAGCGCGGGGCCGGTGGGGCATTTTTGCCCCACCGGCCCCTATTCCAGCGCTATTCCGGCTTGGTTTCTACCGTGGGAGTCTTATCCGCCGCAACTGGAGTACGAGCGGTGTCCATAGTCAGGCAGTGCTTGGGGCAGCTCTCGATGCACTCACCGCACACCACGCAGGCATACGGGTCGATCGACCACGTTCCACCCTTGCGATCGACCGCGAGCGCGCCCGCCGGACAGCGACGCGCGCACATACCGCAGCAAATGCACACGTCCATGTCGTTGACGATATGCCCGCGCAGGCGCTCGGGAGCCGTCAGCTTCTCCTGCGGATAGCACACCGTGACCGGCTGCTTGACCATAGAGCCCAAGGCTGTCTTGGCAAATGTCAGCAAACTCATGCCGCGCCTACCTTTCCGTGCAGCTAATACAGGGGTCGATGGTCAGGATAATCATGGGCACGTTGGCAAGGAGCACGCCCTGCAGCGCATGTGTCAGACCCGCCAGGTTCTGCGACGTCGGCGTGCGCACGCGGAAGCGATCCAGGTTCTTGGTGCCGTTGCCGCGCACATAGTAATACGCCTCGCCACGCGGCTGCTCAATCACAACCTCGCCACGCGCGCCGTCGGCCGGCGTGAGCTTGGTGCGCCCGCCGATGCCGTCGTGCGGGATCTTGCCCACAAGCTCCTCGATGATGTCCATGGCCTGCGTGACCTCGGCACAGCGCACCTGGCAGCGGGCATAGCAATCGCCATCGGTAGCAACGATGGGCTCAAACGCAGCCAGATCCGCATAGGCGCCGTCGCCGAACATGCGCACGTCGTAATCCACGCCCGATGCGCGACCGAACGGGCCGACCATCGACAGATTCAGCGCATCCTTCTCGCTAATCACGCCCACGCCATGCAGGCGCTCGCCGCAGCTGGCATCGTCCAAAAACGTATGCACCAGAGCCTCGTAGTCGGGGCGCATGGCGTCAAGCGTCTCGACAATGCCCGCCAGCTCGGAGTCCTCGATATCGTGCTTAAGGCCGCCGATCTCATTAATCGACAGAATCACGCGGCCGCCGCAAGTGCTCTCAAAGATCTTAAGAATCTGCTCGCGTAGGGTCCACGAACGATAGAACAGTGCCTCGAAACCAAAGGCATCGGCGAGCAGGCCCAGCCACAGCAGATGCGAGTGAATGCGCGAAAGCTCGTGCAGAATGGTGCGGATATACTGCACGCGGCCGGGCACCTCGATGTCGAGCATGCGCTCGCAGGCGCTGGCATAGCCGCAGCTGTGGCCCACGGCGCAGATGCCGCAGATGCGCTCGGCGATGTAGCCAAACTGGTGCATATCACGCTTTTCGGTGAGCTTCTCGAGTCCGCGGTGCACAAAGCCGATCTGCGGAATTGCCTCGATGACGCGGTCGTCCTCAATCACCAGGTCCAGATGAAGCGGCTCGGGCAGCACCGGGTGCTGCGGGCCAAACGGAATAACGGAGCGATGTGCCATGGGCCTTACGCCTCCTTTTTCTGCTTGTCGCGGGCGGCCTTGGCGGCAAGCGCCGCGCGGACCTTGGCCGCTTTCTCGGGATCCATGGCGGCGAGCTTTGCCTCCATCTCGGCAGCCTTGAGCGCGGCCTTCGCAGCAGTTTCATCGTGCTGAGCATCGGAGCCGGCAGCCGCAGCGGGCTGAGCGACGGCAGCGCCCGCAGCATCGCCAGCGCCCGCAGTGCCCTCCCCCGCAGCGGCCGTGGCAGTAGCAGCCTTCTCGGCCGCGGCCTTGCGCGCCTTGGCCTCGGCAGCGGCACGGACCTTCATGGCTTTCTCGCGCGCGGCCTTCACCTCGGGCGTGATAACGCTCATGGGCTCGGCAGTCGAGACCTGGTAGAAAAAGCCCTTAAAGTCAATCTGCATATCGGTGATGGCAAGACCAAACAGGTCGTGCGCTTCGTTTTCAAACGGGAATACTGCCGGATAGTACGAGCTGATGGACGGAATCTCCTGGTACTGATTAATTCCCTCAACCACCAGGTTCTCGATCGCATAGCTGCCGTCCTGCGCAATCTGCTCCTGAGCAACACGAACGTTGATAAACGTATAGACCAGGCGATACGTGCCGTCGTCGACGTTGCGCTCGGCGTGCATTTGCACAAAGCGCGCGCCGACGCCCTTGAGCGCCTGGACATGCGACAGGAGCTCGTCGATCCCGACGGTGGTATAGATAGCCTTTTGCATTACTCGGCCTCCTTTGCAGCGGCGGGCGCGGCGGGCTTCACGGCAAGCGCGTCGCCGGCGCTATCAGCCCCGGCCGCAGCCACAAACCCGTCCTCGCCCAGCTCAACGCCACCGTCCCAGGTTGCGGCGCCGCCCACGGCAAGCGGGTCACCGCCAGCACGCATCACGGCCTCCTTCTGGTCCAGGATGCCGCACGCCTCTACAATGGCGTCGATCACGGTCTCGGGACGAATGGCGCACCCGGGCGCGTACACGTCCACGGGAATCGCGCGGTCCACGCCGCCGATCACGTTGTAGGCATCGCGGAACACGCCGCCCGAACACGCGCAGATACCGCAGGCCACCACGCACTTGGGCTCGAGCATCTGGTTGTAGATCTGGCGCACGACGGGCAGGTTCTGGGCATTGACCGAACCCGTCACCAAAAAGATATCCGCATGTTTGGGGTTGCCGGTGTTGACCACGCCAAAGCGCTCCGCATCGAACAGCGGCGTGAGCGAGGCCAGCACCTCGATATCGCATCCGTTGCAGCTCGAACCGTCGTAATGAATAACCCACGGCGAGCGCGACATTTTATGATCCATGGATGCCGCCTCCTAAATAAACACGTCGACGAGGATGGGCATAAGGTTGAGCAGGCCAAACACCAGCGCCACGCCCCAGCCGAGCTTAAAGCAGCTGCGCCAAGTGCTACGGGCGAAGGTGTTGTCGATCAGCACCTCGACAAAATACGTCGCGGCCATCACGACCAGGGCTACAACCCAGCTCACGGGGTTGTCCCAAACAAAGAACATGCCCACCCACATCAAAAACAGCACGGTCTCGCACCAGTGCATAAGGGTCATCTTGGCCAGCGTGCCGCCGCTCATCTCGGTGGCGACGCCCTGGACAATCTCCTGATGCGCGTGATGCGAGTACGAAAGGTCAAACGGCGACTTGCGCAGCTTGATGGTAAGCACCGCGAGCAGCGCGAGGAAAATGGGCGCGCTGTACACGACGATGGGGGCCGACTGCCCCGTCACGGCAATGGAATCGAAGCTGTCGGTGGCAAGGTACAGGCCCACGCTCATCAGCAGAACGGCGGGCTCGTAACTCATAACCTGCAGTAACTCACGGTCGGCGCCGACCTGGGCAAACGGACTTTGCGTCGAGGCGGACGCCAGCACCACAAAGATCGCGGCGAGCGTCACCATAAAAGCGCACAGCAGCGTGTTGGAGCCCGACACAAAGATGCCGCCGCCCACGACGGTAAAGATGAGCGCGCACGCCATGTAGGTATCGTCCATGGTGTTTACGCTGGCAGGGGCTTTGCGCAGGAGCTTGGCAACGTCGTAGAAGGGCTGCAGCAGGCGCGGGCCCACGCGGCCCTGCATGCGGGCCGAAAGCTTACGGTCAACGCCGTCGATCAGGCCACCCACAAACGGCGCCAGCAAGGCAAACGCCACGGTGCCAATAAAAATGCCCACGACGCCCGAACCCTCGAAATACTTGCCGCGCAGCACCGAGGGCGCGCTCATGGCAAGTCTCTCGGGCCCAATCCACGCGCAACACAGCAGCGCAAACAAGATGATGCTGCAGCACACGACGCTACCCGCGGGGCCAATACGCTTCTCGCCAAGGGCGTCCTCCGAGTACCAATTGCGCTTTTCGGCCTTCACCTCGTGCCCCATCGAGCCGCGGAAATGGCGATATTTGTCGGTTCCCACGCCCGAAAGATATACGTTTACATGCGGTTTGTTGCTCACTCGGAATGAAGTCAGCAGCACCACGGCGATAAACGCCACGATAACCACCATCAGGTACATGGCGTCCTTGCCGATAACGTACGGCACGCGGCCAAACACCATGGCCAAGTAAGGCGACACCAGACCGCTCGAGATAACCGGGAACGCCACGCAGCACAGAATCAGCAGCGCGGCGATGGTGTTGAGGGCCATCCATTCGGTCTTATGGACATTGACCTCAACGTTTTGAGCCGTGGGGTCGACGCCCGAAAGCTTGGCAAGCCACTTGCCCCAGAAGAAGAACGTCGCGGCCGAGCCAAAGGCAAGCACCATGATCATGAGCACGTTGCCGGTCTGCGCGAACGCCACCAGAGCGCCCCACTTGGACACGAGCATGCCAAACGGCGCCACAAACATGCCCATGATGCCCAGCATCATCAGACGCGTCAGGTGCGGCATGCGGCTGAACATACCGTCCATGTCCTCGATATTGCGGCTGCCGATATGATGCTCGGCCGTGCCCACGCACAGGAACAGCAGCGACTTTGCCACCGTGTGGAACAGGATCAGAAAGATGGCCGCCCATACGGCCTCGGGCGCGCCGACACCCAGGCAGGCACTGATGAGGCCCAAGTTGGAAATGGTGGAGTACGCGAGCACGCGTTTGGCGTTGCTCTGCGAGATGGCCATGAGGGAAGCAAGCAAAAACGTGATGGCGCCCACACTCGTGACCATAAAGCCGGTTACGGGATAGATAGCATAGAGCGGGCTCAGCTTGACCATTAGGAACACGCCGGCTTTGACCATGGTTGACGAGTGCAGCAGGGCGCTCGTGGGAGTGGGGGCAACCATAGCACCCAACAGCCAAGTGTGGAACGGCATCTGTGCGGCCTTGGTGAGTGCGGCGAGCGACAACAGGATGACCGGCATCACCAGCAGTGCGGATTGCGCGGTACCGGCGCCGGAAAGCTCGATCATGCCCGAGATGGTCAGCGGCATGCCGTTAACGTGCAAGAACATAAGGCCCGCCAAAAACGCGATACCGCCCAGCATGTTAAGGATGATCTGGGTGAAAGCGTTCTTGATGGCCTCGGGCGTGCGCGTGTAGCCAATCATAAGGAACGAGCACACGGTGGTGATTTCCCAGCCGCAGAACAGCCACTCAAGGTTGTCGCTCGTCACGATGACGAACATGGCCGAGAGGAACAGGAACATAAGCGCCAGGAACTGCGGGCGACGGTCGGGCGCGGTCTGCCCGCGCAGTGCGGCCTCGTGCTCGTCGTGGGCCTGGAAGTCCTTCATATAACCCAAGGCATACACGCAGATGAGGCTGCCAACAATGCCGACGGCGAGGACCATGATCACGCTCATGTAGTCCAGGTAGAGCGGCGTCGCCGTGACGGCTTCGACCGCGGGCAGCGTCATGGCTGCAAAGGCGAACGAGCCCACCAGCTGGACTATGCCGAGCACCGTGGCGAGCGCGTTCCTATATTTGTACGCGTTGTACAGGATTACGGCGCACAGGATGACGTCGATGACGGAGCTGATGATCGAGAGCACATGCGAGGTGCCGGAGGCAACCTCAAAGCTCTGCGGACCCGTGCCAAAAAACATGACGGCGACTACAACTGTCACCGCCATAATAATGCCGGAGCCTATGAGCCCCACCGCATCGCGGGCGCGGTCACCGCGCGCGAGCAGCATGCCCAGCGCCGGTACCAGCGGAAACAGGGTAAGGAAATACAGTAGCGTCATACCATCACTCCCCCATGCAAAAACGCTGCAATTGTTTAACGTTATAGCTCAATTGAGGAATAGCGGCGGCAGGTTTTCGGTCAACTGGGGAGTTTTAGGCGTACGGGGCAAGGGTACGTCCGCATTGGAGTAGAGGGGTGACGCTCCCTTACCGCAACGACAGACGCGCGGGCCACTGCGCGCGGTTTATTGACTACGTTGGAGGATGTCCCGATAGGCTCGCGCCGGTCCAAAAAGTTGGCGCGGCAAGAAAAATGCGCCCCGTGGGCGCACCATCCCGTTTGCTATTCCGCCTTTTTAACGCGCGGCTTGCGACCGCGCGGCTTATCGACCAGTGCGGACTCACCGCTCTCACGGTACTGACGGCACCAAGCCTTGACCGAAGACTCGCTGGGAATCTTGTGCTTGATCATGGCCTCGCGAACCGTCAAGCCGTTTTCCAGACGGTCCTTAACCACAGCGAGCTTTACGTCGTACGAATAGGTGTGATGATGCGAACCGGCATTGAGAACGGCGTCGGCACCGCCCACGGCATACGCGCGGGCCCACTGACGAGCCGTGGCCTGGGGAATGCCAAGCTCCGCAGCGAGGGCGCGATGACCGACCCCCTCTTGGAGGATCTCGACGGCGCGCTGCCTAACCTCGGGCGCATGCGTGCGAGTCCTAGTTGCTTCCGACATACCTGCCACTTCTTAGCCTTAACCGTTAATCTGCCTTCTTACGTGCAAGTTAGATAGTAGCATTTTACTGTTTGCTCAAAGCAGTTAATTAAAATAGACGCGGCGTTATCTGGGCATTTGGCACCAAATTACGACATTTCTTTATCGATTATTTACGCTGGTAGCTGACTCACGGCTAATCGTCATTCGCTTGTCAACAAAATTGGCATCTCTTTATGTCCTTTGGTATAGAGGATATGGTTATTAACCCCTCCCCCAATAATTTTGAGTGATCTGCGAGGCAGTAGACGTCCTCACTCCTCATGATTACCGCGCATTGCCATCCACCGGAGCAAAACAAAAAGGGCGAGACCTGCGCGCTTGCAGGCCCCGCACCGGTTGACATCCGACGGGACACAGCCGGGCGAGACGGATCCGTGCTACCGCCCCGCCTGGCCGCGAAGTTAACTACAGCTCGTTGGCCGCGTGATATGCCGTGCGAATGGCGCTCGCGATGTCGGCGGTGCGCTCGCCCGAGCAGTCTCCCACGCAGGTCACGGGCACCGTCACGCCATCCAGGTCAAACGCGTTGGCCTTGGAGCCCACGGCCATCACCACGTAATCGCAGGCGATCTTTACCGGCTCCTCGGCGCCGTCCTCGGTAGTGCGAATGGCCTCCACGCCCTCGTCGGTAATGGCGGTCAGGCGGGTCTTCACGTGCTGCTCCACGTTGTGCTCTGCAAAGTCGCTCATAATCAGCGGCAGAATGGTCTCGGACTCGCCCGCGGCAATCTTGTCGAGCATCTCGACAATCGCCACCTCGCAGCCGCGCTGCAGCAGGTACTCGGCAGTCTCGGTGCCCACCAGGCCACCGCCAATGACGGCGACGCGGCCCGTAAGCTCCACCTTGCCGGCCAGCACGTCCCAGCTCGAGACGACCTTGTCCGAGTCGGCACCCGGAACGGGGATGACCACGTCGTGCGCGCCCACGGCAACAATCGCAGCGTCGGCGGCGTTGAGGTCCTCAGCGGTAGCGGCATGGCTGAGCTCAACCTTCACGCCCAGGCCGGGCAGAATCTTCTCGTAGTACTCAACCGAGCGCATGATCTCGTCCTTGCGCGGAGGCGCAGCCGCCAGCACAATCTGGCCACCCAGATGATCGCTCGCCTCGTAAACGGTCACGTCGTAGCCGCGCTTGGCCGCCACGCGTGCGGCCTCTAGGCCGGCGATGCCGCCGCCCACCACGGCGATCTTCTTGTCGCCCTCGCCCGGCTTAATGGCTATGGTCGCCTCGTCGCCGTTCTCGGCATTGAGCACGCACGAGATGTACCTGCGATTTTGAATCGCATCGACGCAGCCCTTGTTGCAGTTGAGGCACTCGCGAACGGGCTCCCCCGTGGCGGCCTTCAGCGCAATGTCGGGGTCGCACATGAGCGAGCGGCCGTAGGCGATGATGTCGGCCGCGCCGTCTTCCAGAATCTTCTCGCCGGCCTCGACCGAGACAACACGGCCGACGGTTGCCACCGGCACGGAGACCAGGGCCTTGACGCGCTCGGCCACGGGCAGCGTCCAGTTGTAGGGCATGGCGCCCATGGGCGGAATGGTGTCGCCCATGTTGCCGGTGTGGTTGGCCTGTGCGACCTGGATCATATCGATGCCCGCGCCCTCGAGCAGCTTGGCGAACTCGCAGGCCTCGTCGGGCTGCAGGCCGCCCTTGCCGCGCGGCGTGCCGTCGGGGTTCTCCATGATCACGGGGAGCTTGTACTCCACCATCAGCTGCGGCGCGGCTTCCTTAATGGCAGCGACGACCTCCAGCGCGTAGCGAACGCGGTTCTCGAACGAGCCGCCGTACTCGTCGGTGCGCTGGTTGAGGATTGCCGAGCACAGCGAACCCACCAGACGGTCGCCGTGGACCTCGATGGCATCGATCCCGGCCTGCTGCGCGCGAGCGGCCGAGGCAGCGATGGCCTCCTTGATCTGGGTGAGCTGCTCAACGCTGGCCTCGTTCACAAAGTGCTGCATGTCGTGGTGCAGCTTGGCGTAAGCCTGCTTGCGGATTTCGTTGGACTCGGCCATCTTGGCGGCGAAGGTCTCCTCGTCACCGGCGGCCTTGGCCTCCTGCGCGGCCTTGGCGGCAGCCATGGAACCCATGACCATGCGGCCGACGCCGGGCACGTCGTACTCGGGGTGGAACAACTGCAGCGCGACCTTGGCGCCGTGCTTGTGGACGGCGTCGGCCAGCGCCTTAAACGTGGGGATCTGGGCGTCGGTCGCCAGCTTGGGCGTGGGGCTCGCGGTCATGACGGGAGCGACGTCGCCAATGACGATGTAGCTCACGCCGCCACGGGCCAGGCGCTCGTAAAAAGCCAGGCTGCGCTCGCCGATGGAACCGTCGCGCTCCTCGTAGCCGGTGGTCAGCGGCGGGAACATAATGCGGTTCTTGAGCTCAAGGGGGCCAACCGTAATGGGCTGGAGCAGTTTGGATGCAGGTGCGGTCATGGACATTCCTCTCTTGTAGGCGCGGCGGCGATGATGCCGCGTAGTTGTCTAGAGGATATGGCATGGGAGCACGACAGCACAACGAAAATCGGCGAATATCAAGTGGCGGCAGGTGGATGGGGCGGGGCAGCCCGTCGGTTTGTCTCAATCTGTAACAACAACTCGGCAAAACCGGGTCTTACTGTTACAGATCGAGACAAACCAAACCCGCCTGCTAGAAAATCTCAATCTATAACAACAACTCGGCAAAATCCGTCCCTCGTGTTACAGATTTAGACAAACACGACCCAACCCACCGGTATATCTCGACCTGTAACACCTAGCCGCCCAAATCGGGTCTAGATGTTACAGATCGAGATTTTGTTTGAGAGGCCGAGAATTGGACCGAAAACACGGTCCCGAAATAATCAAAACCACCCCTAAAAGGGGTGGTTTGCTCTTAGGGTATAACCCTTGGATTTCCGGCACGCGTCTAAAGGCGCCGGCCCTCACGGGGTTCGGGCCGCACTGCAGGTTGACCCGTGACGGGCCGGTCAAACCGGCG
>JAUMMZ010000008.1 GCA_031296755.1 Collinsella sp.
TCTACCTGCGGGAACGATAGGCAACCGGACACACATTCTGTCCGAGCGGTTAAAAGCGGGCACGGAATTTAAACGGCTGAAAAAGGGGCATCGACCTGCGCCGATGCCCCCAACGTGGACACACATTTTGTCCTATAAGCCCCACAAGAAAGCGCTCCAGGTTCATAAGGGCCTGGAGCGCTGTGTTCTTAAGGGCTGGGACGGAGGGATTCGAACCCCCAACAGCCGGCACCAAAAACCGGAGTTCTACCGTTGAACTACGTCCCAATGTGCGGTGTTGCCCAAAAGCAACTCATTTAGTTTACCTAATCTGCGAGGGCATCGCAAACACCATCGAGCAGGCGTACGGCGAGTGTCTGCGCGTCGCTGGCCGTGAAAGTGCCGTTGTAGCGCGTCATGCCCGTGAGCTCAATGCGAATGCGAGCTGGCTTCTGCTGCGCGGCGACATTGGCGGTGCGGATGCGCTGGGCCAGGTTGTGGCACTCGGCGAGGGCGATCGTGGCGCGCGGCGCTGCATCTGCGGGCAGCTCATCGCTTGCGATCTCGAGCACCAGGTCAACGTCGGTTGGGACCTCGGAGTCGCAGAGCATCATGCCGCTGTTGTCGGTCGTTGCCGTGGCGATATTCCACATGCGCGACGCAACGCTGCGTGCGATGGGGTCCTCGCCGATAACGGCAATCTGGAAGCGCTCGAGCACGTTGGCGGCGCGAGCAAAACCGATACGGGACTCGGCTTCGGTGACCGAGGGCTTGCCCTCCCACACATGGTGCAGGCGGTTGATGTAGGCGTAGGTGTCCTGGAAGGCCATGCCGTCGGCAAACAGGCCGACATTTTCCTGGAACTGCTGCAGGGCGGCCTCGGTATGCGGACCAAAGTAGCCGTCGTCTTCGCCACAGGCAAAGCCCAAAACGTTGAGAGCGCGCTGCAGGGCCTGCACATCGGCGCCATGGAAATTGGGCATGCGCAGATAGAGAGTGCGGTCGCCCAGCTTATACGAAGCGTCTACAAGGGCGCTCCAGCAGGGGATATCGACGGCATGACCGGCAGCAAGGCCGCTGTCGAGCCTGAAGGTGCTGACGGCCTGCTCAGTGGTGGCTCCAAAGTACTTGTCGGTGACTTCGGCGGCATCAATCGTGTAGCCGAGCTGCAGGAGACGAGACTGCACGTCCTCGACGGCTGCTCCTTGCATGCCCGTTGTAATAGGTTCCATGAACGAACCCCTTTCGGCGTACCATTCGTACTATTTGAGCGTCTGTCGGATAGACAACGCAAAGGGATGCATAAACATGCACTCAACAGTGTAGCAAGTTGTGCCTAAATACGCTGCTGACAGGTTTTATAACCCCCGTTAGTTAAGACGCTCCACAAAGAAATCTGCCATGGAGAGGAACAGCTCGCGTGCGTGCGGATCAAGCTCAACGTTCTCGATGGCCGCTTTGGCCTTAGCGGTCAGGTCGAGCGCGTAAGTGTGGGCGTAATCGATGGAGTCGGTCTCCTGGAAGATCTCCACGGCGCGTGCGAGCTGCGCGGGATCATCGGTGCCCGAGGAAAGAATCGCCTCGACCTCGTCGTGGTGGCGCTCATCAGAGAGGGCGTGTACGGCGACAAGCGTGCGCTTGCCCTCGGTGATGTCGGTGCGGAAGTCCTTGTTGGCGGCTTCCTTAGTGCCGACAAGGTTGAGCAGGTCGTCCTGAATCTGAAAGGCAAGGCCTGTGTGCAGGCCAAAGGCGCGCAGCGCTTCGATTTGCTCATCGCTGCCGCCGCCGATAATGGCTCCGGCGGCAAGCGGCGTGGCTCCGCTGTAAAACGCGGTCTTGTGCGTCGCCATGTCCAGGTAGTCATCAACCGAGATATCAAAGCGCCCGTCACGGACCCAACCCAGGTCGAGCGCTTGACCCTCGATGGTGCGGACGATCATCTCGGTAAGCTCGTGGAGCACGCGCAGCTTCACGTCGGACTCCAGCGTGGGGTCGTCGAGAACCGTCTTGGTGACCATAGTGAGCGCCAGGTCGCCGCAATTGATGGCAAGGCCCGTGCCCTCGGTAAGGTGCATGCAGGGCTTGCCTCGACGAAGCTGTCCGTTGTCGGCGATGTCGTCGTGGATCAGCGCGCCCGACTGGAAATGCTCGATGGCTGCCGCGGCGCTGCGGGCGCTCTCAAAGCTACCGCCCACTGCGGTTGCGGCGAGCATACAGATAAGCGGGCGGTGGCGCTTGCCGGCGTTGGCCGTAAAAGCCGAGAGCGGCGCATACAGGTAGCGCTCGATATCGGCAGAGGTCGCCTGTCCGTCAAAGAACGTGGCCAGATAGTCGTTAATCTGGTCAAAGTGCTGGGCTAAAAAGCTGGTAAACGGACTGGACACGGGTTCTCGCATTCTTTCTGAGGTTGCGTTGATGCAATATGCAGACAACATATTGCCACATTAGGGCGTTTGGCGCGGCAGTTTTGGCGATTTGGGACAACGGGCGTGCGTTTGATGGAGCGCGCCTAAATCAGCCCAAAATGCTCGAGCGCCGCAACGACACCGTCGTGATCGACGGTGTCGGTCACGTAATCGGCCTTATCCTTGAGATAGTCCGGCGCATTGCCCATGGCGATACCGACATCGACGGCGTTCATCAGCGAGACGTCATTGCTGGCGTCGCCAATGCCGTATACGGTTCCGTGGTGGGGATCGAGGGCGTCGAGTACAGACTGGATGCCCCCGCGCTTCGTGCATTCGCGGGGCGAGATTTCGGTTACCTCGAGTTCGAGCTCGTTAAAGCACAGCAGCGGCTCAAGTGCCTTATCTTGAGCGATGTGGTTGGCGAGCGATGTAGACATCAAGATCTTGTAGACACTGTAATGTTGCAGCTGCGTGACTGCGTCGCCCAGGGTGCGCGCGTATCCGGGAGCATCGGGCGCATCGGCACTCATGCGCACGACGCCGTTGAGGCCCTCAAAGCGGATGACCTCGCCCGATTGCTCAAGGTAGGGGGCAAGACGCTGCAGCATACTGGGCGTCATCGACAGATCGCGAATTGTGTGTCCGTTGATCTCGGCGTAACCGCCCGCAAGACAGACGATGCCGGTCCAGGGCAGCTCAAGAAGTTTGGGGTGGATGCAGCTCAGGGTACGTCCCGTGCAGATAAAGGCCATGTTGCCGTTGGCGACAAACTCGCGGATTGCCTGCGAAACCGCCTCGTTGGGATAGGGGGAGAGGTCCCGCTCGTCTTCGGGAAGGTCTTGGGCGAGCCTGGGGTCTTGCCAGGCGAGCGTTCCGTCGATATCGAAGAAGCAAATATTGCCGCGCTTATGGGCCGCGCTGGCGGCAGGGGAGGCCGAGGTGGTGGGCACAAATTCCGGCTCGAGGCCCATGATCTGGTCAAAATGCTCTTTAACGCGGGGAACGGAGATGCCGATAATCACCTGGGCGGTCTTGCCCGTAATGATGAGGCCCTTGGCGCCCACTGCGACAAACGACGCGTTATCTGCAACGATGGAAGGGTCTGCGACCTCGACGCGCAGGCGCGTGGCGCAGTTGGTTGCGCCCACGATATTGCCAACGCCACCTAAAAGCTGAATTACCCGCTCAGCGAGGACGTGATCTTGATCGGATCGACTATTGACCTCGTCATTGGGAGATTGCTCTTTGGCAAAGTCGCTTCCCGTTAAACAATCGATTGCCGCGCGATTGACGACATGATCCTCGCGGCCCGGAGTCTTAAGGTCATAGACCAAGATGAGTGCTCGAAAACTAACAAAAAAGATGAGGCTAAAGGCAAGGCCGATACCGAGCGCCAAAAGATAGGCACCGGCATGCGTGCGCATGAGCGGAATAAAGTTGAAGGCTGCCATCTCCATGAGGCCGCCCGAGAAGATGCCGACGATGCCAAAGAGATTCATGGCTGTGGCAAGGCAAGACGATAAGACGGCGTAGAGCAAAAAGAGCCCGGGGTGGGTGAACATAAAGAGAAACTCGAGTGGCTCGGTAACGCCGCAAACCACCGAAGCGATGATGGCGGGAACAAGGATGACCCTGAGGCCGGCGCGGCGCTCGGGTTTTGCGGTGGAGTAGAACGCAGCTGCGATGGCAGGAAGGCCAAAGAGCTTGACCCAGCCGGTGGCGGTAAAACCGGCCCACGGCGCAAGCTCATTAAGGGGGCGCGTGCTATGGGAGAGGATGGGGAGCAAACTGCTCCACGTGGCGTAGATGCCGTCGTTAATGACCAGGTTGTCGTAGTAGATCGGCATGTAGAGCAGGTGGTGCAGGCCAAAGGGCTCGAGTGCTCGTTCTAAAAAGACAAAGATGCCCACGCCAAAGGGACCGACGCTCGTAAGTGCGTGGCGCAGTGTTTCGGTCACAGCGTATACGAAGGGCACGATGGCGGCCGAGATAGCAGCAAGGGCAAACACGGCAAAAAAGCTGATGAGGTAGACCAGCGAGGAGCCCGAGAAGGTGCCGAGCCAATCGGGAACCTTGGCATCGTAGAAGCGGTCATGGATGGCAACGACGGTTGCCGATACCGCCAGCGGGCCGATAATGCCGGTGTCGAGCGTCTTGATGCCGTCGATGACGGTGATACCGCTGGCGGAGGTCAAAGATGACGGGTACTCAAGTCCAAGGTTGTCTCCGCTCAGCTTAATGATCTCGCTCAAAAAGAAGCAGTAGGCAAAATAGGCGACGAGAGCCTCGAGGCAGCAACGAGCCGGTTGTTTTTGGGCAAGACCGATGGGCAGCGCTACGGCAAAAAGGAGCGGGAGGCGTTTAAAGACCGTCCACGAGCCGCGCTGGATGATAGCCCAGAAAACGTACCAAGGGGTTCCGTATACGGCGAGATCGCCGACGATGTCCGCAGTCGTTGCGAGAGCGGAGACGCCGACCATGAGGCCTGATATAGAAAACAGCATGGCGGGCGCGAACATTGCCCCGCCAAAGCGTTGGATTTTTTGCAGCATGTTCTGCCTTCCGAATATCGAGGCGCGTTGCGCGTGGGGAAACGTTTAAACAATGGATTCATTGTAGAGGACCAGACGAGTGTCGTACCGGCAGTTTTGAGCGAAACCGATTTGGGCATGACAGAAACCGTCAACGGCTAAATCCTGTCGCTTCACCGATATTCGGTTTAAACAACTTTAA
>JAUMMZ010000009.1 GCA_031296755.1 Collinsella sp.
TGCCGCTGCCGCGGGTGCCGTCGTCGAGCTGGCGAGCGGGTTTGTAGACGCGCACGGACTCCAGCACATCGGCCATGCAGGCACCGTAGGCACCGGCGTTCATGTAGCAGGCGCCGCCGACCGATCCGGGGATGCCCGAGATGGGCTCCATGCCGGTGAGACCGGCCTCGGCTGCCGCCGCGGCGACATCGGAAAGCAAGGCGCCGGCCGCCGCCGTGACGTGCGTGCCGTCGACCGTAATGTCGGAGAGGCCTTCGCCCAGCGCCACGACGACGCCACGGATGCCCTTGTCGCCGACGAGCAGGTCGGAGCCGTTGCCCACGATGGTAAGCGGCAGGTCGCAGCGATAGCAGGTATCGAGCGTGGCGACGAGGCCCTGCTCAGTATCGGGCGTGACAAAGACGTCGGCCGGGCCGCCGATCTTAAACGTGGTGTGCTCGCGCATGGGCTCGCTCATCAACACGTTGTCCTCGCCGGCAACGCCAGCAAGTGCGCACAGCAGGTCCTCGTTAAAAAAGTCGTTCTCGTGCATACGAATATCCGCCTTTTGGTGGTCGTTGTCATCAATCGATTGCAATATACCCCACCCGGACGGATTTGGTGCGCTGGCGGCGATAAAACAGCCGTCTACCGGATTGGTAAAGTGTTTATCACCGAGGTAGAGGGGTAGTCGCTATACTTTCAAGAGATTGCGCGTAAACCCGGAAGGAGCGAGATGGCCAACAAAGTCACCCTCAAGCAGATCGCCCAGGAGGTGGGGCTTTCCCCCTCGTCGGTCTCGCTTGTGCTCAATAATCGGCCCTGTCGCATCTCGGAAGAAAACCGCAAGCTCATCAAAGAGGTCGCGGCGCGCAACCACTATGTTCCCAACCAGATTGCGCGTAGCCTGGTCATGCGCGAGTCGCGCACGCTGGGCCTTATCGTCCCTAACATCGAGAGCCGCTTTTTTGCCTCGCTTGCCGGCAGCTTGGAAAAGCGCTGCCGCGAGGACGGCTATGCGCTCTTTATTACCAGCTCGGGCGGAAGTGCCGACGACGATCTGGAGCTGCTGCGCCAGCTGGTGACGCGCGGCGTCGACGGTGTCTTCCTGGTCGTAGGCGACGAGTTCTCCGACGACCGCGCCCTGCGCGAAGAAGTCAGCCATCTGCCTATCCCTGCCGTGATGGTCGATCGTGCCATTGAGGGGCTCGAGTGCGACAAGGTGATGTTCGACCACGAGATGGGTGGCTACATGGCCACTCGCTATCTGATCGAGCAGGGCCACCGTCGCATTGCCTGCTTGGTTAACGCGCGCCGTTCCAATACGGGGCGTAAGCGACTTGCCGGCTATGAGCGCGCGCTGCGCGAGGTTGGCCTGCCTATCGACGCACGTTTGGAGTTTGAGAGCGAGTACTACATTCCGAGTGCCTATGAGGCCTCGGAGGCGGTGCTCGCAACTGATGCCACCGCTGTGTTCGCAAGTTCGGATAACATCGCCCTCGGTCTGCTCAAGCGCTTGCACGAGATGGGGAAGAGCATCCCGGGCGATATCTCGGTGGTGAGCTATGACAACTCGGCGGCCGACGTTCTCTTTGAGCCGGCGCTGACCGCGATTGAGCAGGATCCTGGTGTCCTTGCGGAGCATGCTTTTGGCTGCATGTCCAAGCGTCTTGCCGGTAGGGGCGGCAGGCGTGCCGAAGAGGTCGTCCTGGAGCCGGCGCTTATCGTTAAGGGCAGCGTGCTCGAACTTACCGAATGTAGCTAAACGTACTTGTTTGTTTGCATAGATTGCATGCGGAGTGTCTGCTATTTGCCGGCAGGCACCCCGGCCCTCGTCCGTGAACTCTTCCGCTGGGCGAGCCATAGACGCCACGCACCGATGCGATAAAGCAGTGGCTTGAAATTGGTGCTATATTCGGCTTGAGTTGTTTAATGCTAGTACGGGAGGCTGATATGGGGCTGTTCAAGAAGAAAAACCCGCAGGATGCCTTTGATTCCGATGTGTTTACCATCACGGATACGATTTTGGACCCGCCGCGGTTTACATTTTTGCCGGCTATCTACCAGGATGCCACGCGCCGCAAGTGGGCCGTGCATCAGCGCGGCGGTGAGCCGAAGATTTTTGACTATGCGGACGTGCTGCAGTGCGAGATTGTCGAGACCGGAAATCCCGAGGATGTGCCGGAGGTTAGCAAGCGCGAACTAGCTCAGCAGATTTTGATTAATCCAGCTCAGGCTACTAAAAACAACGCTGCCAAGCGTAATATGTGCCTTGGTATGGGTGTCATCGTTGCCGTGCAAACCGGCGAGGATGAGATTTCGAAGCTTGAGATTCCGGTGACCGCGGGCGAAGTCAAGCGAGACTCCGGCCTATATCGGTCGTATCGGAACGTTGCGGAGCAGATCAAAGAAGCCTTCGACGCCATGGGGCGTCCGGAGCAATGATGTCTGCAGCATCAAGCGGTTGAGGAGCCGTGCCCATGCCGAGTGAACCATATGCGATTCCGCCCAAAGATTGCGCCTTTGAGGGCATTCTTTGGTATATCAATCATTATGACCTGCAGGGTGGCGACCGGCTGCCCGCCGAGCGTGTGCTCTGTGAAGAGCTGGGCGTGTCGCGCACGGCGTTGCGTGCTGCGATCGCGCGCCTTATTTCGTGCGGAACTTTGGAAAGCCGCCGCGGTTCGGGCACCTATGTGTGTCCTCCCAAACCGCTGAACATCTTTCAGGAAACATGGAACTATACGCAGGCGGTGGAGAGGGTTGGCTCAAAGTCGACCGCACGCCTGGTTTGGTCCAAGGTCGTGTACGCCGATATCGATCTGGCCCAAAAGGCCCAGATCGACCTGGGCATGCCGCTTTTCTGCATTCGACGTGTGCGCGTGGTTAATGGTTCCCCGGCGTCGATTGAGACGGCCCACGTCAATCTGTCTTTGTGCCCCTCGCTTCCCGATCACGATTTTGAGCAGGAAAGCCTCTACGACGTTTTGCTCAAAGAAGGGAATGTCCATGTGACGCACGGCAAGGAGCATATTTCCATCAGCCGTCTGAACGCCGACGAGGCCAAGTTGCTGGGTGCTCAGGAGGGCACGCCGGTGTTTTACAAGGCTTCGCACGAGCGTGACGAGAACGATGGCTTTGTCGAGTATTGCAAGTCCGTGATTCTGCCGACCAAGTATCGTTTTGCCGATAACGGCGAGGCAGACGGCGTTGCGACGAAGGTAGGTGTCGAATGGCTGATGCAGTAGAAGACTTGCCGGTTTACAAACAAATTCGCCGCTGCATTGCGGAGCGAATCGAGCGCGGCGACTACCCGACGGGCTCGATGATTCCGTCCGAAAACGAGCTGGCCGAGGAGTTTGGCACGACGCGCCTGACAATCCGAAGTGCCATGGACGAGCTGGTCAAAAGTGGCCAGATTCGTCGCGTGCAGGGCAAGGGCGCCTTTGTGGGACACAAGTGGTTTGACGAGCACGAACGCAAGGGCGGCTTCCGTCAGTCGGTTCTGGCGTCGGGCGCGACGCCGTCGGTGCGCATTCTGGCGCGCTCCAAACGCTACGCCGGCCCGTATTACGCCGACCTGTTTGGCATCGCCGAGGACGATCTGCTTTACTCGGTGCGCCGTCTCAACTGCATTGATGGGGAGCCCGTGTCGATTGAGATGACGCTGATTCCG
This sequence comes from Collinsella sp., assembly GCA_031296755.1. Taxonomy (GTDB): domain Bacteria; phylum Actinomycetota; class Coriobacteriia; order Coriobacteriales; family Coriobacteriaceae; genus Collinsella. The sequence goes on from JAUMMZ010000009.1 coordinate 3,656, forward strand.
TGTCTGCTGTTTCCGGGCATCGAAGACGTGGACATTTCGGTCTTCAGCCTGTTCGAGACCTACGACATGTTGGGGCGCAAACCGGACAAGTCGATTGAGAAACTCGATATTGAAGCGCTGGGCGCACGCGATGCGAGTTTGCTCAATCTTGAGCCGGGCGACCTGGCGCTCGTACTGGAATGCATGACCTATGACTCGAGTGGGCAGGCGATCGAGCATGCCAAGTCTTTTAACCGCGGTGATGCCGGCGGATATACCTACAACTATTAGCGTCTAGAGCATCCTCGTGCACGGCGGGGTGCTCATTTTTTTACGGACATGTGTCGCATGACCGATGAACGGCAAAAACTGACCGTCTACCGAGAGGGGAGGATGAAATCAAAAAATCGGTATTAAAAACGGCTAACCTGTAATCGTTCACTGGTATTAAGAACCTTTGAATTGTTGAGCTTGGGGCCAAGATGTCCACAAGGTTAAGCGGCGAGACGGGGCGGCAAGCCTGTCCATTCCGTGCGACAATTCAAACTGCTCGTGAAAGGAGCGGGAATGAAGGAGACCGAGAAGATCGAGATCATGCACTTCGACCAGGAGGGCTACCTCGAGGACGGCAGGAACGTCTACGAGGCCGGCAAGAAGATGACCGCCCTGGCCGACCGCGTGCACGAGGAGGGCTACGACGCCGTCTTC
>JAUMMZ010000010.1 GCA_031296755.1 Collinsella sp.
GGCCCTGCTCATGCTCAGGTGCGGCGACTGCCAGCCCCAGCTCCCGGGTCGCCCGGTGAAGGCGAGGAAGAAGGGCGTGAAGGGAGCGAAGAGCGTTGCTGCCTAGGCTAGCCCCTTGTCACACAAACTACCGAAGCCTCCTTTTTGTTTAGGCGCTCGCGTTGGCGCGAATCGTGAAGGGAGCATGTGTGAAGAGCTTTATTGCCGAGGATTCATTTTGGGAGCTGTTTCCGCAGGCAGCGGTCGGTGTTGTAGTCGTTGAGGGCATGAAACCCGCGGCGCAGATTCCTCAAGAGGACGTGGACGCGATTGCGGCGCTGCTCGATCGCGCCAATATCGACGCGGAGCGTCATCTGACCAGCGACACTATCAGCGAGAACGCACCGGTCAAGGCATGGCGCGAGGCGTATCGTCTGTTCAAGACTAAGAAGGGTGCGCGTTGTTCGATTGAGAACCTGCTTAAGCGCGTGCTCAAGGGCAAGCCGGTCGGTCATATCACGCCGGCGGTGGATATTTACAACACGGTGTCGCTGACCTACGCGCTGCCCGTGGGAGGCGAGGATCTGCATGCGATCGAGGGAGACCTTCGCCTGAAGGTGACCGACGGTGGCGACGCGTTCTTGCCGCTTGGCGAGGAGGCGGACGATCCGACGCTGCCCTGCGAGCTGGCCTATATCGATGATGCGGGCGCCGTGTGCCGCTGCTGGAACTGGCGCGACGGCGTTCGAACGGCTCTGTCCGATGATTCGGCCGATGCGTTCCTGGCGATTGAGTGCGTGAAGCCCGAGCGAATGAAGGACTGCCAGGCCGCGATCGATCGCCTCGCTGAGTTGCTCGAGCGTTATCTGGGAGCGACGGTTGTCGTTAAGACGCTTGTGACTCGCGACAATCCCTGCGTGGAGCTGTAGCGAAGTCTGCGGATCAAACTCGACGGTCAAAACCACCACAATGGTGCCTGTCCCCTTTGTGGTGGTTTTTATGTTGATGGGTTAACAAATAGGGTGCGCAGGGCTGGCGGCCGATAAGTACGGTTAAGATGTTTACCCGTTAGCATTATGCAAGCGAAAGGCGGTCGTCTCCCATGCAGCAGAACGACGAGACACGTTTCGAGGACTTTGTCGGACTGATCAGCGGGCTCTACAAGGAGATCCAGCGCATTAAGACATCCGAGGGCGCAAGGCTGGGCCTCAAGGGCTCCGACGTTATGTGCCTGTACTATCTTGAGCGCAGCAAGGACGGCCTGACTGGCGCCGACCTCGCTCGCATGGCAGGCGTGACCCGCGCCGCCGTCTCGCGCACGCTCGCGCATCTGGAGGAGGGCGGCTACGTCGAGGTCGATGATTCGGGCGATGCCGCCGTTAAGTATCGTGCTCCGGTGCGCCTGACCGCTCTGGGCGGCGAGAGTATGAGCGAGGCGGACCGCATCATTCGCGAGGTGCTCGATACCACCGGTAAGGCTATGGGTGTGGAGCAGCGCGAGCAGATGTATGCGTCGCTACGCACGATTCTCAACACCCTGCGCGAGATCTAAGGCCGCCAAGGCATTTGCTTCCAATTGACAACTGCATAGTCCCGTTTGAGCGCGTATGCCGTGCCGGGGCTTGCTGTCAAAATTCCCTGCGCGGGACCTGCGCAAGAAAGGATTCGCTATGTCCGTCCGTATTATTACCGATTCCGCAAGCGATATGTCACCGGCCGAGCACCCAGCATTGGCCGTTTTGCCACTGTCCGTCACCTTTGGCACCGATGTGTACATGGATGGCGTCGACATCGATCACCAGCGCTTTTACGAGATGCTCGTGGAGCGCGATGAGCTGCCTAAGACCGGCCAGGTCAACCCGTACGCGTTTTCGCAGGCTATTGCCGAGGTGCGTGAGGCCGGCGATGAGGCAGTGATTATTACCGTGGGCGCTAAGCTTTCGGGTACCAACCAAAGTGCCCGCACCGCACTTGCCGAGGCGCCGGGCGGCGATGTGTATGTGGTGGATAGCAATAACGTTACCCTGGGCGAGCGCGTGCTGGTTGAGTACGCGCTGCGTTTGGTGGACGAGGGCCAGGGCGCGGCTCAGATCGCGGCGGCTGTCGAGGCCGTGCGCGACCGTGTAGTCGTCATCGGCCTGCTCGAGACGCTTGAGTACCTCGTTCGCGGCGGTCGCCTGTCTGCTGCGGCTGGTGCTGTGGGCACGTTGCTCAATGTGAAGCCCGTTGTGGCAGCGGAGGACGGTCTGATCGTGCAGCTGGGCAAGGCTCGTGGCTCCAAGAACGGCCGGAACCTGCTCAACCAGAAGGTCGAAAAGGCAGGCGGCATCGACTTTTCCATGCCGCTGGCGCTCGGCTATACGGGCCTTTCGGATGCGGTGCTCAAGAAGTATATCGAGGACAGTGCGGCACTGTGGGCTGGTCACACCGAGGGCGAACTGCCCGTTCACACCATTGGTGCCACCATCGGCACCCACGTAGGCCCCGGCGCCGTAGCCGTAGCCTTCTTCCAGCCCGCCAACTAACCGACCTGCCATAAACCACCACAAAGGTGCCTGTCCCCTTTGCGGTGGTTTATGCTTTTCGGGGTGGAAGGGAGCGAGCAATGACGTCTGAGGGCTTTTTTGAACGGGTGTACGAGGTGGTCGAGCAGATCCCCGAGGGGATGGTAGCCACGTATGGCCAGGTGGCGCTGCTTGCCGGTCGTCCACGAAGTGCGCGGTACGTGGGGTATGCCCTGCATAGCAATCCGCGCCCCGGCGAGATTCCCTGTCACCGCGTGGTGTTTGCCGACGGCCGTATCTGTGAGGGCTTTGCCTTTGGCGGCCCCGATGCTCAGCGTGAGCTCTTAATGGGGGAGGGTGTGACGTTTACCGATCCCGTGCACGTCGACTTGGCCGCCTGTCGCTGGCTTGCCGGACTCTAACGGCTCTGCCGTGGCCAAAACCACCACAAAGGTGCCTACCCCTTTGTGGTGGTTTAGTTTACTTGGGCTAACTTATGGAGAAGCTATGGCGGCGGATATTGATGCTGCAAAGTAAACCACGGCGAACTATATTGGTTTCAGCAACGGAGCAGGCAATAGGCGATGAAAAAGCCTGCCCTGTTGAGTTTGATTCGCATTCCTCCCCTCTGTGCGATTCAACGGTGTACTTCGGGAACAGGCCCGCTGGCAACTAACTGCCGGCGGGCCTGTTCCTGTTTGTCGGGGGAGTGCGATGGACGGAGCCGAAGCGGTCCGGCTCCAAAAAAGGCGGACGCCGTAGCGCCCGCCCTATAGCAATCGAAAGCTCAAGCCAGCAGATCGGCCTAGTACACCATACCCATGGCGTCCTGAACCTCTGCCAGGGTCTGCTCGGCGATCTCGTTGGCGCGACGGTTGCCCTCGTGCAGCACGTCCTTCACATAGTCCAGATCGTTCTCGTAGCGCTGGCGACGCTCGCGGATAGGTGCGAAGTACTCGTTGACGACCTCGGTCACGTACTTCTTGAGCTGGCCGGAGCCGCCCATGCCAATCTCCTCGGCAATTTCGACCTCGGAGCGGCCGGTGCAGATGGCGGCTGTCGAAAGCAGGCCAGACACGCCGGGGCGGTTCTCGGGATCGAACGTGATCATGCGCTCAGAGTCGGTCTGGCTTTTCTTGATGCGCTTGGCCGTTTCCTCGGCGGTCATCGAAATATTGATGGCGTTGCCGTAGCTCTTGCTCATCTTGCGACCGTCAAGGCCGGGCAGCAGCGGGGTCTCGGACAGCAGCGCCTCGACCTCGGGAAATACCTTGCCGTAGCGGTTGTTAAAGCGGCGGGCGATGGTACGGGTGAGCTCGATGTGCGGCAGCTGGTCGCGGCCGACGGGCACCACATTGCCCTTGCAGAACAGGATGTCGCAGGCCTGGTGCACCGGGTAGGTGAGCAGAAGGCCGGTGAGCTCGTGGCCCGAGGCCTCCATCTCGGCCTTGACCGTGGGGTTGCGCGCCAGCTCGGCCTCGGACACCAGCGACAGGAACGGCAGCATGAGCTGGTTGGCGGCGGGCACGGCGGAGTGCGCGTAGATCATGGTCTTGTCGGGGTCGATACCGCAGGCAAGGTAGTCCATGACCATGTTGTACACGTTGTCCTGGATGTGCTCGGTGGTGTCGCGGTCGGTGATGACCTGGTAGTCGGCGATGAGTACGTTGGTCCTGGCGCCCATGTTCTGCAGCTCCACGCGGCCCTTGAGGGTGCCAAAGTAGTGACCCAGGTGCAGACGGCCGGTGGGGCGGTCGCCGGTAAGCATGGTGAACTTCTCGGGCGTCTTGGCCAGGCCCTCGCGAATGGCGTTGCTCTTTTGCAGCGCGACTTCGTAGCTGTTCTCGTTTGGCATGATTGCTCCTAACGTATGTTCATGGGTCAAGATGATAACGCGTTTATTGGAGGGGCGGGGCGTAAGTAGGCGAGGGG
>JAUMMZ010000011.1 GCA_031296755.1 Collinsella sp.
CATCCCACAGGGCCACGCCGCCGTTCAGCAGCATGGCCCGCTTGGCGGCAATGGAGGCATCGAGCGTCGCGGGCTCACCGCTTGCCAAAGGATCGCCCTCGTTGGGCGGCACAGGCATACCGAGGCACGTGGCCATCACACGCCAAAAGCGATTCTGAGGGTTGCCGTAATAAAAGGCATTGGCGCGCGAAAGCACCGAGGGAAACGACCCGAGCACCAAAACGCGCGAGTGCTCGTCAAACACGGGCTCAAACCCATGCTCAATATGTTGATAGCCCTCGTCAGATACGGCCATGGGCTAGGCTCTCAACAGATAGCGCACCTCGTAGGATGCAAGCTCAAGGGTACCCGTCAGCTCGACCGTGGGCGCATCGTCGGCAAGCAGGTCGACGAAGGACCCGTTGAGCTCGCCGGCGCCAAAGGTGTAAGGCTCACCCACGGCATTCACCGCCACGAGTACCGTCGCGCCGTCACAGGCGCGCTCGAACAGCAGCTGCTTGTTCTGGATCACCACGTTGCGATAGGCACCGTAGTTGAGAGCACGGGCAGCCGCGTCGTCGGCCGAGCGAAGGTGCGCAAGCTGCGTGATGAACGCCGTCAGCTCGTTGGGCGCAGGCTCATTGAGCGCAGGTCGCAGCGCCCAGTCGCCATCGGGGCCACCCTTTTCGCCGGCAATTCCCCACTCGCTGCCATAGTAGACGCACGGGATGCCCGGCATGCCAAAGAGCATGCCGTAGGCGGGACGCAGACACGACTTGTCGGTGAGGATACTTGCCAGGCGCGGCACATCGTGGTTGTCGACAAACGACAGCAGATGTTTGCCGCGGTAGATGCACCACGGATCGCCGCCAAACTGGCGGTGCAGCGAATGGGCGATCTCGAACATGTTGACCGAGTTAAAGCTGGAGTACAGGCCCTTGTAGCACTCGTAGTTGGTGCAGGAGTCGAGCATCTCGTCATTGACGATTTGGTTGTAGTCGCCGTGGAGCGTCTCGCCGATCAGCACAAAGTCGGGCTTGAGCTCACGGGTAAAGACGTGCAGGCGGCGCATAAAGTCGCGGTCGAGCATATAGGCAACGTCCAGGCGCAGGCCGTCGACGCCAAAGACCTCGGCCCAGCGGCGCACGGACTCGAGCAGGTAATCGACCACAGCGGGATTTTGCAGGTTGAGCTTCACAAGCTCAAAATGGCCTTCCCAGCCCTCGTACCAAAAGCCATCGCCATAGCAGGAATCGCCGTCAAAGCTAATGTGGAACCAGTCCTTGTACGGCGAGTCCCACTTGCGCTCCTGCACATCGCGGAAGGCCCAAAAACCGCGGCCGACGTGGTTGAAGACGGCATCGAACACCACGCGGATGCCATGGGCATGCAGCGTGTCGCATACGGCGGCAAAGTCGGCGTCCCCACCCAGGCGACGGTCGATATGGCGCAGGCTGCGTGTATCGTAGCCGTGGCTATCAGATTCGAGCGGTGGGTTGATAAGCACAGCGCCAACGCCGAGTTCCTGCATGTAGTCGGCCCATTGGGCGACCTTCATGATAGGAGCATCGGGGTTGGGCGCGGCGTTGGCAGCCTGGGCGAGCTCATCCTCGGCAACGGGCGCGGCGTTTTCGCGCGGAGCCCCGCAAAAGCCCAGCGGATAGATCTGATAGAACGTCGTCTCGTATGCCCACATAACAGCCTCCCGGTAAGCTCAACACAACGACATCCATTGTATGCCCAGCTTGTATCCTCTCCCCCAAAATAAGTTGCGGTGGAATAGTTCCTGCTTGGACCTTCAGAGGCCTTAAACAGGAACTATTCCACCGCAACTGATGAGGGGACGTGATTAGGCGACGGGCCTTGCGCGGCGTATGACCGGGAACAGCACGGTGATGGCGAGGATGACGCCCACGACGGCAATCGCCCCGCCCGCGAAGCCGATCCAAGCGATACCGGGACCCGAAACCACGGCGCCGCCGATTGCGGTGCCCGTGCCAATACCGAGGTTAAACAGGCCCGAGAAGATCGACATGGCGACGGCCGACGAATCTGCCGACGTGCACTTGATGAGCTCGGCCTGAAACGCCACGTTAAAGGCCGTGGCGCAGCAACCCCACAGTGCGCAGACGGCAAGCACTGTCACGAGCGACGATGCGGCCGGCCCCATGAGCAGCAGGGCCACCGGCACGCCGGAGAGCGTGATAGCCAAGAACGGGAAGCGATGCCCATCGAACAGGCGGCCAAACAGCCAGCTTCCAAGCAAACCAGAGCAGCCAAACGCCGTCAGCGTCATGGTAATGGCGCCCGCATCGACGTGCGCGACCTGCGCCAGGAAGGGCTCGATATAGCTGTAGCTTGCGTAATAGCCGGTCGCCATGAAGACCGTGACTGCGTAGAGCGCGATGAGGAGCGGGTTCTTGAGCAGCTCGGGCAGCTGTTTGACAGTAAAGCGCTCACCCGCCGGCATGGCCGGGAACACCGCTGCCTGGTAGACGACCGCGATGGCTGAGAGGCCCCCGACCACGGCAAACGTCATGCGCCAGCCCACGGCCAAGCCAATGGCGCGACCGAGCGGCAGGCCAAAGATCTGCGCGATGGACGAGCCCGTAGCAATCATGCTGATGGCGAGCGCGCCGTGGCGAGTGTCGACCAGGCGCGAGGCCATAATCGAGGCGACTGACCAGAACACGGCATGTGCGCAAGCGACCACCAGGCGCGCGCAGACCAGGATGGGATAGGTCGGCGCCACGGCGGACAGGAACTGACCGAGCGAGAACACGGCCAGCACGCCCAGCAGCATCCGCTTGAACTCAAAGCGCGAGGCGAACACCATGAGCGGCAGCGACAGCAGCATGACGCCCCAGGCATAGACCGAGATCATGATGCCCGCCTGGGCCTCGGTGAGCGAGAACGACGCGGCGATATCAGTCAAAAGGCCAATGGGCATAAACTCCGACGTGTTGAACACGAACGCACAGCAGGTGAGCCCGACGAGTGGGAGCCACTGCTTGAGCGTGATGCCGTCTTGCCTTGTCTGAGTCATATATAACGTCTCCAATCGTTTTGAGCGGAGGCGATTATATAGCAACGGCCCCGCATCCGTCAGTACAGATGCGGGGCCGAAAACAATTCGATACACAGAGGTTGCGCCGTCAATTCATAACTAAGCCAACCCCAGCAATATGCCCGCCGAATGCACGACAAACGCCACGATCCAGGCAACGGCGACCTGAAACGCGAATACGGCCACGGCATAGCGCGCGCCCAACTCGCTCTTGAC
>JAUMMZ010000012.1 GCA_031296755.1 Collinsella sp.
ACTTCCTACGACACCTCCATGGGCTATCGTCACGGACCTAAGTCCTTCGTCGACGATAAGACGCTCGTCTTCGTGTTCGTCAACAACGACGCCTACACCCGTCAGTACGACATCGACATCCTCAACGAGATCGGTGGCGACAAGATCGCTCAGCACACCGTTGCCGTTCAGCAGGATGGCGCTACCGTCTACGAGGGCGAGTCCTTCACCTTTAAGGGCTACGAGGCGCTTCCCGAGGGCTACCTTGCCCTGCCGTTCGTGATGTTTGCCCAGGCTATCAGCCTGCTCAACTCCGTGCGCGTGGGCAACACGCCCGATACGCCGAGCCCCACCGGCACGGTCAACCGCGTGGTTAAGGGCGTGACGATTCACCCCTTCACCGCTTAATCGCGTCCCCCTGTAAGGGCGCCCGTCCGCTCATAACGGCGGGCGGGCGCTTTTTGTTTTTACATGGACCGGGTATAAGCATTACCACAGTCAACTGCTTTAGAAGCAAGGAGTGCATATGAGCACGTACGCAATTAAGGCTGACAAGTTCTTCTTGCCGGCAGGCCCGCAACTGGGCGGCTATCTTATGGTCGAGGATGGCGTTTTTGGCGCCTGGCAGGCCGACGAGCCCTCTTGCGAGATCAAGGACTACACGGGATCGTGGATCGCACCGGGTATGGTCGATACTCACATCCATGGCTTCTATAACCACTCGACTACCGATAACGATCCCGAGGGCATTGATATCAGCTCGACCGAGCTCGCCCGTCGCGGTACCACCAGCTGGCTGCCCACGACGTTCACCGATGGCGTCGAGCAGATCAAAGACGCCTGCGCCGCCATCGCTCAGGCGGACGAGGGTCGCGGCCCCGACTTCTGCGGTGCTCGCATTCAGGGCATCTATCTGGAGGGCCCCTTCTTTACCATGAAGCACGTGGGCGCGCAGAACCCCGCTTATCTTATCGATCCCTCCGAGGAGGTCTTCGATCAGTGGCAGGAGGCTGCGGGCGGTCGCATCGTTAAGAGCGCCATGGCGGCCGAGCGCGACGGTGCCGCTGCTTATGCGGCTGCTCTGAACGCCAAGGGTGTGGTGACCAGCATCGGTCACTCCGACGCCACCTACGATGAGTGCATCGCCGCCATCAACGCCGGTGCCAGCTGCTTTACGCATACCTATAACGGTCAGCGCGGGCTGCATCACCGTGAGCCCGGTGTCGTGGGCGCTGCCATGTCCACGCCCGAGACCTACGCCGAGATCATCTGTGACGGCAAGCACGTTAACCCTGCCGCCATCAAGGCGCTGCTGCAGGCAAAGGGCTGGCAACACACGGTGCTCATCACCGACTGTCTGGGTTGCGGCGGCATGCCCGAGGGCAGCTACACCAGTGGTGGCATGGACGTCATCATGAAGGACAACCTGTGCTGGCTCGCCGACGGCAAGAGCATTGCCGGCTCGGTGCTCACGCTTGCCCAGGGCGTCAAGAACATCGTTGACTGGGGCATCGCCAGCGCCGATATCGCCATTCGTATGGCAACCGAGGTGCCGGCACGCTCCGCGCACATCGAGGATAAGTGCGGCAGCATCATGCCGGGTCGCGACGCCGACTTTGTCGTGTTCGACCATGAGCTTACCCTCGTCGAGACGTATGTTGGCGGCCAGAGCGTCGGCAACGCCTTTACCGAGTAACGATAGAAAAAGACGGCGGGCCCGAATCTGCTCGGACCCGCCGTATGGGTTGAACGCTCAAAAGCACCTTCACAGTTACAGCTTGTTAGCGATTTTCTTTGCCGTGCGCTTGACGCCGGCCACCAGGCCTCCTGCAGGATGCTCCTTCTCGTATGCTAGACGCTTCTCGCGCTTGGCGTACTCTTCGACGATGATATCGCCATATTCGTCTTCGATCTTGTCGAAGAAGTCGACGGCGCCCTTAATTTCCTCAGCGGTCGGGTGTCCCTTTTGGACACCGCCGGCGAGTTTGAACGGCCCCCACGTATCAAAGCCGGGGCAGCCGTAGACACCCATAAAGATGGCCTGCCTCATGCGGCAGATGCCATCGATATCCTTGCCGTACCACTTGTTTTTGCCACCGTAGGTCATAAGGCCAAACACCTTGTCCTGCGGCTGCAGCACGTTCGTGAGCACTCGTGCCATGTCCTTGTCGATCTCGGAGTAATAGATGCCCGTGGCGACACCGATCAGATGATATTCGTGCAGGTTGGGATACTCGTTTTTACCGAGTGCCTTGACGTCGAGGGTATCGATCTCGGGGTGTGCCTCGACGATGGCGTCCACGAGCTTTTTCGTATTGCCGTGATGGCGCGAGGCGTAGAGGATGATGGTTCGCATAAGAAGGCCTTTCAGCTGTAATTGCATCAATGTCTGTATGGTACCCCGTTACATGGCTGGGATACCGGACGCATCGATGAACGTGCGGGTTTGTCCTTTGGTTAGGGCCGAGACGGGTACTTGCGAGCAAAAAGCAGTTGTTCGAAAGGATGGGCAATGGAATACGCTCTCTCCAACGATTCGATTTCTATTAAGGTGTCCACGGCTGGTGGTTCGTTTACCTCGATCAAGGCCGGAGGTTGCGAGTATCTGTGGCAGGGCGATCCCGCCGTGTGGTCCGGCCAGGCACCGATTTGCTTCCCGATTTGCGGAGGCTTGCGCGATAACAACGCCATGACGTTTGCCGGGCATCATGTAAAGCTCGCTCGCCATGGGTTTGCGCGCAAACAGGAGTGGAAGCTGCTGAGCCAGAGCGAGAACGAGCTGGCGATGTGCCTGGCTTCGGAGGATAACGCCGCGCTGCTGAGCGATTATCCGTATCCGTTTAAGCTTGTCGCTCGTTATACGCTTGAGGGGGATGCCGTTCGCGTCTCCTATGAGGTGACCAACGAGGGAACCGAGGACATGCCGTTCTTTATCGGCGGTCATCCCGGCTTTAGGTGTCCGCTCGATGAGGGCGAGGCCTATACGGACTACGAGTTGCGCTTTGAGAAAGACGAGGCTGCGGAGCTCTGCACCGCCGTTCCCTCGACTGGCTTGATTGACGTGACCAATCGCTCCAAGAACCCCATGGTGGGAAAGACGCTGCCTCTGTCACATGAGCTCTTCGATTTTGCGGAGACCATCTTTGACGTGCTCGAGAGCTGTCAGGTCACGCTTTCCAAAAAGGGCGAGGACAAGGGCGTCCGCCTGAGCTTTGAGGGCTTCCCATATCTCATTGTGTGGAGCAAGCCCGAGGGCGATTTTGTGGCGGTTGAGCCCTGGGGCGGCCTTTCGACCTGCTCCGATGAGGACGACGTGCTTGAGCATAAGCGCGGCTGCCTTGTCGCAAAGCCCAAGGAGACCGTCGTTCGCTCGTTCACGATTGAGATTCTGTAATTCCGTTTTGTCGACTCGTATCGCGAGGCACAAGGAGCCTGCGAGATAAGGAGCTAAAAATGATCCTCACCGTTACGATGAACCCGTCTGTCGATACGCGCTATCAGCTCGATGAGCTCGTTATCGACGACGTCAACCGTGTGACGCCCGAAAAGACCGCTGGCGGCAAGGGCCTCAACGTGGCCCGTGTGCTGGGTCAGCTGGGCGACGACGTTGTGGCAACAGGTCTGCTCGGCGGCCACATGGGCGCCTACATGGCTGAGCTCATGGACGCCAACGGTATTAAAAACGACTTTGTGCCCATCAAGGGCGAGACTCGCATTTGCCTCAACATCCTCCACGCCGGCAACCAGACTGAGCTGCTCGAGAGTGGCCCGACAATTGCCCCCGAGGAGCTCGATGCCTTTACTGCAAAGTTCGCCGAGCTTGCAGGCAAGGCCGATGTCGTCACCATCTCGGGTTCGCTGCCCCGCGGCGTCGAGGCGGACTACTATGCCAAGATCACGGGCATTGCCGAGAACGCCGGCGCCAAGGTGCTGCTCGATACCTCGGGTGCTTCGCTCGAAGCCGCCCTTAAGTCCGAAATTAAGCCCGAGCTGGTCAAGCCTAATCTGACCGAGATTAACGGCCTTCTGGGCACGAGCTTTACCACCGACGATGTGGACGAGCTCCGCGCCGCACTTGCCTCTGACGCCCGCTTCTCCGATATCCCCTGGGTCGTCGTGTCCATGGGTGCCGCCGGTTCCGTGGGCTTCCACAATGGCCGTGCGTTCCGCGCCAAGACTCCCGATATCCCCGCCGTTAACGCTACGGGCTCTGGCGACTCCACTATCGCAGGCTTCGCGCATGCCATCGCTGCTGGCGCAGACGACGAGACGGTACTGCGTACCGCCAACACCTGCGGCAAGCTCAATGCCATGGATCCCATGACCGGCCATCTGGTCATGGACCGTTGGGACGAGGTCTACAACGGCGTTGTCGTGACCGAGCTGTAAGAGCTTGGGTGACGGCCCCGGCATCGCTTGCTAGCTCATGTCGACGACAAGTGCGGTAGCATTATGCCGGGGCGCGACGCCGAGTTTGTCGTGTTCAATCCCGACCTTACCCTGGTCGAGGCGTATGTGGGTGGCAACAGCGTCGGTAACGCGTTTGCCGAGTAGCCGCCAAAGAAGCGATCCGAGAGGGGATTTAGATGATTTACGGTGCATTGGGCGATATCGAGGAGTATCGCGGAATGCTCAAGGGCCTCGACGTGTTGATCGACTGGCTCGAGGAGAACGACCCGGCGGAGCTCGAGGTCGGCAGCCATCCGATTCTGGGCGACAAGGTCTATGCGAACGTCATGGCTCCCACGACGCGTCCCGAGGCCGAGGCTCACTATGAGACGCATCAGCGCTATCACGACCTGCAGATCGATGTCGAGGGTCGCGAGGCCTTTAAGGTTGCCACGGGCAGCCTGACGTTGGTTCAGGAGTTTGACGAGAAGGACGACTACGATCTGGTCGATTCCGATGCTTCGATCGCCGGCGATCTTGCCGACGACAAGTTCGCGCTGTTTGTTGCCGGCGAGCCTCACATGCCCACGCTCGAGTTCCCGGGCGATGGCGCACAGCCGGTCAAGAAGATCTGCTTTAAGCTGCTTGCAGACGCTTACTGGGAGGAGTAGCGCACTGCTCGGCTGAGCTGCTCGTCTGATGACGTGATTCCATTGAGGAGCGCGCTTGAGCCCCGTTAATCGCGGTTCCCTTGGGGATTGCGGTTGGCGGGGCTTTTTTGTTGAGTAGGGGAGTTGCCGGCGGCGTTGTGCTTGGATTGGCGGATATGCGCCCGAAATTGGCAACAAAAAAGCCGCCCGAAGGCGGCTATCTTGTGCAATGGAGCCAGCGACCGGGCTCGAACCGGTGACCCCCGCTTTACGAGAGCGGTGCTCTACCAACTGAGCTACGCTGGCGGCCATATGGTGACGCAACTGAGGCGTCAACGGCTGTCTATGATACGGGACATCGCAAATCCGCGCAAGTGTTCTGACGGCTTTTCTCACTTTAAATGCACTAATATTAGAGGCGTGATGTCTTGCTCTTACGGGTCTCAAGCAGAATGGGGCAGCGATGGCACAACCCAAGATCCTTCTTACACGTATCGATGACCGTTTCATTTACGGGCAAGACGTTGAGCTGTGGAACGAAGCCGTGGGCTCCAACCTTGTCCTAATCGTCAACGACGAGATTGCGGCGGATTCGCGCCAATGGGCACCCATGAGGGTGGCGGCGCCAGAAGGCGTTTGGACAAGGTTTTTCTCGGTGCAAAGGGCCATCGACATCATTCATACCGCAACGCCGCGCCAATTGATTCTGATCATGGTGGCCTCACCCGCCGATGCACTCGCGCTGGTTAAGGGTGGCGTGCCGATCACCAAGATCAGCATTGGCCATATGCAGGCAGGGGAGGGCAAGCATCCCGCAGTGCCCGCAGTCGCCACAGACGATGCGGACGTCGCTGCTCTCAGAGAGCTGCAAAAGCTCGGCATAGAACTAGAAATCCGCTATCTCCCCAGCTCCAATCCCGACCCCATCGGCAATCTGTTCAACTGATCCCTTGGGGACGGAGGGAAACGGATCATTTTGCCGTCGTAGGGGGTCTGTGTGGCGCTGTCCGCCAAAACTATGCCGGTTTACTACGATGAATTGCTTATCGCCGAGCATGCCAAATTTGCAGAGAATAAAACTGCAGGTAGACGAGTTGCTAATTTTTTTAAACCAGCGTGTGGTCGGACATTGTGGGTTCATCGTAGTAATTCGGCATAGTTTTGTTATGTCACCAATTCGGTGGCATCGAAAAGAAGGATTTATTCATGAAACAGCGCCCGTCGGCTGTGGTACCGGCGGGCGCTGCTGTGCGATATATTGCGTTATGGGCTTAGTGCCTCATAAAGTGGTACTCGATCACATTGCTGTAGGGGTGACCCGGGCCCACAATGCCCTGCGGGAACAGCGGCTGGTGCGGCGTGTCGGGGTACATCTCTGCCTCGAGGGCAAAGCCGGCGCCCCAGCCATAGTTGGCATCGTCCTTGGCGTGCTCGTCGCCCAGCCAGTTGCCGGTGTAGAGCTGCACGCCCGGGGCGGTGGTGTAGTAGTCAAGCTCGCGGCCGGTCCACATCTCCTCGACGTGCATCGCGCGGCGTAGATTGCGGCCGTACTGATAGCCATCGATGCACAGACAGTGGTCGTAGCCACGGGCCTGCTTAATCTGCGGGTCGTCGGCCTCCATGCCGGGTGCGACGGGGCGCAGCTCGCGAAAGTCAAACGGTGTTCCCTCGACTGGAGCAATCTCGCCGGTGGGAATGTTCTGGTCATCAATGGGCAGGTAGTGGGCGGCGTTGGCAACAAAGAAGTGCTCACAGTCCATGCCGGCGTTATGACCGGCAAGGTTAAAGTACGTGTGGTTGGTCATGGACACGTAGGTGGCGCGGTCGCTCTCGCAGCCATACTCGATACGGAAACGTCCGGTGCGTGTAACGGTAAACACGGCCGTAAAGGTGCGGTTGCCGGGCAGGCCCAGCTCGCCATCCTCAAGCGAGGTGGTCATGCGCACGGCATTGTGCACCTCGTCGAGCTCAACATCCCATACGCGCTTGTGCAGACCGTGCTCAAGATCGCTATGCAGGTTGTTGACGCCTTCGTTGGCCGGCATATGCCAGTCCGTGCCGTCGATGGCGATCGTGGCGCCCGCGGTGCGGTTTGCCACGGGGCCGATGGTCGCGCCAAAGCAGGCGGGGTTGTCAAAGTAATCCTCGAGCTTATCGAAGCCCAGCACCACATCGCGCACGTTGCCGGGAATGTCGGGCACGTCGATGCCCAACACGGTAGCGCCATAGTCCATAATGCGAACGCAGATCTCGGGCCCGTTGAGGGTGTAACGATGAACGGGGGTACCGCACGGCGCGGTGCCGAAAAGCTCGGAAGTGATCATTTGGTTCCTAACATCGAGGTATTCCGACAAACTGTAGCGCGAACAGGCGGGATTATCACTACACCCCACTAAAGCAGGGGGTATTTTTCTCAAAAAAGTGATGATTGGAGCTGTGCTGGCGTTGATTTTTGACGCGCACGAGTCTGATACAATTTGTTCGTTACTGTTTGAATTGACGCGAGCATGGAACAGCGAGGATTCATCGTGATTAAGGCGGAGCGACAGGATAAGGTTCGTCAGCTGCTCGAGGAACAGGGCACGGTCTCGGTCAAGGAGATCTCGGACGCACTGGGCGTCTCGGATATGACGATCCGCCGCGATCTTGAGGAGCTTGCGAGCCTAGGTGAGATTGAGCGCGTGCACGGTGGAGCCCGAAGCGCGCAGGGCCGTCCACATGCTATGTTGCGCCACGAGTATTCGCACAGCGAAAAGCGTACCAAGCATGCCGAGGAAAAGCTGCAGATCGCGCGCCGCGCCGTTGAGCTCATCGAGGAGGGCTCGACCATCTTTTTGGGTACGGGCACCACGGTTGAGCAGATGGCCTCGATGCTGCCGGCGTTTCGCCTGCGCATCGTGACCAATTCGCTTTCGGTGTTTAACTTGCTTGAGGCGCGCGAAGACTGCGACCTGTGCCTCGTGGGCGGTATGTACCGTCGCCGCACCGCCGCTTTTGTGGGGCCAACGGCCGAGGATACTCTGCGTGCGTTGGGTATCGATGCGGCGTTTATCGGCGCCAACGGTATTCTGGATGGTGACGTGTCTACGTCCAATATGGATGAGGGCCGTATCCAGCAGCTCGCCCTTAGTAAGGCCGACTCGCGCTATCTGATCGCCGACTCCAGCAAGATCGGCAAGCGCGACTTCTACACCTTCTGCCGCCTGGACAATTTGGACGCCGTGGTGTGCGAGCCGGGTATTACCGCCGAGGACCGCACTGCCATCGAGGAGCACACGCGGGCCATCTGTTAGCTAACGCTGCAGGAGATACTTCTGCCCCCTGCCGGTGCCTTCAACTGTCGCCAGGCCTGTCTCAACGAGTTTTTTCAGGATGCGAAGCAGCTTCGAGCGGCTAAAGGTAACTTTGGCCGCAAGTTCGCTTGTCGATTGGGGATGCACTCCACTCAGCAGTTCAAATACGGTAAGCTCATCGCCTTCGAGCCCGGGGTTATCCATGAGTAGGGGAAGTGTGACCACAATGGCGTTATCCGAAACTTGAAACCGGGGTTTTTTGACGCTGTCCTTATAGGTATCGCGAATTCGCATGATGCCCGTCCCAAAGGCTTCGATAAGACCCAAGCGCAAAAAGACTTCGGCAAGAATACGATTGCGTCTAACGGATAGCATGTCGGACAGGTATTCATCGACGGTCATGCTTGCCGGCAAGCCGCCGGGTGAAGCGACTTCCACGCGGTCGTCGAACATCGAGATGCGGATGTGTGCGGGCGCATCCCAAGTTCTATGAACGACTGCATTGGTAATGGCCTCGCGGAATGCTTCGAGCGGAATGAGCTCCTTGCGGATCCGCTCCATCCCCTTGATCTCTTCGTAACAGTACTGAGTTTCGAAAAGCTCAAGGGCTCCGTCAATTTCCGCTAGAACGGATGCATGCTCAAGAGTTTTGCGCTGTTTAATGAGGTTGATAGTTTCACCAAACACTGCGATGTCGATACCCGGGAAGCCATTCTCGTCCGCAAGCAGCTCTGCCGCGTTATTGTAGGTTCCGGTTTCATCGAGAAGGCCGAGGGTTTTGAGGGTATCAGTTGTGAACGACTGAAGCGAAAGCCTGGCTGTTAGGCGATTCTCTAAAACGGTGAAAGATAGATCTTGTTTGTTTGCCGGGAGCTGCTCAAAGGAGAGGTTTTGACCCTCGAGCACAAGGCGCGAAAGGCCCAGGGTGTCAACTGGTATGGTCGCGGTGTCATTGCGTTTGTACGCCTTCGAGCGGTATAGGTAGGGTTTCGATCTACCAGGAAAGACCGTAAGCTCTACGGTTGCATCGGGCTCGTTGATTTTTAGGGAGTAATCGGGCTGGGGAATGATCGAATCGTTGATCTTGTTTTCGATATCCAGGCAGGTCTGCTTGGGATCATCGAGGCCAACGATTTCCCCGTCGTCATCGATTCCAAATAGGACACGCCCACCAGTGCTATTTGCATAAGCGGAGACGGTTTTAAGGAACGAATTGGTGACGCTTTCCTTGAACTCAAGATCTTTGGTCTCTTGCATCGTATCTCTCCATTTCGTTTTAACTTGACACGAAAAATGACACGTAAAACTTTACACGTCATTTTACGCGTCAAAATTATGACACGAAAAAAATTGCGTGTCATTTTACGTGTCAAAGTGACGTGAAATGACACGCAAGCGCGAATGCATTGGCATTCTGAAAAAACGGAGTTTGTAAGCCTGGGGCTTGATTGGGCTAACGCATGGAATTAACCGTATTTTCGAACACGCTTTCGGTATCATTTCGGCATTAAAGGATACCGAAAGTGTGTTCGTGATACCGATAATAATAAGGAAAGAGGAGCGCTTCGTAGCTGCCTGGAAAGTGAGGATTTGACCATCTGGTTGTCTCGATCTGTAACAACTAGGCGGTCAAATGCTCGTCAGATGTTACAGATCGAGATTTTCTGCCTGGCCGATTCCGTCTGTCTCAATCTGTAACAACTGGGACCGAAAAGCTCGGCTAGATGTTACAGATTTAGATCTTTCGGTCTGGGCGTCCTGTTTGTCTTGATCTGTAACAGTTAGGACCGAAAACCGCTGTTAGATGTTACAGATCGAGATAAACGAGCCACTCCGGCCGCACCAAAAACAAAAAGGCCGCATGCGAACCCGCGGAGGGATTCGCATGCGGCCGACAGGGGGTATGCGGCAAAAGTTAGGCCATAAGCAGGCCGGTCTCCGCGACGTTCTTGTACCAGTACGCGCTTGCCTTGGGATAGCGCTTCTGGGTCTCGAAGTCGATGTAGAACAGGCCATAGCGCTTGTTGTAGCCGTTGGTCCAGGAGAACTGGTCCTGCAGCGACCACACAAAGTAGCCGTCGACGTTCACGCCGCCATCGATTGCCTTGAGGATCCACGCGAGATGCTGACGCATGTAGTCGATGCGAGGGGCGTCGTCGATGAAGCCGTCCTCGAAGTCGTCCTTATAGCCCATGCCGTTCTCGGTGATGTAGATCTTCTTGTAGTTGGGGTAATCGTTCTTAATGCGGAGCAGCAGGTCGTAGAGGCCCTCGGGATAGATGATCCAGTCCCAATCGGTGGTGGGTACGCCTTCGCGCACGCATGACTCGCCCACGCCCTTGAGGAACCAGCGCGAGGAGCCCTTGTCGCCGGTGCCATTGTGGTTGATGTCGTTTTCGCCCTCGGCCGCACGCAGGAACTGGCACTTATAGGTGTTGACGCCCAGGCAATCGTTGTAGGGGAGCGCGGCGGTCAGCGCGGCGATGTCCTCGTCGCGGACGTCGAGCTCGCCGCCGGCGATATGGGCCAGCTTGGTCGCAGCCTCCATGGTGTCGGCTGCATAGTGGCCGCGGAAGGTGGCGTCGAGTACCCAGCGGTTGTTGATGACGTCGGCCATGCGAGCTGCCTCGCAGTCGGCGGCGTTGTTGGGGTCGAGGGGATACTTGGGCTCCAGGTTCTGGACAATGCCGATCTCGCCCTCAAAGCCGCCCTCATGGAAGGCAACGACAGCCTTGGCGTGGGCCACCATCATGTTGTGCATGAGCTGGAAGGCCTTGTCCAGGCGATACTTCTCGCCGTGCGGCCAGTTGCCGACGATAAAGCTGCCCTCGGCGGTCGCGGGAATCTCGTTAAAGGTAAACCAGTGCTTGACCTCGGTGAACTCGGCAAAGCAGAACTTGGCGTACTCGACAAAGGCGTCGATCGTCGTGCGCGTCAGGAAGCCCTCGCCGCCGTTCTGGTAAAAGGCCTCGGGCGTATCGAAGTGATCGAGCGTGACATAGGGGATAACGCCAGCTTTATTGCAGGTGGCAAAGAGCTCGTGATAGAAGGCAACACCCTCGGGGTTGATCTCGCCAGTGCCGTTGGGGAAGATACGGCTCCAAGCGATGGAGACGCGGATACCGTTGATGCCGAAGCGCTGGCACAGGTCGATATCGACCGGGTACTTGTTGTAGAAATCGCTTGCGGGATCGGGGGAGAAGCGACCCTGGGCTGCCAGGAAATCGTCCCAGGGCACTTTGCCCTTGCCGTGCGTACGGGTCTCGCCCTCAACCTGGTAAGCAGCGGTGGCGCCGCCAAACACAAAGCCGTCGGGGAACTGCATGGGGTTGGTCATGAGTCGTCCTTTCTGTGGGATTCGAATAGGGAGAGGTGCCCGAACTGGGGATCCGGGCACCAATAGAGGGAGGAAACTAGTCGAGGTTCTCGCGGAGCCACTTAATGGCGCCGGCGGGGTCGCGAGTAAGGTCGATATATTCCTTACCGCGCGGGGCGAGCAGCTTAATGCCCAGGCGATCGGTGTCGGCCTTCATGTCGTTGTAGTAGCTACGAACCTGCGGGGCAAGCACGATAACGTCGTACTGATCCATGATGGCAGTGTGCTGGCCATAGGCGCCTGCGGAGGAAGCGATGTTCTCTCCGGTCTGCGCAGCACCTTCCTTGATGGCGTTGGCAAGCATGGCAGAGGTGCCGGCGCCGGCGCACAGAACGAGGACCTTCAGGCCATCGACATCCTTCTTGGCGGATGCATCGGCAGCGGGCTCGGGCTGATCGGCGACAGGCTTGCTGTCGGTGGCAGCGGCGGTCGGCTCGACGACAGCGGTGGTCTGCTCGACAGCGGGCGCAGAGGTGCTGGCAGCGATGGTGGCAGCACCATCGGACTCAAGACCCAGCTCGGCGGCGCGTTCGGCCTCCTGGTCGCAGAGCAGCTTATCGTATGCCTTCAAGAACGGCAGGTAGATGATGGCGTCCAGCAATATGATGATTGCGACAAATACCAGGGCAATAAGCTGAAAGTTCGTGGTGATGAAAATGCCGATGGGGGCGGGGGTGGCCCAAGGCACCACGAAGGAGAAGCCATTCATGCCCACGTTATCGATAAAGAACTTGGCAACACTCACGTTGACGCAGCCGGCGGCAACAAAGGGGATGAGCATGTAGGGGTTAAGGATCATCGGCGCGCCAAAGAGCAGCGGTTCGTTGACGGCGAAGGCAACAGGAACAATCGAGGCCTTACCGACGGCTTTGAGCTGCTTGGACTTCATAAAGAGAATCAGCAGAAGCGGCACGATGAACGTGGCGCCGGTGCCGCCGAATTCACCCACGAGCGACATGTTAAAGGTGAGGGAGTGGGCGGGGTGGCCGCCTGCCAGCAGAACCTGCAGGTTTTCGGCCTGGTTGGCAAGACGGATGGGGTCGATGCCCGGCTGGACGATCGAGGGGCCGTGGACGCCGATGAACCAGAAGAACGCGGTGGCTGCCTGGATAAGGATAAGGCCAGGATAGGTTTCTGCAGCGGTAAAGAGCGGGGAGAGCAGTTTGATAAGGAGCTCGGAGAACGGAACGCCCATGAGGTTACGCACGACGACATCGATGATGCCGCAGATGATGACGGCGCCGCCAAAGGGGATGATGTCGCGGAAGTTCTGAGCGATGGCGCCCGGGACCTCCTTGGGCAGCTTAATGGTCAGATCGCGCGAGACGCAGAATTTGTAGACCCAAACGGTAATGAACGCGGCGATATAGGCGGAGAACAGACCGCGCGTGCCCATGCTGGTGCAATCGAAGACCGAAAGCTCGGAGCCGTTGAACTTGGTGGTGAACTGCGTAACAGCGAGCAGCAGCATGCTGCACTGGGCGGCAACCATAGTGGAGCCGCCGTTGAGCACCTTGCCGGCGGGCATGCGACGGTTCATGGACGCCGTGAAGTTCTTGGCAGTGGTGCCGGCAACCATGATGCCCATGACGCCCATGGTGAAGTTGTACAGCTTGTTGCACCAGTCGATGAGCGGCTGGGGCAGCGTGATGCCAACTACGCCGGGAAGGGTGGCGATCAGCAGAAAGATCGAAGAGGTGAGGACGATGGGCATGCACCCAAGGAATCCGTCCTTGATGGCCTGGAGGTAGATGTTCCTCGAGATCTTCTCGAAGAACGGTTGATGCTTTTCGAGCATCTTTACGATGGCGTCCATAGAGCTCCTTTGCTACTTGATGCGCGATGCATGTGGATGGAACTGGTCGTCGATGGATGGCCAGGACTGCCCGGAAACCTTCCTGTTTAAGGAAGACATTGCGAAATGACAACGTTGTCATTTCGTTAATGACAACGTAAGACATTTTTGGAAGAGCAACAAGGATATACGGGTGAGCGGTCGATATTGTCCGGTAAACGGTTGATTTATCAGTCAGGCAGGTAGTGTATGCTAGAACGCAAAAAACAAGCGATGCAAAACCGACTGGAGAAGTAGTGGCAACGATGGACAAGAAAAATGTCTCAATGAATGATGTGGCAGTTGCCGCGGGCGTTTCTCTCAAGACGGTGTCGCGTGTGATCAACGAGCCCGATAGCGTGCGAGAGTCGACACGCGATAAGGTCCATTCCGCAATGGAAGCGCTCGGGTTTCGAACCAACTTTGCCGCGCGTTCGCTCAAGTTGGGCCGTTACGGGTGCATCGGCGTGGTGCTGTTCCACTTGTCGGGCGGTGCCGTGGACATGATTGACGGTATCGCAGATGCCGCCGAAGAACGCGGCTTTGCGCTCACGATGATCAAAAAGCGGGCGGGGGAGAAGATGACCCTTGCCGAAGCGGCGCGTAGGATGTCGCAGCTGCCTGTTGATGGCATGATCTTCAACCTGCGTCAGATGGTCGATGACTTTGATACTTTTGAGGCACCGAAAGACCTCAAGACGGTGATTATCACACCGATGGAACATCCTACCTGCTCCACCGTCAGTGACGACCAAGAGGGCGGCGCGCGCATGGCGTGCGAGTACTTCTTGAATCACGGGCACAAGAACGTGTACTTCGTCTCTGGTAAGAAAGAAGCGCTGTCGAGCCAGTGCCGTATGAAAGGTTGGCGAGCGGCACTCGAGGCGCGTGGCATTGAGCCGCCCGAGCCTCTGCAAGGCGATTGGAATGCGGATAGTGGCTATGCTGCGGGCCTTGTGCTTGCCGATAAACCCGATTGCACGGCGGTCCTCGCGGCTAACGACTGCATGGCAAACGGCGTGATGATGGCTTTACGTGACAAAGGGCTCAGTGTGCCCGACGACGTGTCCGTGATCGGCTTCGACGATGAGCTCTACAAGACGATTCCCAACTCGATTCTGACGTCGGTGAAGTTTCGCCACCGCGAGCTGGGCGTCCGTGCGCTTAATGAGGTCGTCGCAGGTCTGGAAGCCCCGAGCTCCAGAAGCCGTACGCTCGTCTCGGGCGTGTTGGTCGAGCGTTCCAGCGTAAAGGATCTGCGGGCGTAGACGTGCTCGGCCTGCTCGTCTAAATCTGTAACAGGTGGGACCCGAAAACTCGGCTAGATGTTACAGATTTAGACAATTCGGCCCGGCTTATTCCGTTTGTCTCGATCTGTAACAGTTAGGAGTGAAATGACCAGCCAGGTGTTACAGATCTAGATTGATTGGATTGACCCATCTGTTTGTCTCGATCTGTAACATCTAAGCGGTCAAAAGCGGTCTACATGTTACAGATTGAGATTTTTGGCTTGGCCTGTGCGTTCACCTCGATCTGTAACAGCTGGGACCCAAAAACTCGGCTAGATGTTACAGATTAAGATGAACAGGAGGACGGGTGCGGTCTAAACAAAATGGCCCGCGCATCACACATCGATGCACGGGCCATTTATTGTCTGCAAGCGGCAGGTGGTGTCAGCGTCTTATGCCTCGAGGTTTTCCTCGATCCAGGCGACGGCACCCTTGGGATCCTTAGTGAGGTCGATGTACTGTTTGCCCTTGGGCGACAGCAGCGTGATGCCCAGGCGGTCGGTGTCGGCCTTCATCTCGTTGTAATAGGTGCGAACCTGCGGAGCCAGGACGATGACGTTGTACTGGTCCATGATGGCGTAGTGGCTGCCGTAGGCACCGGCGTTGGCGGTAATGTCGATGCCCAGCTCGTCGGCGCCTTCCTTAAGCGCGTTGGCGAGCAGTGCAGAGGTGCCGGCGCCAGCGCACAGAACCAGAACCCTCAGATCCTTGCCCTTAAGGGCGGACGGAGCTGCGGAGGCCTCAGTGGCAGAAGCGGTCTCGACAACAGGAGCCTCAACGGCGGGGGCGGCAGCGGTCTTGACGGCCTTGGTCTCCTCGGCCTCTTCTTCGGCCAGGGTCTCGGCCTCCTGCTTGCACAGGACGTTGTCGTAGGCCTTGCAGAACGGGTAGTAGATCAAGAAGTCAACGACCAGCAGGACGACAACCAGGACCAGAGAGATCGGCTGGAAGTTGGTGTCGATGAAGGTGCCGATCGGTCCGGGGAGTGCCCACGGCATGGCATAGATAAAGCCGTTCATGCCCAAAAAGTCGATGAAGAACTTACCAATGAGGACGTTGGCCACGGGGGCAAACAGGAACGGGATCAGGAAGTACGGGTTGAGGATGATGGGCGCGGCGAACAGCAGCGGCTCGTTGACGGCGAACATCACGGGCACGACAGAGGCTTTGCCGACGGCCTTGAGCTGCTTGGAGCGCATAAAGAGCAGGAAGATGATCGGGACAATGAACGTGGCGCCGGTGCCGCCGAGTTCGCCGATGTAGTTACCGAAGTTTTCGGTCAGGGCGAGGGCGGGGTGACCGCCGGCCTGCAGCGTGGCGAGGTTGGTGGTGATGTTGCCAAACAGCGCGGCGTTGAGGGCAGGCTTAACGACCGAGGGGCCGTGGATGCCCATGAACCAGAACAGCGGGATCATGAACCAGATGAGGGCGAGGCCGGCGTAGGAATCGGCAGCGGCGAACAGCGGGCTCACCAGCGTGGAGATGACGTTGGCAAACGGGACGGCCAAGCAGGTGCGGCAGATAACGTCGATGACGGCGACAAACAGGATGGAGAAGCTGAAGGCGAAGATGTCGCGGAAGTTCTGGGCGATGGCGCCGGGGACTTCTTTGGGCAGCTTGATGGTGATGTCTCGCTTAATGCAGAAGGCATAGATGTTGACCGTGGCAAATGCGGCGACAAAGGAGCTCAGCAGGCCCTTGGTGCCCATGTTGTCGGTAAAGAATACCGAGACATCGGCGCCGTCGATCTTGGCACTCGTCTGGGTAACGGCCAAGATGAGCATAGCGCACATGGCGGCGACCATGGTGCTCGTGGCGTTGATGGCCTTGCCGGCAGGCATGCGGCGGTTCTTGGAGCCGGTCAGCGCGCTTGCGGTGGTGCCGGCGACCATGATGCCCACGACGCCCATCGTGAAGTTGTAAACCTTGTTGCAGAAGTTCACGACGTCGACGTTCCACCAGTCGGGCAGCGTAAAGCCGCCGACCGTGGCGACAACGCCCGGCAGGGTCGAAATAAGCAGGAAGACAGAAGAAGACAGGATGATGGGCATTGCTGCCAAAAAGCCGTCTTTAATGGCCTGAAGGTAGATGTTCTTAGAGACCTTGTCGAAGTACGGCTGACCTTTCTCCAAGAACTTAACGATCGATTCCATAGTTCACGCTCCTCTTTGCATGAAATCTTAATGGCATGGACGTTGAAAACCTATATGGTCTCCCGCTTGCTAAAAGCCCGGGTGCAGGCGGGGTCGGTCCCAGGGGGAGAGAGGGGAGCGGCTGGGTTTGTATCGCATAGGGCCGCTCCCCTCTCGGGGGAAAGCGAGGCGATGCGCTACTGCGCGTCCGCCATAGTGTCGGCGAGCTCCTTGTACCAGAGTGCCGACTGCTTGATGTAGCGTTTTTGCGTGTCGAAGTCGATGTAGAACAGGCCGTAGCGCTTGTTATAGCCATTGGCCCACGAGAACTGGTCCTGCAGGCTCCAGATAAAGTAGCCCTGGACGTCGACGCCCTCGGCGCGCGC
This sequence comes from Collinsella sp., assembly GCA_031296755.1. GTDB lineage: Bacteria > Actinomycetota > Coriobacteriia > Coriobacteriales > Coriobacteriaceae > Collinsella. The sequence goes on from JAUMMZ010000012.1 coordinate 17,329, forward strand.
CTGGAGCACCTTCTCCATGTGCTGGTCGACAAAGTCGATGCGCTCGGGATCGGCGACGATGCCGTTTGCGTCGGGCTCGGGGTCCTTGTGGCCCAGGCCGTTTTCGGTGATATAGATGACGGGGAGGTTGGGATAGGTGGCGCTGATGTGCTTGAGCGTGTCGTAGAGGCCTTGCGGGTAGATGAGCCAATCCCAGTCGGTGGTGGGGATACCCGGCATATCGACCTGCTGCCCGACGCCCTTAAACTTAAAGCACGAGGTGCCCTTGTCTCCGGTGCCGTTAAAGCTGTTGGTTGACTCGCCATCGTAGGCGGCGATAAACGCCGACTGATAGTAGTTGAGGCCGAACATATCGTTGCGGGGCGCCGCCTTGGCGAGCTCCTCCATGTCGCTGTCCTCAACCGTAAGTGTGGCGTTGTTGGCACGCAGAATCTCGTTGATGAGTGAGAGGGTGCGCGCGGAGTAGTGACCCAGGAAGGCGCCGTCCATGATGAAGTCGGTGTAGAAGGCGTTGTACAGGTCGGCGGCGTGCTGGTCGGCGGGCGAGTCGGTGGCAGGATATGCCGGCGTCAGGACGTTGACCATGCCAATGCGTCCGCCCAGGTGCTCGGTCTCGTCAAGATCCTTATACAGGTTGACGGCGCGGGCGTGGGCAACGAGCTCGTTGTGCTGGCTCTGGATGCCGCTCGTCACATCAAAGTGATGGTTGGGCGGGAAGTTGCCTTGGATGTATTGGGAGTGCGAGAGGCTGATGAGCTCGTTGATGGTGAACCAATTCTTGACCTCGCGGAACTCGCGGAAGCAGAACTCGGCATAGCGCACATAGGCGTCGACGGTCTTGCGGTTGAGCCAGTCGCCCTGGTTGAACAGGGCGGCGGGGGAGTCAAAGTGATGCAGGGACACATAGGGCTCGACGCCATACTTTTTGCAGCAGGCGAACAGCTCGTGGTAGTGCTTAACGCCCTCGGCGAGGGGTTCGGCATCGTCGCCGTTGGGGAAGATGCGGGTCCAGGCGATGGACACACGAATGGCGTTGAGTCCATGCTCGGCAGAAAGGCGGATATCCTCCTCGTAGCGGTTGTAGAAATCACTGGCCGGGTCGGGCAAAAAGCGACCCTGGGCGACAAGGTAATCGTCCCACATGGTCTTACCCTTGCCTGCCACCTTCGTGGAACCTTCCGTTTGGTACGCGGCGGTTGCGGCGCCCCAAACAAAGCCCTTCGGCAGCTGCTGTACGCGGTTTAGCAAAGACATATGCATACACCCTCTCGTCTCGCTGTTCGATATTGTGCGTTTGCGCTCAGGAGGCTCCCTGGTTAGCGTTCAGCGGTGAAAAAGCCCGATAAACACTATCTTAAAATGATTAGAACCAAAATGAGCACGTGAACATTTGACAATGAGCACGTTAACATCCGGCTGGGATGTATAGAAACAAAACAACTTCAAACAGCCGCGAACGGTTGTATTTGTTCGGTAAGCGGTTTTGATTGACAGAAGTTTTCATGTTGTGGTATATGGCTCGGGTATCATGAGCACGTTATCAATGTATGTACGATGCGCCATGGGCGCGGGGAATAGTTGGGAAGCAGGTTAGCGTGGAAGGCATGGATCAGCAGACAAGGAATGGTCGTTCGGCGAGCGCGGCAGAGGTTGCGGCGCTCGCTGGCGTGAGCCGCCAGACTGTGTCTCGCGTGGTCAACGGTATGCCCAACGTGACGGAAAAGACGCGCAAGCGTGTGCTGGCCGCCATGGAAGAGCTGGGCTTTCGTCCCAATTTTGCTGGAGCGGCGTTGCGCGGCGGGTCGTATCGTTCTATTGGCCTGTGCATGTACAACATCACACGTGTCGGTAACCTGGCGACGCTCGAGGGTATCATGCAAGCGGCGCGCGAGCACGATTTTGCCGTCACTATGATCGAGATGGGCGGCGACAAGCCCTATGCACTTGCCGATGCCTCGCGCCGCATGGTCGAGCGACCCGTCGACGGCATGATTCTCAACATGAACCGCATGGCTCCCGATTTTGAGGAGTTTGTTCCCCAGCCGGGAGTGCGAACGGTCATCCTGTCCATGTATGCGCATCCGCGCTGCACGACGATCGACTCCGACCAGTATGGTTCGTGCGAGCTGTTGACCAATTATCTGCTGGAACATGGTCACTCGAATATGCGGTTTGTGGCGGGTCCGGAAAACTCGATTTCCTCGCGTTTTCGTGAGGCCGGTTGGCGCGATACGCTGGGTCGTGCTCATGTCGATGCCGCTCCGATGCTGCGTGGCGATTGGAGTGCGGACAGTGGGTACGCCATGGGCGAGCGGATTGCGGCCGAGGTGCTTGCCGGCGGGTCGCAGGCGCCGACTGCCGTGCTTGCGGCAAATGACCAGATGGCGCTGGGCGTTATCGCCGCGCTCGAGAACGCGGGCCTGTCCGTGCCCGACGACGTGAGCGTGGTTGGTATCGACGACGCACTCGAGGGACTTGTTCCTCACAATCGGCTGACGACGCTGCGATTTGATTTGCGCGGTGTCGGTAAGCTTGCGTTTGAGGCGGCGATTGGAGAGAGCTCGTCTATCGAGGCGATTCATGTGCCGAGTACGCTGGTCGAACGCTCGACTGTTAGGGACATACGGGGTTAGGTCCTACTCCGTTTGTCTCGATTTGTAACAGGTAGACGGTCAAAAGCGGGCTACGTGTTACAGATTTAGATTCTTCGGAAAGAGCAATCCTGTTCGTCTCAATCTGTAACAGCTAGGACCAAAAAACTCAGCTAGATGTTACAGATTGAGACGAACGGCTTCCGACCTGAACAAAAAGGTCGGGGGCGGCTCGCCGTGTGACGTGCCGCCCCCGGCTGAGAAATGGGGACAGGTTATGTGGGCGGTGCAACTCCGCCAACCGCTCGTCGCAAGCCGCTAGTCCAGACGACGGGTCTGCGCCACGTGCTTATACCAGTATGCGCTTGCCTTGGGCGTGCGCTTCTGAGTTTCAAAGTCAACGTAGAAGAAGCCGTAACGCTTGTTGTAGCCATTGGTCCAGGAGAACTGATCCTGCAGGCTCCACAGGAAGTAGCCGCCCACGTTGACGCCCACCTCCATGGCCTTGAGCAACCAGCGCAGGTGCTGCTCGATGTAGTCGATGCGCGGCTGGTCGTCCACAAAACCGTCCTTGTAGGGGTCCTTGTAGCCCATGCCGTTCTCGGTGATGAAGATTTGCTTGTAGTTGGGGTAGCGCTGCTTAATGTAGACGAGCAGATCGAACAGGCCCTCGGGATAGATGATCCAGTCCCAGTCGGTGGTGGGGATGCCAGGCTTGTTCACATGCTCGCCAATGCCCTTGACGCGCCAGCGGCCAGTGCCCTTCTCGCCCGTACCGTTGTGGTGCAGGTCGTTTTCGCCATCGTAGGCCTTCAAGAAGCGGCACTGGTAGTTGTTAACGCCCAGGTAGTCGTTGTAGAGCGCGGCCTCGCGCATAATCTCGAGGTCCTCGTCCAGGATCTCGATGGTGCCGCCCGAGACGGCAGCCAGGCGGTTGGCGCACTCAAGGGTGTCGGGGGCATAGTCGCCGCGGAAGGTGGCGTCGAGCAAGAACTGGTTCTGCAGCACGTGCTCGTTGTTGGCGGCTTTGATGTCGGCGGGGTCGTTCTCGTTGAGCGGGTACTTAAACTCCAGCGACTGAATGACGCCGATCTTGCCCTTAAAACCGCCGTTGTGGAAGGCCAGCACGGCCTTGGCGTGGGCGAGCATCATGTTGTGCTCGCACTGGAAAGCCTCGGCCAGATGCGCCTTGACGCCACCGGGGAAGGTGCCCTCGATGTAGGTGTTGGAGGCGTCGGCCCAGATCTCGTTAAAGGTGAACCAGTAGGTCACCTGGTCGGCGTACTCCTTAAAGCAGAAGGTGGCAAAGTCCACAAAGGCGTCGATGGTCTCGCGGTTGAGGAAATCGCCCTTCTCAAAGAGGGGCAGCGGCGTGTCAAAGTGATGCAGCGTGACGAACGGCTCAACGTGGTGCTTATGGCACTCGGCGAAGAGATCGTGATAGAACTGGACGCCCTCGGGGTTAATCTCACCGGTGCCGTTGGGAAAGATGCGGCTCCAGGCGATGGAGAGGCGAATGCCGTTGATGCCAAACTCCTCGCACAGCTCCAAATCGACGGGGTACTGGTTGTAGAAGTCCGAAGCGGGATCGGGGGAGAAGCGCCCCTGGGCCTCCAGGAAGTCGTCCCAGGCGACTTTGCCTTTACCGTGGGTGCGGGTCTCGCCCTCTACCTGGTAGGCAGCGGTAGCGCCGCCAAAGACAAAGTCCTCGGGAAACTGCGCAGGCGGGTTGGTGACGCTAGCAGGGTTAACGGACATGATGATCCAATCGTCTAAATCGAAGGGCCAGCCGGCTGTGTATGGTCGGCTGGCCCTGGGCGTTACTTACTTCGAGAGTTGCTCGCTTACGAAGGCGAGAGACTTGTCGCCGTTCTGGGAGAGCTCGATGTACTGCTTACCGCGGCAGGCGACGCATTTGTTGCCCACGCGCTCGCAGTCCTTTTGCAGGTCGGCAAGGTAGCTTGCGGCCTGCGGGGCCAGGACGACCAGATCAAAGTCGGGGAGCATGTCCACGTGGTTGCCATAGGCCTCGGCAGCGGTCTCAAGATTGATGCCGCGCTCTTTGGCAGCCTTGGCCAGCGCGTTGGCGAGCAGGCCCGAGGTACCGCCGCCCTGGCAGAGCACGAGCACGCGCTTGCCGTTGAGGTCGCTGGCGGTCGTTGCCTCGGCAGCGGGTGCTGCGGAAGCGGCAGGGTCGTCGGACTTCACGGCCTCGGCAGCAGCGCCGGCGGCAACGCTCTTGGCGTCAGCCTTGCCCTGGAAGGCGTCGTTGAGCTTGGCGGCCTTCTCGGCGTTCTTGGCGGCGAGCTCCTCCTCGGAAATCTCGGCCTCCTCGGCGCACTTCTGGGCGTCATAGGCACGGAAGAACGGATAGTACAGGACAAAGTCGACGACCAGGATAAGGGCGAGCATCACAAAGGCGAGCGGCTGGAAGCCCAGGCCCATGATGGTGCCGATGGGGCCGGGGACGGTCCAAGGCAGGGTGTACATAAAGCCGTTCATGCCCAAGAAGTCGATAAAGATCTTGAGGATCCAGATGTTGGCGATCGGGGCAAAGACAAACGGGACAAAGAAGACGGGGTTGAGCACGATGGGTGCGGCGAACAGCAGCGGCTCGTTGACGGCAAAGCAGACGGGGACGATGGCGGCCTTACCGACGGCGCGCATCTCCTGAGACTTGGCCAGGAAGCAGAACATAAAGACCAGGACGAGCGTGGCGCCGGTGCCGCCCATGCAGACGACGAAGTACTGGGCACCCTGGGTCAGGACAGCGGAAGCGTGCTGGCCAGCCTGGAACGCAGCCAGGTTGTCGGTCATGTTGGCAACGAGGGCGGCGGCGATGGCGGGCTCGACGATCGAGGGGCCGTGGACGCCCACGAACCAGAACAGGCTCATGGCGCCGTAGATCACAGCGAGGCCGATGTAGCCATCGGCAGCGGTGAACAGGGGCTGGAACACCTGGATGACGCCCTGGGCAAAGCAGAAGCCAAAAGCAGCGCGGAAGACGATGTCAAAAACCCAAAAGACGGTGATGCAGACGGAGAAGGGGATGATGTCCTTGAAGGTCTGCGAGATGTTGGGCGGAACCTGCTCGGGCATCTTGACGGTGATGTTGCGCTTGATAAAGAACTTGTAGATGATGCCGGTCACAAACGCAGCGATGAAGGCGGTCAGCAGGCCCTTGGAACCAAGGTAGGTGGTGTTGAAGCCGCTGGCGGCGTCCGTGGCGACCGTGTCGCTCGAAAGGAGCAAGAAGCCGATGATGGCCGCGCACATGCATGAGATAAAGTTAATCTGGTTATTCTTGGGCAGGTCGCGGTTCTGAGCGTCGGCGAAGTGCTTGGCCGTGGTGGCGGCGCAGGCGATGGCCAGGATGCCCATGGAGTAGTTGTAGCACTTCCACAGAGCGTTGTTGATGTCATCGGGCCAGTAGAAACCCCAGATGTTGGGGACCGAGGCTACCAGGCAGAAGATGGACGAGAAGATGATGATGGGGATGACGGAGATAAAGCCGTCGCGGATCGCCTTGAGGTACTTGTTGCGGGCGATCGCGTTGAAAAAGGGCTGGCCCTTTTCGATGATGGCGATGAGTTGCTCCATGCAATGCTCCTAAGAGTCGGTGGGTTAGCAACGATGGTAGCTTTTG
>JAUMMZ010000013.1 GCA_031296755.1 Collinsella sp.
CGTCGCGCGAGGACGGAGGGCCGGAGTGGGGCGACAGGGCCGTGTGGGAGGACCTCCACCACAGGGACCCGTACCCGTTCTGGCTTGATTAATGGATAGAAACGGATGTTCTATCGGGACACACATTTTGTCCTATAAGCCCTTTTTTATGACTGTGCCGGAGTGCGTAACATAAAAAACCGAGCCCTGCACATAATGGCGCAGAACTCGGCGAACGGGTGAGCGGTCAAGGGTAGGTTTTAAGGCATGTCCCAAAACCTACTTGAGGAGGAAGTCGGAGAGGGGAATGGTACGGGCCTCGCGATGCTCGGGATCGGCGATGTGGTCGGCAGGATATCCACAGACGAGCATGTGATAGGGATAGACGCCCTTGGGCAGATTGAACTGCTCCTGCGCCACCTCAGGCTTAAAATGGCCTACCCAGCACGTTCCCAGGCCCTGCTCGGTGGCCTCCATCATCATCTGATCGCAGACGATCGAAGTATCGATGGCACTCGAGTTCATCTGATCATACGGGCGCACCCAGGCATCATCGGTAACGCTGCAAATAAGGAAGATAAGCGGAGCGCCAAAGATAGACCCATCACGAGCAAACCGAGGCTGACAAGCAGCTGCCTTCTCCAGAAGCTCAGGCGTATCCAACACCATCACACGGGCTGGATGGTTATTACAAGCAGAAGGAGCAATGCGTCCAGCCTCAACAATGGCATCCACCACAGCCTGCTCCACAGCCCGAGCCTCAAATTCACGACAAGAATACCGACCCCGAGCCAGATCCAAATAAGACATACAAGCCCTCCAACAATTAAAAATCAAACAAACCCAAAGTAACCCAAACAGTACCCAAAGCAGCAATCAGCCAATCGCTCATCGAATACCAAAGTAAAACCCCGAGCAATCAAGGGCCATCACAGCAAAGGCCCCACCACGCTCAACCCCTCAGCCAAAGTTCCCAATGGTGGTACGTAAGGGAGCGGGCCCGACCACTAATACCTTTTGAACGACTCTGCTTGCAGCCGGAGTGAAAAAGGTATTAGTGGTCGGGCCCGCGACCGGTGGGATACGTACCCCCAATTAACTGTTCTTCATGACAATCGAATCCACAACATCGGCCACATTCTCGCAGCAGTCGGCGCAGTACTCCAAGAAGGCGTACACGTCACGCCAAGCGATGACCTCAAGCGGATCCTTGCCATTGACGTGCAGGTTGCGCATGGCGTTGATGTAGAGCTCGTCGGCTTCGGACTCGATGGTGTTGATCTGGATGACGAGTTCGCGCAGGGTCTTGGACTTGCGGTAGTTGGGCAGCTCGACCATCAGGTCTTTCATGGCGCGGCAGGCGTCAGTCACCTTGTGGGCGATGACGATGGCGTCGGGATGGATGCTCTGGATGTTGGTGAAGTAGACGCGCTGCACGACGCCCTCGATGCGGTCGAGCACGGTGTCGAGTGAGCAGCTCATCAGATCCAGATCCTCGCGCTCGAGCGGGGTGATAAAGGCGGTGAGCAAGGCGTCCTCAAGCTCATGGTGCTTCTTGTCGGCCGCATGCTCGATCGCGTGCATCTTGTTGAGCATATCGTGAATCTTTGCGGGATCGAAGTTCTCGAAAATCTTGGTGAGCAGCTCGGCGGCCTGGACGGCAAGGTCGGCGCAGGCGACGTAGTTGTCGAAGTAGAACGAATCGGGTTTCTTTGCCATGGGTGAGTCCTTTCGAGGCGAAGACGGGTGGGCGAGGTAATGCAGTCCGGATGGACGTTCGGTTTGACTAGAGGAACATCATGAACAGCTTGGCCATGACAAAGCTGATGAGTCCGCAGGCGGGGAAGGTGAAGAACCAGGTGAACATCATGTCTTTGACGACGCCGAAGTTGATGGCTGAGAGGCGCTTGACGGCACCGACGCCCATGATGGCGCAGGTCTTGATGTGTGTGGAGGACACGGGGATGCCGGTAAGGGTGGCAAGCAGCAGGTTTGCGGCGCCCGCCAGGTCGGCGGAGAAGCCCTGATACTTTTCGAGCTTGACCATGCTCTGGCCGACGGACTTGATGATGCGCTCGCCGCCCACGCTGGTGCCGATACCCATAGTGGCCGAGCACAGCAGCATAATCCAGATGGGGATGCCTGCATCGCCGACGCTCGTCTGGCCGCTGGCAAAGGCCACGCCTAAAAAGAGCACGCCGATGAACTTCTGTCCATCCTGCGCGCCGTGCATAAAGCTCATGGCCGCAGCGCTCGCGATCTGAGCGTATTTAAAGAAGACATTGGCACGTCGCCTGTTGGCGGCGGCGAAAAGAATCGAGACGAGCTTGCACAGGACCCAGCCCATGACAAAGCCCAGGCCGATGGAGAGCGCCAGACCGTAGATGACCTTCATCCACTCGTGGACGTTGACGCTGCTCGCACCGCCGAGGGCGATGGCGGCACCGGTCAGGCCGGCGATAAGGCTGTGGCTTTGCGAGGTGGGGATGCCAAAACGCGACGCTGTGGCGCCGTAGACGACGATGGAGAACAGCGCCGCGCACAGGCAGGCGAGCGCCATGGTGCTGTTTCCGCCAAAGTCGACGATATGTGAGATGGTGTTGGCGACGCTCGCGTTAAAGTGCGTCATGATGAGCACGCCGAGGAAGTTGAATGCGGCGCTCATGAGAATGGCGGCGCGGGCGGGCATGCAACGCGTAGTGACGCAGGTCGCGATGGCGTTGGGCGCGTCGGTCCATCCATTGACGAAGATGGCGCCCAACGCGAGGATCACGGTGACGGCAAGGACTGGGTTCGACACAATTTGGCCGAGGAAGGTTGAGAACGTTACGTCCATATATGGGCTTTCTCGAAGTTTGCAGGCACGTTACAAAAACATGATAAATCGTATCACCTCCTGCGGGTTTCTTTACCGAGTTCTGATGGGAGAAGTGAACTTTTTGGCACTAAAATTGAATATTAGCCCTGTTGACCGCGGGTGTTCTTTTTGCTAACACGCCATGCGGACACGTGCGATTACTACGACACTCCAAAACCACAGTCTGTTCGCTTTACAACATGCAAACATGCGTTCGATAATAGGAGGCATGGAATATCGACAGACAGACGGCAAAACTCGGCGCGTACACAAGCAGTATGTGGACGTCGTGGCTCGCATCCTCGCGGGCGGACAAGTCGTGCCAGTCGCCGTCTGCTGGGTCGACGGACGTTGCTTTACGATTGACGAGATTGTCTCGACCACTGGGTTTGGCCTGACGGTTCACGGCATTCGTACGGCAACCTATAAGGTGCGTTTTGGCGGGCATGCGACCGAGTTGTATCTGGAGGACCAGACGCGCGAGCGGGCGGACGGCTCGCAGGCGCACGTGATGCGTTGGTGGGTCTGGGCCTTTGATCGTACGCTCGAGGGCGAGCGCCGTGGGTAAGGACGTACGGCATTCGGGTACAATGACAGGAATCTTGTCATCTACTGCGCCGTCTTTCACGGCGCTTTGTGAAAGGACGAAGTATGAACGATATCCAGGGCTATCAGAACGGCCCCATCGAGGCCGGCGCAAGTTGCGCCAAGGAGATGTCGCCGCGTGCGTACAATCTTGCCATGTCTGCCCTCATCTTCTTGGGCTTTTGTGCCATGGGCGCCGGTGCTTACTTTACGAGCACCATGTCGTTTGCGCGCATGATGATGAGCGGGGCCGCCCTACCGCTGGTTTTTGGCTCGTTTATTTTGACCATCGTCGGCATGATCATGATGTCGGCCGCCGCCAGCAAGCAGTCCGTGGGCCTGTCCCTTGTGGGCTACGTAATCTTTGCGAGTACCTTTGGCCTGACTGCGTCGTTTGGCCTTGCCAACTACGACCTGCCCACCATCAACACCGCCTTTATCGCCACCGCTGCCATCACCTTTGTCTTCGGTGCGCTGGGCGTGACCTTCCCCAAGTTCTTCCAGCGTGTGTATGGCATTGGTTTTGGCATCCTGCTTGCCACGATTCTGGTCGAGATCGTGCTGATGTTCATGGGCGTTTCGCAGTCCATCACCGACCTGATCGTGATCGTGGTGTTCGCCGGCTTTATTGGCTACGACACCTATGTTGCCACGACGGTGCCGCCTACGCTGCCCAACGCCGTGCTCATGGCGTCCAATCTGTTCGTGGACATTATCAACGTGTTCTTGCGCATCCTGAACATCCTTGGCCGTCGCGACTAGTGGCGAATTGCGGCGGTGCTTGCCGTGCGTGTAAATCGATGCGAAAGGCGGTCCTTCGGGGCCGTCTTTTTTGTACGCGGCGGGGTATCATGGATGGGAAAAGCCGATAGCGGCAGAGACCGAGAAAGGTGACCACTTATGGCAGACGTCGACAACAGGAACCGTAACCGCAGGTCCAACCGAGCGGGTCAGCCCAATCCTAAGCGCGAGGCGCGTGCCAAGGCCGCCGAGCGCCATGTGGCGGCTGTGTCCGAGGCCTGTGCCAAGGACATCGAGCGTTCGCTTGCCGGCGTGCGCGAGTTCGATGGTATGCCTGTCGGTTTTGTCGCGGCGATGAAGGTCAAGGCCCAGAAGGCAGCGGCTGCTGAGGAGCATGCTGCCGAGGACGTCGAGGCTGCTGAGGTCGAGACCGCTGAGGTTGCGTCCGTCGAGACCGAGGCCGTGGCCGAGCCTGCGCCCGCAGAGGAAGCCGCGGAGATCGAGCCCACGCCTGCCGCCGAGGAGCCCGCTCCGGTTCTGCCCGAGGTCACCGTGCTCGATGCCTCCACCACGCAGGCCATCTTGGACAACGGTCGTGGCTATGCGCAGTTCTGCGACATGGCCGTGCTCGCCTTTGCCTCGTTCACCAATCCGGGCGGTGGCTATATTCAGGGTTATCTGGGCCAGGAGGCCACGCTGTGCGCCGATTCGTATCTGTACAACGTTCTCGATAAGCAGCGCAAATGGTACGGCGAGAACCGTCGCCGCAACATCAACTGCGAGCTTTACCGAAACCGTGCGCTGGTGGTGCCTGCGGTGCGCTTCGACCGCAACCACGTGCATGCATACGCCGACGTGATCGTGGCCGCCGCGCCCAACGTTAGGCGCGCCCGCCAGGAGTATCGCGTGAGCGACGATGTTCTGCTGGATGCCCTGCGCGACCGCATTCGCTTTGTGCTTGCCATCTGCGACGAGCTAGGTCGCGAGAAGCTCGTGCTGGGCGCTTGGGGCTGCGACAACAACGGCTTTGACGCAGAGGCCGTGGCCGAGCTCTTCCGCAAGGAGCTCGCGTCGGGCGACTTTAAGGTCAAGCAAGTCTTCTTTGCCGTGCCTTCTACGCGCTGGGATGAGGATTTTGCCAAGTTCGAGCACGTGCTGGCAAACTTCCCCGAGCGCAACGAGGAGTCCTATGCCCAGGTTGCCGCTCGCGCTGCGGCAGCTCGCGCCGCCGAGCAGATCCAGGCTGCTACCGAGGATGATGAGGACGAGGACGATTGGCGCAAGTACCTGTAATCGGTACGTGCTGACAGATGGGTCGAGCCGGCGGGAGAGGCTGCTTCCGTCGGTTTTTTACTGAGCGAGGGGCTTACGATGAAAAACGTTCTATGCTTTGGCGACAGCAACACCTATGGTTACGATCCGGCGGGCATGCGCGACGGCACCGCGGTGCGCTATGCGCAGGATGTGCGCTGGTGCGGCGTGGCCCAACGTGACTTAGGCGAGGGCTGGCATGTAATTGAAGAAGGCCTCAACGGCCGCACGACGGTACGCGACGACATGTGCCATCTGAACACCAATCTTAACGGCATCCGCGCACTGCCGATGCTGCTCGAGGCCCATAAGCCGCTGGACGCCATTGTGATCATGCTGGGCACCAACGACTGTAAGACGGTCTTTAACGTGACAGCTTCCGATATCGCCCGTGGCGCCATGGCGCTGATTCGCGCCGTCCGCGCGTTTCCGTGGACCGACGCTGCGCCTTGTCCGCGCATTCTGCTGATGGCGCCTATCAAGATTAAGCCGCAGATCGCCGACGTATATATGACCGATTTTGACGAGCATTCCGTAGAAGCCTCGGAACATTTTGGTGAGTACTACGCGCATGTGGCTGAGCAGTTTGGCTGCGACTTTTTGAATGCCGCCGACTTTGCCGAGCCGGGCGATATCGACTATCTGCATATGATGCCCGAAAGCCATGAGAGCCTGGGTCACGCCGTGGCAGCCAAGCTCCAAGAGATGCTCGGTGAGTAGCACGGCCCCAAACCACCACAATAGTTCTCCTTGCGGTGGCTTGTTTCGTTGATTTGTCTTGATCTGTAACAGTTGTAAGGCCGAAAACGGGCTAGATGTTACAGATTGAGATTATTTTAGGTCGATATCGGTCGTTTGTCTCGATCTGTAACATCTAGGGTCGATTTTGCCGAGTTAATGTTACACATCGAGATTATCTTCTCAATGGAATTTGGATGTCTCGATTTGTAACAGGTGGGCCGAAAAATGGACTCTAACTGTTACAGATCGAGATGTTTGTGGGAACCACCGCAAAGGTGCCTGTCCCCTTTGCGGTGGTTTTGAACTGCGAGTCTTAATACTGCCACATATGGTTAACGGGGCCGGAGCCTTTGCCCATGTCAAAGCCGGCGGCGAGAGCGCCGGTTAGGTAGGCCTTGCCGGCGTTGACGGCGTCGGCAAGATCCATGCCCTGCGCCAGCGCACAGGCGATGGCGGACGAGAGCGTGCAGCCGGTGCCGTGCGTGTTGTCGGTCTCAATACGCTTGTGGCGGAACCACGTGGTGAGCGGATCGCCTAGGTGGTTGCCCTCATCATCGAGCGGCGCGGGTTCGGCCAGTACGTCGTTGGCCTCGTTGACAAAATGCCCGCCCTTAACGAGGGACGCGCAGCCAAAGCGGCGGGTGAGGAGCATGGCGGCGTTTTGCTGGGTGCGCTCGGAATCGACCTCGTAGTCGAGCAGCGCCATGGCCTCGGGGATGTTGGGCGTGATGACGGTCGCCAGCGGGAACAGGCGACGTGTGAGCGCCTCAGCGGCATCTTCGGCAATCAGCCGTGCGCCCGAAGTGGCGACCATGACGGGATCGACGACGATATTTTGTGCGTTCCAGGCACTCAGGCGGTCGGCGATAACCTCGATAATCTCGGCAGAGGAAACCATGCCGATTTTGACTGCGTTGGGGCGAATATCGTCAAAGACGGCGTCAATTTGCGCAGCGACGATATCGGGGGAGATATTTTGCACGGCGGTGACACCGAGCGTGTTTTGTGCGGTGATGGCCGTGATGGCTGTCTCGGCATACAGACGGTGCGCCGTGATGGTCTTAATGTCGGCCTGAATGCCGGCGCCACCGCTGGAATCGGATCCTGCGATGGATAGAACGGCAGGTACCTTGCTGCGATCCATGTTCGCTCCCTTGTCTGGTCGGATTCAAATGGGTCTTTAAGCCAGCATTATAAAGATGCCCAGGCCGGCGATATGCCGAACCCGGGCGCGAGATGTAATTTTTACGCAAATGTAAGCAAATGTTCACACGTCAACAATTGACAGGCACCAGCTCGCCGCCAGAAGCGGCCGCGGCGACAGGGCTAGTCCTCCATGCCGAGGTCGATCGTGGTGCCCTCGAAAATCTTGTTGACGGTGCGGACGGCACACATCTTGCCACACATGGTGCAAGTGCCTTCGGTGGCGGCGGGGGACTCCTCGTAGCGCTTCTTGCCCGTAACCGGGTCGAGTGCGCACTTCCACATGGCGTCCCAATCGAGCTTGCGGCGTGCCTGGCCCATCTTGTCGTCCATGTCGCGGGCGTGCGGCACCTTCTTGGCGATATCGGCGGCGTGCGCGGCAATCTTAGTGGCCATGAGGCCGTCGAGCACGTCCTGGGCGTTAGGCAGGCATAGGTGCTCGGCCGGCGTCACGTAGCACAGGAAGTCGGCGCCGGAGCTCGCGGAGATGGCGCCGCCGATGGCTGCGGTGATGTGGTCGTAGCCCACGCCGATATCGGTCACCAGCGGCCCCAGCACATAGAACGGGGCGTTGTGGCACAGACGCTTCTGCAGCTTCATATTGGCGGCGATCTCGTCGAGCGCCATGTGACCCGGGCCCTCGACCATGACCTGGACGCCGGCGGCCCAAGCACGCTTGCACAGCTTGCCCAGTTCGATCATCTCGGCAGTCTCGGTGGCGTCGTTGGAGTCGTAGAGACAGCCCGGGCGGCAGGAGTCGCCGAGCGAGATCGTTACGTCGTACTCGTGGCAGATTTCGAGCACCTCGTCGTAGAACTCGTAGAAGGGGTTCTCGTTACCGGTGACTTCCATCCAGCCAAACAGCAGCGAGCCGCCGCGGCTGACGATGTTCATGAGGCGGCCGGTCTCCTTGAAGGTCTTGATGACCGATTTATTGATGCCGCAGTGGATGGTCATAAAGTCCACGCCGTCTTCGGCGTGTGCACGCACGACCTCGAGCAGATCGTCCTTGGTCAGCTTGACCAGCGGCTTTTCCATGTAGCCGATGGCATCGTACATGGGGACGGTGCCTACCATGAGCGGCGTCTCGTCGATGAGCTGCTGGCGGAACTGGCGCGTCTTGCCCGAGTTGGAGAGGTCCATGATGGCGTCGGCGCCAAAGTCCTCGGCGATCTTGACCTTCTTCCATTCCTCAGCGGCGTCGGCCTTGTCGCCCGAGATGCCCAAGTTCACGTTGACCTTGGTGGACAGGCCCTCGCCGACGCCAAAGGCACGCATGCCCTTTTTGATATGCACGATGTTGGCGGGAATGGCGATGCGGCCGTCGGCCACGCGCTCGCGGATGTACTCGGGGTCGCGATGCTCGCGCTCGGCGACCTCCTTCATCTGCGGTGTGATCTGCCCGGCGCGGGCGAAGTCGATTTGCGTGACGAGCTTGGGCTCGGTCTGTGTGCTCATTGGCACGGCTCCCTTCGTTGGCATTACCCATATCAGGTTTGCGGGTCAGGGCGGGCGCGCCCAGTCTCAGCCTGCCGTCTTGTCCTGCAAGCTCCCCGTTTATGTAATGGGCTCAAGTATAGCTCGAATGGGTACGATTGGCCTAACGAGCGTGCCTGTGGGGAGGCGTACATGGAAGACAAGCATCTATATCGAGAGACGCAATGGGATGTATCGGCCGAGGAAAGCCGTGCGCACCATGGGTTGGTCGCGATTGGTTTTGCGGTGCTTGCCGTGCTGGTGATTGCCTTTTGTATTTGGACGTTCGGCGGTCGTGGCGGCGCCGCCTGGGAGTTTGAAGCCGACGAGGGCCTGCCGATTATGACCATGAAAGTTTCTGGTGGCAACACGGTTGCCGCACCCGGCGACTATTGGTATCCGTGTGACGAGTTTGTGCAGCTGCAGCTGAGCGGCGGGTCTATTCCGGGCGAAGAAATCGAACGCGTGACGTTTGATGCGGCAATCAAAACACTCACGGTGAAGCTCAAAGATCAAGGGGGCGTGCCCACGACCATGGATATCGCTCTGACGGAGTGGCGTCTGGAACCTCCGTCGGGCGTTACGGTATCCGACGTAGAGCACGTTAAGATTACCTACCAAGATGGCTCGACGAGCGAGATTGCAAAGGCCGATGGCTTGGCGGAGTAATGGGGTGTTTGGAAACGGCGGGCCTATTGTGCCTGCGCGTTCATGAAAACCAGGGTGTTTTTGTCTGAAAGCTCGGGGATGTGCCGATAGCCGATATTGAATGCGGTGAGTTCGCTTGCATCCTCGAGCTTGTTTTCTGCCATCCACCGCACCATGGAGCCGCGCGCCTTTTTGCTGGCGGTCGACCGTTGGATGGGCTTCCCGTTGCGGATACCCTCGCCAAAGAGGCATGTGACGGCCGTGGCGTCGCTCGCGAGGTGGGGCAGAACGGCTTTGGCATACTCTACGCTGGCGAGGTTGACGATCGTGGTGTTTGAGCCTGCCGGGGCGATAGCCCGCGCGAGCTTGTCGCTCCAAAACGCGTAGAGGTCTCGGGCATCGTCAACGGCGAGCTTCGCGCCCATCTCCAGCCGATACGGTTCGACGGCATGAAAGGGACGAACGCACCCGTAGAGGCCGGAGAGGATCCACAGATGGTCTTGCAGCCATGCGAGCTGCGCGGAATCCATCACCTCGGGTGCCATGCTCTGGTATTGAATGCCGTGATAGGACATGACGGCAGGGGAGAGGTGGCGAGCGAGTGCGGGATTGTCGAGATCGCCGCTTTTCAGGATGGGCCCGAACTCATGCAGGGTGTTGAGGCAAGGCCCCAGCAGTTTGTCACTCACGTTCCACAGCGCCTGCAGGCCGCCGCTGCCTTCATTCCGCTCGATATCTAGCAGTGCGCGGTGGAGGCGAGCCGTCTCGCGCACAAAGGGTGGGATGCCCAGGACTTCAAAAGCATCTTGGGCCGCGCGCATCTGCTTGGCGGGCGAAATGATGACCTGCAGCATGAACTCTCCTCTGCCAAAAAAGAAATTGCGGTGGAATACGGTCTGTTTTGGCCGTTTATGGGCCAGTTTAGTCCGTATTTCTCCGCAACTGATGAAGGGTTGGTTAGGCTCGCTCGATGAAGGCCTTGTAGCCGCGGTAGGCCTCGTAGATGTCGGCCTTGTTGGCGACCTCCCACAGGGCGTGCATGGACAGGACGGCAACGCCGGAGTCGATGACGTTCATGCCGTACTTGGCCATGATGTAGGCGATGGTGCCGCCGCCACCTGCGTTGACGCGGCCGAGCTCGCAGGTCTGGAAGTCCACGCCTGCCTCGTCCATGATGTCGCGGACGAGGGCCACGTATTCGGCGTCGGCGTCGTTCGAGCCACCCTTGCCGCGGCTGCCCGTGTACTTGTTAAAGCACAGGCCGCGACCCATAAAGGCGGCGTTTTTGGTCTCGAACTTGCCGGCATAGCCCGGGTCGAAGCCGGCGGACACGTCGGAGGAGAGCATGCGGCTGCGGGCGAGTGCGCGGCGCAGGGCCAGCGGGCTATCCTCGCCGGCGAGCGTCATGATCTCGGCGACGGTGTTCTCGAAGAAGCGACTCGTCATGCCGGTGGCACCCACGGAACCGATCTCCTCCTTGTCGACGATGAGCGTGATGCTCGTGCGCTCCACGTTGGTGACGTTGATCTGGGCGAGCATGGAGGGGTAGGCACAGACGCGGTCGTCATGGCCATAGCCCAGAATCATGGAGCGGTCGAGGCCCATGTCGCGGGCGGGGCCGGCGGGCACGACCTCGATCTCGGCGGAGAGGAAGTCCTCCTCCTCGACGTCGTACTGCTCCTTGAGGATATCCAGGAACATCTGCTTGACGGGCTCCTTGGGGGCGTCCTTGTCGTCCTCGTCAAACTTGACGGGGCGGCCGCCCACGATCACGTCGAGAATCTCGGCATCGACGGCGTCCTTGGCAGGCTTGGACATCTGCTCGCTCGAGAGGTGGATCAGCAGGTCGGAGATGGTAAAGACCGGGTCGTCCGCCTTGTCGCCGATATTGATGTCGACGGTGGTACCGTCCTTTTTGCAGATGACGCCCACGAGTGCGAGCGGGGAGGCCACCCAGTGGTAGCTCTTGACGCCACCGTAGTAGTGCGTGTCGAGGTAGGCCATGTCGCCGGCCTCGAAGGCGGGGTTCTGCTTAAGGTCTAGGCGCGGCGAGTCCACGTGGGCGCCCAGGATGTTAAAGCCCTGCTCGAGCGGGGCGTTGCCCAGGTTGACGAGCATGAGGTCCTTGCCGTGATTGGCGGCGTACACCTTGTCGCCTGCCTTGAGCTCGCGGCCTTCGGCGATCACGGTCTCCAGGTCGACGTATCCCGCCTCCTCGGCCATCTTGATGCCGGTCTTGACGCACAGGCGCTCGGTCTTGTTCTCGCTCAAAAACTGCTTATAGCCGCGGCAAAGCTCCTCGAGCTCCTCGACTTGCTGTGGCGTGTACTTTTTCCATGCGCAGGGACGCTCCATGACGCAGGCTCCTTTCGGATCGATCGTGCTGGTTGATGTACCGTGAGCCATCGTATCACGCGCGGGCCCGCGGCGGCAGGGAAGCCTGATGTGCGGTGGCCGCGGGGCGGGGAGCGTGTAAACTGGTGTGAGCAAACCGTGCCCAGCCCAAAGCGAGGTATTCAATATGTCTGACAAGCGCCGCACCTTTGCCGTTATCGACGGCAACTCGCTCATGCACCGCGCCTTCCACGCCGTGCCGCCCACCATGAATGCGCCGGACGGGCGTCCCACCAACGCGATCTTCGGCTTTCTGAACATGTTTCTCAAGATGATCGATGCCTTTAACCCCGACGGTGTGGTCGTGGCGTTTGACAAGGGCAAACCGCGCGTGCGCATGGAGATGCTGCCGCAGTATAAGGCGCAACGCCCGCCCATGGACCCCGATCTGCATGCGCAGTTTCCGATGATCAAGGAGCTGCTCACCGCGCTCAACGTGCCGATTCTGCAGTCCGAGGGCTGGGAAGGCGACGATATCCTGGGAACCATGGCGCGCCTGGGTGAAGAGGCCGGCTGCGACATGCTGCTGGTGACCGGCGACCGCGACATGTATCAACTCGTGACCGAGCACGTCAACGTGGTCTCGACCCGCAAGGGCCTGTCCGACGTGGCGATCATGACGCCCGAGAGCGTGGACGACCTGTATCACGGCATTACGCCGGCGCTCGTGCCCGATTTTTACGGTCTAAAGGGCGATACGTCGGACAACATTCCCGGCGTACCGGGCATCGGCCCCAAAAAGGCGAGCGCGCTCATCGCACAGTACGGCAGCTTGGACGAGGTCATCGCGCATGCCGACGAGGTCAAGGGCAAGATGGGCGAGAACCTGCGTGCGCACATCGACGATGCGCTGCTGAGCCGCAAGGTCGCAACCATTCGCACCGATGCGCCCGTCGAGCTCGACTTTGACGAAACGTCCTTCCCGGCGTTTTCTGCCGACGAAGTGTCCGCGGCGCTGGGCACACTTGGTATCACCGCCATGCGGAACCGTTTCTTGGCGCTGATCGGCGGCGAGGGCGGGGCTGCTGCTGCCTCCAGTGTGTTTGAGATACCTGCTATGGTTCGCGCAGCCGCCGGCGATGCCGACGCGCTTGGTGCCGTTGCGGCTGAGGTCTCCCGCGCGATTGATGCCGGCGAGTGGGTCGCCGCCGTGGTGGACGACGACAAGGAAGAGGGCGCGCTCTTTGGATTGACGCGCACGCTGTGGTTGGCGACGTCCAAGGGCCTGTTCGCGCTCGAGGAGGGCGACAGCGCCTCCACTGCCGTAGTCGATGGCTTCAACTTCGCTCACGGTGTGATCGCCGGCGTGCTTGCGCGCCTGTTTATGGAGGGCCGCGTGGCGAGCCCGGATACGAAGGCGCTGCTGCACGAGCTTTCGCCCATCGATTCTTCTGAGCCCGAGCTCATGGATCCGCTCGCTGCCGATTCCACGCGTATCTTCGATACCGTGGTCGCCGCTTACCTGCTGGATTCCGATCGCTCCGAGTTCGATGAGGCATATCTTGCCGATACGTATCTGCAGATGGCGCTGCCTGCGGTGCGCGGCGCAGAGGGTGCCGGCGAGGACGCTCCAGCGCCTGCCGCCCGTACTGCGGCTCTGACGCTGGCGCTCGTGATGCCGTTGCGCGAGTGCATGGCCCGTGAGAATGCCGCCAACGTGTTCGATGGCATCGAGATGCCGCTCGTTCCGGTGCTTGCCAAGATGGAGCGCGCGGGCATGCTCGTGGACCCCGATCGCCTGCGCAGTCTGTCCGAGGGTCTGGCGACCCAGATCACCGAGGTCGAGCGAAGCATTCGCGACCTTGCCGGTGATGAGACCTTTAATATTGGCAGTCCCATGCAGCTGTCGCATGTGCTCTTTGATGTGATGGGCCTTCCGACCAAGGGTCTCAAAAAGACCAAGCGCGGTTACTATTCGACCAATGCCAAGGTGTTGAGCGATCTTGCCCGCGACCACGAGATCGTGCGCCTGATTTTGGACTGGCGTGAGAAGTCCAAGATCAAGTCAACCTATCTGGACACGTTGGGACCGTTGCGTCGAGGCGACGGCCGCGTGCACACCACGTATAACCAAACCATTACCGCAACGGGACGTCTGTCCTCGAGTGATCCGAACCTGCAGAACATTCCGACGCGCTCTGAGCTGGGTCGTACCGTCAAGACGGCGTTTTCGGCAGGCGAGGGCAGCGTCTTTTTGGCGGTGGACTACTCGCAGATCGAGCTGCGTCTGCTGGCGCATCTTTCGGGCGACGAGCACCTGGTGCGCGCCTTCAACGAGGGCGAGGACTTCCATGCCGAGACGGCGGCGCGCGTGTTTGGCGTGCCGGTGTCCGAGGTAACGCCCGACCTGCGCAGCCGCGCCAAGGCCGTGAACTTTGGCATCGTGTACGGTCAGCAGGCGTACGGCCTGTCGCAGTCGCTGCACATCTCGATGGCCGAGGCGCGCGACATGATCGACCGCTACTACGAGGCCTACCCGGGCGTGCGCACGTTCCTCGACAACGTGGTGGCGCGCGCCAAGCAGACGGGCTATGCCGATACCATGTACGGACGCCGTCGTCATATTCCGGAGCTCAAGGCCAAAAACCCGCAACTCCGCGGCTTTGGCGAGCGCACGGCCATGAACCACCCCATGCAGGGAACCGCCGCCGACATCATCAAGATCGCGATGGCCCGCGTAAGCCGTCGCCTGGAAGAAGAAGGCTTTGCCGCCCACATGATCCTGCAGGTACACGACGAACTGGACTTTGAGTGCCCCGTCGATGAAGTCGAGCGCCTAACCACCATGGTCCGCGACGTCATGGAACACGTCGTAGACCTACGCGTACCCCTAATCGCCGAAGCCAGCACCGGCATAACCTGGGCCGACGCCAAATAGGAAAGCGCCCACAGTTCCAAAGTAACCAAACCAGAAGGGGGCTCCTTGCCAACAAGGAGCCCCCTTCATTCCAAAAAATCAGCCAAGTATCTAGACACTCAAGACACCATCTAGGCGGCAAGCAAGTAAACCTAGGACCTGGCCGGGCGGCGCGGATTAGTTTTTCGTAGATTCCGCACGAGCCGGAAAGCACTTAATGTGCTTTCCGAGCGAGCCCAGGACCTGACCGAACGAAAAACTAATCCGCGCCGCCCGGCCAGGTCCGACGAGCCACGTTACCGAGCCGCCAGGATGGCGTCGATGAGCGTCAGTACGCCCCCGTCGTTGTTGCTCGGAATGCGCCACTTGGCATGCGCGTTCATGTGCTCTTCGGCATTGTCCACGATAAAGCTGTGACCGACGCGCTCCAGCATGGGGATGTCGTTGTAGGTGTCGCCCACGGCGGCAGCATCGGCAATATCGATGCCCAGGTGCTCGCACAGGTGAGCGACGCCGGCGCCCTTGTCGACGCCCAGGTTCATAAAGTCGATCCACTCGCGCCCAGCGTTGGTGACGTAGAGTTTGTCCGAGAACTCGGGGCTATAGGTCTCGCGGAAAGCGGGCTCGGCGTCGTAGCCGGGGAAGAAGACCGAAATCTTGTTGGACTCGAAATCAATGCCATCAAAGCTGTCGACGTAGTTGATTGTGTTGTAGTAGACGCTGATCTCGTCGTGGTATTGATGGTCGCGGGCAAGCACGTAGAACTCGTCGAAGCAGCAAAGGACGGGGACAGCGCGCGGATCCTCCGAGGCACGGCTCAAGACCTGCTGATACAGCTCCACGTCAATAGTGCTCTTATAGATATAGCCGCCGCGATAGATCACGCACGCTCCGTTGTCGGGACAAAAGGCGAGGCGGTTCTTGACGCCCTCGAACATCTCCTCGAGCTTGGGGGCGGGACGTCCGCTGGCGGGGCAGAATACGATGTCGGCGTCGGCGAGCTTGTCCAGGCGCTCATCAAGACCCTGGGGCAGCACGCGCTCGTCGGTCAGCAGCGTCTTGTCCATGTCGACGGCGAGAATCTTAATGTTTCCGATATTGGCGTCCGATTCGTAAGTTTGCATAAAAGCGAGCCTTTCGTTTCGAGATTGTTTCAGACGTTATAACCATCAATTCGTAGTCGGGCGTATTTTCGCAGGAACGGAGCGTATTTGCACCACGCTTCACAAAGTAATGAAAAAACTTTTCAGAAATTTGAATTTGTCGCTTGTGCTGCGGGCACTTTAGCGTAATATAGCGACCATCGAAAACGGAGACGGAAAAACAACCGCTTACCGAGGAAAAGGTACCGTTTACGATATTAGAATTGCGCCCGGCGATAGGTGAAAGGAGAGGCAGATGCAGTTCGTAACGATCATCACCACTGCAGACAATGCCATCCGACGCCAGCGCGCAATTTCCCGACGACGATAACAATCGTCTCTGTCCGCATGGGGCGAATTGCCTCAACAGAGTCATTTTGAGGTCGTTGGGTTTTAGCACGACATTGCTGCATGTTTCTAGGGCATGTATGTGCTGATTTTTGCTATTTAACCTGATATTGCACGATTTTTGACCTCGAAATGACTTGCAACTGACCGATGTTCTAACTAGCTACCAAGGGCGAAAGGAAACAGCCATGAGCAAGGAAAAAGTCGTTCTCGCATATTCCGGTGGTCTTGATACATCCGTATGTGTCAAGTGGCTCCAGGACGAGAAGAATCTCGATGTCGTTTGCGTCTGCGGCAACGTGGGCCAGGAGGAGACCGGCCTGGACGCCAAGAAGCAGAAGGCCCTCGACCTGGGCGTTCTGGACTGTCAGGTGCTCGACCTGCGTGACGAGTTCTCCGATGAGTTCCTGACCAAGGCCATCGCCGCAAACTCCATGTACGAGAACAAGTACCCGCTGCTCTCCGCCCTGTCTCGCCCGCTGCTTGCCAAGAAGCTTGTTGAGGTCGCCCACGAGTTTGGCGCGACCTACGTCGCCCACGGCTGCACCGGCAAGGGTAACGACCAGGTCCGTTTTGAGGCCGCCGTCAAGGCCCTCGACCCCGAGCTTAAGGTTATCGCCCCGGTTCGCGAGTGGGACCTGAAGTGCCGTCCCGACGAGGTCGCCTATGCCCACGCCCACAACGTGCCGGTTCCCGAGGGTGCCAACGATAACCCCTATTCCATCGACGACAACCTGTGGGGTCGTGCCATTGAGTGCGGCCACCTGGAGGATCCCTGGAACGAGCCGCTCGACGACGCCTGGGTTATGACCAAGAACCCCGAGGACACGCCGGACTTCCCGACCTACACCGAGATTGAGTTTGAGGCCGGCAAGCCCGTCGCCGTAGACGGCAAGAAGATGAAGCTCTCCGAGATCGTCATCGCCCTCAACAAGATCTCCGGCGACAATGGCTTTGGCCGCCTCGATCTGGTCGAGGATCGTCTGGTGGGCCTCAAGAGCCGTGAGTGCTATGAGGTTCCCGGAGCCCTGACGCTCATCACCGCCCACAAGGCGCTCGAGGACATCTGCGTCGAGGGCGACCTGCTCAAGACCAAGATCAAGCTCGAGCAGGATTGGGCCACCGCCGTGTACAACGGCCAGTGGTACAGCCCGCTCAAAAACGCGCTCGATGCCTTTATGGCCGATACCCAGAAGTTCGTGACCGGCACTGTCCGTCTGAAGTTCTTTAAGGGCAACTGCCATGTCGTCGGCCGCAAGAGCCCCTTCAGCCTCTACGACTACGGTCTGGCTACCTACGACCGCGACACCACGTTTGACGAGAAGGCCAGCGCCGGCTTTATCGAGATTGATACGCTGTCGCTCAAGACGTGGGCAAAGGTCCAGGGCCCCAGTTCTGCTGCCGCCCAGGCCTAGCGCCTCCTTCCCTTGGTATCCGCGCGGCCCATCCGCGTGATACATAACGGGCGCACGGGGTCCCTACCTTTCGTTATACTTGCTGACACTTCTTAACATCGGTGGCCCCTACGTTCCGCCCGCATATATGATGCCGCGTCTGCGGCTGAGTCCGAGCCCCGCCGGGGTTGTCCGGCGGGGCTCCTTCTATCAATTTGGCGGCTCTGCGCCTATATATATGAGGAGTATCCATTATGTTCAATGCTATCGCGCATGCTTTACTTGCCCTCGCGCCCGAGTTCGATGCTGCAAGGGTCGAGGACGTCCCTATGAGCCTGAAGGCCTGGATCGATGGTTCGCAGGGCAACATCCGGAGGGAGACGTTGGGCGCCAAGTGCATGGCGCGTCACTTCTTTGCAAATTAGCTACATGGCTCCGCACACGGTGGGGAATGTGTAAAACTAGCGGTTGAAAAATCGCTTTAGCGATATGGCGCATTGCTTTGGGCGCTTGTTTTGGTATTTGGAGAAAGGGGACGGTTCCATGGCTCTTTGGGGCGGTCGTTTTGAGGCAGGCGTGGCCGAGGTCACGCAGGAGTTTGGCGCGTCGCTGCCGGTCGACAAACATCTCTATAAGCAGGATATCGCCGGCTCTAAGGCGCATGCCAAAATGCTGGCGGCCCAGGGCATCATCAGTGCCGAGGACGAGCAGGCGATTGCCAAGGGCCTGACCGGAATCGAACAGGATATCGATGCCGGCAACTTCACCTTCGACATCAACGACGAAGACATTCATATGTCCATCGAGAGCGAGCTGACGCGTCGCATCGGCGAGGCCGGTAAGCGCTTGCATACCGGACGTTCGCGCAACGACCAGGTGGCGACCGACACACGCCTGGGCGTCAAGGCGCTGGCCAAGGAGCTCATGGAGGCCAATCTTGAGCTGCGCCATGTGCTGGTGGATGCGGCCAAGAAGTACGACAAGGTGATTCTGCCGGGCTACACGCACATGCAGCATGCTCAGCCCGTGCTGCTGTCGCATCATCTGCTGGCGTATTCCTGGATGTTCGCGCGCGACTTTACACGCCTGAAGGCCGCCTTTGATGCCGCCGACAACTGCCCGCTGGGCGCTGCCGCGCTTGCCGGTACGAGCTATCCGCTCGATCGTCAGATGACGGCTGCCGAACTTGGCTTTGCGGGCGTGATCCCCAATTCGCTCGATGCTGTTTCCGACCGTGATTTCCTGCTCGATCTGCATTACGCCGGTTCCGTCATGGCCATGCACCTGTCGCGTCTTTCCGAGGAGATTGTGCTGTGGTCGAGCTCCGAATTTGGCTTTATCACGCTTTCCGACTCGTACTCCACCGGCTCGTCCATCATGCCGCAGAAGAAGAACCCCGACTTTGCCGAGCTTATCCGCGGCAAGAGCGGTCGCGTGTACGGCAACCTGGTGCAGCTGCTGGTAACCATGAAGGGCTTGCCGCTTGCTTATAACAAGGACTTGCAGGAGGACAAGGAGGGCGCGCTCGATACCGCCCATACGCTCATGCAGTGCCTGTCCGTTATGGCCGGTATGATTTCGACCTGGACCGTCAACGAGGATGCCATGGCGCGTGAGTGCGGCGTGGGGCACCTTGCCGCCACCGATGTTGCCGATTACCTGGCCAAGCGTGGCCTGCCGTTCCGCGAGGCGCACGCCGTGGTGGGCCATTTGGTCCTGATGTGCGAGAAGCGCGGCTGCAATCTTGAGGACCTGCCGTTTGAGGTGTTCCAGGAGGCAAGCCCGCTCTTTGAGCACGACATAACCGAGGCGCTCGACATCCCGTCGATTGTCGCCGCGCGCACGACCGAGGGCGGTACCGCCCCTGCCGCCGTTGCCGTGCAGCTGCAGCGTGCCGAGGCACAACTCGTTGCCGACGAAGGCGTGTTTGGATCGCTGACCAAGGTCGTCGAGATGGGCCACGGGATAAAGTAAGGGTTTGGCCGAAGCCGTTTTTGCCATTTATTGAGGAATCGTATTTTGCTTTACGGGCGTCTGCTGATGTGGGCGTCCGTATTTTGTTGCTATGGGGGAGAGGCTTGTCGAGAACTTCTGTAGGACCTTTGGGCAGGTTGTGAAGGGGGTACGTTTGCGGGCGGCAACCGACCGTCTGCTCTGTTCGATACGGTTGATGGGCAGTCGGATGGTACTCTAATCGGGCTTCGAAACAGAAGTGACACATATGGAACGCTTCAATAAATTGCAACGTTTCAATAAACAGCTTTTTGTTTAACTGCAGCTAAAACTCTGTTACGATGCAGTCCAGGCGGGTGCCGGAATGGGACTTGGGCACGCGCGAACCTACTTGAAAGGCTACCTTATGGCTATCGAGAAGACCTTCATCATGATTAAGCCCGACGCCGTGCGCGACCGCAAGATCGGCGAGATTGTTGCTCGCATCGAGCGCAGCGGCCTTGTCATCGAGCGCATGGAGATGACCACGCTCGAGCGCGCTACCGTCGAGGAGCACTACTCCCATCTGGCCGACAAGCCCTTCTTTGGCGGTCTCTGCGACTTTATGACGAGCGGTCCGGTCGTCAAGATGGTCGTTTCCGGTCTCTCCGCTGTCTCCAAGATGCGCACCCTTATGGGCGCTACCAACCCGCTTGATGCTGCCCCCGGCACCATTCGCGGCGACTTCGCTGTCGATGTCAACGCCAACGTAATCCACGGATCCGACTGCCTGGAGAACGCCGAGATCGAGATCAAGCGCTTCTTTGGCTAAACCAGCTTTGACTCCTTAAAGCTGTTAGCGTGTGGCTTGGGCGCCGCGGAACTCCATCCGCGGCGCCCTTTTTTCCAAAATCTATGAAGGGGCCCGCTCGGACATGAGTTCCGAGCGGGCCCCTGCTGTTAGCTTGTGACACTGAGTAGTTTAGGCCTCGTCGACGACCTTGAGGCCGCGCGTGTGGTCGATCTCGTTGAGGAGGTTAACGCGACGCTCGTGACGACCGCCCTCAAACTCGGCGTCGAGCCACTCGTCGACAATCATCTTGGCGAGCTCGGAGCCCACGACACGGGCACCAAAGGCGAGCACGTTGGTGTTGTTGTGCATGCGGGAGAGCTTGGCGCTGAAGGGCTCGGAGCACACGACGGCGCGTACGCCCTCGACCTTGTTGGCAGCTAGGCTAATCCCGACACCGGTGCCACAGATGAGGATGCCCAGGTCGACGTCGCCGTTGGCAACGGCCTTACCTACCTTGTAGCCGGCGATGGGGTAGTCAAAGCTCTCGGAGGTGTCGGTGCCAAAGTTCACGACCTCGCAGCCGCGCTCCTTCAGGTGCTCGGAGATGATGTTCTTGAGCTCGACGGCGGCGTGGTCGTTACCGATACCGATCTTCATGGATGGTTCCTCTCTGGTCTGTGCGGCGCAAATGCTAAAGGTGTTTACCGCGTTCGACTGCATGATAGCGCGACTCTTGCATAAACGCTCGGGCGTTTTTTGGTCAAACGCTTTAGCATGCAACAAGATCGGCTTCTCATGAATGATGCCGCCAATTTGTGCTCGAGCACCGTCCGCCGGAACCATGGTTGCGGTTTTTGATGCATTGTTATCAAATAAAAGAGCTAATTATTTTCGAGAGCCCTGTCCGTTATACAAGTAGGAGATACCTATGCCTACCGATTCCCTTCGTGATGCCGCGTTTTGCGATGTTTTGAACCACGAGCTTGTCTGTGCACTCGGCTGCACCGAGCCCATTGCCGTTGCCTATGCAGCGGCGTTGGCGAGCCAGACGCTTGGTTGCGAACCCGATCATATGGATGTTGCCTGCTCGGGCAACATCATCAAGAACGTCAAGAGCGTGACCGTGCCCAACTCGGGCGGAATGCACGGTATTGAGGCTGCGGCCGTGCTGGGTGCCGTGGGCGGCGACGCCAAGAGCGCTCTCGAGGTGCTCGAGAGCGTTAACGATGAAGACCGTGCTCGCGTGGCCGAACTCCTCGCCGACGCCGGCTACTGCGATGTATCGCTTGTCGAGGGTGTGCCCAACCTCTACATCAAGGTGACTGCCACGGCTGGAGGCCATACCGCGGTCGTCGAGATTACCGACCACCACACCAACGTCACGTGCCATACGCTCGACGGTATTCCGGTATGCGGCAAGTCGGCGGGGGAGTGTGCCGCCTGCGCCGAGCGCGTCGTGGCCGAGCGTGTGGCAGATAGCGCCGACACGCCCATGTCGATCGAGTCCATTATCGACTTTATCGAGGGCGGCGACATCGAGAGCGCCCGCGCTGCCGTTGAGCGTCAGATTGAGCTGAACGGCGCGATCAGTGCCGAGGGCCTGGCGCACGCTTGGGGCGCCGAGGTTGGCCGTACGCTGTTGGGCGCTCGCGCCGATGACGTCGCCTGCCGTGCCCGTGCCCGTGCGGCCGCCGGGTCCGACGCCCGCATGAACGGCTGTGCGCTGCCGGTCGCCATCGTGTGCGGCTCGGGCAATCAGGGCATTACCTGCGCCTTGCCCGTTATGGAGTATGCCGAGTACCTACGCTGCGACCATGAGCGCCTGGTTCGCGCCGTGATGCTGTCCGATCTGATTGCCGTGCATATCAAGAGCTATATTGGTGCGCTCTCGGCGTTTTGTGGCGCTATTTGCGCTGCGTGCGGTGCCGGTGCTGCCATTACCTGGCTGTGCGGTGGCACGCGCGAGCAGATTGGCGCGACGGTTTCGAACACGCTCGGCAACGTGGGCGGTATCGTGTGCGATGGGGCCAAGGCAAGCTGTGCCGCCAAGATTTCCGCCGCCGTCGATGCTGCGATTCTGGGCCACGATATGGCCATGCAGGGCCGCGGCTTCCGCGCCGGCGAGGGCCTCATTCAGGATACCGTTGAGCAGACGATCGCCAGCATGGGCTATGTGGGCCGTGTGGGCATGAAGGATACCGACGTCGAGATCCTCAACATCATGATCGGCAAAACCCAGGTCTGTTAGGACAGTTCGTCGGCTACTTGGTGTTCGTAGAAGGCTTCTACTACGGCGTTAAAGTCGCGGGCGAAGTCTTCCATGGTTCCGCACCAGGTGGCTCGGCCAGGTTTTCCCTGGCCAACATAGGCAGTCTGAATGCCGCAGGCGGGGCTGGGGAAGTCGCGCTTGGGGTCGTTGCCCACCATAAGGACTTCGTGCGGCTCGAGTCCCATCACCTGAAGCTGCTCTAGATAGTAGGCGGCATCGGGCTTGCAGCGGGTGGCGTTTCCCATATGCGTGACGAGCTCAAAGGGGACGTCGGCCAGGTCGCCCCAACCCATGCGGCACTCGATGGCCCCTTGCGGAAAGCTAGGGTTGGTAAAGAGCGCGCAACGCAGCCCTGCGTCCTGTACGGCCTGAAGCGCGGCGTGTGCGCCCGGCATGGCGCGGGCGTTGATGACATCGTCATTCTTGTATGGAAGCACTTCGCGGTCGTAGTAAGTAAACGCCTCGTAGATAAGTGGGTCCGAGAGGCAAATGCCGCACCGGCGCTCGACCTCGGTCTGGTAAAACTCAAGATTGGTGCGATTGTCCGTGCTGCTGCGGCGATTGGCGTTGAGGTCGACCAGGATGGTGCCGAGGCGCGCCATCGTGCCCCCGCGGCTGCGACGTCCGATATCCGCGAGCATCGACGAGACATCCTTAAAATAGCGAAGGATGAACGCGTTGAGGTTGATGCTAAGAAGCGTCTCGTCCATATCGAAAACGACTGCTTTGAGCACGCGGGCACCTTTCTCGAAAAATCGTTCCAGAATCGTATGTCTGGGATACTTTACCCCAAAGCAGTGTGCCTAGCTGCTCATCGTCAACTTGTGGAGACAGTCGTTCACAAGATTGCGAAAAAGTCTCCATACGAGTAAAAAATCGCAGTTCACGCTTGAAATCGAAGCGATTTCCCCGTAATCTATACGGACGTGATTGCATAAGCGTCACATCAGTATCTGTCGGCTCCCGAGTGTTCCTAAACGTTGTGTGCTTGTTGCACCCATCTGTAGGTCCTAGCAATCGGGGCCCCGTAGTTCGAAAGGGGTCCACCTTTGAGTGAGATTCAGAACTCGTCCATTTTCTCTCTTGACGATGTCAACGAGGAGGAGATGAACAACCTCATCGACGGTACGATTACCGACTTTGATGAGGGCGATCTCGTTAACGGCACTGTCGTTAAGATCGAGCATGACGAGGTGCTCGTTGACATCGGATTCAAGTCCGAGGGCGTTATCCCGGTCCGCGAGCTGTCCATCCGCAAGGACGCTAACCCTGCAGACATCGTTGCACTCGGTGATCCCATCGAGGCTCTGGTTCTCCAGAAGGAGGACAAGGACGGTCGTCTGGTCCTGTCCAAGAAGCGTGCCGAGTACGAGCGTGCTTGGAACCGCATCGAGGAGAAGTTCAACTCCGGCGAGAACGTCGAGGGCGAGGTTATCGAGGTTGTCAAGGGCGGCCTGATCCTCGACATCGGCCTGCGCGGCTTCCTGCCCGCTTCCCTCGTCGACCTCCGTCGCGTCAAGGACCTCACCTCCTACATGGGCACCCGCATCGAGGCCCGCGTCATCGAGATGGACCGCAACCGCAACAACGTCGTCCTCTCCCGTCGCGTCGTGCTCGAGGAGTCCCGTAAGGCCGAGCGCTCCGAGATCCTGTCCAAGCTCAAGTCTGGCATGCGTCTCCAGGGCACCGTTTCCTCCATCGTCGACTTTGGCGCCTTCGTCGACCTCGGCGGTATCGACGGCCTCATCCACATCTCCGAGCTCTCCTGGAACCACGTCAACCATCCTTCCGAGGTTGTCAAGGTCGGCCAGGAGGTCGAGGTCGAGGTTCTCGACGTCGATCTCAACCGCGAGCGCATCTCCCTGGGTCTCAAGCAGACCACCGAGGATCCGTGGCGCGCACTGGTCAAGAAGTACCCCGTCGGCGCTATCGTCGAGGGCACGGTGACCAAGCTTGTTCCGTTCGGCGCTTTCGTCGACCTGGGCGAGGGCATCGAGGGCCTGGTGCACATCTCCGAGATGGCCAACAAGCACGTCGATCAGCCTTCTCAGGTCACCCACGTGGGCGACAAGGTTCAGGTCAAGGTCATGGAGATCGACCTCGACCGTCGTCGTATCTCCCTGTCCATGAAGTCCGCTGCTGAGACTCTGGGCGTCGAGATCGAGGTTACCCCGCTGCCTTCCGAGAAGAAGGACGAGGAGACCGACGCCGAGTAAATCGGTTTGACGATCACTTGTTTTAAGGGATCCGTCCGTAATGGACGGGTCCCTTTTTGCATTTACTGCCGAGATGTTCGGTAGTGCCTGCGCGTAACGCTGCTTGGGCTATTCGCTTGCTATTGAGTTGTCGGTGCATGAAAAAACGCCGACATCCCGCCTCGGGGAGGAGGCGGGAACGCACCGAGTAGACGGAGGGGTGCGGAGCGCGGTCGCGTCTCGACTGACGACGTTGCCCATCGGCGTTCCTATTGTACTGCATGACATGGTTCTTGGTTTATCGTGTCGAGCGCTTGTGTTGTGCCGCTGCCTATGCTGACGGTGTGCTACACTCTTGCACTGCTGAGTGGGCCAGACGGTCGCGCGATGTGCTGCTTGCAGCACGCGTGAGGAAAGTCCGGGCTCCAGAGGGCGGGATGCCGGCTAACGGCCGGGCGGAGTGATCCGACGGAAAGCGCCGCAGAAAAGAAGACTCCCACCTGCGCCGCAAGGCGTAAAGGGAAAAGCTGAAACGGTGGTGTAAGAGACCACCAGCGTCGTGGCAACACGGCGGCTTGGCAAGCCCCATCCGGAGCAAGCGCGAATAGGAACGCTATGGGCCGGCCCGGTCCGCGTTCGGGTAGCGTGCGTGGAGCTGCACGGTAACGTGCAGACAAGATAAATGACCGTTCACGACAGAACCCGGCTTATAGGCCCACTCAGCAACTATGTTGACGCTGCGACGGCGTCAGCTGGCCGATTTGGCGCTCATTCGTCGGTCGCCGCCATAAGGCGTGCTCCCTCCTCTTTCGGGCCAAATCGACTCAGCTGACGCCGTCTCGCTGTTTTTGCCTGGTCATCGGCAGCCTCATTTCTGTTGCAATCTCGTCTTTCAAGGCACCTTGCTCGCGCTGACGGGTTCTCGCTGTTGGTGACGGCATCATTGGTGTTTCCGCTCTTGTTGGCGAGGGCAACGGTGCTGTCTTTGCCGTATTATTGAGGCTGTTTGTTGCCGCGCTTAGTTTTGTTGAGGGGCTTTGTTGGACAGCTATTTTACTCTGCGATCGAATATTGAGGCTTCTGGCGAGTTTGTGGATCGCAAGAGCCGGTTTATTGCCCAGCTGGTCCATATTGAATCCGAGGATGAGGCGAATGCCTTCATCGAGATGGTTCGCAAGCGTCATTACGACGCTCGACACAATGTTCCCGCGTGGATTTTGGTCGATGGACGCGAGCGTCAGAGTGATGACGGTGAGCCGAGCCGCACGAGCGGCATGCCGACGCTCGAGGTGTTGCGCGGCGCTGGGCTCAAAAATGTTTGCTGCGTGGTGACGCGCTATTTTGGCGGCACGCTGTTGGGGCCCGGTGGCTTGGTGCGCGCCTATACCGCGGCGACGCAGGCGGCGGTGGCAGCTGCTCAGGAGGCAGGGCAGGTCGTTGAGATGACGAGCGTCGTGCCTGTTGACGTGCACGTGGCCTATCCGCAGTATGAGCAGGTGCTTCGTTTGGCGCAGGATTCGGGTGCCAAGGTTTCGGATACCGATTACGCGGATGCCGTGACGATTCATTTGGTGTTTAAGGCGGGGGAGCAGGAGCCGTTTTGCGCTAAGATGCGCGAGCTTATGGCGGGGCGCGAGGAGATTGAGGTCGGCGCTCCCAAATTTGCCGAGTTCTAACGGCGACGGCCGGCGTGCTTTTGGATGAATCCCAAGCACGCCGGCCGTCGTTTTCTGTTGCCGCCGTTTACTCGGCGAGCTGCTTTAGCACATCGCAGGCGATCTCGATGGCGTCGTCGATGCAGCCGGGGCAGCTGCGGAGCGGACCATTGTCCGATCCGATGCCCTTGAGCGTGCCGCAGACGGTCGACGTGTTTTTCGTTTTAAAACGCTTGGCGATTTCGCGCGACAGCTTGTAAGTCTGGCCCTTGGTCTTGGGGTTATCCATGCCGTCGCTCATTACAAAGCCCATGATGGCCACGGCGCCCGAGATAGCGCCGCAGGTCTCGGTCATGCCGCCCATGCCGGCGCCAAAGCCCTCGGTGAGGATAAAGGCGGTCTGGGGGTCGAGCCCGACGGCGGGTGCGAGCGTGCAGGCGACGGCCTGTGCGCAGTTAAAGCCACGGGCGTGGTATTCGGCAGCCTGAGCCTGACAGGCGGTGATGTCGAGCTGGGCAGTATCGATTTGCTTCATCGTTGTCTCCTTGGTCACGGTGTACTCGCCTATGGTACCCGTGACGGGGCATGTAATCATCGAGAGCTTCATGTATGCCTCGTTTTTATCTATCGAGCAAATGCCCAAGGCTTGAGATAAATACCCCTGATCAATTAGTCCCATAACCTACCTTGGGGATGGGTTGAGAGGGGTGCAGGGTAGCGGTATCGTGAACCGAATGAAACGTAACCCAGGCAAGGGAGCTAGATATGAGCGAGCAGACCATCGGTACTACATGTGTTCAAGGCGGCTATCACCCGGGAGATGCCGAGCCGCGCCAGGTGCCCATCTACCAGTCCACCACGTGGAAGTACGACACGTCGGAGCATATGGGCAAGCTGTTTGACCTGGAGGAGTCGGGCTACTTCTACAGCCGCCTGCAGAACCCCACGTGCGATCTGGTTGCCGCCAAGATCTGCGAGATGGAGGGAGGCACCGCCGCGATGCTCACGAGCTCGGGCATGGCTGCGAACTTCCTCGCGATCTTTAACGTGGCCGGTGCCGGCGATCATGTGGTCGCTAGCTCTGCCATTTACGGCGGTACGTATAACCTGCTCGCCCATACTATGGAGCGCATGGGTCTGACCTGCACGTTCGTCGCCCCCGACTGCACCGATGAGGAGCTCGAGGCAGCCTTTGAGCCCAACACAAAGCTCGTCTTTGGCGAGACGATCGCAAATCCCGCCCTTGCCGTGCTCGATATTGAGCGCTTTGCCAAGGCCGCACATGACCACGGCGTGCCGCTGATGGTCGACAACACCTTCCCGACGCCCGTGATGTGCCGTCCCTTTGAGTGGGGCGCCGACATCGTTACGCACTCCACCACCAAGTACATGGATGGACATGCTGCCTACCTGGGCGGCGTGATCGTCGACCACGGCCAGTTTGACTGGATGGCCCATGCGGACAAGTTCCCGGGTCTCACCATGCCCGACGAGAGCTACCACGGCGTGACCTATGCCGAGAAGTTCGGTCGCGAGGGCGCCTTCATTACCAAGGCCACCGCGCAGCTCATGCGCGACCTTGGCCCCATGCAGAACCCGCAGGCGGCGTTCTTCCTGAACAGCTCGCTCGAGAGCCTGCATGTTCGCATGCCACGTCATTGTGAGAACGGCCTGGCCGTTGCCAAGTTCCTGCAGAGTCATCCCAAGGTACGCTTCGTGAGCTATCCGGGCCTGGAGGGCGATAAGTACCATGACCTGGCTCAGAAGTACATGCCCAACGGTACCTGCGGTGTTGTGAGCTTTGGCTTTAACGGTGGTCGCGCGGCGGCCGAGACCTTTATGAAGAGCCTCAAGCTCGCCCAGATCGCCACGCACGTGGCAGATGCCCGCACTTGCTGCCTCCATCCCGCTAATGCCACGCACCGCCAGATGAACGATGAGGAGCTCATCGCCTGTGGCATCTCCGCCGACATGGTGCGCCTGTCGTGCGGCCTCGAGGACACGGCCGATCTGATTGCCGACCTTGAGCAGGCGCTCGAGCAGTGCTAGGCTAGCGTTCGTGCAAGGCGCCGATGCTGGCAGAAAGCTTCGGTGACCTTTCGTTCCGATTCCGTAGGCGGGACCCCAATCGCGGCTGTTTGCAGGCGATTGGGGTCCCGTTTTTTGCGTTGTGCCACTCGAAAGGATGGATATGGAGAAAACTGCAGAGCAGCTGCGCCGCGAGCACATTGCTCTAGAGGGCGACACCCATGGCAAGAACAAATGGGCGATTCTGTTTACCGTGCTCATCATGACGTTTATGGTGTGTCTGGATTCGACCGTCGTGACCGTGGCGCTGCCCGTGATGCAAAAGGAGCTGGGCGTGGGCCTCGATCGCATTCAGCTGGTGAGTTCGGTGTATCTGCTTGCGACATGCGTGGCTATGTTGCCGTTTGGCCGTCTGGGCGACGTGCGCGGCAAGGTGAATGTGTTCCAGCTGGGCGTCATCGTCTTTTCGGTCGGTTCGTTGCTGTGCGGCCTTTCGGCCTCGCTCGAGGTTCTTATCCTGGCACGCATTGTTCAGGGTGTCGGTTGCGCGGCGGCCATGGCCAACAACATGGGTATCATCACCGAGTCGTTTCCGGCGCGCGAACGAGGCCGTGCCATGGGTATTCTCGCGACCTTTGTGGCCCTTGGCATGATGTGTGGCCCCGTGCTCGGCGGCATGCTGGTGGCAAGCTTTCCCTGGGAGAGCATCTTCCTCATCAACCTGCCCATCGGCGTCATCTCGTTTATCGTGGGGCTCTACACGCTGCCGCATGTTAGGCCAGAGGCTGGCGAACGCCCCATGCCCCTTGCCGAGGCTGCTCGCCGCTGTTTTGCAAATTCGGCCTTTACCATCAACCTTGTCTGCATGCTCATCGTGTTCGTTGGCATTGGCGCATCCGAGTTTATTCTGCCGTTCTATTTTCAGGACGCCCACGGCTTTGGTTCTGATATTTCCGGATTGCTGTTTTTGGCGCTGCCAATGGTGAATGCCTTTATCGGCCCGCTTTCGGGAACGGTGTCGGACCGTGTTGGCTGCGAGGGCCCCACGGCGGTCGGCCTGGGCGTGTACGTATGCGGTCTCTTTGCGGTAAGCACGCTCGACGAGCACTCTGCCATCCCTGCGATCGTGTGCTGCGTCGCGTTTATGTCGTGCGGTACGTCGATTTTCCAGAGCCCCAATAACTCGCTGTACATGGGCTCGGCTCCGCGCGAAGCGCTCGGCTTTGCGGGCAGCCTGGGCAGCCTGGCGCGCTACGCGGGTATGGCAGTGGGCATTACGGCGGCGTCGCATATCCTGTATGGGCAGATGAGCGTGGCGATGGGCGAGGCCGTGACCAGTTTTGTTGCAGGTCGTCCGGATGTGTTCCTGTTCGGCTTTCGCTCGGTATTCTACGTGCTCATGGCTGTGGCCGCTGTGGGCTTTGCGCTCGCCTTAGTGCGTTTGGTGAGGGTGCGCGCCCGCCATTAGCTTGTGAAGGCAGGCTTGCCACGAATCGGGCCTATCTACTTGTCTTGCGGCTTTATGGTGCGATGCGGCTTGTGGGACGGGCGGGGGTCGGTCCGTGGTAGACTATCGAACAACGTTTATTAATCGCGCGGTATCGTTGCCGCGAGAAGGGGTTGCGCCATGCAGGAGCTTGAGGATCGTATTCGCCATGACGGCATCGTAAAGGCCGGTAACGTCCTTAAGGTTGATGCCTTCCTCAACCACCAGTGCGACGTTGAGTTGTTCGACCACATGGGCGCCGAGTGGGCCCATCTGTTCGAGGGCGTCGAGATCAACAAGATCCTGACGATCGAGGCTTCGGGCATTGGCATGGCTTGCATCGCGGCCCAGCATTTTGGCGGCGTGCCGGTTGTCTTTGCCAAGAAGGCGCAGTCCATCAACCTCGACGGCGAGCAGTATGCCACGACCATCTACTCCTTTACCAAGCAGAAGGAGTACCCGGTCATCGTTGGCAAGCGCTTCCTGTCCGAGGGCGACAAGGTCCTGATTATCGACGACTTCCTGGCCAACGGCTGCGCGCTCGAGGGTCTTATCAAGATCTGCGAGGCTGCGGGTGCCGAGGTATCCGGTATTGGCATTGCGGTGGAGAAGGGCTTCCAGGGCGGTGGCGATAAGCTCCGCGAGCGCGGCTTCCGCGTCGAGAGCCTGGCCCGTATCGCCGATATGGACTGCGAGACCGGCGAGATCACCTTCGCCTAAGTGCGCAACACAAGCGATTGGTATGCGATGTGACAAAGGGACTGTCCCTTTGTCACATTTTTTGTATGAGGGGAGGTGTTGATATGGATGAGAACAAGATGGGATGGCGTGAGTATGCGCACTATGCCGAGATGTCGGTCGAGGAGTTGGCACGCGATTGCGAGGTTCAGGTGTTTCGCGCGACGGGTCCGGGCGGACAGGGCGTGAACACGACAGACTCTGCTGTGCGCATGAAGCATGGGCCCACGGGGATTACCGTGACGGCGCGCGAGAGCCGCAGTCAGTTCCAAAACCGTAGCAGCTGCCTGCGTAAGCTGCGCGCTGAGCTTGAGCGTCGCGGGCGTCCACCGCGCCGACGCGTAAAGACCAAGGTGCCTCAGCGCTCTCGCCAGCGCAGGCTCAACGACAAGCACTTCAATGCGATTAAAAAAGCCAACCGACGCAAGCCGGGCAGCGACGAATAGCCTCCTCATAAGTTGCGGTGAAATAGGAACTGTTTTGCGGCTTTTGCTGCATAAACAGTCCCTATTTCACCGCAACTTAGGTGGGGTTAGCGGGTGGGGTGCCAGACGTGGAGGGCGCCGGCGAGGATGTCGACCTCGATGCGCGAGGCGACAACGGGCTCGCCGTCGGCCTGAATGGGGTAGTCGGGCTCCTCAAAGGTGAGCTCGGCATGGCGGCAGCGGCGCATGCGAACCGGCGGCAACTTGGTATGGTGGCCGTCCTTGGCCGAAAGAAACATAGGCAGGGCAACCGCGCGAGGGACGGGGCCGCAGGCGTAGCAGACGTCGAGTATGCCGTCACAGGGGTCGGCGTCGGGACAGATGCGATAGCCCGAGCCATAGGTAGGACCCAGCTGAATCGCCATGATGATCGCCCTTACGCGCTCGGCGGGCGCCCCGTCAAAGCTGACTGTCATGGGGTAATTGCGATAGCGTAGGCCAAACTGCTCAAGTCCCGAAAGAGTGTAGAGCGGCGCGCCGGTGAGGCTCGTCTTTTTGCGTAGCTCGGTGGTGCCAAGGCCGATGGCGGCATCGATGCCGACCGAAAGCGTCTGGTCGTAGTACTCAACGGTAGCCTCGCCGCTGCCGCTTGTGGGGTTCCATAAGCGAATGCGCCCGATGTCCTGACGCTGCAGCTCGCAGGTGAGTAGCGCGCCAAAATCCTTACCGGAGAAATCGTCGATGCCGAGCGTTTGGGCAAAATCGTTGCCGGAGCCCACGGGTAGGATGGCAAGAGCGGGGCGGGTGTCCTCCTCTTGCGTCATAAGCCCGTTGACGACCTCGTGAATCACGCCGTCGCCGCCAAGGGCGATAACGGTGCGATAGCCCTGAGCCTGTGCGGCCAGCTCCTTGGCGTGTCCCATGCGCTCGGTCAGCACCAGGTCAAACTGGGATGCGCGCGCGGTCATATCCAAAAAGCGTTGCAGGCGCTCGGCAACTTCGCGCGCCGCACCCGACTGGGCGGCTGGGTTGGCGATGATGAGCGTGAGGCCAAAATCAGTTGCGTGCATGGGGCGACTCCCGGCGTATGACGTGACGGTGCGGTCGCGCTCAGGTCGAATTGCCCCCGATTGTGGCTGCACGTCGAATACTTACGTCTACTCTATCAGGTCGTTGTGGCGCTCGATAGCATCCGCTACCGTACCGCCCTCATCCACAATAAGCGAACGGCGCTTGGGCGAGATGATGCGCTGGGCGGGGTACACGCCGCGGTGTCCGGCGGTTAGGTAGCTGATAAAGGCCACGATGACAAAGAACCCGGCTGCCGTGCCGTGGAACAGGTCGATGGCCATCATACAGGTGGTGATAGGCACGTTAAGGCCGGCGCAGAACACGCCGAGCATGCCCAGCGCTGCTAGAAAGCTGGGATCGATTCCGACGAGGCAACCGATCCAGCCGCCGAGCGCCGCACCGATACCAAACAGGGGCGTGACCTCGCCGCCTTGGAAGCCGGCGCCCAGGGTGAGCGCTGTGACGACCAACTTGATGACTGCGTCCGCCAGGGTGGTGTTGCCGGCAAATCCGGCGCCGGAAAGCCACGTGGAAAGGCCGGCGTAGTCCCAGGCGTCGAGGAGGGCATAGGCGGCCAAAACCACGAGTGCACCTATGAGTGCGCGAATAAGATAATTGGTGATAAAGCGACCGTACAGGCTCTTGACGGTTCGAACTGACCAGGCAAAGAGGCGTGCCGTCAGACCGAAGATAATGGCGCTGATAACAACGATGACAACCGTCCGTGGTGTCATGTTGGGAACGCTGGCGATAACATTCGCCTCGTACTCGGTACCTAGGGCGAGTGATGTAAAGTAGCCGGTAAATGAGGCGACCAGGCAGTAGATGCCCGCCGTGTAGTCGATCTTGCCGATAAAGCACATCTCCATGCCAAAGAAAGCTCCGGCAAGGGGCGAGCCGAATACGGCGCCAAAGGCCGACGAGATGCCGGCGAGCATGAGGTCGTGGTGGTCATGCTTTTTGAGGTGGGCGAGGCTCGAGATGTTGCTGGCGATGGTGCCGCCAATCTGCACCGCGGCTCCCTCGCGACCGGCCGATCCGCCCGTTAGGTGCGTGAGCGTGGAGCAGACGAAGGTGAGGACGGCCATGCGCATATGGATGAGGCGTGTGCCCAGAGCGGAGTCGATGACCAGGTTGTTGCCACGCTTGGCGGCAAGACCGTGGTTTTTGTACACCCATGCGGTGGCAACGCCCACAACGGGAAGCAAGGCGTAGACCCACACATGGTGCTCGCGATAGTCGGTCGCGATATTCAGCGAGGCCAAAAACGCCCAAGCGGCAACGCCCATGGCGAGCGAGACGATGACGACGAGTACGAGCAACTTAGCGCTCGCAAGTAGGTTGCGGGCGTTGCGGCGCGTGTCGGCAGCCAAGAGATGCTCGGAGCGGGTAAGTTGATGCCTGCCTGCCATGATGACGTCGTTCAGGGAGAAAAAGCCGCCGTCGTCGAGCGGCTGGGAATGATCCTGCGTTTCGTTTGCGCTTTCGGTTTTGTCGTTATGAGCCATACGTTCCTCTTTTAGGTTGCAACGCAAGCATTATAAAACGCGGTAAACGCGACGAGCCGGTGGGTTGGTTTCCATTCTGTTTCGCGGCCTGCAACCGACAGGTGTATTTGCGGGTACAGACCGAGTCGCGGCCGTGCATCGGGGGATTATACTGAGAAAAGCATAAAGAATCGGCGCCCCTGTTGTGCGCCGTGGCATTAAGAGGTGCATATGGCAGAGAAACTCATTCCACTGGAGGACGCGCAGTCGATTGTCCTGTCGCACGTTGCTCCGACGGATCTCATCGAGATTCCCGTGTGGCAGGCCGCCGGTCTTCCCTTGGCCGAGGACGCGGTGGCCGATATCGACATCTCGCCGTTTGCCAACAGCGCTATGGACGGATATGCCGTGCGCTCGGCGGACTTGGCGCAGGCATCTGGCGAGGCGCCGGTGACGCTCGACGTTATCGGACACGAGGCCGCGGGCCATGTGTTTGAGGGCGCAATCGGCGCGGGCGAGACGGTCCGCATCATGACGGGCGCGCCGGTACCCGAAGGTGCCGATGCCGTTGTGAAGTACGAGATCGTCGATGTGCTTGACGGTGACGGCAACGAGGGCTCGCGTGTGAGGTTCTCGGCGCCGGCCAAGGTGGGGGAGAACGTTCGCTCTGCCGCCGAGGAGGCCCATGCCGGCGATGTTGTGATGCACGCCGGCGAGGTTGTGGCTCCGGCCGGCGCCGGCCTGCTGGCGAGCGCCGGGTATGCGAACGTGAAGGTGCATGCCGCTCCGCGCGTGGGCATTATCTCGCTGGGCACGGAGCTGGTCGCGCCGGGTGAGCTGCCGGCGCGCGGGCAGATTCGCGATTCCAACTCGTCGGCGTTGATGGCCGAGGCACTCGATGCCGGCGCCGAGCCCGTATTCTACGGCATAGCGCCCGATGATGAGCAAGCGATCGCCGAGCTGGTGCATCGTGCCGTGCAGGAGTGCGACTTTGTCATTACGAGCGGTGGCGCCTCGGCGGGCGATTACGACTATGTGACGGCGCTCGTCCGGCGCGAGGGCGAGGTACTGTTTGACCGCATCTCGATGCGTCCGGGCAAGGCCATCACGTTTGGCTTGCTCGGGGGTAAGCCCTACCTGGGGCTTTCAGGCAATCCGGCCGCGGCGTATGTGGGCTTTGAGATGCTCGCCCGCCCGGCGATTCGCAAGATGCGCGGCTTTGCCGAGGGTACGCGTCCCGTGCAGCAGGCGACGGTCACGCACGGCGTGAAAAAGCGACAGCATCGCCGCTTCTTCGATCGCGCCACGGTTTTGCGCGACCCCGAGACCGGTGAGTTGTTGGTGACCGAGGCTAAGACACAGAATTCGGCGCTGCTTGGAACTATGCAGCGTGCGAACTGTCTGTTGCGTATTGACGAAGGACCGTGCGAGCTCAAGGCGGGAGATGCCGTGGACGTTGTTCGCGTCGACCTGCCCGAGGGAACGGCGCTATAGGAGGAACGCTATGGAGTTGAAGATTTCGATCGTGACGTGCTCGGACACACGCGATCTTTTGCAGGATGAGGCCGGAGCTGCACTCGAGGAACTTATCGAGGCACAGGGCTGGACGGTCGCCTCACATGTGGTCGTGCGCGACGACGTCAGCGAGATCGGTGATGCCATTGTGGAAGCTGCCGATGAGTGCCACGCCAATGTCGTGCTCACCTGCGGCGGCACGGGGCTTTCGATGCGAGATGTGACGCCCGAGGCGACGCGTGCCGTCTGCGACCGCGATGTGCCGGGTATTGCAGAGGCAATCCGCGCGTATTCGATGACCAAGACGCGCCGCGCCATGCTCTCGCGCGCTATTTGCATGCAACGAGGTCATACACTTGTCGTAAACTTTCCCGGTTCTACGAAGGCCGCCCGCGAAAGCTGGGAGGCCATAGCAGACCAGCTGGAGCATGCGGCTCAGATGACAGCTGGCGGCGGACATACCAACTAAGCGGTTTAACTGCGGCGGGGCGACCTGAACGGCTGCTCCGCCTTTGTTTTCCGCCGAAGCGACGCCGAGATGCACGGTAATTCGGAACTATATTCTCTGACGAGAATAATTTCTCACTATCATTATTCGCGCAGAAGTATAATCTGATTGCAGATTAAAGCCCGCGGTGGGGTACCCGGGCATAGCGTTCGAAAGGGTTGAACATGTTCGATATGGTTTCTCGCCGCGGATTCGTTTCGCTTTCTGCTGTCGCCGCTGCCGGCCTTGGTCTTGCCGGCTGTTCGGGCAGCAAGACGTCCGAGCCGGCCGGATCCGATGCCGGTTCTGCTAAGGCATCTTCCAAGAAAGCTGTCGAGCTGCAGGTCTTTGCCGCCAACTCGCTCGAGAAGGCCCTGCCCGAGGTTCAGGAGCTCTACACCGAGCAGACCGGCACCACCTTTGCCGACACGCAGTTTAAGGCGTCTGGCGACCTTGTCGAGCAGATGCGCGCCGGTGCCGCCGTCGACGTGCTCATCACGGCTTCCAAGGGCACCATGGACGACGCCGAGGCCGCCGAGCTCGTCGACGCCGACACGCGTGAGGACATGTTCGTCAACGACCTTGTGATCATTCGCGCCGAGGGCTCCGATACCAAGGTCGAGGCCATCGCCGGCGTCGCGAATCTGGACGGCAAGATCGCCATCGGCGACGCCAAGACCGTTCCCGCCGGAAAGTACGCCAACCAGGCTCTGGCCTCCGTGGGCCTCTACACCGGCACCGAGGGCGACGACGGTGAGTATGCTCCCGAGATTGCCGACAAGGTCGCACTGGCCGATAAAGTTGGTACCGCCGCCGCCTATGTGTCCACAGGCGACTGCGTGGCTGGATTTGTCTACAGCTCCGATATCTTCCGCTACGACGGCATCGAGGAGGCCTTCGTGTGTCCCGAGGACTCGCACAAGCCCATCGTGTATCCGGGCGCTGTCGCCGAGAGCTCCGAGCATGCCGACGAAGCCAAGGCGTTCATCGACTTCTGTCTGACCAACAAGAAGGCTCAGAAGATTTGGGCTAAGTACGGCTTTGAGCTTTCCGCGTAGTGCGGCTTGGCGCGATAATTCCATCGTTTTGTGTTTCACTCCGTCCTTGTATTCGCTTGGAGCTTTTCGTGCTTAATAGATTCCGCATGCTTGTCGCCTG
The DNA here is from genome assembly GCA_031296755.1 of Collinsella sp. GTDB lineage: Bacteria > Actinomycetota > Coriobacteriia > Coriobacteriales > Coriobacteriaceae > Collinsella. The sequence goes on from JAUMMZ010000013.1 coordinate 36,916, forward strand.
TGCTTTGACCTTCGTGCTTTGCTGGGTGCCGGGATTTGCGTTTGCTGGGGACGCTGAGGACGGGGCCCAGGTTGCTGCGACCGCTCATGGGCTTTCCTATGGGATCGAGGGTTTTGAGCGGTTGGCCAAGGGGACCGCTCGTGCCATGGAGAGCCAGCCTGAGGGCTACCGGTTTCCCGTTGACGAGGACGTGGACCTTGTGGTGGCGCCTGCTGCCGATCGCGTTGTGGTGTGGATATCGCCCAAGGCGGTCGAGAAGTTTGGATTGGATCTGCAGGACAACGAGTGTGTATCGGGTCTCAAGGTCCTCGTCTGTGAGCTCGACAGCGCAAACTGCATGGGAGGTGCGCAGCTGGGGGACGTGGATCTTCCTTGGTATGTCACGGCGGAAACAACGTTTGATGCCGGCGGGTATACCTATAGCTTTGACGAGCGCGGTGCGGATGGGGACCGTTATGTGGTGATTGCATCAGCCTCGGGTGATGCCAAGGGCGGCGCGCGTTGGCTTGATAGCGCTCACATGGTAGAAGCATCGTCTGTCGTGTTGCGGGATGAGCAGGGGCCCTTGACCTCTCTGGCTTCCTTTTTGGGCGACATCGACTATCGCCCGTTTTGGGTGTCCATTAAAACGAGCGGTCTTGCCCTGGTGATCGCGTTTGCGCTGGGCCTGTTCGCCGCGTGGAAGACCATGGGTACCTCGAGTCGCATCAAGGGCCTGCTCGATTCGGTCTTTACGATTCCTATGGTGCTGCCGCCTACGGTGTGCGGCTTTTTGCTGCTTATTCTGTTTGGCCGTTCGACCGGGGTGGGCCAGTGGCTCATCGCGCACGGCATCTCGATCGTCTTTACCTGGCCCGCGGCGGTCATTTCGGCCGTCGTTGTGTCGTTTCCGCTGGTCTACCGCACGGCACTCGGAGCCTTCGAGAGCCTCGACACGCAGATGCTCGATGCGGCGCGCACGCTTGGCTGGTCCGAGCGTCGCATCTTTACCAAGCTTATGATGCCCCTTGGTTGGCCCTCAATCGCAGCGGGCACGGTGCTCGCCTTTGCCCGCGCGATGGGCGAGTTTGGCTGCACGCTGTTCTTTGCGGGCAACTATGCCGGCATTACCCAGACCATTCCCATCGCCATCTACTTTGAGTGGATGGGGGGCAACACGTCGGTAGCCCTCTTTTGGGTCGTGGTCGTAATTGCGTTCAGCTTCCTGGTCATTCTGTTCATCAATATGTACACCGCTCATTCGCAAAAGTATCGCGAGCGGGGCCTTTCCCGTGCGGAGCGCAAACAGGCCAAAGATCTTGCCGGACAGGGCGATTCGCTCGACCCGGCGGGCGGCGATGCCTTGCGTATCGATCGCGAGGCGCTGGCCGAGCTCATGCGCGATGATGCCGCTTTGCAGGGAGGTCGATAGGCCATGTCGCTCGTTCTGGATATCAAAAAGCGCTATCCCGGGTTTATGCTCGACATGCAGCTTGAGGCCGGCGAGGATCGTGTGGCGCTGCTCGGTGCCTCGGGTTGCGGCAAGAGCTGTACGCTGCGCTGCATCGCCGGCGTGGAGACGCCCGACGAGGGCAAGATCGTCGTCAACGGCGTGACCTTTTTTGACTCGGCGACGGGCATCAACCTGTCGCCCCAGGAGCGAAAATGCGCCCTGCTGTTCCAAAACTATCAGCTGTTTCCCAACATGACGGTGGCCGATAACGTATGCGCCGGTGTAAAGAATGCGGGCGACGCCGCCGCGCGCAAAAAGCTCGCCGAGCGCTATCTGGGCATTTTCGGTCTGTCCGATTTTGCCGACCGCTATCCCGCGCGACTCTCGGGCGGTCAGCAACAACGTGTGGCGCTTGCCCGCATGGTGGCGGCGCATCCGGGCATTTTTATGTTCGACGAGCCCATGAGCGCACTCGATTCCTATCTTAAGAGCGCCCTCGAACAGAACATGCTCGACCTGTTCGATGTATGCAACCGCACCGTGCTCTACGTGAGCCACGACATCGACGAAGCGTGCCGCCTGTGCGGGCGCATCTGCGTGATGCACGACGGGCATGTTGAGGAGATCGGCTCCGTCGAGGACGTGGTCCGCCGTCCGCAGACGCTGGCGGCACTGCGCCTGACGGGCTGCAAGAACACAAGCCGGGCGCGCAAGATCGGCGACGAAGAAGTTGAGGCCCTCGACTGGGGCATGACCTTTAATGTGGGTCGCGAGGTTCCCGATAATGTGGCGTACCTGGGCATTCGCGCGAGCTACTTCCATGTGGACAACCGTGCCGAGCGGGGTCGCAACAGCTACGACCTGCACGTGGCGCGCGTGAGCGATTCGCGTTTTGAGCGCCTGGTGCTGTTGGATGCGCCGCGGGCCGATGCGCCAACGCGTCTGCAGTGGAAGGTCAACAAATTGAGCGTACCAGCGGATGGGTTACCGCAAGAAGGCGAGACCCTGCGTATGCATTTTGATGCCAGCAGGATCCATCTGGTGTGTCGGTAGCGCCGGGTAATGCCGTCGGGGATATAAGTCTCGGCGGCTTTGTCTTGCCGTTCGCCTAATGGGGAATGACAAACTCTTATCAACACAGATAATTATTTATTAAACGGCGGCACACGACGCTGTCGTACGAATGTCAACGGTGTTCGCATGGTCGACGACCGTTGATATAGTTGACCTTAACTTGTAAAGGAGGACGCGCGCATGCCGCAGACGACATACATTCGCCGCGTTGCCGCGCGCGCCCTGTATATGGCTCGGAGCCGCATATGAGCAGGTATGTTCACGGCTCCGGGAGAGACGACGTACAACTAAATAATCGACCGCAAAGCGGGTTCCCCAAAATTCCGGGTTTGAGCACGGCTGGGTTTTCGCCACCCACCGTGCAGAAATACCGTAGCTATTCATTTTTGGTTCGAGAGGGGAACCGTCATGGCTGAAGAATTCGATTTCCATCCGATGTGGGAGAGCCTCGGCATGAATCTTGCCGACCACGACATGCTGCTGGGCGCCGTGGGCCAGATGTACGGCGATATGTTCCTGACGCAGAACAATCGCCCCAAGTCCACGTCCTACCTGGATTTTGTCGCCACCAACATCCACAGCGGCCGTATTAAAGAGATGCTCGACAAGAAGGAGGCCGGCGAGGCCACCAAGATCGTCGGTTCGTTCTGCGTCTACGTGCCCGAGGAGATCGTACTTGCCTGCGACGGTATCCCCGTGGGTCTGTGCTCGGGTGCCGATTGGGCAACCGATAAGGTCGAGGAGCACCTGCCGCGCAACACCTGTCCGCTTATCAAGAGCTTTGCCGGCTTTAAGCTGGGCGAGGTCTGCCCCTACATTGAGTCGAGTGACCTGGTGGTAGGCGAGAACACCTGCGACGGTAAGAAGAAAGCCTACGAGTTCTTTGCCACGCAAAAGAACATGTACGTCATGGATATTCCCAACGTGCACGACGAGTCGACGCTCGTGACCTGGAAGGCCGAGGTCAAGAAACTCGCCGCCAAGATCGAGGAAGAGTGCGGCGTTAAGATTACGCCCGAGCGTCTGAAGGCCGCCATCCACGCCGTCAATGAGAAGCGACGTGCCCTGCAGCGCCTCGCTGCCACGCGCGCTGCCGACCCTGCACCTATTAGCGGTCTCGACAGCCTACTGACCGTTCAGGCCGCCTTTATGGACGACACGCCGCGTCTGACCGGAGCCATCAACGATATGGCGTCTGAGTGCGAGCAGCGTGTCGAGGCCGGCGAGGGCGTGGCGCCCAAGGGGACCAAGCGCATCCTGTACACCGGCACGCCCATGGCCGTGCCCAACTGGAAGCTGTTCAACCTCATCGAGAAGGCCGGCGGCGTTGTGGTCGGCGAGGAGTCCTGCACGGGCTCGCGCTACTACAAGGACCTGGTTGACGAGTCCGGCGAGACGGTCGACGAGATGCTCGACGCCATCGCCGAGCGCTACTTCAAGATCAACTGCGCCGTCTTTACGCCCAACGACCAGCGTATGAAGGACATTGTCCAGATGGCCAAGGACCTGCATGCCGATGGCATCGTCGACGTGGCCCTGCAGTTCTGCACGCTCTACGAGATGGAGTCCTTCGCCGTGGAGAAGGCCGCCGAGGAGGCAGGCATTCCGTTTATGCACATCACGACCGACTACGCCGGTGAGGACGCCGGTCAGCTCCAGACCCGCATCGAGGCGTTCCTGGAAACCATTTAGGTTTAGGCCCTACCTACCTTCGTGGTAGGACTTCGAATATGTTGTCCTGAGCCGACGGGTGCCCGGATGTGCCGCAGGGTGCCTGTCGGCTGAGCATAGTTTTCTGCACGTTTGTTCAACAAGAGAGGATTTCGATGAACAACGACCTTTTCAAGGCGGGCATCTCCCGTCGCAGCTTTCTGACCGGCGCCGGAGCCCTAGGCGTGCTGGCGGGACTGGGCCTTACGGGCTGCGGCGGCTCCAATTCTGCGAGCGGCAGCGCCGCGGGTAACGCGAGCGCGACCGATGGTCTCGTGATTCCCGTCTCCGCCACGGTGACCTCGCTCAACCGCGATCTTGAGAGCATGGCCGAGGGCTTCCTAGAGCTCAAGGGCTTTACCACCGAGCTCTATGTCGTCGATAACGGCGACACGCGCTACTACCTTGCCGAGAGCTGTGACACCGACGACGGACAGACCTACACGCTCAAGCTGCGTGACGGCCTCAAATGGCATGATGGCGAGGCCATCACCGCCGACGACGTGATCTTCACGCTCGACTGCAACGCCGAGACCGACAACGGTGCCGGCTTCACCAACTGCGTCTTTGTGGGCGAGGATCCTGTTACCTACGAGAAGGTCGACGATCTGACCGTCAAGATCACCCTTCCCGTGGTCTCCGCCTCATACTTTGAGATTCTGGGCCAGCTGGTGCTGATCCCCAAGCACGCCTTTGACGGCAACACCGATATCAAGTCCGCCAAGGCTAACCTCACCGATATAGGCTCCGGCCCCTACAAACTCAAGGAGTTCAAGGACGGCGAGTCACTCGTTCTCGAGGCCTTCGAGGATTACTACAAGGGCGCCCCGAGCATCAAGACGCTCACCTTCAAGGTGATCGGCGATGCTAGCGCTCAGCAGGTCGCCTTCAAAAACGGCGAAGTCAACTTGCTGCCCGTTACCACCGAGACGGTGGCCAAGGAGTACCGCGACAGCAGCGATGTGACGCTTACCTCCATCCCCGAGGGCCGCGTCAACTACCTTGCCTGGAACAAGTACTGCGAGACCTGGAGCGATAAGGACGCCGTGGCGGCCGTCTTTGCCGCGCTCGACGTTCAGGAGATCGTCGACACGGTTTACGGCGAGAACCTCGCCGTGGTGGCCAACTCCATCTTTTCCAACCGCACGCTCTACCACAGCGATTCCGTCAAAGCGTATAAACAGGACGTGGACAAGGCCAAGAAGCTCGCCGAGAGCTCCGGTCTTGCGGGGAAGACCGTCAAGCTCTACTTCAACGCCGACCGTGCCTACATGAAGGAGACCGCTCAGGTTATCCAGCAGCAGCTCAAGACCATCGACGTGACGGTCGACGTCCAAGGCGTGGAGTCCAACGGCTTCTTCGACATCGTCTTTACCGATCAGGCCGACTATGAGCTCTATCTCAACGGCTACGCCTCCGCGGGTGATCCCGACGACGTGGTCGTTGGCATGTACGACGGCACCTGGGGCATCAACGTGGATACCCCGCAGGAGGTCCTCGACCTCTTTATCCAGGGTCGCGGTACCGTTGACGAGAAGCAGCGTGAGGAGACCTACGCCGACCTTCAGCAGAAGGCCCACGATGCCAACCTCGTTTTCCCGATCGCCTACCCCAACTACTGCTTTGCCGCGCCTTCCAACCTCAAGGGCGTCGATACGTGCCAGACCACGCCGATCTTCGAGGACTACACCGAGATCAAGTTCGATTAGCCTCATATGGTTGCGGCCCACATAGGTCTCGATGGGGGCGCGGGCGCCGTTTGCCGTCCGTGCCCCTTGCGCATGAAAGGAACCCATGAGATCGTATCTGCTCAAACGCCTCTCCCAGACAGCGCTCGTCTTTGTCCTGGTGTCGATGTTCGCCTTCTCGATCGTCTACTTTGCACCGGGCGACCCGCTCTACCTTTACACGTCCCCCTCGGTCTCATCGCATAAGCTCTCCGATGAGCAGTTGGAGTCGATGAGGGACTCGTTGGGTCTCTCGGGCAATATCGCCGAGCGTTATGTGAGCTGGGCGGGAAAGATGCTCCAGGGCGATTGGGGTCTCTCCACGAGCAACCATCAGCCCGTCAAGGACCAGATCCTGAGCAGGCTGCCCAACACCGTGGGGCTCATGGGTGCCGCGCTCGTTCTCTCGGTGGCTCTCGCGATTCCGTTGGGTCTACTCGCGGGCTATTTTAGAAACCGGCTGCCCGATAACGTGATCAGCCTTTTGACCTATATCGGCATCTCGGTGCCCCCGTTTTGGTTTGGCATCATGCTGATCATCCTGTTCGCGCTTGTGCTGGGCGTGCTGCCGAGCTCGGGCATGCGCACCATCGGCGTCAACGACCCCGTCGATGTGGCGCGCCACGCTATCCTTCCCGTGATCGTGCTCTCGGTGGGAAACACAGCCACCTTTGTGCGCTACCTGCGTGCGGGCGTGATCTCGCAGATGCGCGAGGAGTACGTCACCGTTGCCGTGGCCCAGGGAACCCCGCGCCGCCGTGTGCTCACGCACCATGTGCTGCGCAACTCGATCCTGCCGCTCATCACCATGGTGGGTATGAACTTTGGCACGCTCGTCACGGGCTCGTTTATCGTGGAGAGCGTATTTGGCTGGCCCGGGTTGGGCGTGCTCTGCATGGATGCCGTCAACAACCGCGACTACACCATGATCATGGGCATCACGATGCTCGCCTCGTACCTCCTTTTGATCGGAAACCTGCTTGCTGACGTTCTCTACGCCGTTGTCGATCCGCGCATTCGCCTGGACGGAGGTTCCGATGAATAGGGCCGGACTCTTCAAGCGCATGGCCAAGAACCGCTTGGCCCCGGTTTGCGCCGTTATCCTCTGCGTGATCGTGTTGGGCGCGCTGCTGGCACCGCTCTCTCCCTACGATCCCGACGCGCTCTCGCCCGACAAGCTGATGGGCCCCTGCGCCGAGCATCTGCTGGGAACGGATGACCTGGGTCGCGATACGTTTACCCGCGCCCTGTACGGCGGGCGTGTGTCGCTTTTGGTGGGCTTTGCCGCCATGGCCGTGGCCGTGGTGATCGGGTGCCTGGTGGGATCTGTTGCCGGGTACGCGGGCGGAAAAGTCGATGCGGTGCTGATGCGCATCGTCGACGTGTTCCTCTCGGTTCCCAGCCTGCTGTTTATCATCGTGGTCTACGCCTTTGCGCCGCGCAACCTCGTGACGCTGGTGTTTATGCTCGCCTTTTTCTCGTGGACCTCGGTTGCGCGCGTTACCCGCGCGCAGACGCTCACGCTCAAGCAGCGCGACTTCGTGGATGCCGCGCGAGCACTCGGTGCGGGGCATGCGCGCATCATCCTGCGCTACATCATGCCCAACCTGTTGCCTCAGGTGATCGTTGCCGCGAGCCTTGCGGTGGCTAACGCGATCCTCGATGAGAGCGCGCTCTCGTTTTTGGGCTATGGTGTTCAGCTGCCCATGGCTTCGTGGGGCTCCATGCTCCAGGGGGCTCAGCAGTACATTCTCTACAGTCCCGTGCTCGCGCTCGTGCCGGGGCTCTTTATCTTGCTTACGGTGCTCTGCTTCAACGTGTTGGGAGACACGCTCCAGCAGGCGCTCGATCCAAGGCAGCTCTAATCGCTCTTCGCGAGCCCAGGGCTAAGTCATTTTAGATTTTCAAAGAGGGGAGAATCACATGGAGGAAATCGAACAAACGCCGTTGCCGCGCACGTTTGAGGAGTTCAACGAGCAGCGCAAGGCGGCGTTTATTCGCGTTAAGGATTATAAGCAGGCGGGTAATCGCCTGGTCGGCTTTTTGTGCAGCTATACGCCGCTCGAGATTATCGATGCCGCGGGGGCTGCGAGCGTGGCGCTGTGCGGTACGTCCGATGAGGTGATTCCCGAGGCCGAGAAGGTGCTGCCGGCAAATCTGTGTCCGCTCATCAAGTCGACGTACGGTTTTGCCTATTCGCAAAAGTGCCCGTTTACGTACTTTAGCGACATGATCATCGGCGAGACCACCTGCGACGGCAAGAAGAAGATGTACGAGCTACTCAACGAGCTCAAGCGCACGCACATTCTGCATCTTCCGCAGGGTCGCGATCGCGCCTACGAGCGTGAAGGCTGGTACGAGGAGTGTCGTCTGCTCAAGGAGGAGCTCGAGGGCTTCTACGGCATCACTATCACCGACGACGACCTGCGCGCTGCCGTCCGTCGTCGCAACCGCTTGCGTGCGGCCCAGCTCGAGATGTTTGCGCTGCAGGCCAACCAGCCGGCGGCCATGAGCGGCGTCGACCTGATGAGCACTATGTTTGCCGGTACGTTCAGCTTTGATATCGAGGCCTATACGCAGCAGCTGGAGCAAAAGGTTGTCAAGCTGCGCGAGGCCTACGACGCGGGCGAGCGCCCGGTTGCGGCGGATGCCAAACGCATTCTGATTACTGGCTGCCCGGTGGGCGGCGTGATCAACAAGATCGGTCGCACCATCGAGTCCAACGGCGGCGTGGTCGTGTGCATGGACGACTGCTCGGGCGAGCGCACGGCGGCCATGATGATCGACCCGGACGCACCCGACATTCTGCGCGCCATCGCAGACCGCTACCTGGACATCAACTGCTCGGTCATGACGCCCAACGACGGTCGTATGGAAAATACGCTGGCCATGTGCGAGAAGTACCACGTCGATGGCGTAGTGGAGAGCGTGCTGCAGGCGTGCCATACCTTTAACGTTGAGAGCGCACGCATGCAAGAGGCTGTCGAGGGTGCGGGTATTCCGTACATGAAGATCGAGACCGACTACAGCAACGGCGACATGGGCCAGATCGAGACGCGCATCGCCGCCTTTATCGAGACCCTGTAGGACAAATGCGGCAAAGGGATAGCTGCTTTGCCGCATAGAAGGAGGATGTCGTGGTTGGCATTGGTATCGACATAGGCTCGACGGCCGCGAAGGCTGCAGTGGTGGAGATGGACGGCGCCATTGCGTGGACCTGCGTCATGCCGACGGGGTATTCGTCGGTCGATGCGGCCGAGCGCTTGCGCGGCGAGCTCGCTTCAGCCGGCTATGACGTGACGGGCGACGATGTTCGCGTGGTCGCGACCGGCTACGGCCGTGTCGCCGTGCCCTATGCGCACAAGGTCGTGACCGAGATCACCTGCCACGGTACCGGTGCCGTGCGCCTGTTTGGCGATCACGGCACGGTGATCGACGTGGGCGGTCAGGACACTAAGGTCATCCAACTCAAGGGCGGCCGCGTGGCCAAGTTCGCCATGAACGACAAGTGCGCCGCCGGCACGGGGCGCTTTTTGGAGATCATGGCCGACCGCCTGGGCATTTCCCAGCAGCAGATGGCCGACCTGGCGCGTTCTGGCGAGCCCACCAAGATCAGCAGCATGTGCACGGTGTTTGCCGAGAGCGAGGTTATCAGCCTGATCGGTCGCGGTGAGCCGCGCGAGAACATTGCGCGTGGCGTGATCGACAGCGTGGTCTCGCGCGTGGCGACCATGGCCGGGCAGGCCGCGGGCGCCCCGTACTACCTGACCGGTGGCCTGTGCGAGAACGCCTTCGTGGTGGAGCGGTTGGGCGAGCTACTGGGGTCGCCGGTGACCACCTCGCCCCAAGCTCGCTTTGCCGGAGCGATCGGCGCGGCTGTCCGCGCCGCCGCCTTGGCCTAGGGGTGTACCGCGACATGCGCATCCTCAATATCTCGGCACAAAAACCAGATAGCACCGGCAGCGGCACCTACCTTGCCGCGCTCGTGCGCGAGCAGATCGAGACGGGGCATCGCGCCGCCGTGCTTTGCGGCGCGGCGCCGGGTGATACCCAAGGCGAACTGGACCGGCGTGCTGTCGTGTTTGCCGTACCGTTCGAGTCGCCCGAGCTGCCGTTTTCCATCTGCGGTATGTCCGATGTCATGCCCTATCCCTCCACGCGCTATCGTGACCTGACGCCTTCGATGCTCAAGGCATTTGAGCGGGCATTTGCTGCTGCAATCGATCGGGCGGTGGCTGAGTTTCGGCCCGATCTGGTGCTCTGCCATCACCTGTATCTGGTGAATGCATTGGTGCGCGAGCGCGTCCGGGGCGTGCCAGTTGTTGCCGTGTGCCATTCGACCGACCTGCGCCAGCTGCGTTCGCATGCGCTCGAGCGCGATCGCATCGTAAGTGCGGTTCGTCGGCTCGATGCCGTCTTTGCGCTCCATGCTGAGCAGGCTGAGCAGATTGGCCTGGTGTGTGGCGTCGATGCCGATCGCATCCACGTGATCGGGACGGGCTACGACCATCGCGTCTTCTGCCGCGACGCAAGCGTGGCGAGGCAGCCGGGATCTCTTGTGTACGTGGGCAAGATTTGCTTTAAAAAGGGCGTCGAGTCGCTGGTTCGAGCCGTGTCATTGCCGATTGACGACGACGTCCGCCCATCTGGCTTGGTACTTGTGGGCGGCCGCGGGGACGATGCCGAGTACGCGCGTATCGAGCGCTTGGCCGCGGCCTCGGATGTGCCGGTGGCGCTGGCGGGGCGCCTGGATAGCGATGGGCTCGTGCATGCCTACCGCAGTTCCGACGTCTTTGTGCTGCCTTCGTTTTACGAGGGTCTGCCGCTCGTGACGATTGAGGCCCTCGCGTGCGGCTGCAAAGTTGTGGCGACTGATTTGCCCGGCGTTCGTCCCTGGATGGAGGCGATGCTTCCCGGTGCTCCCGTGACGTGGGTGGCGTCGCCGCGTATGACGGATGTCGACACGCCCGTGGCGGCCGACCTTCCGTTGTTTGAGCGCGCACTGGCAGATGCTATCGCGCAGGCGCTTGCGGCGCCGCCTTCGACGTTCGAGCCGTCAGCGGTCTCTTGGGAAGCGTGCCTGGGGCGTATACTTAAAGTCGTTGATTTGTTGGAAGGGGGTTCGTGTGGCTAAGGACACCATGAGGCTCACGTCCATGACGGCCGCGAGCGGTTGAGCCGCTAAGTTGGCCCCCGGAGCCCTCGCCCAGGTCCTGGGCGATTTACCCAATGTGCATAATGACAACTTGCTCGTGGGGTTCGATACCTCCGACGATGCGAGCGTCTTCCGCGTAGGGGAGAACTTGGGGCTCGTGCAGTCCATCGACTTCTTCCCACCGATGGTCGACGACCCGTTTCTGTTTGGCCAGATCGCCGCGGCCAACTCGCTGTCGGACATCTACGCCATGGGCGGGCGGCCGAGCCACGCCATGAACTTGCTGTGCATCCCGAGCTGCCTGGGCATCGAGGTCGCCGGCCAGATTCTGGCGGGCGGCGCCGACAAGTGCGTCGAGGCGGGTTGTTCCATCGCGGGTGGCCATACCATCAACGACGACGAGCCCAAGTACGGCCTGTCCGTGAGTGGTTTTGTCGCGCTCGACCGCATGCTCGCCAACAGCGGCGCACGCGTGGGCGATGTTCTGCTGCTGACCAAGGCAATCGGCTCGGGCATCATCACCACGGCCATTAAGGGCGAGCTCATCGAGCAGGACGAGGCCAGCCGGATGCTTGACTCGATGCGCACCCTCAACGAGGCCCCGATTCGTCTGGCCGAGGGACTCGAGCTTCACGGCTGCACCGACATTACGGGCTTTGGCCTGATCGGGCATGCGTGCGAGATGGCCGAGGGTTCGGGCGTGCAGATTGAACTTGCGTCGGGGGTGGTGCCGCTCTTTGACCAGGTGCTCGACATGGCGCGTCTGGGCATTATCCCCGCGGGCTCCTACCGCAACCAGGACTTCTTTGGCCCGCGCGTGGCTGCCGACGAGGACCTGGGGCCGGGCATGCTCGATGCGCTGTACGATCCACAGACTTCGGGCGGTTTGCTTGTTGCGGCGCCCGCGGCGGATGTGGATGAGCTTGCGCGTCGTTTACATGCCGAGGGGCGCGTTGCCGCCGTTGTCGGGCGCGTGTTCGAGGCGGAGCCGGGCGGTCCTGCCGTCCGCGTTGTCCGTTAACGACACGTTTATTGAGCCATATACCGTTCTAAAACGATTTATTCGAAAGGAAAAGCTATGTCTACCAAGATTGAAGTCAATGCCATGGGCGATGCCTGCCCGCTGCCCGTCGTCAAGACGCTTAAGGCACTTAAACAGCTTGATGGTGAGGGCGCCGTGGTGACCTCGGTCGACAACGAGACCGCCGTCAAGAACATCTCCAAGATGGCGCAGGAGAAGGGCTGCACGGCCTCGGTCGAGAAGGTTTCTGACGCCGAGTGGCACGTGACCGTGGCGACCTCTGGCGCCGTTGCCGTGGCCGATCCTGAGCAGGATGGTGCGGCTTTCTGCGGCGCCAGCGCCGGCAAGGGCAAGCTCGTCATTTCCGTCTACACCGACTGCATGGGCCGCGGCGACGACGAGCTGGGCCACAAGCTCATGAAGGCCTTCATCTTTGCCGTGACGCAGCAGGAGGAGCTGCCCGCGACTATGCTGTTCTACAACGGCGGTGCCAAGCTCACCGTAGAGGGCTCTCCGGTGCTCGATGATCTGAAGGGCCTGGCCGAGCAGGGTGTCGAGATTCTCACCTGCGGTACCTGCCTCGACCACTATGGCATTAAAGACCAGCTTGCGGTGGGCGAGGTCACCAATATGTACGTGATCGTGGAGAAGATGGAGCAGGCCGTGCGCGTCGTGCGCCCGTAGCGTATTGGTTGGAGTTGCCATGAGGGAGAAACGCCCGGCGCTTGTCATCACGTTTCCCACCACGGCGGCCGCCATGGGTTGCGAGTCCCTGTGCATCGAGCGCGGCCTTCCCGGGCGAACGATTCCCGTGCCCGGGGAGGTCGCTGCCGGCTGCGGCTTGGCGTGGAAGGCATTGCCTGCGGATGAGGACCTGCTGCGCGGCGAGCTTGCCGCGGCGGGCGTCCCCACCGAGGGCTTTACGGTGATCGACATGTGGGAGGTTGTGCGATGATCTACCTGGATAACGCGGCGACGACCATGCACAAGCCGCAGACGGTCATCGATGCCGTGACGCAGGCGATGTGCTCGCTCGGCAATGCCGGGCGCGGCGCCACGTCGGGTGCCCTCGATGCGGCGCGTACCATCCACGGCTGTCGCGCCAAGCTTGCGCGCTTGCTGGGCTGCCCGCGTGCTGACCATGTTTGTTTTACGCCCAACTCCACCGCGGCGCTCAACACCGTCATCAATGGCGTGGTGCGCCCCGGCGACCGCGTGGTCACGACGGTGCTCGAGCACAACTCCGTGCTGCGTCCGCTCAACCGCCTGGCGGCAGAGCAGGGCGTGACCGTTGAGCATGCGGGCTGCGACGCGAACGGCGTGCTCGACTACGACGAGCTCGAGCGGCTGGTCACGCCCGGTACGCGTGCCGTGATGGTGACGCATGCCTCTAACGTGACCGGCAACGCGGTCGACATTGCGCACGTGACGGCCATAGCCCATTCGGCCGGCGCTCTGGTGATCGTCGACGCCTCTCAGTCTGCCGGTACGGCGCGTATCGATATGAAGGCCATGGGGCTCGACGTCGTGTGCTTTACCGGCCACAAAGGGCTCATGGGTCCGCAGGGGACCGGCGGCCTGGCCGTGGCGGAGGGCGTCGATGTGGCGCCCTGGGCCATGGGCGGCACCGGTGTACACAGCTTCGACCCACTGCAGCCGCTCGAGTGGCCCACGCGCCTTGAGGCAGGCACGCTCAACGGTCACGGCATCGCGGGACTTTCTGCCGGCCTCGACTTTATCGAGGCACAAGGCGGGGTCGAGGCGATTGCGGCGCATGAGCGCTCGCTTGCAGAGCGCTTCCTCGCCGGTGTTCGCGAAATCCCCGGCATTGCGCTCTACGGTGCGTTTGATCAGCCGATGCGCTCGGCGATCGTCTCACTCAACGTGGGTGATATCGACTCTGCCGAGATCTCGGACGCGCTCATGCAGGGGTGGGGGATTGCGACGCGCCCCGGCGCCCATTGCGCTCCGCTCATGCACCGCGCGCTCGGGACCGAGCGCCAGGGTATCGTCCGCTTCTCGTTTGGGTATTTCAACACGGACGAGGAAGTCGACACCGCGATTGACGCTTTGCGCGATTTAGCCTGCTAGAGCGTATATACTTGCGGGACGGGCCTTTTGCCCGTCCCGTTTTTGTTTCGACCCGAAAGGTGTGCCTATGGCCTCATCCGCTCCGCGCGGCCTGCGCTCCGACCATGTCGTTACCGTCGGCATTGCGCTGTTCTCGATGCTCTTTGGCGCCGGTAACCTCATCATTCCGCCGTTGCTGGCACTTCAGGCCGGTACCGCCACGCCGCTTGCCATGGTTGGCTTTTTGATTGCCGCCATCGGCCTGCCCGTCATGGGATTTATCGCCGTGGCGCTTGCCGGCACGGCGCGTGAGCTTGCCGGCCGCGTACATCCCAAGTTTGGCGAGTTCTTTGTTGCGGCGGTCTACCTGGCCATCGGTCCGTGCTTGGCCATTCCGCGCACAAGCTCTACGGCGTTCGAAATGCTGGTGCCGTTGCTGCCCGAGGGCGTTTCGCTCGGCGCAGCACGTCTGGTGTTTGCCATCGGGTTCTTCGTCGTCGCGTTTGTGCTCACGCTGCGCCCGGGTGTCATCACGCGCGTGCTCGGCCGCATCACGGGCCCCGCGCTCATTGCGCTCATCGTGCTGGTCGTGGGTGCTGCCGTGATCTCGCCGCTGGGACCGGCTGCCGCGCCTCAGGCTCCCTACGATGCAGGTGCCGCTGTGCAGGGCTTTTTGACTGGTTATCAGACCATGGACCTGCTTGCGTCGCTCGCCTTCGGCATCATCATCGCCGAGACCATCCACGAGTTGGGTGTTACCGATGACAAGCGCGTGGCCTTCGAGATTTCGCGTTCCGGTGTGATCGCCGGCGTGCTTATGGCCATCATCTACTGCGGCTTGGGCCTTGCCGGTATGCAGCTCGGCACCGTGATGCCTGACGCTACCAACGGCGCCGCCATCCTCGCCCGTTCGGCCTCCATGCATTTTGGGCTTGCCGGCACGGTCGTGGTCTTTGCGATCTTCTTCCTCGCCTGCATGAACGTGTGCATTGGCCTTATCAGCTGCTGCTCGCGCTACTTTTGCGAGACGTATGTGGTCGAAGGGGGAGCAGAGGCTTCCGAGGAGGTCATGCGCCGTCCCTTTGCGGTTCTCGCCTTTGTGTTCGCAGCGTTTTCGTGCGTGCTTTCCAACGTGGGCCTCGACGTGATCCTCATGTTCTCGGTGCCCATGCTCAACGCCTTGTATCCCGTTGCCATTGTGCTGGTACTGATGGGTCTGGTGCATGGTTTTTGCGACGCGCATCCGCAGGTGTGGGTCTGGGTCGGCGGCGTGGTTGCTGTGCAGAGTGTGATCACCTCGGTCCGCGATGCGTTCTTTGCGGGCGCATGGCTGCCGTTTGATGTGCTGCCTCTGGCGGACATTGGAGCCGCGTGGGCACCGGTTGCCGTTGTGGCGTTTGTGATCGGTCTGCTCCATAGTCGTTTTGTCGCACATTCGAGGAGCTAAGGCATCAATGCTTGCACAGGCGGGGAGTCTACCCTATAATTTCCTTCGCTTTGGGACACGCAAGGTTTAGACCTTAGCTGCTCAACACCTTCGGGACGTGGCGCAGTTTGGTAGCGCGCCTGCTTTGGGAGCAGGATGTCGCAGGTTCAAATCCTGTCGTCCCGACCATATCTTGCGGGCGTAGTTCAATGGTAGAACCCCAGCCTTCCAAGCTGATGACGCGGGTTCGATTCCCGTCGCCCGCTCCATAAGATAGTTTTAACGGCTTTGGCTCTATTTGGTGCCAGAGCCGTTTTCATAAGCGTGCCGGGCGACGGGAATCGAACCCGGCAGGGTGCGAAGCTGAGAAAAGGGGGTGCGGACAGAAAGTTGGACCGCGGGGCGGTCCGGACTGGAGGTTCGCATGTACAGCAGGGAGAAGGTCGAGCTCTTCCTCCTGGCGACGGAGGACGGCATGGGGCCGACCGCCGCCGCGAAGTTCGCGGGGGTC
>JAUMMZ010000014.1 GCA_031296755.1 Collinsella sp.
GGGGGGGGTGGCGGGGGGGGGGGGGGGGGTTGGGGCTGGGAGGGAGGGGGTGGTGGCTGCGGCGGTGCTGTCGGGCTTGGCGGTGTTGCTTGTTGCGGCGGTGGTGTTGGGTGTGGCCGCGGCGCCTGCGGTGTTGGCGTCCACGGGCGCGGTTTGGGTGGTGTTTGCGGGGGTGTCGGTGCTGTTGCTTGTCGCAGTGTTTGCTGCGGGCACGTTTGTGTTGGAGCCGTCTTCCGCCTTGCCCATGTCGCTGGCCGTGGCGTCGGCTTGCGCCTGCTGCCCGGCGGTCGTCTGAGGCTGAATCGCTTCCGCTATGGCCGCCATGGGCATCGTCGCGCTGACCATGGACGTGCACGCGATCACGCAGAGCAGGTAGTAAAGGGGTCGTTTCATAGCGGAGCCTCTCGGTGAGCAGCCAATAGGGTCCGAAGGCAGCTCCAGGCCAGCACTCCGCACATATTTTGTTGCGGTTTATTTTACGGGAACACCAGTCAACATCAGCGAACTATCTGGGGAATGTTGGGGAGGGGAGCGGATGATGGTTGAGCCTCTGTCTTCTCACCCGGCGGTGATGCACCCTGTGCTGGGTTGTCTATGCGCGCCGCGGAAGCTCCAGCGCGAGGTCGCCTTTCGTTTCTTCGAGACTCAACACCGAGACCTTCCAGGAAAAGTCCGTTAGGCTGCTGCTTAGGTCAAGTTCTGCGTGGTCGTATTTTTCAATTTTGCAGCCCGGGTGATTCTCGTCTGGTGAAAGGTGACATTCGACCGGACGCGACCCGATGATTCGATACTCCTGCTGATATGCGTACTTGGGCGTTTTGATAACGAGATTGTGCGGGATGCCCTCAAAGATCTCGCGGATTAGTTTTGGCCCGGGGACGCCGTAGGAGATGGGACCGTGGGCGTAGATGCTTCCGTCTTCGGCAATGTGTCTGTCGGCGAGGCGCGCGAAGCTGTCGTACTGCACAATGCCGATCCACCCGTTCGCGCACCCGAACTCCTGGATCATTCGCATCGGGATTTTCACGGCGTTGTCGACGATATCGTTCTCGCGGACCGTGTACATGCAGTAGATAGGCAGGCAAGCATAGCTGTAGAGGCATGCCCCAGGGGCCATGGACGCCTCGAGCGGATCGCCCTGCTCGCCAGGAAGGCCATGGTAGTAGCCGGCCGCGTTCATGTAGAGATGTCCATTTAGCAGGTCGTCGATGTACGCCTCCTTGGGTGCGAACTTGAGTAGATATGCGATGCCGTCTTTGAGCATAGAAGATCCTTTCTTGGGTGGAGGTGCCCGGGCCGCCTTGCGGGTCCGGCTTCCTTGCAATTAAAGATAAGGGCATCCGGTGGGACCTTCGTGCCGGAATGGTGCGCGCCAGGCGCTTGCCGGGGTTGTGATTGCCTGTAGCGCCGGAGTACATACTTGTGGAGCGTTCTGGAAACTGTTGTTTGGCGGAGGCGTCATGACTGGGCTGAGCTGGAGAAGACCGCCAAGAAGATGGTCGAATCCGGTCAGGAATTTGCCGACGGCGTGGAGTCGGCCGAGGATATCGATAGATTCCAGACCTTGGACACAGGGGCCAGAAGGGCTTTTGCACTAACTTTCTCAACACATCCCGTCCCTGTTAAGCCTGTGTTTGAGCGCATTGCTGCCGGATGCCTCGAGTGGGCTGGCGCCGCACGGCATTGCGAATGACATCACGGACTGCATGCGCTCGGGGTTGTCGTCCATCGTGATGCCCGTCTCCGTGGCGCTCAGGACACTGCGGCCCTTGATTTTGCGCGCGGCGGGCGCGTTATCGCGGACGATTCTCTTCGCGAGAGCCTCGGGCTTTGCGGTCTTTGACGCGGCATCGACCTAGGTTGCCACTAGGGCCGACGACGACAGCATCAGTGAGCCGAGAATCTTGTCACCTGCCGTAACATCACCTCGGCGTTAATTCTGGGTGTTAGGAAATTAGGTTATGTTTCAAGACGTCATTCACTGGATGAGCCTATTTCCATAACCTGTTTAAGCAAAGCAAGAATGGGGAATAAAGCTAGCTGCCCATCGCGAACTGGCGATGGGGTACGCTACTGCCGTCAATATAGCAAACGACGAAATTCCGACGTTCGCCACATTGACACCAGCGTTGCCTGCGGCTAGCTGGATAAGAGCCTCGATGGTCATAAGTACCAATTCCTCGCTTTCGTCTAGTATGACATAGGCAATCATTGTTCTAGGCGGCCGCGAAAGCGTTGGTTGCACTTGCTGCACCTTTGATTAGCCTGTCCGGGGAGGGTTAGCCGCCGCTCGTTGATCCGGACAGGTTGATTTATTTGGGGGTATTTTGACCGAGTTCGACATCGCTCGTATTCCTCGATATAGTTCCAAAAGCTCATATGCCCATTTCGATCATAGGGTGTCTTTTGCCGATGTCCAAGACAAGATCTTAGATCCAGGGTACGTTTCCCATCACGCGTTCTACCCTCTAATTTCCAACGAGATCATTACTGTTCGGTATCGTGGAGGTAGGCGAAGCATCAAGGTCCGCAATATCGCCTATGCCTCGCATTTCGATCACCGCGTCTTCCAGTACTACTCTTATCTTTGGTCGGACTTATATTGCAAGAAGGCTATTGCCGAAGAGTTTAATGAGGTTGCTGTAGCGTACCGCTCCTCGCTTTCATCAGACAGCGCCGTAACCGCTGCCAGCAATATTTCCTCAGCTAAAAAGGCCTTCGATTATATACGCGAGCAAGATTCGGCGTTCGTGCTTACGGGTGATTTCGAGAGCTTCTTCGACAACTTAAATCATGTCTATCTAATGGCGTCGTTGCGTTCGTTGTTTCCCCAGTGGACGCTTGCCGGACGATCACTATCAAGTCATTAAAAATATCCTCCGCTATTCGTGCTGGCCTATTGCTGATTTGGCTGCTCGACATGAATTGCCATGGCCGGTAATCGATCTTACTTCGGAGAAGAAGGTCAGCGAAGCAGCTATCGAACTTCGATTCAAGGCCATTCGCGAACTTAATAAGCTGGATGTTATTCTGCCTAAGGCAGAGTTTCTTGCAAACAAAAGTAAGGTCATCACCAGGCCGTGGAAGCGAAAGGGCGTTGCTCTGGGCATTCCTCAGGGTCTTGCTGCAAGCGGAGTGCTCGCTAACATTTATATGGCTGATATCGACATGAAAGTCAGGCTTGCCGTTGAACGGGTTGGCGGCTTGTATCTCCGTTATTGCGATGACTTTATTGTTGCCGTTCCAAAGTCTGGTTTTGATGCACTTGTAGAAGCCATCAATCTAATGGCTGATGTCGATTCCGTCAAACTGCAACCTGAGAAAACCAAGGTGTTCCGGGTTGATGGCGACGGAGTTGCTCAGCTTGATTTTGAAAGCGTTCGTGCGGGTGAGGTCTATTCGTACTCCGGCGCACATCCGGCGCAGAAAGTCAGTTTCCTGGGGTTTGACTTTGACGGGCGCGTTGTAAGACTTCGGCAGTCTACGGTTGGAAGGTACCACAAGCGTCTCCGTGAGGCGGCCACTGCGATTGCGCGTTCTAATCAGGGGGAGGGGAGACATGCGTCCAAGAAGCGCGTCTCCGCTCTGTATCAACATTACTCGCCGCTTGGTATTAAGGGGAGAAGGTTGTGCCCATCGGGTGATGCCGGCCTTTCTGCATTTTCGCTCTATGGGAACTTTCTTTCCTACGTGGCAAGAGCCCAAAAGGCGTTTCCCAATGATCCGATTGCCACCGATGAGGCTAAGATTTACAGGAATATTAAACGCTTGAGTGCTCGGTAATTTTGCTGCTATAGCACCGATCGATTTCGACTACAAATAGACGATTAATTAAACCAATTAGTAGTTGCCGGTCGCTGTTGCTCGGTAGCTCCCTTCGCTTGTCCATGTGGGGCGCTATAATTCCCAAAAAGATAAGGGTTCAATATTTAGGGGTTGGCTTGGCGAGTAATCTATCCGTGACGGTCGCCACTTCATAACGTCGTTCTATTTTCGCTACTCGTGCCGCTTGATGAACCGGTCGGTCTCGTCGTATGAGAGGTAGTCGGGTTCGTCCGTTCCGATTCTCCGAGCAATCTTTCGGGCTTTCGCGATCATGGCTGCTGTTGCGGCGTCGACACCTTTCGGAATCTTTGCGTGTTTGATTTCTGCGCAGCCGCCCGTGACCTCGGGGACGCTCCTGTACATCCAGGTTTCGCCTATGGGTACATGGACGTCGAAGAAGTACCACTCGAACTCGGTGTCCTCAACCGTCCTTGAGGGGAAGTTCGGGTGCAGATCCCAATGCTCGGAGAGAGCCTTCTTGGCACGGTTGAGGAGGACGCCCATTGCCCAATTGCCTGTTCTTTTGTAGGCGGGACCCTCCTCCGCGTGCTTTTCGGCAGTCGCCATCGCGTTCCAGATGAGCGAGGTGATCTGTGCGGGCGAGTATTCTAGGAGCATGGTGTCGAGCAGAGTTTCGAACTCTTCGCGCTTCGGCCCCTCATACTCGTAGCACGCATCGTCAAGCTGGGCATCGAGGTAGGCTAGAACGAGACCTTTTGCGGTTCGCAGCCAGTACTCGCGCTCGCCCTGACCGAGCGCGACGTATTCGCGATCGCCTTCGGTGATGATTGGCTTGGGTTCGAGCGGTCTATAGCCTTTCAACGATATGGAGTATGGCACCCTTAGCCAGTAGAAGATGAAGTTGCCATCCTCTGCCTCTTCGAAACCGTCCATCCACTTATCGTATGCTGCACTGGGTTCAATGTAACCCCTCTGCCTCAGGCTCTTACACAGGCCGAAGAAGCCGTATAGTAAAGGTTTGCCGTAAATCGGCGCAAGGAGCGTGTGGTTTCCCGTGTCCCTATTTTCTACTAGGACTTCAAGAGCGACGTGATCAAAGTCGTTTGGGTCATATGCTTCCCAATCGAATTCACGTGCCTGGCGAGAAAAGGCCTCGCGAATCTCATGCCGCGTTATATCGTCATCAATCTCGCGGTAAATCTGTCGCCTTGATTTGTTGCAGTGCGGGCATTTTATATCGACTTCGCGATAGGAGTTTTTCACAACCCCCCTTATGCCTCGGCTTAAGCGTGGCGCGACAAGGGCGTAGCCGCAGAAAGGGCAATCCTCTTCGATTTCGATACTGGGGAACAGCTCAACGATCTTCTCGTCGGTGAAGCTCTTCGGGAGGTCGTAGAGCTCCCTTAGATCCTTCAGTGAGAGGCCGGAGGTGTAGTAGGCGTCCATAAGCTCGTTGACGTTGTCCTCGCCCAGCTCTGCCCTGACTTCGTCAACTCTTGACATGCGCTCGCCAACTTTCGATCAACGGAGGTTTATACGTGCCATTTTAAGGTATCGCCATGCGTCTTATGGTGGCGCTTTGATAAGAGGAAGGCCCCAGACGGCGATGGCGTGGACATCGACGCGCTTGCCCGCACGGTCATTCGTGGCACTTACGGCAACGGGGAGAGTCGCAAGCAGAAGCTGGGCTGCCTGTACTCGACCATTCAGAAGCGCGTGGGCGAGATCCTGATATGACGCGCGAGCGGCTGCAACAAGAGCCGACATGGGGCGCGGCCACGCTGTTGGCCGCGCCTCTTTGCCTGGCGGCGCTGCCTCTTCTCGTGCCTTTCTTGGTCTTTGATCGTCTCCGAATATGACGTCTAGCTCTTTTGCTCCGAACTACTCCGAACTACTCCGAACTACTCCGAAGGGCCAGCGGGCAAATCGTAGTATTGCCGCGGGTCGCGAGTGCTCCTGCCGTGCCAGACGAGGATTTCTCTCTTGACAAGGCCCTTCAGCGTCTGCGAGGCGGACTTGGACGAGATACCGGCGGCATCCGCCAACGCCTTCGTCGTGACCTTGCCGTCCCTGGCGGCCATCTTCACGGCAGTCTTCTGGTTGTCGTCGAGTGAAGCGAAGATGTCTAGCGGAACGTAGCCGCCCATGCCGTGCATGAGTTCGTTCCTGTTTTCCCTCTCGACTGCGGTGAGCGGCAGCGTGAGCATCGTGCGGTCCGGGCCGAACTCCTCGTCCCAGCGCGGGGCGTCGTACCCGCACTCCTTCCAGTTGTCCACGATGGCGGGCACGCCGGATCCGGCGCGTTCGCCGACCTCGATGTACGAGAAGATTTTCAGCATGTTCTCGTTGCGCGGGTCGGACTTGCCACCCATGAGAGCGCGCTCCATGCTGATACGGAAGTCGCCGGGGTTGGCGACCGTGATCTTGTCGGGCTCCCAGAGCACGACAACGCCTTGGCGCTCGTGGTAGTTGGCGTTCGTGAGGCAGTTCGCCAAGGCCTCGCGCAGGGCCTTGTGGGCCGGTGTGTCGTCGTCCCGCCGGTCGCCGACGAGCCTGAAGGGCGTCTTGAGCGCCTGTTTGGCGAGGCTGTAAACGCGCTGGTAGAAGTCGATGACGTTGCCCGACCAATCGCCTCCCTGGGAGATGACGCGGTCCTGCCAACGCTCGCGCGGGCTCGTCTGCTGACGGTAGTCGAGGAAGTAGTGCGGGAACACCTCGCTGATGCGCCAGTCCTCGCCGAACATGAGGAGCCCGGCCCCTGTGGGGTGGAGCTTCCCGTCGTCGGCCTCGGCGGCGGCACCGATGAGGCGGAGGAACTCGTCGTCGGGCTTCTTGTTCCACGGGTGGTTTGGGTGGACCTGCCGGTAGATCTCGCGGTAGCCGTTTATCGTCTCCTGACAGAGCTCGTCCATGCGCACGCCCGGTAGAGGCTTGGCGTCCTGGCTCTCTTCGGAGGCGTCCCGCATCATGGAGCGAATCTCGTCCATGGTGCACCTATAGTCGCCGGTGTGGTCGCGTCGGTAGGCGTGGCTCGGGTTGTCGTGAAGGTAAACGGGCTTGACTCGGCGGTCGGCACGGGGCACGTGAATCTGAATGACCTTCTTGCCGTCGATTTCCTCTACGCTGACGTTCGAGTCGTCCAGCACGCGGGCGCTCACGCGCTGCGAGTCGTTGACGGTGTTCCAGAAGTCGTCGAGCAGCTTCCGCGGGTCCTTAACCCCTACGGGATGGAGAGAGTGGTCTTCTAGCTCCTCGACGCCGAGCAGGATGACGCCTCCGGCGGTGTTGGCGAAGGCGGAGTAGGTCTCCCAGATGCTCTTGGGCAGGCCGCCCCTCGCTGCCTTGGCCTCCAAGCGGTTGTTCTCACTGTAGTTCTCGAGCTCCTCGAGCATCTATCGCCTCCGCTTCTCCTCGTCGGTTCTTGAGTTGATATTGTACCGCGAGGGCGTCGGAGCCGGGCGGCCTTCCCGTCCGGCTCCATTTATTCGAGGGCCGTCGGTTTGGTGGGCCGTAGGGTGGCGAGCGCCGAAGGCGCCGTCCTTGCCCTTGAGCTCGTGGGCGAGCTGAGAACGGAACCAAACCTCGACGCGCTTTGTGACGTTGAGCATGACGGGGCGGAACTGCCGGTCGAATGTGTAGCGGCCCCACACCTCGTCCAGGGTCGTGCCCTCGCGGAATGTGCCGTCGGACTGCTTGTAGGGATGGAGGTAGCCGCTGAAGCGGTGGTATCCCACGCGCTCGAGCTTGCCGACGAGCTCTTCTCGGTCTGCCATGAGGCCGCGCGAGATGAGCAGGTCCGCCTGCTCGTTATAGGTGAGGAATGGCTTCCCGTGCTTTATCTCGGTTCTTAGAACTTGCAAAAAAGACCCGCCTGTGTGCATGCTAAGCAGAGGCCAGGCGGGTTTACTGAATGCGTCCTAACATGTGCCCTCGGCTTTGGCTGCCGATATTCTAGAACTTGTTGAGCGCGTGGCGCGGCGCGGAGAGGTCTTTAAAGGTAAAGACCGACATCTCTGTGCGTCCGTGACTGCCGGGTGTTATCGTTGATGCCGTACATGTTGCCTGCACTTTCGAGCCAGGGATGTAATTACGGAAGTGCTGGGAAAAATCGAGAACTTTCGCGACACTACCAACGCCTGAAGAGGAAGTGATTCTATGAATGAAGAGGTGCGCGAGATTTGCAGCAATCTGAAACTCGACTTTAATACCTTCAGCCAGCTCGACGTGTTGCAGTTCGTGCGAAAGCCATTCTCGGGTGTTTGGACGACGGTCTATCAGGTGAAGAAGGGCCTCTACGACGCGCCCTCGGTCTTCTCGTGCCTTTCGAATCTTGAGCTGGAGGAGGAGATTCTTGGGGGCACGGACTGGATTCACCATGCTGATGACTTCGATCCCGGCTTCTGCGCAACAGGAGACAGGACCTTTTACGGTAACGGCAGGGACGAGGGTTATGATTACCTCGTCAAGGAGATTTACTTCCACAGTCTTGAGCGAGCGCAGCTCCATGTTAGCCAGGAGTTCGTGTTCCTGTTCGGTCTCCTCCGGGGCGATGACGGCAACTACTACGCCGTGGACAAGTGCGGTCGCGAGGAGATGGTTGTCGAGGTCGGCGACGGCTTCGCCAGGTTTAGGACGAAGTACCTCATGCGCTACATCGCCGCAAAGCAGATGCTCTACGTGCAGTTCGTCGACTCGCGCGTTGCCTCTTCCGAGCATTACCCTTTGGGGGCTGATTTGATCTGCGACGAGGACCACAGGGAGGGCTCCTGTCACTACGACATATGGTTCCAGAGCACGAGGGAGCGCGACTACCTTCTCTCAATAATGTACGCGAGGACCATCGTGCGCCCGGGCGACGTCTCGACTTGTGGGATTTGGCCCTACGATGGGAAGCCCGAAGAGAGCTACCCCGAGTTCATCGTCGAGGAGCTTCCAGACGGGAGCTTCAGGCGCTTCACTTGCGATCCGGACAGGCTGGGAAACTACTTCGGGGCGAATCCAGAGGCGCCCCACTACCTAACGCCCGTGTACTTCAACCCAAGCGTGCTCGACAGGTACAGGGACGACCCCCACTTCGAGGTCACCGAGCGCAGACTATCCTGCGGCACCCAGTGGGGAGTGGAGATCGACGTCACGGTTCCCAGCCGGGTGATGCTCTATCTGGGGGACCTGGGACGCGATCTCCCCGCGAGCGAACGCGCACACTTCCTCGCACATGAGATTTCACCCAGCGACCAGTCCATCTCCGCGACCGTCCTCGCACAGGATTTCTTCAATTCTTTCGATGCCCCCATGGGACCCGTCGCCGCATTTCTCGCGGCGCGCAAGGAGTTGGACGAAGCCTGGGAAGTTAAATTTGGAAACCGCCTTTTCCGGCCCCTGCATCCCGATGAGGGCGACATGGAGAAGCTCGTCTACATTCCGTCGGGCAATGGGAGGCGCGAGCTGGACTCAGTGATTCTCAACCTTACAAAGCTCTGCGTCGATTACATAGACGAGTCTGGGTTGGAGCGGGCGGACAGCCCCGGCGGGATTAACAGGCTGAAGGCGACCCTTGAGAGGGAAGGCGTCGAGGTCTCCCTTGCTCCCTTGCGTGATCTGCAGTCGATTCGCTCCGCCTCGATGGCGCACGCGAAGGGCTCCAAGTATGAGAAGCTGAAGGGCTCGCTCCTGACCGGCGATAACCCGGCGGACATAGAGCGACTTATCGGTGGGCTTACGTCTATGATGGCGGAGCTCGCTGCGGCGCTGCGCACCGGTTGCGGGTGCCTTGCCGAGCAATCCGAGGAAATGACCCCCTCTGATAAGTAGAAGAACGAATGAAGATCGCATTAGCGGGAACCGGGTACGTCGGCCTCTCACTGGCCGTGCTCTTGGCCCAGGATAACGAGGTGCACGCGCTGGACATCATCCCCGAGAAGATCGAGAAGCTGCGCAACTTGAACTGCCTCCCATTTCTTGGACAAGGAGAAATGGGAGGCAGTTCAAATTGGGGCACCCTTGGTCAGCTTGGCCCGTTGATGGTCTCCTCGAGCTCCACCATGTAGGCGACTATCTCATCGATGCTCGAGTAGCTGCCGAACAGCATCGGCCCCATTGTGGCGTAATCGGCCGCCAACTCGTCGAGCCTGCCCTTTGGAGGGGCGAGCCTGAGTGTGCCGGGCCTCGCGTCAGTCAGCTTGGCCCATGGCGTGCGGTAGACGCCTAGCGATGGCCCCTGCTTCTGTCATGGCATTCCTCCTGTTTGATGAAAATAGTAGATACCTTTTTCATCAAGTTGCCTCTGATTGCCTTGGTCGCCCATGCATCGCGCCTGTGGCCCCTCGCCGCGCCGGCATGCGCTTATAGTAGCGTTCGGCGTGGTTGAAGATGGCGTCGAGCTGCTCGGAGCCGAAGAAGAACGCCATGAGCTCGCAGGGGCCGTCTCCCGTGTCCATGATCATTCTGCTGAGCTCGACCTTCATGTAGAGCTCGATGTCGAGCGTGAGGGAGAGGACTGTCTCGCGGAGGTGATGGTCGAGCCTCGTGAGCTCGGCGAGGTAGGCGAAGTCGGGGTTTATGTGGGAGCCGAAGCGCTCCGAGCCGGGGTTGGTGTAGCGGGAGAAGCACTTCGCGAACGCCTTCACCTTGAAGAAGAAGTTGCTCTCCCGCAGGAACCGCTCGGCCTTCTGCTCGTCCGTCAGCTCGAAGCGGCCCCCTCGGTCCTTGAGGTGGCGGACCTGCTGGACGGCGCCGATGAGCGGCAGTTCCCTTGTTGTCGCCCATACCCGATCGTTCAGAGGCGCGTGATCGAGATCCTGTCGTGACGCGCGAGCAGATACGAGAAGAGCTGACATGAGGCGTGGCCACGCTGTTGGCCGCGTTCCTATGCCTGGCGTCGCCGCCTCTTCTCGTGCCTTTCTTGGTCTTGGCCGTCTCCGAATATGACGTCTAGCCCTTTTGCTCCGAACTACTCCGAAGGGTCAGCGGGCAAATCGCAGTTTTTTGTCCGCACCAATGCTTACACTTTTGAAAAACGGCACGAGGGCGTCTGCCACATATCTCATGCTGTAGACACATCGGAAAGTTCAGAGTTAAAGGCGAGGTGATTATGAAAGGCAGAAATCAGCACATTGCGAAGCGTTCGGATGGCAATTGGCAGGTTAAGGGCGAAGGGGCAAGTCGCGCCTCCTTTGTTACGACGACCCAGAGCGAGGCAATTAAGCTCGGTCGACGCATTTGCTCCAATCAAGAGTCGGAGTTGATCATTCATCGTCGCGACGGCAGAATCCGCGCAAAGGATTCCCATGGACACGACCCCTTCCCGCCGAGGGGATAAGGATTCGGCTCCATAGCGACAGCGGGCCTGTAGTAGCGTGCCCGCTGTCGCTAAATCGACTTCAAGATTGTGGCGAATTGCGGGCTTGAGGCTAATTCTTCGGGACGGATGTTCAGTCTCTTAACTGAAGAAGGGGTAATTGACCAGTTTTCTGTAAACAGTTCCGTTTATACTAATGTGCACCAGATGAAAGGAGAGGAGGTCATTCACGATGAATTCAATGGCGAAAACGTTTCCGACATGGCCGGGTCTGGATATGAGCAAGAAGGTCTCCGAGGCGAGGGCGCGCTCGACGAGGAGCTCGAACAAGATGGTCACCGTGATGGCGGCCAGAATCATCTCGGAGAAGTCTTTAAGAGTAAAGACCTCGAAGTAGAGGGGGAGTTTGCGACTGCAACTCCAGAGAAGCAGGCGGAGATTATTGCATCGAGTCTTTGGAGTGGCATTCTTCCCCCGCCCGATGAATTCTCTAAGTATCCTGTTGAGGTTCAGCATGAAATTGTGCGATGGGCATCTGTTTCTGTTGAGAGTCAATCTAGGCTAATTGAAACTGCCACCTCGTTGGATAGGGCAGAGTCGGCTCGACTTGACGCTATGAATAAGGTTGATGCCGAGCAGATTCCCCGAGCGCAATATGGAACGATACTTCTTAATCTTGCGTTGATAGTCGGTGCCATCATATTGGGCTGTTTGGACAGAACAACCGTTGCCTGTTCTCTTGTAGGCGGACTTGCAGCGATCAATGTTCTCAATCTATTCGTGTCCAACCGCTCTTCAAAAAAGTGATGCTGCGGTATGATGTTCTAAATAAAAAACGAAGGCCTGCTATAGACCATTGTTTTGCAAGGGGGTTACTTCCTAACGGAGGGCATCCCCTAGTTTTATTTAGATGGAGATTTGGGACGTCCAACCGCATTCCTGATCATTGCCCTGCTGGGTTCCTGAACGTTACGGTAAGATTCTCTCAGTGAGTCAGTCGTCGCGGACTCTACGTGAGGCGATGACAAAAAAGGGCCGTTGTCGGGTTTTCGGCAACGGCCCTTTGACGTTTCCGCGACTACTGGATGTTGTCGCAGATACCCCCATTGTCGCTAGAACACGCTGTGCAGGGCCTCGTTTTCCGGAAGTGCGGGGAAAATCGAAAACTGCAGAGCACAATGCCTTTTTTGGGAACAAAACCGCAGGTCGTTGAAGGTCAAAACCGGGGTCTGGTCGGCAAACCTCGGATTTTCCCCGCACTTCCGGATGGCGTTTCGCGGAAGTATGCGGCAAATTCTGGAACCCTCGAGCACACCGCCTAAACCGCACAAAGAAACCGACGCGTTGGAGCTACTTGGCGTGGTCGACCTGTTCTGATTTTGCCGCATACTTCTGGATTTGGCCGTCGTTGCGGTCGATCGACTGTCAAAACAATTCGATTGACAAGGCTTTCGAGGTTAATTATTTCTAGATTTCGGAATAATTTATAACTAATTCGTAAAAATCTATCGATATCTAGTATGATTATCAGTAACTACCACGCTAGGAGACTGCTAATGGTTCGTATTGTTCAGATCGCGTTGCATGATTTTAAGAATATTGCCTTTGGCGAGATTGCCTTTACGAAATCGAAGCCCGGCTCTGCGTTTGTGCCCGGGGCGGACGTTATAGGCATTTATGGTCAAAATGGCTCCGGCAAGACTTCTGTAATTGAGGCGATTGACCTGGTCAAAACCCTGATGACGGGTGCCGTATATGACAGGCAGAAAGTCCTCGACTACTTTTATCCTGGCAAAGACTCTTTTTCAATAGACATTGAGTTTAACATTGATACCACGGATGAATCATTTCTTACGTTCTACACCGTCACTTTTTCGCGTAGAGCAGCCTCTGTCTGGATTTCGCACGAAAAAATGGCTGTAAAACAATTTAATGTCGATAAAGACAAATGGGGGTCTAAGAGGACTCTCATAGAGCTTGTTCAAGAGGCACCCGAGTCTGCCACGGCGGTTCTGCCCAGAAATCGCTGGTCCCATCTTTTGAACACGAATCAGCAGCTCAAGATGTCAATGCTTGTCTCGTTGGGTGTTCTTCAGCGGGGCAACATGTCTCCCATGCTTTCCATACAGACTGTCAAATATCTGATTTCGCTTTATGCCTGCGATTTCAATCTTTATTTGCAGGAGGAACCTCCGGAGCAATTGCAGATTAATGAGGCTGTGTACAAGCTGCAATCGGCTTCTTTCAAGAGTGCCCATCAAGAGATTCTCACTCCGCTTTATTGTCTACTCGCCGAGCTTGGGTTTTATTTCCGTTACCGAGTCAATGTGTTTACGACGTTGGCAAATGCAACTTGCAGCTTAAACGTGCTATCGATGGATATTATCGATAATCGCGTGTTTGGGCAGAAGGGCCATCTTTCTGTCAATCTTTTTAAGCCCGCTGTTATAAAGGATGATGATTTCCCAGCCGTTTCGTCTGCGATTAAGCGTGTGAGCGAATTGATCGGTACGCTTGTACCGGGCCTTTCCATCGAGGTTAAAGTTGTCGGCTCTCAGCTTCTTGATAAGGGCGATTCACCCGCTAAGCAAGTCGAGTTTCTTTCTTGCCGCAATGGGGTCGAGATTCCACTGCGCTGTGAATCTGAGGGCGTAAGAAAACTCATCTCTTTCTCGCTGTGCCTTATGGAAGTCCATTCGTACTCCGACGCATTCCTTGCAATTGATGAGCTCGACTCGGGCGTATTCGAATTCCTCTTGGGGCAGCTTCTTTCCGTGCTTGAGTCGTTTGGCAAGGGCCAGCTCTTGTTTACTGCCCACAACCTACGTGTTCTTGAATTGCTGCCGGCATCGGAGATTCTTCTGACCACTGCAGATCCTGATAATAGGTTTGTTCGCTTTAGGGGCGTTAAGCCCACCAATAACATGCGTGATCAGTACTTGCGCGCGATTAGCCTTGGCGATAGCGGACAGCGTTTGTACGATTCTACGGACAGGTACTCGATCGATGCCGCGCTCTGCTTGGATGGAGACGAGTAATGGGTGCTACCAAGTTCGTTCTCTTTATCGTCGAAGGTGAAACTGATGAGCTCGCATTGGGCCGTGCTCTTACAAGTTTGTTTGCAAGCGGGGAACATCCTGGTCCTCGTTTTGGGATTGTGCGCGGCGACATCACATCGGTACATGTTCTCGGTGCGGGAAATCCCGCTTCGACTATTAAGAAGCGGCTGGTTGATGCTGTAAAGGAATTTCTCGCTAAGGACAAGCTACGTGTCACCGATTTAGACGCCATTGTGCTGCTGTCCGATACCGATGGTGCATTTATCGATGATTCGCTGGTTGTCTTTGATGCAGATGAGCCTCGTTGTTCCTATTTTGAAGATAGGATCGAAACGTCGAGCGTCGCCTCGCTGCGCCAGAGAAATCAATGTAAATCTTCGTGTCTTAAGACGTTATCTAGGACGCATGAGCTGACCTGTAATAATAGGAAGATTCCTTTTAAAGCTGCATATATGTCACGCAACCTTGAGCATGCTTTGTCCGATTATTCAGGTAGGGCAACGCAGCAGAAAAAGTATGATCTGGCGCGCAAGTTTTCTAAAAAATACGGTACGGACGTTATTGGTTTCTTGGAGCTCCTCGCGCTCCTTGCTCCTGTCGGCTCATATCAGGATAGTTGGGTTTATATCGCCCAGGACAATAACTCTCTTTTGAGGGGCTCCAACATGAAACAGACGCTCGAGGCTTTGCCCTCTAGTCCAATCGAGGCTGCCTCCTCCCTCTAAAGATGTTCTTAAAACAGCCTTAAAGATTTTGGACACATGCGTGGGCAGCGTACAATACGCATGTTTAGTGTGATCGAAATCAGGTGGGAGGGGCGCGTACGGTGGAAGTGCTGGTTGTTGGCAATACTTCGTATATCGATGATGACTTTTGTGCCAAGGCGTTCCCTGGGGACCATGTTCAGGTTGTAGCCGCGAGCGATGCGCGGCGCGACGGGTCCTCGTCCCATATGTCGTGGAAAGAGCTGCTGCAGCACCTGGACCAGGCCTACGAGTTTGATCGCGTGGTCTATTTTTCCACGTATCTTACGCCGCATACCGAGACCTTTGGCGACGTTGAACTGCTGCGATCGGTCTTTCGTGCCTGCCTTGGCCGCCAGGTGCAGCTGCTGTTTGTGGCCGGGCCCGCCGCCGCGGAGGATGCTGCAGATGCTGCGGGACAAACCGGTAAGGGCATCATTGCGCACGCGGCGAACGACCTGTGTCGCTACTATGCGCAGCGCGATGGCGTCCAAGCCAAGATTCTGCGCACGCCCTATTTGTATACCGCGTCACCGTCGCTGGTCGACCCGTTTTTGGTGCCGCTCTTTGAGTCGTGCTCGGGCGGTTCGGTCGCTCTGGAGGGTGCAGCGGACGCGCCGTTGCCCCTGCTTTGCGCGGAGGAGCTTGCCGTGCTGGTGAGCCGCGTCTTCGACAGCTGGGACGATACCTTTGAGATCATCGATGTGCCCGACAGTTTTAACCACACGGCGGGCGGTCTGGGCGACGCGCTGAAGGACTTGTTCCCTGGCCTTGCGGTCGCCTATGGTGAGTCGGCTGGCTATGCGCTGCCCACCAGCGATGCTGTCCGTGTGCGCTACGGCTGGCTCCAGCGCTATGACCTGTTGCGCGATCTCTCGACTATTCAGGCTCGCCGGGCCAATGCCCGCGCCAAGAAGACCAACCCGCTGCGTGCCATCATCGATCGCATGCGGGCGCGCAAGCTGCTCATCAAATGCCTGGAGACCGCGCTCGCTTGGGTGCTCTTTGAGGGCCTGGAGCTGGTGTTTTCCCAGTCTGCGCAGCTCAATGTGCTCGATTATCGCCTGCTCTACGTAGTGCTGATCGGCACACTCTATGGGCTCGATTTTGGTCTGGTCGCGGCGCTGCTGGCTTCGGCGGGTTTGGCGGCGAGCTTCTTTATCCAGTACGGCTATTCCTTTCAGAGTCTCTTCTACGAGCCGTCCAACTGGCTGCCGTTTATTGCGTACTTTGTGGTGGGCGCCGTGTGCGGCTACGTGCAGCTGCGTAACGCCGAGGCGATGAAAGCCGAGCGCGCCGAAAGTGAGCTGCTGCGAAACCGCAACGCGTTCCTGTCGCGGCTCTACCACGATGCCATTGAGGACAAGCAGGCCTACAAGCGCCAGATCGTGGGACGCCACGACAGCTTTGGCAAGATCTTTGCTGTGACGCAGGAGCTCGACGTGCTCAATCCGCGCGATATTTACCGCAAGTGCTGTGAGCTGCTGGGCGATATCCTGAAGAACGATTCGGTTGCGATCTATCACGTTACGTCTGGCTCGTTTGCGCGCTTGGTGGCGGCGAGTCCCGCAATTGCCGACAACATTGCTCGCTCGTGTTCGCTTGTAGAGCTCGCGCCTTTCTTGGATGGCGGAGAGCGCTCGAGCCTGTGGGTCAACCGGTCGCTGACGCCGGGGCTCCCGATGTTTGGTTACGTCATATACCGCGACGGTGCGCCTGCCGTGTTGATTTTTGTGCGCCAGGTGGCCGAAAGCCAGATGACGCTCTACTACCAAAACCTGTTCCGCATTCTGTGCGGCTTGGTGGAAAGTGCATTGGGTCGCGCCTTCGATTACGAGGACGTGGCGCAGGACAAACACTGCATTGCCGGTACGTGCGTTCTTAACGAGAGCGCCTTTGGCCGCGAGCTTGCCGCCGAGCAGGCGCTGGCAGACAACAAGATGGGGAGTTTCTTGCTCCTGCGCGTGGTGCCGGGTCTGGAGCCTGTCGGCGAGTTGGTCGGCGCTATCGGGTCGGCGATTCGCGAGAGCGATGCCGCGGGCTTGGTCGATGGCGACATGCTTTACCTGCTTATGCGCCAGGCTGGAATGAGCGATCTGCCCATCATCCACAAGCGCCTGGGTGCCCAGCACATCGCGGTCGAGCCGGTGGATAGCGAGGGCGTCGTGGCGCTTTTGCAGCGTATTGCCCCTGCTGGCGATGGTGAGGTGGAGGCCGTTTGACCTCGTCGATCGTTGTCGCGGCGCTGCTGCTGATCCATGCGCTTGCATGCTTGTTGTTTTGGATCGCCTGTAAGCAGGGTCTATTGCGGATAGAAAGACATATTCTGGTCGCAGTCGTGCTCGTGCCGCTGTGGGGTCCGCTGCTGGCGGTGTTGCTGACGCTGCTCTGCTCCACGCTTGGCAGCGGGGCTAACAGCGCCGCGCTGGAATCGCTGCGCAAAAACGACGAAGCCCATCGTGGTCTGCTGGTTCAGAGCCGCGAGGGCGATGCCGGCGTGGTGCCGCTCGAGGAGGCATTGATTGTCAATGACCCTGGTGAGCGCCGCCGTTTAATGCTCTCCATGCTCACCGAAGACCCGGACGCATATCTGGCTCAGCTGCAGGCCGCCAAGCTCAACGACGATGTCGAGGTGGCGCACTACGCCGCGACGGCCGTGGCGCAGATCTCCAAGGAGTCCGACCTCAAACTGCAGCAGCTCGAGCGTATCTTTAAAACCGACCCGAGTCCTCAGCATCTGGATGCGTACTGTGACTATCTGGGCGACTATCTGGCCTCTGGACTGGCCGAGGGCCGCGTGGCTCAGATTCAACGCCAGCAGTATGCGCGCCTACTTGCGCGTCGTTGCGAGCGTGAGGACACCCTTGAGCTGCGGATTCGCTATGCCGCTGCGCTGGCCGATGCCAATGAGGTGGTCAAGGCCGAAAGCCTGGTCGACCAGCTGGTAATCGAGGCGCCGGACGATCAGGAAGTTTGGATGCTTGCCTTGCGACTTGCCGTAATGCGCCGCGACGGGCAGGCGGTGCGGCACGTGATTGATGCGATCGAAAAGCAGCATGTGTATGTAAGTGCCGCGAATCGCGAAAAGCTGGCGTTTTGGCGCAACGGGGAGGAGGCCCGATGAGTTTAAAACAGCGCGTCCGCAACCATGTGGGCCACTTTCGCTGGACGGGAATGCTCGTGGTGTGGGCGGTTTTTATTGCCATGGCTGCGGTGCTGCTCGTTGAGCGCGCCGGCGTGCAGTACAGCTCCACGCAGCACGAGCTCGGCATGCTTGCCGACAACGACGCGGTGCAGGCCTCGGCGGCGATTGCCGGCTCCAAGCCCACGTGCCTGGTTATCACTGATTCGAGCCAGTACGACGTTGCAGACGCCAGGGAGCAGTTCGACCAAATTCTGCTCGATATGAAGATCGCCCACCGCGACGTGGACCTTGCCACCGACGGCGCGGCTGCGATTCCGGACCTAGCTGCCTTCGAGCGCGTTATCGTGCTTATGCCGTCGCTCGATGCGCTCGGCACGCATCTGTCCGACCTTACGAGTTGGGCAAGTGCCGGCGGCTCGCTGATGTTTGCCATGACGCTGGATACTTCGGATGCCTTGGAGGCGATTGCTCCCAAGCTGGGGATCGAATCGTTTGGCGACGGCTGCGTCATGTGCGAGAGCATTGTGCCCGACGAGGACTTTATGATTGGCGGGGGAGAGCGCTACGAGTTCTCCGATCCCTTTGAATCCGCGCTTCCGGTGTCGCTGCAAGCGTCCGCGCATGTGTGGGCCAAGACGGGAGATGCGGGCGTGCCGCTGATCTGGTCGAGCGCATGTGGCAACGGCCGGGCCGTGGTCTGCAATATCGGTATCTACGACAAGGTCGTGCGTGGCTTTTATGCATCGGCTATCAGCCTGATGGGCAGCGCTACCGCCTATCCGGTTATCAACAGCTCGGTGTTCTACCTGGACGATTTTCCAAGCCCGGTTCCCTTAGGCGACGGCACCTACATTAAGCGCGATTACGGGCTTTCCATCGCCGACTTTTACGCCAAGGTCTGGTGGCCTGACGTGCAAAAGCTTGCGGAACAGTATGACATTCGCTATACGGGCGTGATGATCGAGAACTACGAGGACACGGTCGACCAGGCCAATCCTGCCCGTCAGGCCGATGCGACGCAGTTCCGCTATTTTGGTGGCATGCTGCTGCAGATGGGCGGCGAGCTGGGCTTTCACGGCTACAACCATCAGCCGCTCGCGCTTTCGGATACCGACTACGGCGACGTGTATGCCTACAAGACGTGGAAAAACAAGCAGACGCTCGTCGCGTCGCTCAACGAGCTTATCGATTTTCAGGACGAGGTGTTGCCCAATGCGCACGGCTCGGTATACGTGCCGCCGTCGAATATCCTTTCGGCCCGTGCGCGCACGATTATCGGGCAGGATGTACCGCGCGTTAAGACCGTCGCGGCCACCTACTTTGAGGACGGCACGGGCCTGCCCTACGTGCAGGAATTTGGCGTGGCGAGCGACGGCATGGTGGAGCAGCCGCGCATTGTCTCGGGCGGTATGGTCGACGATTCCTATATGCGCCTGGCCGCCGTGTCCGAGCTCAACATGCACTACGTGAGCACGCACTTTATGCATCCCGATGACCTGCTCGATCCCGACCGCGGCGCCAAGGAGGGCTGGGAGGTCTATAAGGGCGGCCTGGTCAACTATCTGGACTGGCTTGCTACGTCCGCTCCCGATCTGCGCCACCAGACGGGTTCGGAGTGCTCGGGTGCCATCCAGCGTTTTTCGTCCGTGACGGTGAGCGTGGATACGAGCGACGATGCCTGGACGCTCAATCTGGGCAATTTCCACGACGAGGCATGGCTTATATTCCGCGCCAACGACGGCGAGCCGGGCACGGTGTCCGGTGGCGAGATTAAACACCTGACGGGCGACCTATACCTAGTCAAAGCGACGGACAAGACCGTGACGATTGAGCGCAAAGAGGGTGGTGACCGATGAGAATCTGCTTGGTGCTCGAGGGCTGCTACCCCTACGTGCACGGCGGCGTGTCCACCTGGATGCACGGCTACATCACGGCCATGCCTGAGCATGAGTTTGTGCTGTGGGTGATCGGAGCACACGCCGAGGATCGCGGCAAGTTTGTCTACGAGCTGCCCGAAAATGTCGTCGAGGTGCACGAGGTTTTCCTGGACGATGCCCTGCGCCTTTCGGGCGAGCAGGAGGAAGTCGACTTTGACAACCACGAGCGCGAGGCGCTGCGCCGGCTTGTGTCGCTGTCCAACCCCGACTGGGATGTGCTGTTTGATATCTTCCAGCGCCGCCGCGTCCACCCGCTCTCGTTTTTGCAGAGCCGTACGTTTATGGACATCTTCCGCGACGTGTGCCTGGCCGAGTACCCCTACGTTCCGTTTGCCGACGCCTTCCACACCATGCGCTCCATGCTGTTGCCCGTGCTGTACCTGCTGGGCAGCAAGGTGCCGGCGGCCGACGTGTACCACGCCATTTCGACCGGCTACGGCGGCCTGCTTGCCTGCTTGGGCTCAAGCGTTCATAACGCGCCGGTGCTGCTGACTGAGCACGGCATCTACACGCGCGAGCGCG
The DNA here is from genome assembly GCA_031296755.1 of Collinsella sp. Lineage (GTDB taxonomy): Bacteria > Actinomycetota > Coriobacteriia > Coriobacteriales > Coriobacteriaceae > Collinsella. Next base: position 20,490 of record JAUMMZ010000014.1, read on the forward strand.
AGGAGGAGATCATTCGCGCCGACTGGGTGGTGCCGTCCTTCAAGGACCGTTGGATTCGCTTTTTCTACCTGCTTTCGGAGGAAATCTATCGCCGCGCCTTCCGCGTGACGAGCCTGTTCCATAACGCCCGCAAGACACAGATCGACATGGGCTGCGAGGCGGACAAATGCCTGGTCATCCCCAACGGCATTCAGTTTGACCGCTTTAAGGACATTCCCTTAAAGCCCGATGACGGCTGGGTGGACATTGGCGCGGTGGTGCGCCTGGCGCCCATCAAGGACGTCAAGACCATGATCTATGCCTTCTTTGAGCTGCACGAGCGTATGCCAAAAGTGCGTCTGCATATTATGGGCGGCGTGGACGACGAGGAGTATGGCGCCGAGTGCCATGCGCTGGTCGAGACGCTGGGCGTGCGCGACTTGATCTTTACCGGTCGCGTCAACGTGGTCGAGTACATGGAAAAGCTCGACTTTACTATTTTGACGAGCATCTCCGAGGGCCAACCGCTAAGCGTGTTGGAATCGTTGGGCGCGCGTCGCCCCTGCGTGACCACCGAGGTCGGCTGCTGCCGCGAGCTGCTGGAGGGCGCGCCCGGCGACGACTTTGGCGTGGCCGGATTTGTGAGCCCGCCCATGTATCGCAAGGGCCTGGCCGATGCCATGGAGCGCATGTGCGTAAGCCGTGCCCGCCGTTTGGAGATGGGGGAGCGCGGCCAGCGTCGTGTGGCGACCTACTATCTACACGAGCAGATGCTCGCCAACTATCGCGCGCTGTACGACGAGACGGCTCGCGCGTTTAACCTGCCCAAGAAGGAGGTGTAGCCGATGGCCGGAATCGGTTTTGAGCTCAAGCGTCTGTTTAAGCGCAAGGGTCTGTTTGCGACGATGCGTGCCTATGGCTACGCCGGCATTGTGTGCACGGGCCCCATGCTGTTGGGCGTGCTGCTGCAGGTGGGCATTTTGGTGCTGTGCAGCCTATGGGGCGTGGGACGCGCCAACCAGGACTTGCTGGTGTGCATGGTTACCTATACGCTGCTGGCCTCGCTCACGCTCACGAGCTTTTTCTCTATGCCCGTCACGCGCTTTTTGGCCGACATGCTCTTTGCCGACCGCGACACAGAGATCCTGCCCTCGTTTTGGGGCTCCAATGCCATCATGCTCGTTGCGGGCACGGTGCTCTACGGTATCTTTTTGCTGTTCTCGGGCGCCACGCTGCTGCAGGGGCTGCTGTGCCTGTGGTTGTTCAACATTATGATCGTCAACTGGAACGGCATGAGTTACCTCACGGCCATTAAGGACTACCGCGGCATTTTGTGCAGCTTTGCGGCTGCCATTGGCGTGGCGTGCCTGTGCGCCCTGATAGCGCTGGCACTGGGGCTGCCGCCGGTCGAGGGCCTGTTGGCGTCTATCGCCCTGGGCTATGGCGTCATGCTCGCCTGGGACGTGGTACTGCTGTTTCGGTATTTTCCTCAGAGCGACCGCAGCCCCTGGCTCTTTTTGCGCTGGCTCGACGAGTTTATGCCGTTGACGCTCACGGGCCTGTTTACCAACCTGGGACTCTTTGCGCACCTGGTGATTATTTGGGCAGGGCCGATTGGCGTGCAGGTCAAGGGCCTGTTTTACGGCGCGCCGTATCATGATGTGCCGGCGTTGCTTGCGTTTTTGACCATTCTGGTCACGACCGTCAACTTTGTGGTGTCGGTCGAGGTCAACTTCTATCCGCGCTACCGCGATTACTACAGCCTATTTAACGACGGCGGTGTGGTGGGCGACATTATGGTGGCCGAGGAGGAAATGCTCGCCACGCTCAACAGAGAGCTGCGGTTTTGTGCGCTCAAGCAGCTGTTTGTGACGGCGGCGGTTATCTCTCTGGAGACCACGGTGCTCTCGGCCCTGCCACTGGGCTTCAACAACCTGATGCACGGGTATTTCCGCACGCTGTGCGTGGGCTATGGCCTGTATGCCGTGGGCAACACGATTCTGCTGATCTTGCTGTACTTTACCGACTACAAGGGCGCCGTGCTTGCCTCCGGGCTGTTCGCGGGCGTGGCGGGGCTCGCGACCATCGTCTCGCTGTTCTTTCCGCAGCAGTTCTACGGCTTTGGCTTTTTGCTGGGTGCGGCGGTGTTTTTTGTTGTGGCGCTCATGCGGCTCGATACCTATACCGCCAACTTGCCGTATCGTATTCTGAGCCAGCAGCCCATTGTGGCAACCGACAAGACGGGTCGTTTTACACAGCTGGGTCGCTTGCTTGACCGTGCCGAACAGCGCTACGAGGAACTGCGTCTAGAGGGCGAGCCGCATGGTGCGTTTGAGCGCACGGTGGTTCGCGTGTATCGCAATCGTTGGGGAGGTCCTGATGACCGATAGGATGATATCGCGTCGCCGCTTGATTGAGGCGGCTGCCGGCACATTGCTGCTTTCGGGCTGCTCTGCGCAGGACGAATCCTCGACAAAAAAGACCAAGAAGCAGGGCAAGATTAAAAAGGCCGATGTGGCTAGCGAGACCAAGCACCTTCGCGACAAGGACGAGCTGTACGAGGTTTACGACGACTCGGGCATTGTGACCATGTACCTGACGGTCTCGCGCGGCAACAGTTCCGAGAACACGGACCACAGCTGGGCTGAGATCAATACGTACTCGGTATACGACTATGCCGACATGGGCGTGACGCGCTATCAGGTTATGGGCCTGCTGCAGCCAGGCGATGATAAGGGTCCCGTTGCTGGCGAGGTGGGCTATGGCGAGAAGGCGCCCAACGCCACGGTGCAGGTGCGCGGTCAGACGTCGAGTACCTATACACAAAAGAACTATAAGGTGGAGCTCAAAAAGGGCAAGGGCACGTGGCGCCAGCAACGTGCGATTGCGCTTAACAAGCACATGGGCGAGGGCATGCGCTTTCGTAACAAGATGGCCTACGATCTGATTCGTGGCATTCCCCAGATGATGGGCCTGCGCACGCAGTTTGTGCACTTATGGGTGTGCGACCAGACCGAAAAAACTAACGACACCTTTGAGGACTACGGTCTGTTTACGCAGGTCGAGCAGCTCAACAAGACGGCGCTCAAGGCCCACGGTCTGGATAAGAGCGGGCATCTCTATAAGGTGAACAGCTTCGATTTCCATCGCTTCGAAGACACCATTAAGCTCGCCGATGACCCCGACTATAACCAGACGGCGTTTGAGGGCATGCTCGAGATTAAGGGCGATTCGGACCATACCAAGTTGATCGAGATGCTCGATGCGCTCAACGACGATACGCAAAAGATCGACGACGTGCTCGACACCTACTTCGATACCGAGAACCTGGTCTATTGGATGGCGTTTCAGATCTTGACGGGCAATTGCGATACGCAGAACCGTAACTGCTATCTGTACAGCCCGCTTAACTCCAAGGTCTGGTACATCCTGGATTGGGACAACGACGGCATGCTGCGCAAGTTCGAGTTGAGCCTGACAGGGTTCTCGGATTATGCGAGCTGGGAGCGCGGCGTGAGCAACTACTGGGGCAACGTGCTATTTAACCGCGCGTTGCGCAGCAAGTCGTTCCGCAGCGAACTCGATAGCGCCGTCAAGGACCTGCGCTCGTATTTGACCGAAGAGCGTCTGAGCAAGATGGTCGAGCATTATCGCGAGGTTACGGAGCCGCTCGTCTTTGCTGCGCCCGACCTGGAGAATCTGCCCGTGACGAAGGACGAATACGAGCAGATTGCCGCGGCGATTCCTTCCGAGATCGAGGAGAACTATAAGAGCTTTCGCGAGAGCTATAAAAAGCCCATGCCGTTCTACATTGGCGTGCCGCAGATCGATAACGGTAAGCTGCGCATCAACTGGGATGCGTCCTACGACTTTAAGGCGCGCGACATTCGCTATACCGTGGAGCTTGCGCGCGACTATGCCATAAGCGACGTGGTCTTTAAGGCCGAGGACGTGCTGCTGCCCGAGGTGACGTGCGACGCGCCCGACACCGGCCAGTACTTTGTGCGTGTGCGCGCCACCAACTCCGACGGCTATACGCAAGATGCGTTTGACTACTACGTGACCGATGACGGCAAGCAGTACGGCATGAAGTGCTTCTACGTGCAAGACGGCGGTAAGGTCGTGGAGGACACGTATGAGGAGGGCTAGCGCGCTGCTTGAGCGCCTGGCGGCCCCGCCTGCGCGTGCTACGCAGGAGCGCTACCGCCACGAACTCAAATATCTCATTAACGAGGGCGAGCACGCCGCGCTTGCCTGTCGCATGTCGCCGGTCTTTAAGCTGGACAAGCATGCACGGGCGGGCGGTTACACCATCCGCAGCCTGTATTTTGACGACTACTGCAACTCGGCCTACGAGGAAAAAGACGCCGGTATCCTGATGCGCAAAAAGTATCGCGTGCGCATCTATAACGGCAGCGACAAGGTGATTAAGCTCGAGCGTAAAAAGAAGTACGGCAGCTGGATCTACAAGGAGGACGCGCCGCTCACGCGCGACGAGTTTGAGCAGATCTTGGCCGGAGACTACGACTTTTTGCTGAGGAGCCCCTATCCGCTCTGCCGCGAGTTCTACATCGAGTGCATGTGCAACATGATGCGGCCGCGGACCATCGTGGACTACGAGCGCGAGCCGTGGGTGATGGACGAGGGCACGGTGCGCATTACGTTTGACATGAACGTGCGCGCCGCGGTGGGAAGTTTTGACATCTTTGACGCGACCTTGCCCGCGTTGCCCGTGCTGGAGCCCGGCAAGCTGGTGATGGAGGTCAAGTTTACCGAGTTTTGTCCGCAGCTGGTGCGCGATATGGTGCCACCGGGCGCCGCAGAGCTCACGGCGGTCTCCAAGTACTGCCTGTGCTACGAAAAGACCGCCTACCTGCGCGGCTTTAACTACTGGGAATCGGATTTTGAGAACCGAGGGGATATTTAGACCATGAGCACTAGGGACTTTTTTAAGAACTCCGTCTTGGAGGCGTTTGGTCAGGTCGACCCTGCCAAGATCGGTCTATCGCTGCTCGTGGCGCTCGCCATGGGCATTCTGATCTATTGCGTGTACAAGCGCTTTTTTACCGGCGTGGTGTACTCGCGCAGCTTTGCCGTGACGCTCGTGGGCATGTGCGTGCTTACGTGCATGGTGACGCTCGCGATCTCGACCAACGTGGTCATCTCGCTCGGTATGGTCGGTGCTCTGTCCATCGTCCGTTATCGTACGGCGGTGAAGGACCCGCTCGACTTGCTGTACCTGTTTTGGGCCATTACCACGGGCATTACGGCGGGCGCCGGCATGTACGCGCTCGTGGGGCTGACGGCAGTGGTCATCGTGGCGATGATCGCCGGCTTCGCTGCGCACCAGGACAAGGCGCGCGTGTACATGATGGTCATCCACTACACGGGCCAGACCACGGGCGACGACATCGTGCGCGCATTTGGCCGCACTAAGTTCACCGTCAAGTCCAAGACGATGCGCGGCGACAAGGTCGAGATGGCCGTGGAGGTGTTCTCGGACGGCGTGGATATGCCGTACGCGGATGCCATCCGCGCGCTCGACGGTGTCGAGGACCTCACGCTCATCCAGTACAACGGTGAGTATCACGGTTAGTTGGGTTTCGGCGCTCGCTGACGTTTTTTCGACCTGGGTGAAATCAATTCATCTGGAGTGCCTTTATGGCTATCATGGTGAAAGCGATTTCAATGACAGGGGTACCATTGGTAAAGATGAAAGATGTCGCCGAGCTGGCGGGCGTTTCGAGCGCCGCGGTCTCGCGCTATCTTAACGGTGGCTATATTTCGGCAGATAAGGCCGAGCGCATTAAGCAGGCGATCGAGCAGACCGGCTACGTGCGCTCCAACCAGGCCCGCGCGCTGCGCACGGGGTCTACCAAGCTCATCGGCGTCATCGTGCCTAAGATCAACTCCGAATCGGTGAGCCGTATTACCGCCGGTATTGGCCAGGTACTCGGCCGCCGCGGCTACCAGATGTTGCTGGCAAATACCGACAATTTGGCGGAGCGCGAGCTCGAGTACCTGGACCTGTTTCAGAACCACCCGGTTGACGGCATCGTGCTCGTGGCAACCATGATTACCGATGAGCATCGCCACGCCATCGCATCCTGCCGCGTGCCGATGGTGCTGATTGGCCAAAACGTCGAGGGCGCGGCCTGCGTGTACCACGACGACTATGAGGCTGCTTTTGAGCTGGGCCGGGCGTTGGCTGGGCGTGTGACGGGCAAGATCGGCTACGTCGGCGTTACCGAGGACGACCAAGCCGCCGGCTACGATCGCCGTCACGGTCTGCAAGCCGGTCTGGCTGCTGCGGGCGTTGAGCTCGACCCCGCGATGATCCGCTATGGCTCGTTTACGTTGGATTCCGGCTATCGTGCCGCGCGTGAGCTGCTGCAGGCCGATTCGCATCTTGACTTTATTGCCTGTGCGACCGATACCATGGCCGCCGGTGCCCTGCGCGCGATCGATGAGGTGCGTGGCGCGGGAGAGGGCGCCCATCGCGTGAGCGGTTTTGGCGACAACGCCTTTTTGCGTGCGCTGACGGGCGGTATCCCTACCGTGCATTACGGCTATCTGACCAGTGGCGTTGAGGCCACGAGTATGTTGCTCGACGTGGTTGACGGCGTGGAGGGGGAGCGCGGCATGCGCGCGCTCAAACTGGATCATCAGCTCATGTGCGTGTAGCCGGCGGGCATTATTGCCCGTTCTTTCCGAGCCCTCAGCAAGGCCTTTAGTTTCCTCCAGATTCTGATCGGCTATCACAAGCTTGGCTTCTAGGCGTTTGGTCGTGGGCTGTCGGAGCGCTTGGCGGCGCTCTGGCGCTATACTGCAGCCGTTACCCATGATGCGGGGAACACCCGTGTTATGGGTTTTTGCTTTTGAGGGGACGGTGCCGTATGGACGTGCGGGGATTCGAAGAGGCATGGAGTGCGCGTGCCCGTGCGCGCGAGGCTCGGTTGCTGGCGGCACCGCATGTGCCGGCGGCATTGTCGTTGCTGGGTATCGTGCGTCCCGGTGACCGTCTGGTGGCTTTCGCGGATGACTTCGCCGCTGCGTTTTCGCGCGGTTTTGAGGTCCACGATGTAGTGCTGGTGGGGGAGCTGTCCGTTGCGGCGTTTGAGGCTGCGTCCGAGGGTTTTGCCGATTCGTTTGACGCTGAGGCCCCGCATCTGTGGTGGTTCGTGAACTCCATTGGCGGCTTTGGCCTGCGCGTGCCCGACCTTCGCGCGTTGGGGCAGGCGGCGCGTGCGTGTGGTGCGTTGCTGGTGGTTGATAACACCGTTTCGTCGGTCTTTGGGTGCGATCCGCTGCGTTTGGGTGCCGTGCTGTCGCTCGAGGCACTCGACCGTGTGTGCGCTGGTGAGGGGCCGCGAAACCTGGTGGCCGTTTCGGTTGCGCGCTCGCAGCTCAAGCGCCATCGTATGGATGCTGCGGGTGAATGTGCGCATGCGGTGCTTGCTAGCTGCGGTTTGTCCACGCTCGATTTGGGCAACGATGATGCCGGCGTGCTGGAGCGAGGCCTCGTTTCGCTCGAAGCCCGCATGCAGGCCCACTTCGACCGTGCCCGCGCTCTTGCGGAGTACCTGGCTGCGAATGAAATGGTGCGCAACGTGCGCTATCCCGGTCTGGCGTCGCATCCCGATCACGCGGTGGCGACGGGTGTCCTGGAACACGGCTTTGGCCCTGCAGTGGAGTTCGACCTGATACATCGCACGGCAGCCGATCTATTCGAAACCCTGCCCGACGAGTTCCGCGCATCACCCGCCGGCGGCGCAGCGACACGCCTCTCAGCTCCATGCGGCAAGCGGGCAGCCACCATCCGTCTCTTCGCCGGCACCGACAACCCCCTGCAAGTAGCCGCCACCCTAGACAACGCCTTCAAAAAGTAGCTAAAAAGCCCGCCCCAAAAAGCTACCCTGGTGCCGTGTCACGAAAACGGCCTATCTACCACGTTTAACCTCTAGGGGTCGACCATAGCCACATTTTTTGAAAATCGTCAAGCCTTCTACCAGTGGTTTTGTTTTCTTAATATCCGGTATGGTCGAGGGTATTCGGCTAAACGTAGTAGATGGACCCATTTTGTGGCACGCAACTCAATTCGTAAGCGCGGCGGACTATTAAACAGCCCTAAACAGACTACTCTGCGTTGATGGTGGCGATGAGGCCGTCTTCTGGTGGTGCGACATGCTCTTGGTGGACTCCAGGACGGCCGCGGAGAAGCTCGCGACGATGCCCGCCGACGCCGACATGGGCCTGCTCTATAGGACCTACTCGGCCTCCTCGAAGCGTGAGGACGGCAGCTCGGAGTGGGACGACAGGCCCGTGTGGGGGCTCCACCACGGGGATCCGTACCCGTTCTGGCTTGATTGGCATCCGGGGGCAGGCGTTCCCTCGTGACACGCTTTTTGTCCTATAGCCCGTTTTCACGCTGTCGCCCTGCGGCGTTCGGTGAAAATAAGGTCGTTCGCCTACCGGGTCGTTGTTGGCCGAACGCTGCTTTTTCGTATGATGAGCTCTATCGGATAATCGCAACACTCCGGTTCGATCGAGTTTCCGCTTGCGAGCTCGATTGCCTTAAGCGCCACATCTCGTCCCAATGCCTCGTAATCGTATGCAATGCTGGTGAGAGATATTGATGGGAGGCTGCTGAAGGCGTGGTTTCCGAAGCTTGCGACTCGTATATCCCTTGGAACGGAAAGTCCTTTGGCATCGAGTGCGGAGAAGATTCCCAGGCAGAACCCATCTGATGCGGAAACAATGTAGTCGGGCTTCCATTCAAGCGCCTTAGCGGCACATGCATAGCCATGGTTGTCGACATGATCGACCTCGATAACGCGGACTTGGGTATCAGAGGATAGCGTGCTCAAGACGCCCCTACAGCGCTCTTCTCCTGCCGACGGGTCATCGGAACCCATGGATAGGTAGACAAGGCGCTCTGGGTGTTGCCGTGCGACGTGCTCGCCCAGGAGGCGACCTCCCGAGTAGTCGTCAATTTTGCACCAGGGGAGGGTGTCGTAAGTCCGCCCGAGGATGATGGTGGGCACTTTGATGCGCGATAGAAAGTCACGGTGCCCCTCGGTGATGAGCGCCGTGCCCAGTATGAGGGCATCGACTCCCTGCTGAATGAGCGCGCGCATATTCGCGATTTTGTTATCCTCGCCGGTTTCGTCGATCATGATGAATGGCTGATATCCGGCATCGTGGCACGCTGAGCTTATGCTCGAGAGCACGCGGTTTACACTTGGAGAGTCGAATCCGTCAATGAGAACGCCAATCAAGTAGCTTCGATTTGTTTTAAGACGGCTGGCAAATATATTGCTTTGAAAGCCGGTCTGCTGGATGACGGCGGCGATTTTGTCTGCGGACTGTTGGGATATGCTCCCGCCGTTTAAATAGCGAGATACCGTGCTTTTTGATAAGCCGCTCAGGGCGGCCACATCTTTGATGTTCATTCCGAATAGTCCAATCGCCGATAACGACATGAGGTGCCTTTACTCGCGAGCGGATGCGCGTGGCGGGCAAAAAGTGTTCGGTTACATATTACGTTGCCGCACGCATTTTGAACGTGAGCGGTTGATATATGGCGGCGAACGGTAGCATCACAAGGTTCCGCGAAGTTTATCTTGACTGAATATGAAATCGAATACAGAATAAGAATCGTCAGTGGGAACGTTCCCACGTTGAGCCGGATGGTCGAGGGGGTGCCACTCATGTTTGATTCTTCCAATGACGCAATAACGTATCGCGTCAATAAGGACAAGCAGTTGGGAGCCATAAAACGCAGATTGGCCGAAGGGAATGAGGCGCGGCGCTTCGTAATCCAAACTTCTGCCGGCGAAATAGCCGTGTATCGGTATGGCGCAGTTGAGGGGAGGTCGTGCGATCAGGCGCTGCCACTCGTTTTTAATTTTCATGGAGGCGGGTATGTTCTACAAGACTGGGAGCTCGATATCCCGTTTTGCCGGGACCTCTCACGTTCAACTGGGTCAACGGTTCTCAATGTCGATTATCTCGTGGGGCCGGAGCACAAGTTTCCCGTCCCGCAGCACTCGGCTTTGGAGGTCATCAAGTATTGTGACGCCCATCGATCCGAAATGGGCCTTACAGGCGGCCCCATAATTGTTTGCGGTCACAGCGCGGGAGGCAATCTTGCTGCAGCCCTTTGCGTCTTGGCCTCTCGATCCGATGAGGTATCGATAGGTGGCCTCATCATGAACTATCCGCCGCTTGCGCCCCTGAGCGTTCAACGGCCAAGCGTGAATACCGGCTCGGCGCTATCACAAACGAGGATGCAACAGTACGCATCGTGGGCATATGCGACGGAGGCCGACATGCTGGACCCTGTTGCGTCTCCGCTTCTTGCCACGGATGTTGCGTGGCCGCCGGCTCTCGTGCACGCCGCCAGCTTGGACACGCTTTGCGAAGACTCGCGGCGCTTTGCCGCGATGCTGGACGAGGCCGGAGTGGCCGTAGATTACAAATGCTATGAGGGCTGCCACCACGGCTTTACTCATGAGGCTTTTGCGCGTGAATACGACCCGTGCGCTTCAAAGGACGTATTGATGCGAACGGCTGCGTTTGTGCGCCGTGTGGCAACTGCCGCGGTCGTTGATGAGGGGGGCGTGGCGTAATGTATACGACCGACATCAAGCTCGATGCTCAAGGTAGATCGACCCTGCGCACCTTTTTTCTTGAACCTAATATCTCTTATCAGGTTAAGAAGCTCCGACCGCTTGTGATCGTGTGCCCTGGTGGAGGCTATGTATTGCATGCGACAAAGGAGCAAGAGCCTGTTGCCATGCGCTTTGCTGGCGCAGGATATCATACCGCGGTATTGAGATATCCGGTTTTGTTTCGATCGCGCCCAAAGAAGCCAGGCGAAGAGCTTGTAATAGATCGTACAGCAACGTTTCCCGCCCCTTTGATTGCGCTTATGCAAGCGATGGCCTGGGTCCGGGCTCATGCTCAAGAGTATGCCATCGATGCATCTCGCATATACGTGGTTGGCTTCTCAGCTGGCGCCCATCTCGCCGCGTGTCTTGCCGAGCATTGGGATGATCCGGACTTGCTGAGCCAGGTGCCTGGGGTTGATCCGCGTGACTGCGCGCCCACGGGTGTGGTGCTTGGCTATCCGCTCGTGAACCCTTTGGATATGGCAACTCGCGCTGTTGACAGCTGTCCAAAAGAGATGCGTTGGCAAATTCCATATATCCAGCGCGCCCTGTTTGGGCGAAACGACGGTGCGGCCGAATGCGATGAGCGTTTCGACCTGATTTCCGGAGTGAGGCCTGATATGCCCAGGGTATTCATGTGGCAAACCGCGGAGGACCAAGTGGTTAATCCCGCTCGTGCGTGCCAGTTTGCCGCGGCCCTGATAGATGCTGGCGTTCCCTGCGAGTTTCATCTATTCCCAACGGGGCCACATGGAATGGCTCTCTGCGAGCCGGCCTCTGCTGCAAAGACTGAGGATGAAGATGCGTATGCCGCGGCGTGGGTGCCGCTTGCCCTCGCATGGTTGCGGCGCGACGAGCCGCATCGGGATCAGGCATCTCTTTAATAGTGTTTTGTTGCCGTAGTGGTCGAGCCTGGAGAATGGGCTTAGTCCACACGATGAAAGGAGACGGTATGGCAGACTACAAAAAGACAGCGGAAGGAGTGCTCGCGGCAATTGGCGGGGCGGCCAACGTGGCGTTTGCCACGCACTGTGTGACGCGCCTTAGGTTCAACCTTGCCGATCAGGCGCTCGTTGACCGTGATGCGGTCCGCGCGGTACCTGGTGTTTTGGGGGAGCAATACTCTGGAGAGCAGTATCAGGTCATCATTGGCCCCACGGTCACCCATGTGTACAACGAAGTTTGCGAGGTCGGTGGCATCGAGCATCAGGCTGCTGTCGACGAGAACCTCGATTCGCAGTCGACGGAAGCTGAAAAGCAGCCTCTTACGCCGGCGCGCGTCGGTAACGCCATCCTTGACGCGCTGACTGGCTGCCTCACGCCGGTCATCCCCATGCTTGTTGCGGGCGGCTTGGTCAAGTTGATCCTCATGATCCTGGGCCCGTCCGCATTGGGCCTGGTCCAGGAGGGAAGCGATCTATTCAAGCTGCTCACCTTTGTTGGTGACGCAGGGTTCTACTTCTTGCCCATGGCGGTTGCATATACGGGATCGAAGAAGTTCGGTTCCAACACCGTGATCTCTGTGTTCATTGCCGGCATCATGCTGCATCCGACGATGGCGGAAATCGTGGCAGCCGGTAAGCCCTTCACCGTTTACGGGATACCCATGTGGCTTACCACGTATGGATCCACCGTATTCCCGATGATTCTCATCACCGCCGTGCAGGCACAGGTGGAAAAGCTGCTCAATCGCATCATCCCCGATCAAGTTCACCTCTTGTTCGTTCCCGTGCTCACCGTTCTTGCCATGACTCCGGTTGCCCTCTGCGTCCTTGGTCCTTGCGGCGCCATTATGGGTGTTGCGATTGAGTCCGCCCTCATGTGGGTTCACGATGTCCTCGGTCCGGTTGGAATCGCCCTTATCGGCGCGCTGTTCATGCCGCTTGTTGCCACGGGTATGCATCTTCCCATCATCGTGTTGGGCATGAGCACCCTTGCGACCCAAGGATATGAAAATGTCATTTTTGTCATGGGTGCTGCTTCCACGTTTGCTTCGATCGCTTGCGGCCTTGGCTTTCTCATTAAGGCCAAGACTGCCGAGGACCGCGAGCTCGGACTTAGCTGCTTCATTACCCAGGCACTCGTGGGAGTTGGTGAGCCGACCATCTTTGGCATCCTGCTTCGCTATCCGCGTGTACTGGCGTATCAGGCAATCGGCACGTTTGTGGGCACGCTGTACGCGGCGATCATGGGTGTCACCTGCTACGCTCCGCTCTATACGAATTTCACCGTGGTTCTCGAGTTTATCGGGGGAGATAGCATGGCAAACTTCGTGCATGCCTGCATCTCCGGTGGCATCGGCTTTGTTGTAACGCTTGCGCTTATTATGATTCTCGGTGTTGAGGGCAACAAGAGTCGCCAGTCTTAGAGGTGTGTTGTGGCGCCCGATTTGCGAATGCGCATTTCGGGCGCTTTATGTTCGTTGCGTCGCGGCACATGATGAGCTTGGTTTCCGTGGGAGGGTGATTTCCCGTGAGTTATACGGTGATTCGTATTGGTGTCAGGATGTATCGCATCGTCGATCCTCTTGGCGTAGCCATGTATCTTGTTTGCGGCTCGCGCCGTGCCGCTCTTTTGGACACGGGGTGTGGCGTGCCCGGGCTCGCTGCCGTTGTTCGGCAGATTACCAACTTGCCGGTCACAGTGCTTCTTTCTCACGGGCATGTCGACCATGCGATGGGGGCGGGAGAGTTTGGCTCGGCACATATGAACCTGATGGATCTTCCGGTGTATCGCGCCCACGCCGCTATTTCTTATCGCCAGCGATTTGTCGCTGGATGCGGATTTTCGAACATTGAGCTCGAGCCCCATCTTGAGGAGCGGGCATTGAAGCCCCTGCGCGGAGGCGATGTGTTCGACCTTGGCGGGGTTACCGTTGAGGCGTACGCCGTTCCAGGGCACACTCACGGATCCATGATTTTTTTGGTGCCGGAGGAACGCGCTGCCATGTTCGGCGACGCATGTGGGCCGGGGACGATTTTGCTTGAGGATTGGTCCACCGATGTGAAGACCTATCGGAGGGCCCTCGAGAGCGTGCGCGTGCTGGATGGTCGCTATGATCGCATCGTGCGAAATCACGGTACCTACGAATCGCCGGTCTTCTTGCTGGAGACGGTGATTGAGGTATGTGACGCAATTTTATCGGGTCATGACGATCGCGTGCCGCTTCCGCCGTCGTGCATGGATCTGTTGCCTCGTCCGGCCGCCCTGCCTGCGTATCGCGCCATACGAACAATGGTGACTCGTCAAGGTGAAGTCCGCGTGGATGGGCGCGAAGGTAACGTGAGCTATCGTGCCGACAAGGCTCCGCAGGGAAGGGGATAGGAACATGTCAAAAAGATTGCTGGTCAGAGCTGATGATCTGGGATTTAGCGAAGCGGTCAATTATGGGATTGAGCGCACCTTGCATACGGGAATCGTGCGCAGCGTCGGCGTTATGGCAAACATGCCCGCAGCGGAGCATGGTGTAAGGTTGCTGTCCGGTCATGATGTCGCAGTCGGTCTACATGCGTGCATTAGCGCCGGCGAGCCACTATCTGATTCGAGCCTTGTGCCGTCACTTGTGGAGTCAACTGGGCAGTTCCACGGAAGCGCCGCGTATAGAGCGGTCGAGGAAGATTTCGTTTCATTTGAAGAGGCATACCGGGAGATTCGTTTGCAGGTCGATCAACTTAAGTCTTTACTTGGACGACTCCCGGATTATATTGACATTCATGCCGTGCTTTCACCGTCATTTATGAGGGCGGCGGCAGCCGTTGCCGAGGAGCTCGGACTGCCTGTAAGCTTGTTGCCCGATCGCGGTTGTGACTCAATGAGGGTCGGCGGTTCGATTGTTCGTGTTTTGCCGATGCGCCCTGCCGCCTCTGTTCAAGATGCGCGCAAGCATTTTCTCGATGGCGCGGCGTCCATCAGTTTAGGGGAGACTGCAATGGCGATTTGCCATCCAGGGTACCTCGATGCTTACATCATGGAGCACTCTTCGCTTACGGAAAGCCGAACTTACGAAGCTGAGGCACTGAGTAGCGCCGGCATGATCGATCAACTTGCGCGGCTTGGAATCGAATTGATTGATTATCGAGTTTTATAGCTTCAATTCGGTATGTCACGGATGATGACGCTGCACTGTGCTCGGTTCGGTGGGGCATCATGGTTGAGTCTTTGCGTTTGAGGGAGCGGCGATGAGTGCCTCGAAAATAGTCCAAGGCGCTGCCCCGTATCCGCACCGCGCCACGTCCTCACGCACCTGAAGACGAATCACACGAGAAAGGACCTTCATGGCCAACGCACTTCAACGCGACTTGATGCAGCTGGTGAAGGCTGCCGAGGACGCCGCGTCGCGCAGGCCGCGCACCTGGGCCCAGACGTATCACTTGATGCCACCCGTGGGATGGCTCAACGATCCCAACGGTCTGTACCAGAAGGACGGCGTCTTTCACGCGTACTTCCAATATGCCCCCTTTGACGTCGAGGGCGGCGTCAAGATGTGGGGTCATAGCACGAGCTCCGACTTGGTGAGTTGGACGTACGAGGGCTGCGCGCTGTACCCCGACGAGCCGTTCGATTGCCATGGCGTGTACTCGGGCTCCGCACTTGTGCTCGACGACCACGTGAGCGTGTTTTACACCGGCAATGTCAAGCTTCCCGATGGGAATGGCGCCTACGACTACATCAACACGGGGCGTGAGGGAAATACTGTTATGGTGGATACCGCCGACGGCGAGACGTTCGGCGAGAAGCGCCTTCTGCTCGGCAATGCGGACTATCCAGCTGACCTCTCCTGCCACGTGCGCGATCCCAAAGTATGGCGCGCGGACGCCCCGTGCGGCAGGTACCTCATGGTGCTGGGGGCGCGCCGCCGTGGGGCTGCGGAGGAGGCCGGACCCGCAAAGGACTTCGTCCCGGCCTCGCCATCGCCCCGGCGCGAGCTCTTCGTGCGCTGCCATGGCGCCAGCTGCGAGCGCGATGCCGGAGAGGTGCTCGTGTACGCCTCGGACGAACTTCAGACATGGAGGCTGCAGAACAGGATCCAGTCCTCGGAGCGCTTCGGTTTCATGTGGGAGTGCCCCGATTATTTTGAGCTCGATGCTCTTCAGGTGCTCTCGTTCTCACCGCAGGGCCTTTTTGGCGGCGACTGGGAGCACCGCAACGTGTACCAGTCGGGCTACGTGCCCTTTGCGGGCGACATCTGCGGGCGTTATGAGCTGGGGACGTTCCGCTTGTGGGACGCCGGATTCGACTTTTACGCTCCCCAGACTTTCGTGGCCGAGGATGGCCGCCGCATCCTCATGGGCTGGATGGGCATGCCCGAAGACGCCACCTACGGTAACGACCCGACGATCGTCGAGGGCTGGCAGCACTGTTTCACGGTGCCTCGTGAGCTCACGGCAGGGAATGGGGGCGTTGTGCTCCAGCGGCCCGTGCGCGAGCTCGCGTCCCTGCGCGGGCAGGCGCATCGAGCTGTGGATGAGCTGCACCTCGACGTGATACCGACGGCATGCGATATTGCGCTCGAGGACGTGGGCGATGAGATGCATGTGGTCCTGGGAGAGGAGCTCGAACTATTCGTGACTTGCGATCCGGACGAGAGGCTCATGCGGTTCGTGATGCGTTTCCGTGATGCCGGTCGCAATGCTGCCAGTTGCGGGCGCACGGAGCGCTGGGAGCGCGTCAATGCCGTGCGGTCGGTGCGCATTTTGGTCGATACGTCTTCGGTTGAGGTCTTTGTGAATGACGGTGAGCTCGTCATGAGCACACGCTGGTACCCGAGGAGCCGCTCGTGTGCCATCAGGGTGCCAGGCGCGCGCATCACGTGCTGGGAATTGAGCGCCAACGGGGAAAAGGGGGAGCTATGAGTCGTTTGCTGGGTGCCCTTGAGATGGGCGGGACGAAGATGGTGTGCGCGACTGGTCGCGCAGACGGGGAGATCGTGGAGCGCGTCCGAATCGACACCGCGGATCCTACCTCGACGCTGGAGGCGTGCGGGGCTTGGTTCGCTGAGCGCGGCGTGGAGGCCCTGGGTGTGGGTGCCTTTGGGCCCACCGATGTCGACCCGGCGTTGCCTCATTTTGGATGCATGCTCACGACTCCCAAGCCCGGCTGGTCGAACGTCGATGTCCTCGGCGCCCTGCGCTCCGTCATCGATGTCCCGGTTGGCTACGACACCGACGTCAACGCGGCATGCTTGGGCGAGGCCGTGTATGGGTGCGCCCGTGGCCTGCGCGACGTTCTTTACCTCACGATTGGCACGGGTGTGGGGGCCGGCGTGCTGGTGGAGGGCAATCTGCTTCATGGCGCGATGCATCCCGAGGCGGGCCACATCCCGCTTACGCGCGACCCAGCCGACCCGATGCCCTCCGGCGTGTCCGCCTGCCCGTTCCACACGAACTGCCTTGAGGGCCTCGCGTGCGGCCCGTCCCTGTGGAAGCGCTGGGGCGATCCCGTCGCGGCTGGCGTGGCGGACGACCCGGGCAAGGTCGCGCTCATCGGCGGGTATCTCGGTCAGGCGCTCGCGATGTTCGTGTTGTGCTACATGCCCCGCAAGATCGTCATCGGCGGGGGCGTGGGCGATCACCTGCCGTTGCTGCCGCCAGCCCGCATCAAGCTTGCGGAGCTGCTCAACGGCTATCTCGCCATTCCCGAGATGGATGATCTCGATGCCTACGTCGTCGGTAATTCGCTCGATGGCGACCAGGGGATCTTGGGCTGTCTGGAGCTCGCGCGGCGCGCGCTTGGGGAGAACTAGGCTCGCGCGGGCGCGCAGGAGGCGGCGGGTTCGTCGCCGCTGCGCTGGCCTGAGATATGTGGTGACCCTCAGGATTATCTCGACGATGAAAGGGCAGTCGCAACGATGCTGTCCCAGCTTGAGCTTGAGGCTCGCTACGCGGGGGGCTCGGCTGCGACCGCCCATTTTGTGTACGCTGATCATGCCAATGAAGTCATCGAACGCCGTGGCCTGGCATAAGAAGGGGACATCGTTGCTAAAAAGCCCCGTCCCAAATGAGCTACTTTTCGGTGATGGTGGCAATGAGGGTGTAGGCCCGGGTTGCTATGACGTTGTTGATCTCGGCCTGCAGCGTTTCGTAGACCTCGATGGCGCGCTCGCCGGCGGGGGTGAGCGATGATCCGCGGGCGCCGTCTCGCTCGATGAGTTTGCAGCCCAGCTGACCTTCGGCCTCATTCACGATGCGCCAGGCCTTGGAATACGCCATGCCCATGCTCTTGGCGGCGCGGTTGAGCGAGTGCTCGCGGGCTATGCCTTGCAGCAGCAAGACGCAGCCGTGGCCGAAGACGCCCGGCAAATCCTTGTCGCACGCTTGAATGACCAACTTTGCCGTCGTCTTGTACTCCATGTGCTCCACGTCTCCCCGCTAAAGTGTTTGCTGGGCAAACGCAAAGCCTGCGTCAAACCCTCGTGTGCTCTTCTTAAATCATGCATTGTAGCAGTCAAAGTGCGTTAAGATACTTCCCCAGTATTGGGCGCCCAAGGTTGGGCTGGGTCCTACGAGGCCTGCAGCCGACCGGTCGCATGGAAAAAGGAGAAACATGGCTACGTTCTTTCCCGGTGAGTCCCACACGTTTTCGGAGTATCTGCTGGTCCCTGGTTACTCGTCCTCGCAGTGCATCCCCAACAACGTCTCTCTCAAGACGCCGCTAACCCGCTTTAAGCGCGGTGAGAAGCCGGCAATCACCCTGAACATCCCCATGGTTTCCGCCATCATGCAGTCCGTCTCGGGCGTCGACATGGGTGTCGCGCTCGCTACCGAGGGTGGCCTGTCCTTCATTTACGGTTCCCAGAGCGCCGAGTCCGAGGCCGCTATGGTCAAGGCCGTCAAGGATCACAAGGCTGGCTTCGTTCAGTCCGATTCCACGCTGACTCCCGACATGACCATGGAGCAGGTCATCGAGCTCAAGGACAAGACCGGTCACTCCACCATGCCGGTTACCGACGACGGCACCCCCAAGGGCAAGCTCCTGGGTATCGTCACCAGCCGAGATTACCGCCCCAGCCGCGATGACCACCAGAAGAAGGTCTCTGAGTTCATGACCCCGCGTGAGCAGCTCATCGTGGGCGACAAGAATATCAGCCTCAAGGTTGCCAACGACGTTATCTGGGACAACAAGCTCAACGCCCTGCCCATCGTCGACGACAACGATCACCTCATGGGCATCGTCTTCCGCAAGGACTACGACAGCCACAAGACCAACCCCAACGAGCTGCTCGATAGCGACAAGCGCTACATGGTCGGCGCCGGTATCAACACCCGCGACTATGCTGAGCGCGTGCCGCTGCTCATCGAGGCCGGTGCCGACGTCCTGTGCATCGACTCCTCCGAGGGCTTCAGCGAGTGGCAGAAGCGCACCATCGAGTGGATTCGCGCCAACTACGGCGAGGACGTCAAGGTGGGTGCCGGCAACGTCGTCGACGCCGAGGGCTTCCGCTTCCTGGCCGACTGCGGCGCCGACTTCATCAAGGTCGGTATCGGCGGCGGCTCCATCTGCATTACCCGCGAGACCAAGGGCATCGGCCGCGGCCAGGCCACAGCGCTGATCGACGTCTGCCGCGCTCGCGATGAGTACTACGAGGAGACCGGCATCTACGTGCCCGTGTGCTCCGACGGTGGCATCGTCTACGACTACCACATGACGCTCGCCCTTGCCATGGGTGCCGACTTTATGATGCTGGGCCGTTACTTCGCCCGCTTCGACGAGAGCCCGACCGAGCGCGTCAACGTCAACGGCCAGTACATGAAGGAGTACTGGGGCGAGGGCTCTGCGCGTGCCCGCAACTGGCAGCGCTACGACCTGGGCGGCGCCGCGAAGCTCAGCTTCGTCGAGGGCGTCGACTCCTACGTCCCGTACGCCGGTTCTCTCAAGGACGGCGTGGGCGGCACGCTCTACAAGGTCAAGTCCACGATGTGCAACTGCGGTGCCCTCTCGATCCCCGAGCTCCAGGAAAAGGCACGCCTGACCCTGGTCAGCTCGACCTCGATCGTCGAAGGCGGCGCCCACGATGTTGTGGTGAAAGACTCTCAGCAGTCTGTGTCTTATCGATAAAGTTAGAGCTGCATATAAAGGTTGAGTTACAACCACGTTATTTAGATAAAGCGAGATGCCTGCAAGTCGCAGGCATCTCGCTTGTTGTATTTGCTATCATCAGTCAAGTTAACCTTAGGGTCGGTCGGCTTGGCTTTGTTCGCTACAAGTTCCGCACGCAAAGAAGAGCACTTAATGTGCTCTTCGTCTTGCGCAGGACTGTCCGCAGTAGCGAATAAAGCCAAGCCGACCGACCCCAGCTAAGATTAAAGGAGCTGATATGTGCGATTGCACAGATCATAAGGACGAGATTCCTGCATACGACGCGCAGGCCATTGAGTCTAGGTGGATGAAGGCCTGGGAGGACTCCAACCTCTTTGCCGTCGACACCGACGACAGCAAGCCCAAGAAGTACGTGCTCGAGATGTTCCCGTATCCGTCGGGCGACCTGCACATGGGCCACGCGCGCAACTATACCATCGGCGATGCCATGGCCCGTCAGGCCCGCATGCGCGGCTACGACGTGCTGCACCCCATCGGATTCGATGCCTTTGGCCTGCCCGCCGAGAACGCCGCCATCAAGCACAACACGCAGGCTGCCGCCTGGACGTATAAGAACATGGATCAGGCGCTCGCCACGATGAAGCGCATGGGCTTCTCCTACGATCTGGATCGCATGGTCAAGACCTGCAGCCCCGACTACTACCGCTGGGGCCAGTGGATTTTTGAAAAGATGTGGGAAAAGGGCCTGGTCTATCGCAAGAAGAACCCGGTCAACTGGTGCCCCACCTGCAAGACCGTTCTGGCCAACGAGCAGGTTACCGAGGGCAAGTGCTGGCGCTGCGGCACCGAGCCCGAGAAGCGCGACCTGGAGCAGTGGTACTACAAGATCACCGAGTACTCCCAGGAGCTGCTCGACGACCTGGAGAAGCTCCCCGGCTGGCCCGAGCGCGTCAAGCAGATGCAGGCCAACTGGATCGGCCGTTCCGAGGGTGCCGAGGTCGACTTTACCCTGTGCGACAAGGATGGCGAGCCCATCGAGGGCGACGAGGGTAAGATTACCGTCTTCACCACGCGTGCCGATACGCTCTTTGGTGTGTCCTTCTTTGTCCTGGCTCCCGAGTACGCCCGTCTGCACGAGCTCGTCGACGGCACGGAGTACGAGGACGCGGTCATGAAGATCGTCGAGGACTCCAAGCATATCTCTGCCGTCGAGCGCGCCCAGGGCACCCTCGAGAAGCACGGTGCCTTTACCGGCCGCTACGTGGTGAACCCCGTCAACGGCGAGAAGGTCCCCGTGTGGGTTGCCGATTATGTCGTTGCCGACTACGGCACCGGCGCCGTCATGGCCGTTCCCTGCGGCGACCAGCGTGACTTTGAGTTCGCCCGCAAGTACGATCTGCCTATTGTGCCGATCATCCTGGACGATGACGACCGCGCTGCCGTCGAGGCCAGCGGCGAGACCATCGATACCTTCCATGCCGAGACCGTCGACTGGGATTGCGCCCACGCTGCCGAGGGCACGCTCGTCCAGTCCGGCAAGTACACCGGCATGCGCGGCGGCAAGCACTCCGAGGGCGAGGCTGCGATCGTGGCCGATCTTGAGGCCATGGGCTGCGGCCGTCGCAAGGTCGAGTTCCGTCTACGCGACTGGCTCATCAGCCGCCAGCGCTACTGGGGCAACCCCATCCCGGCCATCCACTGCGAGCACTGCGGCATCGTGCCCGTGCCCGAGGACCAGCTGCCGGTGACGCTGCCCGAGAACCTGGACCTGGGTGCCGGCGAGACCCTCGCCGAGTGCAAGGAGTTCTACGAGACCACCTGCCCGGTCTGCGGTCGCCCGGCCAAGCGCGAGACCGATACCATGGACACCTTCACCTGCTCCAGCTGGTATTACCTGCGCTATACCGACCCGCACAACACCGAGCTGCCCTTCTCCCGCGAGGCCGCCGACCGCTGGATGCCCGTCGATAACTACATCGGCGGCATCGAGCACGCCATTTTGCACCTGCTCTACAGCCGCTTCTTTACCAAGGCACTGCGCGACCTGGGTCTGCTGAGCGTTGATGAGCCCTTCACCAACCTGCTGTGCCAGGGCATGGTCAAGGACGAGAACGGCGACACCATGTCCAAGTCCAAGGGCAACGTCGTGCCCCCGAGCTCGGTCATCGAGCCCTACGGCGCCGACACCATGCGTCTGGCGATCCTGTTTATCGCCCCGCCCGAGAAGGACTTCGACTGGGATCCCAAGGCCGTCGAGGGCGCCAACCGCTTCATTAAGCGCGCCTGGCGTATCGTGTGGCAGCTCGTCCAGTCCGGCGACGCCAACGTGGCCTTTGACAAGTCCGCGCTCGACGAGACCGCGATGAAGCTCTACCGCGAGCGCCATCGCACCATTGCCAAGTGCACCGAGGACTTCGACCGCGGCCAGTTCAACACCGCGATCTCGGCTGTCATGGAGCTCGTCAACGCGGCGAGCGCCTACCTCAACGCCACCGAGGGCGCTAACCGCGACAAGGCTCTGTGCTACGGCGTGGCCAAGGATATCGTGAGCGTCCTTGCCCCCATCTGCCCGTTCTGGGCCGACGAGCTGTGGCACGAGGCACTCGGCTGCGAGGGCAATGCCTACACTGCCGCCTGGCCCGAGTTCGACCTGGCCGAGTCCATCGAGGACACGGTGCAGATCGTCGTACAGGTGCTCGGCAAGGTCCGTGGCCGCATCGACGTCGCCCGCGACGCCTCCAACGAGGAGATGCAGGCTGCCGCCGAGGAAGCCGTTGCCAAGTGGCTTGAGGGCAAGACGGTCGTCAAGGCCATCTGCGTGCCCGGCAAGCTGGTTAACCTGGTGGTCAAGTAAGCGCTGCGCGCATAGCTGACATGAAAAAGCGAGGGACGATTCCGCAGGGAGTCGCCCCTCTTTTTGGTTATGGATACTTGCGACAACACCCAATTGTCCATTTCTTGTGGAGAACCTGTGCGCACGCTGACCTGCGGATTTGTGCGACGCTTGCACGTTTGCGCAGGTATTGCTATAGTTTGCTTGCAAATGAAGTTGTAATTGAAAGAAGTGGGGTTTCGGCCCCGCTTCTTTTTTGTATGGATGGAGGTGCCGCAATGGTCAAGACCAAGACCGAGCAGGCGATCATCGACGCGCTCGAGGCCATCGCTCCCCAGCACGATGTCGACATCGTCGACGTCGAGCTCGTGGGTGCCACCAAGGCCCCCTGCGTGCGCGTGCGTATCGAGGGTGCCGAGGGTCAGAGCCTGTCGCTCAACGACGTCACGGCCAACACCAAGTGGGTCGGCGATGTGATTGAGGAGCTCGACCCCATCTCTTCGAGCTATACGCTTGAGGTGTCGAGCCCGGGTATGGCGCGCCCGCTGCGCCGCCTGCGTGACTTTGCCCGCTTTGTGGGCGAGAACTGCGAGCTCACCTCCACCGCCACCGAGGGCCGTCGTAAGTACGCCGGTAAGATTGCCGCCGCCACCGAGACGAACGTGACTCTCGAGCTCGAGGACGGCGAGTCTGTCACCCTCGATTTCTCTGATGTTAAAAAGTGCAAGTTGAAGCCCACCTACGACTTCAAGCCCGCGAAGGAAGGAAAGTAAGATGGCAGCATCCGACATGATGTCCGCCCTGATGGAGCTTTGCCAGGAGAAGCACATCGACCAGCTCTACCTGATCGACCGCCTGGAGCAGTCGCTCGCCAAGAGCTATGCCGAGATCCTGCATCTTGAGTGGGGCGCCAAGGTGACCATCGACCGTACCACCGGCAAGATCTACGTCTACCGCCTGGAGCCGATCGACGATTCCATGGACGAGGAGGGCAACTTCACCGAGTTCGAGGAGATCGACGTCACCCCCAAGAACACGAGCCGCATCGCCGCCCAGCACGCCAAGGCCGAGATCAACGCCATCGTGCGTAACTCCGCCCGCGAGCAGATCTACGAGGAGTTCTCCGGCCGCATCGGTGACCTCATCAGCGGTACCGTGCTTCAGTCCACGCCCGACTTCACGATCGTCAAGATCCGCGAGGGCGTCGAGGCCGAGCTTCCGCACTTTGACCAGCGCCGTTACGAGAACGAGCGCAACGAGCGTCCGATGGGCGAGCGCTACCTGCACAACCAGCACATCAAGGCCGTGATCATCGACGTTCGCGACCCTAACTCCAACCTGCAGCCGGTTCGCGGCGAGCACAGCCGTCCGCCGATTGTCATCTCCCGTACCCACCCCGAGCTCATGCGTCGTCTGTTTGAGCAGGAGGTGCCCGAGATCTATGAGGGCACCGTCCAGATCAAGTCGATCGCCCGCGAGCCCGGCCAGCGCTCCAAGGTCGCCGTCCACTCGCTCGACGACCGTCTGGATCCCGTGGGCGCCTGCGTCGGCCCCAAGGGCAGCCGTGTTCGCGCTGTCGTGGGCGAGCTCCGCGGCGAGCGCGTCGACGTCATCCTGTGGGATGCCGATCCTGCCGTCTACGTCGCCAACGCCCTGTCACCCGCTAAGGTCACCCGCGTCCTCATCGACGAGGAGAAGGCCTACGCCGGCGTCATCGTGCCCGACGACCAGCTGTCGCTTGCCATTGGCAAGGAGGGTCAGAACGCCCGCCTCGCCGCGCGCCTGACCGGCTGGCACATCGATATCAAGTCCGAGACCCTTGCCGCCGACATCCTCAAGAACGTTCCCGTTCACGAGGAGCCCGCCGCCGACCTGATCGGTGACGAGGAGGACGAGGACGTCCGCCGCTGCGAGTATGTGTCCGAGGACGGCATCCAGTGCCGCAACCAAGCTCGTCCCGGCTCCCGTTTCTGCGGTGTCCATGACACCGACGCCTTCGATGATGCGGAGGACCTGATCTAGCGCGCGGTCGCGCCGGGCGGGTCCCGGCGCATCTCCCACGCTTGTTCAGTCTCTAGGCACCCAAGGTGCCAGAAAGGGTAGGTGAAGTCATATGGCAAAAGTCCGTGTGTCCACCCTGGCCAAAGAGTTCGGCATGACCTCAAAGGAACTGATGGGTCATCTCGCCGATATGAAGATTCCCGCTAAGTCCGCTTCCTCCGCCCTGGAGGACGCCTATGTCGCCATGGTCCGCAAGCAGCTCGCCTCGGTGATCGAGGCCCGCGCCCAGGAAGTCGAGGCCGCCAAGCAGGCCGAGGAGCAGGCCGCTGCCGCCGAGGAGGCCGCACGTGCCGCCGAGGCCGAGCGCGAGCGCATCGCTGCCGAGAAGGCTCGCGAGGAGGAGCGCCGCCAGTTCGCCGCCGCCCAGGCTGCCGAGGAGGCCGCCCGCGCCGAGGCCGAGGCCAAGAAGAAGGCCGAGCAGGAGCGCCTTGCCCGCGAGAAGGAGGAGGCTGCCCGCGAGGCCCAGCGTCGCGCCGTCCCCGCTTCCGACTCCGGTTCGCGCTTCCGTTCGCTGCTCGACCAGATCGCCGCTCAGGAGACCGTGCTCAAGGAGAAGAAGGACGCCGAGGACAAGGCCAAGGCCGAGCGCGCCGCCGAGCGCGGCAACCGTCGTGGCGGCAACAACGACCGTCGCGGTGGCCGCCGTAACGACCGCAACGGCTCCGATAACAACTCCGATCGCAATGCCTCCGAGAACCGTCCGCACAGCCACCGCACCAACGCCAGCAACAACGTCGCTGCCGGCATGGACTTCCCCAACCCCGACAAGCAGGGCAAGGGCAAGAAGCGCAAGGGCGGTCACAACAACGAAGAGGACCACTACAGCCGCATGGCGCGCGAGGCCGAGGAGTACAGCCGCGAGAAGGTGCTCGAGGAGGCTCGTGCCGCCGTCGAGGAGGCCTCTCGCGAGTCCACCGGTCGCCGCAAGAAGCGCAAGGAGAAGCGCGAGCGCGAGGCTGCAAAGGCTCAGGAGGAGCGCAAGATTGAGGAGGCGCTGGCCCAGGGTGTGAACCCCGAGGACCTCGACGCCATCAAGGTCTCCCAGGGCGTTACCGTCCAGGAGCTCGCCGAGGCGCTCGACGTTCCGGCCAACGACATCATCAAGCGCCTGTTCCTGCTGGGCACGCCGCTCACCATGACGCAGTCCATGTCCGATGACCTCGTTGAGCTCGTCGCCGACGACCTGGGCCGTCAGATCAAAATCATCACCCCCGAGGAGGAGAACACCTTCTCGTTCTACGACGATCCCGCCGACCTCAAGCCGCGCGCCCCGGTCGTCACCGTCATGGGCCACGTCGACCACGGCAAGACGTCGCTGCTCGACGCCATCCGTCACACCGGCGTCGCTGCCGGCGAGGCGGGCGGCATTACGCAGGCCATCGGCGCTTCGCAGGTCATGATTAACGACCGCAAGATCACCTTCATCGATACCCCGGGCCACGCCACCTTTACGGCCATGCGTGCCCGCGGCGCCAAGGTGACCGACATCGTCATTCTGATCGTGGCTGCCGACGACGGCGTCATGCCTCAGACTATCGAGTCGATCAACCACGCCAAGGCCGCCGGCGTTCCCATCGTCGTCGCCGTCAACAAGATCGATAAGCCGGGCGCCAACCCCGACCGCGTGCGCCAGGAGCTCACCGAGTACGGCATCATCCCCGAGGAGTGGGGCGGACAGAACATGTTCGTCAACATCTCGGCCAAGCAGAAGATCGGTATCGACGACCTTCTGGAGACTGTGCTGCTCCAGGCCGACGTGCTCGAGCTCAAGGCCAACCCCGATACCTTCGCTTCGGGCAACGTCCTCGAGGCTAAGCTCGACAAGGGCCGCGGCTCGGTTGCCACCATGCTCGTGACCCGCGGTACCCTGCATGTGGGCGACACGCTGGTCGCCGGCCTCACCTATGGCCGCGTCCGCGCCATGCTCGACCCCAAGGGCAACGCCGTCACTGAGGCCGGTCCCTCCGACGCCGTCGAGATCCTGGGCCTGCAGTCCGTCCCCAACGCCGGCGATGAGTTCCGCGTGTTCGAGGACGAGCGCGAGGCTCGCGCCCTTGCCGATGAGCGTTCGCTCAAGGCCCGTATCGAGGAGCAGAGCCGCGTGAAGCACGTCACGCTCGAGAACCTCTTCGAGACCATCGCCGACGCCGAGGTCAAGGAGCTTAACCTGATCATCAAGGCCGACGTCCAGGGTTCCATCGAGGCCCTTCAGGACTCGCTCGACAAGATGGACCAGTCCGAGGTGCGCATCAACACGATCCACTCCGCGGTCGGTGCCATCAACGAGACCGACGTCGTCCTGGCCGACGCCTCCAACGCCATCATCATCGGCTTTGGCGTCCGTCCCGACGGTAAGGCCCGCTCCGCTGCCGAGCGCGAGGGCGTCGAGATCCGTTGCTACGACGTTATCTACAAGTGCCTCGAGGAGCTCGACGCTGCCCGTATCGGCATGCTCAAGCCCACCGAGGTCGAGGTCTCCACGGGTACCGCGACCGTCCTGGACACCTTCAAGGTGCCCAAGGTTGGTATCGCCGCCGGTGTCCGCGTCGAAGAGGGCGAGATCGCCGCGACCGATTCTGTGCGCCTGGTGCGCGACGGCATCGTGGTCTTCAACGGCAAGATCGCCTCGATGCGCCACTACAAGGACGAGGCCAAGAGCCTCAAGAGCGGTTCCGAGGGCGGCATTGGCCTGGAGAACTTCCAGGACATCAAGCCCGGCGACCAGATCGAGGGTTACCGCATCGACCAGGTTGCCCGTACCGAGTAGGGGGTAGCGCTATGAAGCAAACGCAGGCAACCCGCCGTCTGGGCGAGCAGCTTCGCGAGAAGCTCGGTTATATCCTGCTCTTTGAGGTTTCCGATCCGCGTCTCGACCTGGTCACCCTGACCGCGGTCGAGGTCGCGGTGGACCGTTCGTTCGCGCGTGTGTACGTGTCGTGCGATGCGAGCCGCTACGACGAGGTCATGGAGGCGCTCGCGAGCGCCAAGGGCCGTATTCGTAGCCTGTTGGCCCGCTCGCTCGATTGGCGCGTCACGCCCGAGCTCGATTTTCGCATCGATCGCTCGACCGATGAGGCCGAGCGCATCACGCGTGCGCTGGAAAACGTTCCCGCCACGCTCGCGATCGAAAAGGACGAGGACGGCTATCCCGTAGCGGATGCCGCCCAGGAGGCAGCTTTAGATGACTAATTCCGCCGACCTCGCCTCGTGCGAGTCTGCAGATATTCAGCGACGCATCCTCGAACTCATCGAGGGTGCGTCCTCCATTGCGATTTCGGGACATACGTCTCCCGATGGCGATGCCTTGGGCTCCGTGTTGGGTCTGGGTCTTTCGCTCATGAAGTTTTTCCCCAACAAGGACATTGCGCTGCTGCTGGCAGACGATGACCCGGTTCCGCGCATCTACCGCTTTATGGAGGGCTCCGATCGCCTGGTGCCGGCATCTACGTATACCGGCAACCCGGACCTGTTCATTTCGGTGGACGTGCCGGTTGTCGAGCGCCTGAACAACTCCGCCGAGGTGCTCCGCCGCTCGTCGCACGTGGTGTGCTTCGACCACCATCCGGCGCGCGAGGAGTTTGCCGAGCTGAGTCTGAGGTGCATCGATGCCGCGGCCTGCGCCATGATCATCGATCGTTTCTTGGACAATTGCGGCATTGTCGCACGTGACAACATCGCGACCTGTCTGCTGTGCGGCCTGGTTACCGATACCGGTCGTTTTCAGTATCAAAACGCCGATGCCGCCGCGTTCCATGCCGCCTCGCGTCTGGTCGCACACGGTGCCGATCCGGCACGCGTCGCGCTCGAGGTCTACCAGAGCATGCGCGTCGAGTTCTTGCACCTCAAGTCCATCGTTATGGGCCGCATCAAGACGGTAGCCCACGGACGCGTCGCGTATAGCTATGCGTACCAGAGTGACCTTGAGGCCTGCGGCGTCACCTCGGATGAGTGCGACGGCCTGGTCGACGTGGTGCGCTCGGTGATGGGTGTGGAGGTCTGCCTGTTCCTCAAGGGCATTGAGGGCGATACTAAGGTGCGCGGCAACCTGCGTTCCAAGGGCGACCTCAACGTGTCCGAGATCGCTGCTGCTTTTGGCGGAGGCGGACATCCCGCTGCCGCTGGTTTTTCCAACAACGGAACGATTCTCGAGACGCTCACCGTGGCACTTCCCATGCTGGCCGAACTGGTAGGGGAGGATCCCGCTTCGGTGACCGTCGAGCTTTAACTTTTTGGATGGTACATGGCTCGTCGTACGCCTTCTCAATTGAATATGCTGCTCGCCGTCGATAAGCCGGTAGACTGCACGTCCCACGACGTAATCTCGCAGTGCCGGCGCGCCCTCCATGAGCGGCGCGTCGGCCATGCTGGCACGCTCGATCCCATGGCATCGGGTGTCATGGTGGTGGGCGTGGGCCAGGCCACTCGTCTGCTGGGCATGCTAACCCTCGATACCAAAAGCTACGTCGCCGATATCTCGTTTGGCGCCGAGACCAATACCGATGACGCGGAGGGCGAGGCTGTCCGTACGGTAGCTGTTGCTCCTGAGTTACGCGATCCCGCTTATGCCCGAGAGCAACTGGCCGCCATGCTTGGTCCGCAGATGCAGGTGCCGCCGGCGTTTTCGGCCATCTCGGTTAACGGCGTCCGCGCCTACAAGTCTGCACGCGAGGGCAATGCGGTGGATCTGCCTCCGCGCCCCGTCGAGGTCTATGCCGCCGATCTGATCGCCGTGAGCGGCGAGGGCAATGCATGTGTGTGGACCGTGGCGTTTTCGGTAAGCAAGGGCACCTACATCCGTGCGCTTGCTCGCGATCTGGGCCGCGCCTGCGATAGCGCCGCGCATATTTCCGCGCTGCGCCGCACCGCGTCCGGCGTTGTTTCCATTGGCGCCTGCCATGCGGTCGAGGAGCTTTCTCCCGAGTCCGCTGCTGGGTTTGCTCTAGATCCCATCGCGGCCTTAGGCGCCACGCGCGTTGATTTGCCGGGCGATCTTGCCGACGACCTGCTGTGCGGTCGCCGCATTCCCGTTGAGCGCGCGCTCGCAGCTTTCGATGCGTCGAAGGCGCCGTTTGCGCTCGTGCTCGACGGGGGGCTCAAGGCGCTTGCCCGTATTGAGGGCGGCCGCTTTGTCATGGAGCATGTCTTTCCGCAGGCGATCGGCGGTGTTCGATGATGCTGGCCGCTCGCGAGCTCGCACGTATCTTTTTCGCGGGCGAGTCGGATGAGGCCCGTATCGTTTCTGCCGATGCGTTTGATGGATGCGCGTCCTTGGGTGCCGCTTCGATCGCCATTGGCGTGTTCGATGGCGTGCATCGTGGACACCACGAGTTGATCGACGCCGTCGTTCGCGATGCGCGCGCCCACGGCTGCCGCGCCGTCGTGGTCACCTTCGATCCCGATCCGGACGTCGTGGTAAGTCCCGCGCCCGCTCAAAAACTCATGACGACGGCCGACCGTCTGCATGCTTTGGCTCTGACCGGGGTCGATGCGGTCGTGGCCGTTCCCTTTACGCCCGAGGTGGCGGCACTCGATCACGTGGGATTTCTCTCGCTGCTGTCGCGTGTGGTCGATATTCGCTCTATTCGCGTTGGTAGCGACTTTAGGCTCGGTCGCGGCGGCGCTTCGGGCGTTGCCGAGATGCGCGCCTGGGGCGCTGAACGCGGTGTTGACGTGTATGGCCATGAGCTGCTCTGCGTCGACGGGCAGACCGTCTGCGCCACCCGTATTCGCCACGAGCTGGGTCAGGGCCATGTGGAGCTGGCTGCCGAGTTGCTTGGTCGTCCCTATATGGTGCGCGGCGGCGTAATCCGCGGCCGTCACGAGGGTTCCGACATGGGCTTTCCCACGGCAAACATCCAGGTGCCCGACGGCATCCAGGTGCCTGCCGATGGCGTTTACGAGGGCCTGGTTTTGGTCGACGATACCGTGTGGCCTGCTGCCGTTAACGTGGGCCTGCCGCCGACGTATGCCGACGATGCCGCCGCGGCACACCTGGAGGCTAACTTGATCGGCTATACGGGCGACCTGTATGGCGCTTCCGTGTCGCTGGCGTTTACGCGCTGGCTGCGCCCGTCGCGCGTGTTCGATTCCCTCGACGAGTTGATTGCGACCGTTGAGGGTAACATTGACGATATCCGTCACAACTTGGGTGAGCAGGGGGTGAGCATCCGTGATTAGCGATGAGGAGAAAGACCAGGTGCGCGCTGCGTCCGACCTGGTTGCCATCGTGCAGGAAACGGTTGAGCTCAAGCCCCGCGGCCATGAGTTTTGGGGTTGCTGCCCCTTCCATGGCGAAAAGACTCCTTCATTTCACATTATCCCTGCGACGCAGGTATGGCACTGCTTTGGCTGCGGCGAGGGCGGTGACGTCTTCACCTATATTATGAAGCGCGAGAATCTGAGCTTTCCCGAGTCGATTCGCTATTTGGCCGATCGTGCCGGCATTGAGCTGCACGATACCGGGGACCGCCGCGAGCGCGGCACCAAGCGTGCTCGTATCTACGACCTGTGCGCCGAGACCGCCCAGTTCTACCACACCATGCTTATGCGCGGTAAGGACAGCCGTCCCCGCGAGTACTTTGCCAGCCGCGGTATGGGCGGCGACGTTTGCCGCCGCTACTGCCTGGGTTTTGCGCCGGGCCGCAATATGCTGGTGGCCCATCTGTCGCAGGCGGGCTTTACCCCGCAGGAGATGATCGACGCCAACGTGGCCGTCAGTCGCGGGCGCGGACAGCTCGCCGACCGCTTTTATGATCGCGTGATGTTTCCCATCTTTGATGAGCAGGGTCACAACATCGCCTTTGGCGGCCGCATTATGGGCGATGGTCAGCCCAAGTACCTCAACACGGCCGAGACGAGCGTCTTTCATAAAAAGCGGAACCTCTATGGCTTTAACTGGGCCAAGGAGTTTATCGTCGCGCAGGATACCGCTATCGTGGTGGAGGGCTATACCGATTGCATCGCCTGCTGGGAGGCGGGGATCAAAAACGTCGTCGCCACGTTGGGCACGGCACTCACGGAGCATCACGTAAAGACGCTCACTCGCTTTGCCAAGCGTATCGTCTATATGTTCGACGGTGATGCCGCTGGTCAAAAGGCCGCCCGCCGTGCGATTCAGTTTATCGAGCAGGATTCGATGGATCTGCGCTGCGTGGTGCTGCCCGATGGCAACGATCCTATGGAGTTCATTACAGCGCATGGCGGTCAGGAGCTGCAAGCACGCATCGATGCCGCCGAGCCCCTCATGGACTTTGTCTACCGTTCGCTGCAGGAGTCGAGCGACATCACCACGCCGGGCGGACGTGCCAAGGCGCTCGAGGATGCACTGACACTCATCTATCCTCTGCGCGACAGCTACATGATCGATACGTACTTTATCCAGATTGCCGATCTGCTTGGCTTGGATCTGGAGACGGTGCGTGCGAGCTCGGGCCGCGTGTTTCGCGATGTCGCCAAGCGCGAGGATGCCGAGCGCCGCCGCGAGCAGAACTATGAGCGCCAGCGGGCGCAGGCCGAGCGCTCTGGTGGCGCGGGCGGTCGGGCATCTGGTTCGCAGGGGGCGTCCCGTGGCGCTTGGGCGTCAGGCGCCACGCCGCCGGTGTCTGCGGCGGTCGAGGAGGAACCGTACGACTATGTGCCGCTCGAGGCATACGGGGCCGCGCCGGTCGAGGTCGTCGACGACATGCCACCGATCGATGTTCCCGCCGGAATGGATGTCGCACCTGCTGACGGCGCTCCGAATCCCGTGCCCTCCGCAATGCCGATGGTTCTGACCGATCTGGAGCGCAAATCCCTGGCAGGGGAGCGCGAGCTGTTGACGATGCTCACCAGCTACCCCGATCTGTTTCGCACGTATGCCGATCGCATCTGTTCCATCGAGTGGGTCGACCCGCGCCACGAGTCCATTGCGTGGGCCGTGCTGGCCACGCCGCCGGGTACCGACCCTGCGGCTTGCATGGATGCGGCGCGTTCGGTGTGCCCCGAGGCGGCAACGCTTGTGAGTGCCGGGCGCATCTCGGCGACGAGTAAGCACCCCACCGAGACGAATATCGTCTTTATGCTCGACACGCTCGAGCTCTACACCATCAAGCGTCGCATGCGCGCCGCACAGGCCAAACTGCGCCAGGACCGTTCGCTCGATGATGAGGCTCGTCGCGCGCTGACGGTGCAGGCGGCGCAGGATTCGCAGCGCCAGCGCGAGCTGCAGAAGTCGATTGGCGGTGTGGCCGACCCGTTCCGTTTGATCGGTTTGGAGACTGCCGGCACCGATCAGGCCTAGATGTTGTGGTCAACCAGCGTATTCTCGCCTATATCCAGCCCTCTTTTTGGGTATAGACGTGTACGTGTGTGCTAAAGTAATGAGTCCTGTGGACTATGAAGGGAGAATCTGTGCCAAAAAAGACTGAGAGCACGGGTACTGGGCTGGAATCCTACGTTGCAAAGCTCATGGGCAACGGCTCAAACAGGACTTCGGTAACCGAGGACGAGATTCAGGTCGCCCTGAAGGATATCGATGTGTCTGATGAGCAGCTCACTGCGGTGTATTCCGCGCTGCGCAACAGCGGCATCCAGATTATCTCCGCGAGCGGAAACGACGACGCCCCTATGGACGTCGACGATGACGATAACGATACCGACGACTTCGATGACGACGACGAGCACGATTCCGGCTCGCTCGACGATCACGAGCTTAAGATGGCCCGTCAGGCAGACGCCGAGATGGGTTCCTCTAAGAGCAAGAAGAAGCGCACCGTGCGCACGTCCCGCTCGCGTTCGCGCGTGCGCGGCATCGATGCATCCACGGTGATGCTGACCGGCGACCCGGTCCGTATGTACCTCAAGGAGATCGGCAAGGTCGACCTGCTGACTGCTTCCGAAGAGGTCGATCTGGCCATGAAGATTGAGGCCGGTCTCGAGGCTACCGAGAAGCTCGAGGCTGCTGAGGCGGGCGAGATCGAGCTCACGCGCGCCGAGATGCGTCGTCTTACTCGTATTGAGAACGTGGGCCTCGAGGCCAAGCAGGCGCTCATCAGCGCTAACCTGCGTCTGGTCGTCTCCATCGCCAAGCGCTATGTCGGCCGCGGCATGCTGTTCCTGGACCTGATCCAGGAGGGCAACCTCGGTCTGATCCGTGCCGTCGAGAAGTTCGACTACCAGAAGGGCTTCAAGTTCTCCACGTACGCCACGTGGTGGATCCGTCAGGCCATCACGCGCGCCATCGCCGACCAGGCCCGTACCATCCGTATTCCCGTGCATATGGTCGAGACCATCAACAAGCTCGTCCGCGTGCAGCGTCAGCTCCTCCAGGACCTGGGTCGCGACCCGACCCCCGAGGAGATCGGTGCCGAGATGGATATGAGCGCCGACCGCGTCCGCGAGATCCAGAAGATCTCGCAGGAGCCCGTGTCGCTTGAGACCCCGATCGGCGAGGAAGAGGATTCCCAGCTGGGCGACTTCATCGAGGACTCCCAGGCTATCGTCCCGCCCGATGCCGCCAGCTTCTCCATGCTGCAGGAGCAGCTCACCCAGGTGCTCGACTCGCTTGCCGATCGTGAGCGCAAGGTTATTGAGCTGCGCTTTGGCCTTGTCGACGGACATCCCCGTACGCTCGAGGAAGTCGGTCGTGAGTTTGGCGTCACGCGCGAGCGCATCCGCCAGATTGAGTCCAAGACCCTGGCCAAGCTCCGCCACCCGAGCCGCTCGAGCAAGCTCAAGGACTACATCGAGTCTTAATCTCACAGGCAGTAAGCGCCTCCAAGCAGACCAGCTTGGAGGCGTTTTGTTTGACTGGCTCGAGCAGCTAATTTGGGACGGGGCTATTTTGACTACTTTGCAGATAAAAGTAGTCAAAAGGGGGTGCGGACAGAAAGTTGGACCGCGGGGCGGTCCGGACTGGAGGTTCGCATGTACAGCAGGGAGAAGGTCGAGCTCTTCCTCCTGGCGACGGAGGACGGCATGGGGCCGACCGCCGCCGCGAAGTTCGCGGGG
>JAUMMZ010000015.1 GCA_031296755.1 Collinsella sp.
TCGTTGTCGGCCCCCTCCGCGAACCTAATCGACTCGATCCAGGACCAGTGCGCCCGGGTCCAGTTGCCCTTCCTGCGGCCGGTGGGCGTCCTCTCGTCGAAGGCGAGCCCGTGCCTGAGCAGGAACTTGGAGAGCCGCTGCTTCGCGCGCGAGAGGTCGTCCCTCGCGTCCTCGAGCGCCCTGGTCAGGTCGCGGGCGGCCTCGCACTCGTCGTCGGGGACCCACACCTCGACGACGTTGCCGACCGACAGCATGCGGGCGAGGAACTCGGCGTCGTTGCGGTCGTTCTTCCTGCGCCTGTCCGCGCTGGGCTTGATCATCTTCGAGACGGCGCCGACCACGCAGTCGACCCCGAGGCCGGAGAGCCTCTTCTGCAGGTCGAACCCCGTGACCCCGGACTCGTACACGCACCTGGCCCTGGGGTCCACGGACCGCACCCACTCCGCGACTGCCCCGGCGTCGTAGCCGAAGGTCGCGCAGCGCACCTCCCCGGTCATGACGTCGAGGGAGACTGCCTTTATCGAGCGGGCGTGGACGTCGAGGCCGACGAAGGTGGTAGTATCGAGCATGGGAGCCCCTTCCATGAATGCGGCGTGGCCGCCGCGGCTGAATTAGACACTCACCATTGTCGGCCTAATCCGCGGTCTTTCATGCAGCAGGGGCTCTCAATGTTTTTATGTCCTGCTCATATCGTCTATGCCGGCACTTTGGGACACTCCTTGGCATGACCAGCCTAGCAAGCAGTGAAAGTAGTCAAAAGAGGCCCGTCCCACATGGGCTGCTTTCAAAAGTATGGCGGATTACGGGGCTGGACCTGTATTACTTAACCATGGGAAAAATCGCGAAATTAAAACCGCAGGTAGATGGCTTGTCAAAAATTGAAAATGGCCGGTATGGATGGGGGTCTCCGAATCAGCCCCGTAATCCGGCATAGTTTTGAAATGGCACTAAAGTAGGCACAAGCTAAATACCGATTCCAAGGATAGTTGCGGTGGAATAGTTCCTGGATGCCGGGGTTTTGGCGGAAATCAGGAACTATTTCACCGCAATTGAAGAGGGCTGGGTGGATGGCGGGGTAGCTAAAAGAGCCCCGTCCCTAATTAGCTACTTGGGCTCGGTTGATGTCCATGCTGGCGATGAGGTTGATGCTGGTGTCGAGGAGGTCTTCCAGTACGACGTCGCCCATGCGGATGGGGGCGTTGACGACCAGGCCTCGGATGAGGTTCATGGCTTGGGCGTGGAGTTCTAGCGGGATGGCTTCGGCCGTGCGCACGGGCAGCAGCACCTCGTCGCTGCCGGATACGGCCACGGTGGTGGTGAGCACGCGCATGGGGCAGGTGAGCTCCTGATGTGCGAACTTATCACCGCGCGGGCATCTGTTGCCGGTCACGGAGCGCACCTCTGCCACGGCGCCGTCTGCGTCACGCTCCACCTCCACGGTCAGGAGGCACTCGGATGGGCAGATGGTGCAGTTGAACTTGAGCGTTTCGATCACGTTATCGCTCATAGTT
Organism: Collinsella sp.; assembly: GCA_031296755.1. Taxonomy (GTDB): domain Bacteria; phylum Actinomycetota; class Coriobacteriia; order Coriobacteriales; family Coriobacteriaceae; genus Collinsella. Next base: position 1,512 of record JAUMMZ010000015.1, read on the forward strand.
TATGCCTCCTCGACGGGGTCGACGGATAGGACAATCTCGCTGGCACCCAGGTCGAGTGTGCGCTGAATCACCTTTGCCGGCAGCGGGAAGCTTTCCATAACGCTCGGCTTAAACGCTCGGACCTTGCCGGCGAACAGCTCCTTGCCGTCGGCTAGGATTCGTACGCGGGCGGCGTCGACGGGTCGGCGCACGCGGAAGTTGAGTCTGGTGAGTGTCACAGTCGTAATGCGTCCCGGCAGCGCGTAGCCCGCGATGCCGGCAGGGGAGACAGTGAGCTCCCAGTCCGGAACGGTGCCCGCGTCGGTCCCCAGCGCGTACGTCGCTGCAGCTGCGCCAGCCCTCTCGGACTCGGTCGTCACGTTTTCGGCCAAGTCGTGCACGTGCAGCACGTTGCCGCAGGCAAAGATGCCCGGCACGTCCGTCTGCAGGCTCTGGTCCACCACGGCGCCGCGCGTGCGTGGGTCCAGCTCCACGCCCGCGGCAACCGAAAGCTCGTTCTCGGGAATCAGGCCCACCGAAAGCAGCAGTGTGTCGCACGGAACAATGCGCTCGGTCCCCGGAATGGGCGCCAGGTGCTCGTCGACTTGACTCACCTCGACGGCTTCCACACGGTCGTGCCCGATCACGCGTGTGACGGTGGTGGACAGATGCAGCGGAATGCCAAAGTCGTCCAGACAGTTCTTTACATTGCGGCGCAGCCCGTTGGCGTACGGCATGAGCTCGTACACGCCCTCGACCGAAATCCCCTCGAGCGTGCAGCGGCGCGCCATGATAAGCCCGATGTCGCCCGAGCCCAAAATGACGGCGCGCGAGCCGGGCTTGAGGTTTTCGATATTGATGTATCGCTGCGCCAGGCCGGCCGTAAACACGCCGGCGGGTCGGCTGCCAGGAATCTTGATCTCGCTGCGGGTGCGCTCGCGGCACCCCATGGCAAGGACGACCGCACGCCCGGTGAGCTGCATCATGCCGGTAGGGCTCATGAGCGTGACGGTGTGGACCGCGGTGTCTTCCGCAGGCTCGCCTGAATCAATCCCAATCACCATGCTGTTCAGGAACAGCGCAATGTCGGTTGCGTGCACCTGGTCGATAAAGCGCTGCGCGTACTCGGGACCGGTGAGCTCCTGTTTAAAGTGCGACAGGCCAAAGCCGGGGTGGATGCATTGGCGGAGGATGCCGCCCAGGTGCTGCTCGCGCTCCACGATGGCCACGCGCGCTCCGGCCTTATGCGCGGCCAGCGCGGCCGCCATGCCGGCGGGGCCGCCGCCGATAACGACCACGTCAAAGACTTGCGTTTGTACGGCTTCTACGACGCCGTAATCAATCGCGCTCGATTTGATTTCCGTCATCCTAGCGCACCCCCTTCAAAGGACCCTCGACCAGCCAGGAGCCGGCGTCCTCCAGTAATACCTCGCTAGGGTCGCAGCCCAACTCGCGGGCAAGAATCGCCACCACACGGCTTTGGCAAAAGCCGCTTTGGCACCGGCCCATGCCGGCGCGACAGCGGCGCTTGACGCCCTCGACCGAAACCGCGCCTGGCTGGCGCCGAATCGCAGCCACAATCTCGGCCTCGGGCACCGTCTCGCAGCGGCAGACAATCTGGCCCCACGCGGGGTCGGACTCGATTAGCTCTTCCTTGCGCGCCAGCGGTGCGCGGTCAAAGTCGTCCGGCGCGCGGCGAATTGGGTTCCAGTCCGTCCGCTCGTGCAGCTCCACGCCCGCCTCGCGCATCACAAGCTCCATGCGCTCGGCAATGGCCGGCGCGCTCGCCACACCCGGCGACTGAATGCCCGCCGCCTGGAACAGCCCCGGCACCACGGCCGACTGTCCAATAAAGAAATCGTTTGTTCCCTGAATGACCGGACGCCCGCCGGCAAATGCGCGCACCACGCGGCGCGTATCCAGATCGGGCACCAGCTTGCGCGCGCCGGTCAGCAGCGCATTCACATCGCTCGCATAGGTCTGCGTGTCGCCCGGCTCGCGCACGGCGGCCGTGGCGGTAATCACGGTGTTGCCGTGCACGGTGCCCGTCACGATAACGCCCTTCGACACCGGCGTCGGCACGGGGTAGAGTGGCATGAGCGTGCGTGGCTCCTTGTCCAGCACCATGATGTTGCCCTGACGCCAGACCATCTGGAACTCCTCGGCGCCCGCCATATGCGAGATGTCGGCGGCGCCGTTGCCCGCGGCGTTGATCAGGTAGCGGCAGCGCACGTTGCCAGCGGGGGTCGCCAGCGTAAAGCGCGCGGCTCCGTCATCCGAGCCGGCAACTTCTATGGCCTCCACTGGCGCAGACCGCATAAACGTCACCCCGTTGGCCACGGCGTTTTCCAGCGCGGCGATGGCAACCTCAAACGGGTCGACAAACCCGGTCGAGGGGCACCACAACGCACACGTCGCATCGGCACTGGCGCGCGGCTCAAGTTCATGGATGCGGTCGGGTCCGACGATCGACAGCTCGGGCACGCCGTTGGCAAGGCCATTGCTACGCAGCTGCTCCAGATGCGCGCGGTCCTCGTCGTTGAAGCCCAACACCATCGACCCGGTGCGGCAGAACAGAAAGTCCAGCTCCTGCGCCCACGTACCGTACAACTCGCAGCCACGGGCGTTGACCTGTGCCTTAACCGTGCCCGGTGTCGGATCGTAGCCGGCGTGCACCAGGCCGCCGTTGGCCTTCGACGCGCCCAGCGCGATGTCGTTGGTTGCCTCGACCACGCAAATGGACAGGTCATAGCGCGCGAGTTGCCGCGCGATGGCGCACCCCGTGATGCCCGCGCCCACAATCGCGATATCAAAGGTTTCCGTCACAGTGCCTCCCAGTCAAGTTGACAGGCCGTCAATAGGACTATCCTACGGTCTGCACACCCCCAGCGCAGCGGCAATGCGGCGAACAGCCCCGCAACACCCGCCAACGGCAGACGAGGGGAGACCCGGTAACGTCGACAACTTCGTCTGCCGACAACTACGGCAACCGTTTGTCTCGATCTGTAACAGTTAGACGAGGATTTGGGTCCCAGATGTTACAGATTGAGACGTTAGTCTGGCGGGTCATCCGTTTGTCTCAATCTGTAACATCTAGACCCGGATTCCGCTCCCACCTGTTACAGATTGAGATGTTTGTGTCCGCGCCAGCCCCGCCCCTAGCCGTGGTCCCATATAAACAAACCCCGTGGTAAACTTGACCGGACTGTAAATAATCCGAAAGGTACACCCCAATGTCCAAGTACATCTCCGAGCTCATGTCGCCGCAGCTTATGGGCGTCGTCTATGCCTTCGTTGGCTTTATCATCGCCCTGTATGTGCTGTCGGTCGTCTATGTGTTCATCGACGCTCGCCGCCGCGGCGCCAGCGCCTACGTGGCATGGGGCATCATCGCCCTCATCCCGTTTGTAGGCCTCATCGCCTACCTGGTTCTGCGCCCGCACTCCTACGCGTCCGACCGCGAGGAGCAGGAGCTGGACATGGCCTTGCGCGAGCGCCAGCTTGCCCAGTACGGCACCTGCCCGCAGTGCGGCGCGCCCATCGAGAAGGACTTTGTGGTCTGCCCGGTGTGCGATACCCAGGTTCGCAACGTCTGCCCCAGCTGCCATCGGCCGCTCGATGCGCACTGGAAGGTCTGCCCCTACTGCCGAACTCGCATCCAGTAACGCATCCATCGTCGGGCCGGCCGCAAGACACGGGCACGCCGCAAGCCACGCGCATCCCGCACCCCGCCCCACACGATGAAGCATGCGTAGAAAATCGCCCGTCGTGCCATTAAGGTGCGGCGGGCGCTTGTATACCAAGGCAACCTGCCTATAATGATGCAAGTTAAAACGCCGAGCGCATCGCACGCACTTGCATCAGGCATCCGAGAGGAGAAAACATACCCATGAAGGCACTTTACAATGACGGTTCGGTGGCCGAGCTCCCGCAGGACGAGGTCACGCACGTCATCCGCCACTCCGCCGCGCACATCATGGCGCAGGCCATCAAGCGCCTGTACCCCGAGGCCGACTTTGCCTACGGTCCCGCGACCGACAACGGTTTTTACTATGACGTCGACCTGCCCGAGGGCGTCAAGATCAGCGAGGACGACTTCCCCGCGATCGAGGCCGAGATGAAGAAGATCGTCAAGGAGAACCTCAAGTTCTCCGTCTTTGAGAAGCCCCGCGCCGAGGCCATCGCCCTTATGGAGGAGCGCGGCGAGAAGTACAAGGTCGAGCACATCGGCGACCTGGACGACGACGCCCGCATCACCTTCTACCAACAGGGCGACTACATCGACATGTGCGTCGGCCCCCACATCTGCTACACCAAGGCCCTCAAGGCCTTTAAGCTCACCGGTGTCTCGGGCGCCTACTGGAAGGGCGACAAGGACAACAAGATGCTCACCCGCATCAACGGTGTCGCCTTTGCCACCAAGGAAGAGCTCGACGAGCACATGCACATGTTGGAGGAGGCCAAGAAGCGCGACCACCGCAAGATCGGCCGCGAGATGGACCTCTTTATGATGCGTGACGAGGCCCCTGGCTTCCCGTTCTTCCTGCCCAACGGCATGATCCTTAAGAACACCCTGCTGGACTACTGGCGCGAGATCCACCACAAGGCCGGCTACGTGGAGATCTCCACGCCGCTCATCATGAACAAGCAGCTGTGGAAGACCTCGGGCCACTGGGACCACTACAAGGACAACATGTACTCCACCGTTATCGACGACGAAGAGTACTGCATTAAGCCCATGAACTGCCCGGGCGGTGTGCTGGTGTACGCCTCCAAGCCGCACTCCTACCGCGAGCTGCCCATCCGCGCTGGCGAGATTGGCCTGGTGCACCGTCACGAGCTGCGCGGCGCCCTGCACGGCCTGTTCCGCGTGCGCTGCTTTAACCAGGACGACGCCCACCTGTTTGTGCGTCCCGACCAGCTGACCGACGAGATCGTGGGCGTGGTCAACCTCATCGACTCCGTGTACCAGAAGTTTGGCTTTAAGTACCACGTTGAGCTTTCCACCCGCCCCGAGGACTCCATGGGTTCGGACGAGGACTGGGCGCGCGCCGAGGAGGGCCTGCGCACCGCTCTGGAGCAGCTGCACATGGACTACGAGGTCAACGAGGGCGATGGCGCCTTCTATGGCCCCAAGATCGACTTCCACCTGGAGGACTCGCTCGGCCGTACCTGGCAGTGCGGTACCGTCCAGCTCGACTTCCAGATGCCGCTCAACTTTGACCTGGAGTACGTGGACGCCGACGGCACCAAGAAGCGCCCCATCATGCTGCATCGCGTGTGCTTTGGCTCCATCGAGCGCTTCATCGGTATTCTGATTGAGCACTTTGCGGGCAAGTTCCCCACCTGGTTGGCTCCCGTGCAGGTCAAGGCACTTCCGGTTTCCGAGAAGAGCCGCGACTACGCCCACGAGGTGTGCGCCAAGCTGGAGGAGGCCGGCATTCGCGTGGTCTGCGACGACCGCGACGAGAAGATCGGCTACAAGATCCGCGAGGCCCGCAGCATCGACCGCGTGCCCTACATGCTCATTCTGGGCGAGAAGGAGGTCGAGGCCGGCAACATCTCCGTCCGCGATCGCTCCAACGAGACCGTTCAGATGAGCGTTGACGAGTTTGTGGCCAAGGTGCTCGAGGAGATCAAGACTCGCGCCTAAGGCGAACTTCACAACTATTAACAAAGGCGACCGTCCACAAAGGGCGGTCGCCTTTTTCATGCCCAAATAAGAAAAGCCGCTGGTTGAGCGGCTTTTTTTGTTGCACAAAAAGGTACAGGTTTTTGTAGGGGGCTATGGAGATGTACCTACTAGCAGTACATTTTGCGTAATCTGGGCAAACGCTGATTAATTGCTCGTATAATGACGTCTGTTGAAAGTTACAAAAACCTGTACTTTTGCGACTGCGCCTAGCTGCGAGCGAGAAGCCTGTTCTAAACGCCCCTGCATTTGCGTGCGTCGCAAAGCCAAAAGAGGGGGCGAGAACATGGAGCAGACGGCACGGCGCCAAGAGCAGCTGCCGGGCGCATTTAACGGTGCCACCACCAACAGCCAGCACGGCCGCGTCCGCTGGTATCTGGTTCACAACCCCCATGGAAAAGAGCGCGAGACCTGCGAAAAGGTCCGCCGCATTATCCCGCACAGCCTTATGCAGGATGCTTTTGTGATGCAAAAGGAGTTCTGGTTTAAGCGGGACGGCGCTTGGTCGCTCCAAACCAAACCCATGTACAAGGAATATTTCTTCGTCGCCACGCACGATGCCGCCGCGCTCGACAGGGCTTTGGCCCAGTTGAGCTTTGGCTGCCGCATCGCCGGCAGTAGGGAGCGGGCGTACATGCCCATGCCGGACGATGCGCAGGATTGGTACCGCAGCGTGCTGGACGACGACGGCGTGGTGCGCAACAGCGTCGCCCGCATAGAAGACGGCGTGCTGCACATAGAGCAAGGGCCCTTAGTGGGGCAAGAGGCCCGTGTAAAGAAGATCGACCGTCATAAACGCTGGTGCCTGGTGGACGTAGGCGAAGGCGACTCCGCATTTAGGGAGCTGCTTGCGCTGGACGTGCCCAGCAAAACGTAAGGGGACGTTTCGCCGGCAATTCATCCGCTTTTTGAATTCATCGATTGGGGGATCCCTGGGGAACGGGGACGTAAGTTTGACTGTGACTGCTAAAGAAGTAACAGAGAGCAATGCGCCCGTGGGGGCGGCGCTGATTGCTCAGGCGATGGACCGGCGTGAGGGCGTCGGCCGCTACAAGGCCATGCAATCCATCATGGACTGGGATCGCTCGCGCCTTGTCTATAGGGCTGTGAAGCGCACGTTCGACATCGTGTTCAGCGGTGCCGCGCTCGTCCTCATCGCGATCCCCGGCCTCGTACTCGCCGCTGCCATCCGCCTGGAGAGCGAGGGGAGCCCCTTCTATAGCCAGATCCGCGTGGGCCGCACCCGTTCCGACGGTAGTTTAACCACTTTTCGCATGTGGAAGTTCCGCAGCATGTACAGAGATGCCGACGAGCGCCTCGCTGAGCTCAAGGAGCAGAACGAGATCGCAGGCGCCATGTTCAAGATGAAGAACGATCCGCGCGTTACCAAGATCGGGAAGTTCATCCGCAAACACTCTATCGACGAGTTCCCGCAGTTCCTCAACGTGTTCCTGGGCCAGATGTCCGTCGTCGGCCCGCGCCCACCGTTGCCGAATGAGGTGGCCGAGTACACAGAATTCGACCTGCAGCGCCTGGCAGTGAAGCCAGGTATTACCGGCTGGTGGCAGGTGACTGACCGCAACGATACCGACTTCGACGGCATGGTCCGCCGCGACCTGGAGTACATCGCCAAACGCGGCGTGGTCACCGATTTAAAGATTGTTCTCCTCACAGTCGTTGAGGTCTTTACCGGTGGCGGTGCTTGCTAGATGACTGAACCGATTAGGGTAGCCCAGATTGTTGGCAAGATGGTTGGCGGCGGCGTCGAGGCCGTTGTCATGAACTATTATCGCCATATTGACCGAAGTAAAGTCCAGTTCGATTTTCTTGTCGATTCAGATTCGACGCTCGTGCCACGTGAAGAGATCGAATCGCTTGGTGGTCGAATCTTTGAGATTCCGCCCTACCAGCATGCGATTGAATATCAGCGAGAGCTTCAAAGCCTCTTTACGCAAGAGGGCTGGAAGATAGTGCACAGCCATATCAACGCGCTTTCCGTCTTTCCGCTTCGCGCCGCGAAGAAGGCAGGGGTACCCGTGCGTATCGCCCACAGCCACTCGACGAGCGGCAAAGGCGAGTTTGCAAAAAATGCCCTTAAAGGCTTTTTGAAACTGTTTTCGACAAGGTATCCAACTGATTTGGCGGCCTGTACTGAGTATGCCGGTAAATGGCTGTTCGGCTCATCCCATTTTACCGTCTTTAATAATGCTATCGATTTGAGCAGTTTTTCTTTCAATCGATCGATTAGGGATGAGCAACGTGCTGGGCTTGGAGCGCAGGACGATACGCTGGTATTGGGGAATATCGGTAGGTTCATCCCCCAGAAGAATCAGCTGTTTTTGCTTGATGTTTTCAAGGCGGTTTATGCTCAGAATCCTGATTCCATCCTTGTTATCTGCGGCGATGGGAAGTTGAGACCGCAGGCGGAGGAAAAGGCGCGCTCGCTGGGAATTGCGTCAGCGGTGCGTTTTCTCGGTCAGATTTCCAATGTACAGGACGTCTATCAGGCGCTTGATTTATTCGTTCTCCCTAGTCTGTACGAGGGCCTCGGAATGGTCGCGATTGAGGCCCAGGTCTCCGGTCTCCCGTGCATCTGCTCTGAGAGGGTCCCCAACGAGGTCGCGCTATCCGGTCGGTGCAGCTTCGTTCCGTTGAGTGCGGGCATTGAGGGCTGGTCCAATGCGATCCTTACCACACGCACAGATGTCGTTAATCGTTCCGATCCCCAAGCATCTCTGGGGCTTGAATCTTATGACATCTTTAGGGCAGCGCCCAAGCTCGAAGAGTACTATCTGAAGTTATTTGAAACGGTGAATTAATGAAAATTTGTATTTTAACGTGGCTCCATAATCAAAATTTCGGTACGTTGCTTCAGGCTTATGCCCTACAGCAGTTTTTGAAGGCAGAAGGGCATGACGTTGTCGACGCCGACTATCTTCCCTGCGTTAAAGAAAAGCTACTGAACTGGGCAATCAACCGGAACTCCTTCGATTTATTTGCTGGCAAAGCACGCGAGCTATTCAATCGCAAGAAGGAACATGATGACTTCGGTTCCTCGACGGCTGACGTATTCAATCGCTTTTTGAGCCAGAACATCGAGACCACTGATCGGATTGTCGATACAGACGGACTGGTCGATTTACGGGGAAAATACGATGCATACGTCTGCGGATCTGATCAAATCTGGTCCCCTTATCTTTTGAATAGGAATTTCTATCTCTCCTTTCTAAGCGACAGCGATAAGAGAATCGCGTATGCACCCAGCTTCGGTGTCACGAGCACCACGCAGAGGAAGAAAAAGATCATTACCGATCTGATTAAAACGTTCAGCTCTGTGTCTGTTCGTGAAGATGCGGGCGCGGATTTTGTCGAATCCCTCGGTCTCGAGCGCCCTTCACAGGTTGTGGACCCTGTCCTGCTCCTGTCGAAAGAGGACTGGGCCCCGCTCATCAACGGTAAATGTCCTGAGCCCGGGAAAATCGTCTGCTATTTCCTTGGGAATAGGCCGTTTTACAGGAAAGCTGTCGATTCGATTTCAAAAGAGCTCGGCTGCGAGGTCGTGACGCTTGTCGGTTCAGGTAAAAATGCTGTCGACGAGCAGCTCAATCCGCGTTACGGGCTTGGTCCCGATGAATGGCTCGCTTATCTGGCGAGCGCGCGGTTCGTGTTAACCGATTCGCTGCACGGTACGCTGTTTTCTCAAATTTTCCGCAAAGACTATTACTGCTTCAAGAGATTTGAGGAGACCGACAAGCGCTCTCAAAACTCTCGAGTCGAGAGCCTCTCGAGGCTTTCGAATACCGAGGATCGTCTGCTAGATGGCTATGACAGTCACATGAACGCTACGGAAATCGAGGGCTATGAGAAGCGACTGTCCGACGTGGAGTCGCTCATCACGTTTTCGAAAAAATGGCTCTTGGATGCTCTTGAGCAATAGGGGGAAAGTTAGCTTGAGCAAGAACATCGACACAGTTTCTCACCGGGCCTGCTTTGGTTGCGGAGCTTGCGCGGCCAAATGCCCTTTTTCCGCTATTACTATGCGTACCTCGCCCGACGGTTTCGAATATCCCGTGGTGGACGCAGCGAGATGCACCTCCTGCGGTCTTTGCCTGCGTACCTGTCCGGCGGAAAACCAAGTCGACGCGGACTCGGAGGCCATTCGCGCCGCTGTCTTGCAGAGCGATGACCCGGACGAGCTCGCGCAAAGTTCGTCCGGCGGCGTCTTCTCCCTTCTTGCGAAACGTATACTATCGGACGGCGGGCGCGTTTACGGCGCCGCCTGGGATGGCGTCGATCACGTCAGGCATATCGGTATATCCGAGCTTGCCGAAATCGCGCTCCTGCAAAAGTCCAAATATGTCCAGAGCGATGCTAGCGAATCGTATCCCGAAGTGCTCAGCGATCTCAAATCCGGCAAGCGAGTCCTCTTCAGCGGTACTCCTTGTCAGGTTTCCGCGCTGCGTCTCTATTTGGGTAAACCGATGGATGGGCTGACAACCGTCAGCGTTGTTTGCCACGGTGTACCAAGCTCTTCCATGTTTCGTTCCTATGTTGGCTGGCTCGAGCTTCGGGAGAAGTCCGATGTCACCGCACTGACTTTTAGAGATAAATCGAAATTCGGATGGGGCCATAACATAAAAATCGAGTTATCCGACGGCAGGATTATAAAGAGGCCCGCTGCATTCGATCCCTTTTATGGTTCCTACATCAAAGGCCTGATCAGCAGATCGTCTTGCTACGGCTGTCCTTTCAGAGGGTGCGACAGTCCTGCCGACATCATCCTCGGTGATTCCTGGCGTTCTGAGTCTGTCCAAGACTGCGGACATCCCGAGAAGGGTGTTTCGGCCGTTATCGTGAAGACCGAGCGCGGGGCAAAATTGATCGATGAAATAGGCGATTACGTCGCCTACTCTAACAACGGCCTTGCTCCGGATGATGTGCTGCTGCATGAAGATCCTAATAAGCGCTCTGATCTTGTGGAGAGGCGCGATGCCGTTATCGAGCAGTTCGAGGCTACAGGATTACAAGTCTTTGATTCCGTCCTGGCGCCGAATGCGACTCTTTTCGACCGTCTGAAAATGCTGCTCCCCCCGTCGATGCGCCTGCGTGTAAAGCGGTTTGTCCGATCTATTAAACCTAGGACCGTGCATGAGTAACTTCACCACAGTGATAACGATTTGCGACCGTCCCCATATCGGGGGCGGAGCTTCAAAAATCGCAATCGAAACAGCAGCTGCTCTGGCGAGGATAGGTGTCAACAGCTATTTCTTTTCAGCGTTGGGTGACCCCGATCCCTCCTTAATCGAATCGGGCGTTGTTTGTTTCAATTGCGGGCAGAACGACGTCCTGAACGGGGGCGTCTCCGGCGCTGCTCAGGGTATCTGGAACAGGCGCTCGGAAACGGCGCTGGATGATCTACTGAAGCAGCTCGATCCGAAGACGACGGTCGTCCACGTTCACTCTTGGACGCACTCCCTTTCTCCCTCGATATTCACGGCCATAGGGCGACGGGGGTTCAAGTGCCTGATCACAGCCCATGAGTACTTCCTCGTTTGTTCCAACGGTGGACTCTACGATTATGTTAATCATTGCAACTGCGGAATTGCCCCCGGTTCTCCGAAGTGCCTGCTGCACAACTGTGACAAGCGCTCATATATCCAAAAACTGTATCGATCCGTTCGCTTTTCCGTGCAGGGATATGTTTTGAGAGCGCTGCGCCCGGCTGTCGCCTTCGTTTCAGATTCCAGTCGTCGGTTGATTGAGCCCTATCTAACATGGGATGCCGAGCGATTCGACTGTTTAAATTACGTCGATGCGGACAAATTCCAGCATGGGTTTGATGCAGATTGCGAGGCTTACCTATTCGTTGGTCGCCTGAGCCCTGAAAAGGGCTGCGATTTATTTTGCGAAGCCGCCAGTAGGGCCGGTGTGGACGCTATCGTCATCGGTGACGGTACCGAATTGAAGAGGCTGTCGGACAGTTATCCGGATATCAAATTCATGGGCGCGCTGCCCCATGACAAGGTGCTTTCCGTCATGACGCGGTCACGTGCAATCGTTATGCCCTCGGTTTGTCGAGAGACGTTCGGGCTTGTCGCCTATGAGGCCATGATCGCTGCCGGTCTGCCGTGCATCGTCTCTGATGTCGGCGACGCTGCCTCCTTTGTGAGGTCGAAAGGTCTCGGCGAGGTCTTCAGCGCGGGCAATGCCGAGTCGCTATCCGCCGCAATGGTCAATATGCTCGATCCCGATGTTTACTCGCGTTACAGGGGGGCGGTTGAGAAGGCGGACTTCAGCTGCCTCGAAAAGACCGCGTATGTAGAACGTCTTATCGGTATTTACGATCAGCTAATGGCTAAGCTTTAATTGGATGAAGGTTTTTAATGGTTACGGTTGTGATGTCAGTTTACAACGGCACGCGATATCTTACTGAGCAGCTAGATAGCTTAAGACTTCAGACAGTGTCTCCGGACCGAGTGCTGATTGCGGATGATTGCTCGACAGACGGGTCGTTCGATCTCATTGTCAAATATATCGAGGAACACGGACTCGGTAATTGGACCATCAACAAGAATCGCTCTAATTTCGGCTGGCGCAAGAGCTTTAAGCGGCTTCTCGACCTTGCATCTATAGACGATGGAATCGTCTTCCCGTGCGACCAGGATGATATCTGGGAACCCGATAAAATCGCTGTGATGTCCTCAATCCTCGAGAAGGACCCCTCTATCGACGTTCTCAGCTGCGCCGTCGAGCCGTTTTATGAGAGCGGCGGTAAAAAAGTAACAGTCTATGGTGCTGCCGATGATTCCAAACCTCTGGACGATTTGGAGGCCCCGGTTTTCGATAGCAAGTTTATGTCGGTACGGCGCCCTGGATGTTCGTATGCCGTAAAATCGAGTTTTATAAGGGAAATCATGCCATATTGGCAGGATGATTTTGCTCATGACGGTATGTTATGGCGCTTCTCATTACTGAAGGGGACCCTCAGACTTCTAAATCAGCCCTTGATTCGGTTCCGTAGGCATGACTCTAATGCAACTGAGATGCGACATATTGACAGGAAATCTCGTGTTGCTGAGATAGGGATGTGCTTGAGATTTTCTAAGGTTTTAGAAGAATACTGCAGTAGTAATCCTGGCGATTATCGTATATCTTCTGCGCATATAGAGCATTACGGTTCTGTTTTAAATGCCCGTTTGCACTTGCTCGTAGGTGGCCTAAAAATAAGTGATTTAGGCACCATTCTAAAATACCGTAAGTATGAACTGTCAAATCGTTCCCTGCTTGGTGACTTTAAGGCCTTAATCAGTTCCTGTGACAGTAAGTAGGTGTTTAGAATGCTTGAGCTATTTACTAATGAATTCACTATTTTGATTTTCGCCGCAATCTTAAGTGTCATTTCTCCCGTTAAAGGACTATTTTTTTCTGTTCTAGGATTGCTCGTTTTCAAAGAAGTTCTTTCTGGGCGTCTCTACAAAGTGTTTTTAAATAACGCCATTCCCATTGTCGTTATGGGCGCGATAGTTTTCTTTTCTGCTATTGCGTTTACGTCCCGAAGCATTAACGAATCCCTTCTTACGGTCTGCTCGTATTTCTTTTGCATTCTTCTTGGTTATATTTACGGTAAAGCTAAGAATGATGACTGGGTTGAGTCTGCATTGCTTATGCTTCGCAACGTTATGGTGTTCGCCTGCCTATTTAGCTTTGTCCTTGAAATTGTTTTAGGTCAACGACTAGTTACAAATGGTTCCTTTTCTTTTCTGCAAACTGTAACGATTGATAATCCATCCTTGTATCGACTGCGTAGTTTTTTCGGTCATGCAATCGTATTTGGCCAAATGATAGTTATTGCTGTGGTAATTAACTATAAATTGGAGACGGGCAGGATGAAACGTCTCTTATGCTCTGTAGTTCTTTTGGTCGCTCTGCTTCTGACAAAGAGTCGTAGCGCGTGGATTATTCTCATTGCTTTAGCATCGGTGTACCTGGTCTTTCGCCTAAAGAACCCCGAGTATTCTAAATGGAATTTAATTGCCCTTTTAATTCCAGCTGTATTGCTACTCGTTTTTATTCTCTACAAGTTTGGACTGTTTAACTTTGTGGCTTCTCGATTTGGTGAGCTTGAAACTGATGTTTCATATAGCCAGCGTTCCGGAGCCATTGCCTATATTATTCATAGCTTTTTAAGCAGGCCGCTGTTTTGGCTTACTGGAAATGGTTTTGGCAGTAGTCGCGTGACTATGCTGGGCACGACGGTTGAAATTAGCGGTTTTTCAACGGTGGATAATGGTTTCCTTGCAATGCTGTATGAATATGGTTTTCTTGGAATTTGTAGCTTTGTATTCTTGATAATTTCCGCTGGCATCGGTTCGTTCAGGTCGGGTTGCGAACTCGATCAAGTACTATTTACCGTCTCCTGTATATGCTGTGCGGAGCTCATATTTTATTGTGAGCTTGGTTGGTGGGTGCCAACGGTTATCTTGTTTGCTTCCTGTGGACTCGTTCTGGGTAGAACGAGTGCTCGGTATTCAGATTTGTGCGAGTCAGGCCCATCCTTGATTTCTGAATAAATCAAGGATGTTAGTTTAAACAAACGAGGTTGAATGAATTATTCGTCTATTGCACGCAACACTATGATTGCGTTTGCTGCACAGTTTATTTCTCTATCGGTCAGTGTTGTCATGTCGCTGCTCGTGCCGAAAATCGTTGGTGTTGCTGATTATGGATACTGGCAGCTGTTCATGTTTTATACGACCTATTCCGGCTTTTTTCACCTTGGCCTGAATGATGGTGTCTACTTGATTAACGGGGGTCTCTCTCGTGATGAAATCGATAAGAGCTCAATAAAATCCCAGTATATCTTCGGTGCTTGTTTCCAGGCAGTGATTTGCCTCGGCATCACTTTTGTTTCGCTGCCTCTTGTCGATGACGCAAATCGAGTATTTGTTATCGCGTCTTTTGCGCTTTACACCGTCGTCTATAACCTGACAAGTTATTTGGGCTTTGTCTTTCAGGCTATGAACGAAACTAAGCTATTTTCGTTTTCTACAATGCTAGACAGGCTGGTGTTTCTGGCTCCGCTCCTTGTTTTAATTGGATTTAAGGTTTCGGACTACCATCCCTATGTCTACGCGTATCTCGTTTCGAAGATTATTGCGCTCATATATTGCTCTTGGATGGGCAGGGATATCCTATGTGCTAAATCAGTGTCTTTTGGCAACTCGCTTAAGGACGGTATCCGCAGTATCATCGTCGGCGTAAAGCTGATGATTGCGAACATCGCCGACACACTGATCCTCGGGGTATCTAGGTTTCTTATCGATCATTTTTGGGGTATCGTCGCCTTTGCAAAAATTTCGTTCTCCCTCTCTCTTGTCAATTTCTTTATCACTTTTGTCTCGCAGGCGAGCATGGTCTTATTTCCTGCTCTTAGGACAGGTTCTGATGAGGAGAGAGTTCGTTTTTACATTGGCATAAGAAATGCCATCGAACTCATTTTTCCTGCAATCTTTTTGTTCTATTTCCCTATGGTTTGGTTTTTGGGGGCGTGGCTTCCTCAATATGCCGAGAGTCTTAGATATTTTGCGCTCTTACTTCCGATATGCGTCTTCAATACGAAGATGAGCCTTTGCTGTACTACCTATTTCAAGGTTCTTCGTAAAGAACAGCTGCTCCTGAAGTTGAATATCGTTGCCGTTATTTGCAGCACCGTCTTTTCGGTATTCGGTGTTCTCGCTCTCGATTCACTCGATGCTGTCCTGTGTGGCGCTGTAATCTGCATTATCGGAAGGTCACTGTGGTCCGAACTATATTTAAATGAAAGGTTAAGTGCTCCGGGTTCGTCCAGGCCGTTTCAGGAGATTTTGCTTACAGTTGCCTTCGTCTTATTTACCGAGCTCATGCCCGGTGGAGTGGCGGCACTCCTGTATTCGATAGTTTATATTGGCTATCTTTTACTTAATCATTCTGAATTGAAAAACGTTGCCTCGCGTTTGAGCAGGCTTAAGCATTAGTAAATGTCATTCATCTAGATTGGATTAGGATATGAAAGGCATCATCCTCGCCGGCGGGTCCGGCACGCGCCTGTACCCGCTCACGCTCGTGACCTCCAAGCAGCTGCTGCCGGTCTACGACAAGCCCATGATCTACTACCCGCTGTCCACCCTCATGCTGGCGGGCATCCGGGACATCTTGGTCATCTCCACCCCGACCGACCTGCCCAACTTCGAGCGCCTGCTCGGGGACGGCTCGCGCTACGGCGTGAGCCTCTCCTACGCCGAGCAGCCGAGCCCCGACGGCCTGGCGCAGGCCTTCACCATCGGCGAGGAGTTCATTAACGGCGAGCCGTGCGCCCTGGTGCTCGGCGACAACATCTTCTACGGCAACGGCCTCAGCCGCCACCTGAAGAAGGCCGTCGAGAACGCGCAGTCGGGCCGCGCCACGGTCTTCGGCTACCACGTGGACGACCCCGAGCGCTTCGGCGTCGTCGAGTTCGACGGCGAGGGGAGGGCCGTCTCCATCGAGGAGAAGCCCGCCGAGCCCAAGAGCTCCTACGCCGTCACCGGCCTGTACTTCTACCCGGGCGACGTGGCCGCCAAGGCCCACGAGGTCAAGCCGTCCGCGCGCGGCGAGCTGGAGATCACCACGCTCAACCAGATGTACCTGGAGGAGGGGACGCTGTCCGTCGTCACCCTGGGCCGCGGCTACGCGTGGCTGGACACCGGCACCATGGAGTCACTCCACGAGGCCGCGGAGTTCGTCCGCGCCGTGGAGCACTCCCAGGACCTTCCCGTGTCCGTGCCCGAGGAGATCGCCTGGGAGAACGGTTGGATCACGACCGCCGGGCTGGAGGAGGCCGCCGAGGCCTACGGGAAGTCGGTCTACGGGCAGCACCTCAAGAAGGTCGCCGCCGGCGAGATCGTCAACAGCCCGCGCGAGTACTAGGAGGAACCCCTCATGTCTGAGATTTTTGAACCTAAGAACATCATCGTCACGGGCGGCTGCGGCTTCATCGGCAGCAACTTCGTGCACTACGTGGTGAAGAACCACCCCGAGGTACACGTTACCGTCCTGGACAAGCTGACCTACGCCGGCAACCCCGAGAACATCGCCGGGCTGCCCTCCGACCGCGTGGAGCTCGTCGTGGGCGACATCTGCGACGCGGAGCTGCTGGACCGCATCGTCCCAGGCCACGACGCGATCGTGCACTACGCCGCGGAGTCCCACAACGACAACTCCATCGCCGACCCCGAGCCCTTCCTGCGCACGAACGCGGAGGGCACCTTCCGCCTGCTGGAGGCCGTGAGGAAATACGGTATCCGCTACCACCACGTCTCCACCGACGAGGTCTACGGCGACCTGGCGCTCGACGACCCCGCCAAGTTCACCGAGGAGACGCCGTATAAGCCCTCTTCGCCGTACAGCTCCACCAAGGCGTCTTCCGACATGCTCGTGCGCGCCTGGACCCGCACCTACGGCCTGCGCACCACGATCTCCAACTGCTCCAACAACTACGGCCCCTACCAGCACGTGGAGAAGTTCATCCCCAGGCAGATCACGAACATCATCGACGGCGTCCGCCCCAAGCTCTACGGGAAGGGCGAGAACGTCCGCGACTGGATCCACACCGAGGACCACAGCTCCGCGGTGTGGGACATCCTCACCAAGGGCCGCATGGGGGAGACCTACCTCATCGGCGCCAATGGGGAGAAGAACAACATCACCGTCCTGCGCATGATCCTCACGGCCATGGGCCGCGACCCCGAGGACTTCGACTGGGTCGCCGACCGCCCCGGCCACGACCGCCGCTACGCCATCGACAGCACGAAGCTCCAGCGCGAGCTGGGCTGGAGGCCGGCGCACACCGACTTCGCCGGGGGCCTCAAGGCCACCATCGACTGGTACGTCGCCAACGAGTCCTGGTGGCGCCCGGCCAAGGAGGCCACCGAGGCCAGGTATAAGGCCCAGGGGCAGTAGGCCGAACCCCGGCATCCCGCACCGCGGGGCGCCCCGGGCGGACCGCAGGGCATGGGGATGGTCCTGCGGCCCGCCCGGGGCGCCCGCAACCACCGTATAGTCGATAGGAGCTTTTCCCACATGGCAGACATCGCATTCGAGAAGGACCTCTCCGTAACCGAGACCGGCATAGAGGGCCTCAAGGTCGTCGACCTGGCCGTCCACGGCGACTCGCGCGGCTGGTTCAAGGAGAACTGGCAGCGCGCCAAGATGACCGCCCTGGGCATCCCTGACCTCAGGGTCGTCCAGAACAACATCTCCTACAACGACAGCCGCGGCGTCACCCGCGGCATCCACGCCGAGCCCTGGGACAAGTTCATCTCCGTGGCGCGCGGCAGCGTCTTCGGCGCCTGGGTGGACCTGCGCGAGGGCAGCGAGACCTACGGGAAGGTGTTCACCTGCACGCTCGACCCGTCCAGGGCCATCTACGTGCCGCGCGGCGTGGGCAACTCCTTCCAGGCCCTGGAGGACGGCACCGCCTACACCTACCTGGTGGACGCCCACTGGTCGCTGGAATTGAAGAGGACCTACACCTTCGTGAACCTCGCCGACCCGGAGCTCGCCATCGAGTGGCCGATCCCGCTCAATGAGGCCACCGTCTCTGAGGCCGACCTCAACCACCCGATGCTGAAGGACGTCGTCCCGATGGCGCCCAAGCGCACCCTCGTCACCGGCTGCAACGGCCAGCTGGGCCATGCGGTGCGCGCGCTCGCCGAGGAGCGCGGCGTCGCCAGGGACTTCGACTTCTGCGACATCGACACCTTCGATATGTCAGATCCGGACGCCTACACACAGTACGACTGGTCGCTCTACGGCACCGTGATCAACTGCGGCGCCTACACCGCCGTGGACAGGGCGGAGACCCCCGAGGGCCGTGTCATCGCCTGGAAGGCCAACGCGACCGGCCCCGCCCTCCTCGCCCGCACCTGCGCCGGGCACGGGATCACGCTCGTGCACGTGTCCAGCGACTACGTCTTCGACGGCACCGCCGAGGTCCATACCGAGGACGAGCCCCTCAGCCCGCTTTCCGTCTACGGCCAGACCAAGGCGGCCGGCGACATCGCCGTGGCCGGCTGCCCGCGCCACTACATCATGCGCAGCTCCTGGGTCATCGGCGAGGGACACAACTTCGTGAAGACGATGAAGGCGCTCTCCGACCGCGTCGCCGACCCGGAGGACGGGCTCACGCAGGTCACGGTCGTGGACGACCAGCTGGGCCGCCTGACCTTCACGCGCGACATGGCCGAGGCCATCTTCCACGTGCTGGGCACGCACGCCCCCTACGGAACCTACGACTGCACGGGCTCCGGCGCCGTGAAGTCCTGGGCGGACATCGCCCGCGCCGTCTTCGAGGCCGCCAACGGCAACGGGGAGAGGGTCGTTCCGGTCAGCACAGCCGACTACTATTCGAACGCCGCGGGCCCCATCGCACCGCGCCCGGCCCACTCCGCGCTCGACCTGTCCAAGCTCGAGACCAGTGGCTTCCACATGCCCGACTGGGAGGAGGAGCTTAAGGGGTACATGTCCATGCTTTAACATCCAGTTATACGATCAGAATGAACCGATGGTGCATGAAGGGCTCGCTGATGGCAGAGCCCTTCATGCGTTATATTGCATGGTGTACTGCGCAGTAAAACTAATCTCTGTTATTAAATCGGACGGTATTGAATGCTAAATCTTCTTTGGATCATTGGGAATGGATTTGATCGGAACCTTGGTCTCGCAACTGATTACCGTTCTTTTTTGAAGAATCGCTATTTTAAAGATGGCGTTCAGAACAAATATAGGGATGAGCTTGTAAAAAGAGTTGAGGGATTCAGCCCAGAACGAGCGTCTGAACTTTGGTGTGATTTGGAAAATCTTCTAGGCAGAGCATCAGCGTTTTATGAAGACGACGAAGAATTATTTCATGAGACGTTTGAGAATATTCAAGATGAGTTTTTAGATTACGTATTTAGAGAGTCCAGCCGTATGCCTGTCGAGCTTCCTCAGGAGGCAGTTCAGGAATTTCGAGCATCAATTAGCAGCTTCTATACGAGACTCACTGCTGTTGACGTATTAAAAGGGCTCCCCGCTTTGATGTCGACTTCTGAAGACGTGACTGTGCACGTTCTGGTTTTAAACTATACGAATACCGTCAATCGTTTTTGGGATGAGATTGGGAAAGACCAGCCCTTTGGTAAGTTGATTGTCGGTACTACGCCTAAGTTCTTTTATCAAGGCACGCTTCTTCATCTTCATGGAGAAATCAATGATGGGGGCACTGCTACCAATATTATATTTGGCGTTTCAGATTCTGATCAGATTACATCTCCCGTTTATTCCTCTAAGGTGGATTTTCAAGAGCTTTGGGTTAAAGAAAAAAAGAACTACGGAATTTATGGCAATACGAAAACCGCTGAGATGAGTGAGCTGATAGCTAAAGCCGATAGCATTTGTATATATGGCTGCAGCTTGGGAGAAAGCGATGGTTACATTTGGCGACAAGTGGCTGATAGGTTGTCAGATTCGGCATGCAGGCTTTATATTTTCGACTATGGTTTACCCGATCGTTCTACGGTGGCTGCCAGGGCTTATCAGAAACGACGTCGTGATTTGGCCAGACGTTTCTATGAGGTTGCAAATGTGGCTGCAGAAGACGAGAAATCGATATCAGATCGTTTTTCCCGGTTGAGTCAACTAAGGTCTTTAATTTCAATTCACTTGTTTAATTGATTGGACTGCCTGTGTCTCGTATCGACGATTTCGGGTGGATGTTAGTTAAAGCTCTAGTGTTCGCACTTTGGTGATTCTAAACATAGGACTGTTCGGGCGTTCCAAACTGTAATGGTGTATTCGTTGGCGCATTCAATTAACTATCTGCTTTGAAAGGCATCTAGGTGCTGCTGAATGCGATCGGCATACTTCTCTGCCCATTCATCGGCCTTGCCAGTTCGTACAAAGTAATTGTTAGACAGGTCGGTCGAGTGGTGGGCGTAGCCGTCTTTTTGGTAGTTAGCCATGTGGTCGGAGTGGGCGATTGCCATGAGCTCGTCGGCCAGGCCAAAGTACAGATGGCGCTGGTCCAGGTCCCCGTACCAGTTGTCGCTGGTGTCATCCCAGGTTGGGTCCATCTGGCACCATTTGCTGTCGATCTTTACGGCGTTCCAGGTGTGGCCGTTGCCGGTGATGCGGCCGTTGGCGATGCCCGCGGCGTCAAGGAGCTTGGAGTAGATGCGCTGGTAGCTCTCGCAGGTGCCTTGGTGGCGCGTGAGGCCGCTTTCGGCCGAGCACCAGTTGAGGCTGTGGTCGTACTCCAGCTGGTCGAGCGTCCAGTCGTGGAGCCAAAGCGCCATGTCGTATTCCGAGCGTTTGTCAGTTGCCTGCACTGGGCCACGGCGTTGTTGACGACCTGTGTGACGCTTGGGCGGGCGGCGTCGTTTACGGTCACCTCCGCCGTGGTGCGCAGGTAGTAGATCCCCTTGTCGTTTTGGGGGTCGTATCTGTCGTTGTCCATAAAGTAGAAGTAGATGCGGTACGTGCCCGATGCCGTGAAGTTAAAGGTAAAGTCGTGGCCCGCGGTGCCCAGGCTGTAGTAGCTGCCCCATGCCGGGCGCGACGGGTCGCAGACGCTTTCATGGCTGCCGCCGTCCCAGTAGGTGGGCACGTCCATGCGCGCCTTGGCCTGGGACGAGCCGTTGGTTTGGGTTACGTGGAAGGTCGTCGCGGTGCCCGCCGGGGCGTCGTTCCACGAGACGGTGAAGGTGACGCCGTTTTGGGTTGCCGTGGCGGAGTGGGCGTAGGTGGTTTGTGACGTGGCGGGGATTGCGG
>JAUMMZ010000016.1 GCA_031296755.1 Collinsella sp.
CGCGATGCCATGGGGCTGTTCCAGGTTGCCGACCTTGCCGACGCCTCTCCCTATCAGCTCTCGGGCGGGCAAAAGAAGCGTGTGGCGCTGGCGGCAGTTGTATCGATGAACCCCGATATCCTAGTGCTCGATGAGCCCACCAATGGGCTCGACGAGGATTCATGCGACATCGTGGTCAACTTCTTGCTGGCCTACGTCGCGGCGGGTAAGACGGTCTTGATGAGCACGCATCACCAGGATTTGGTGCGACGCCTGGGTGCCCGTGCAATCTATATCGATCGATATCACCATGTGGTCGAGACGCCTTCGCCGTCGTATGGAACCGAAAGCGGTACTACGGACTAGTTGCTGCGTAGAGCGTGCGTAGCCGCCCGCGCGGCTTTGCCGTGATGGTATAGTTATCCAGGTTTTTTATGGGGGTGGCTATGCCAAGTTGGAACATTCATATCGCTCAGACGGAGCGTTTGCTGGAGCGCACCGGTGCACTTGCCAATAGCGTGCGCGACCGCAATGCCTTTTTGTTTGGCTGCGTGGTTCCGGATATTTTCGTGGGCTATATGGTCCCTGGCATCGCCGATCCCATCCCGTACCGCATTACGCACTTTGCCAAGCCCGAGCCTATCCCTAAGCCGCGTGAGCACGAGTTCTGGGATACCTATGTGGCACCGTTGCTTAAAAGTTCGCCCACCGGTGCGCCAGCCGCGGCGACCTCGATTATCGAGGAGCGCGAGCGACTGAATCGCGTGCACTATCCCCAGCGCTACAGGGATGCTGAGCCGGTTGTCGGTCCCGGCGCTCGTGAGTTCTCGCTTGCGTCCGAAGATGTGGCGCAGTCGTTGCTCGATTTGACACTGGGTGTCTGGTCGCATCTGGTGGCCGATACCGTATGGAATACGCGCGTGAATCAGTACCTGGAGGCGCACGGCGGCAAGCCGTGCGAGGAGTTCCGCATTAAAAAGCAAGGCGACTTTGACTGGTTCGGCAAGACGCTCGGCATTGTTTCGATTCCGCGCGCGACCGATCGCCTGTATACTGCGGCGACGCGTTTTGGGCAGTATCCCATCCATAAGGAGTATGTGCTCAAGACCATCGGCGTTATGCACGAGATCGTGCGCGAAAACCCCGGCGAGCCCGACCATCCGCCATACCGCCTGCTGACCGAGAAATTCTTCGACGCAACGTTTACCGAGGTCATCGAGCTGACCGAGGCGGGCTTTGCGGCTCGCGTTGCCGCTTCTGACGTCCCCGCAGTCCCCCTGATCGCTAGCTGCTAGCCGGCCGGCTTGACGGTGAACAGTTCATCCCAATTGACCAACGGCTCCCGTCGCAGGCGTCTTCGGTGGTGCGCTCGGCATCGGAGAGGCTTGCGACTGAACGCAAATCGATGAGGCGGCATATGAAGAAGGTCTTAAAAAAGCCCGGAAGGCAATGCCTTCCGGGCCCTTTGCAATGCAAATCTGCTTGCAAGTACGATTTAGCGCACCTGAGCGACGTATGCGACGTTGGTCGAGGAGACCTTGTCCTCGAGCTGGACGCTCATGCGGGGATCGCCGGCGGTAGCGACGGTCAGATCGCCGGCCTCGACGTAGCCGAGCTCCTTAGCGGTCTCGATCGCCTTGACGATCGTGCCGTTGACGGTGCCCTGGGTAATCTCGGCCTGATGCGGGATAACGCCCCAGTACATGATCATCTGCTGGACGGCCCACTCGTGGCGGGAGAACGCGCAGATCGGCATGTTGGGACGGAAGTGCGAAATCAGGCGAGCGGTACGACCGGTGGTCGTCGGCACGGTGATGCACTTGGCGCCAACGGTGGTGGCCATGTTCACAGCGGACATACCCACAACGTTGTTGACGACGCGGGTGCCGTGAGCGTCAGCCGGAACCTCGAGCGGAGCGTGAGCCGGGAGGTACTTCTCGGTCTCGAGAGCAATGCTGGCCTGCATCTTAACGGCCTCGACCGGGTACTTACCGGCAGCGGACTCGCCAGAGAGCATAACGGCGTCGGTGCCGTCGTAGATGGCGTTAGCAACGTCGGCAACCTCGGCGCGCGTCGGGCGCGGGTTCTGCTGCATGGAGTCGAGCATCTGCGTAGCGGTGATAACGGGCTTGTAGGCCGCGTTGCACTTGGCGATGATCTCCTTCTGGATGTGCGGAACGAGCTCGGGCTTGATCTCGATGCCCAGGTCGCCACGGGCGACCATGATGCCGTCGGAAGCCTCGAGGATCTCGTCGAAGTTCTCGACGCCCAGGGCGCATTCGATCTTCGGGAAGATCGTCACGTGCTCGCCACCGTTCTCGCGGCAAAGCTCGCGGATGCCGCGGACGGACTCACCGTCACGGATGAAGGAAGCGGCGATGTAGTCGATGTTCTCGGTCAGGCCAAAGAGGATGTCCTGACGATCGCGCTCGGTGATGGCGGGCAGCGAGATGTTGACGTTGGGCATGTTGATGCCCTTGCGCTCGCCGATCAGGCCGTCGTTCTTGACGACGCAGGTCATGTCCTGGCCGTCGACGGACTCGACCTCGAGGGCAACCAGGCCGTCGTCGATCAGGATAAGGGAGCCCTTCTCGACCTCGGAGGGCAGAGCCAGGTAGTCGAGGGAGATGTGCTCAGAGGTGCCGTGGAAATCCTCGGACGTGGGCTGAGCGGTGACGACAATCTTGTCGCCGGTCTTGACGGCGACCTTCTTGCCGTCGACCAGAAGGCCGGTGCGGACCTCGGGGCCCTTGGTGTCGAGCAGGATGCCGACGGGCAGACCGAGCTCCTTGGAAATACGACGGACGCGCTCGATGCGACCGTGGTGCTCGTCGTAGGATCCGTGCGAGAAGTTAAAACGGGCGACGTTCATGCCCGCCTTGATCATCTCACGGATGGTCTCGTCGCTATCGCAGGCGGGACCCATGGTGCATACAATCTTGGTGCGCTTGTACATTCAGACCTCCATCTGACATCGTCTTGCGCTGATAGATAAACCATAAGAAATAAAACTGAGATGATTATAACGAAATGCCGACCGAATACCCCCAAAAATCGACCGTATGCCGAATTAGAAGTTCATTTTTTGCGGTAAAAACGGTATATGAAAAATCTTTACCAACCGTTCTGACCGCTGCTATCTGGGCGATATTTCAGTTTGACGATGCGCCGAAGAAAAAACGTTTTATCAATGTTGAGCATCACACGGTCTGCATCGTTGCACTCGAGCCGTGTTTCCAATTGGAATGTTTTGGCTAGACGCGCCGCTTTGGGGTACCATAGCTCCATTATCAACTGCCGCTCAGCACGGCAGCCTTGATGAGCCCTTGCCCTTCTCCTGGGAATTATGATCGGGCATCAATCTGCTGAGTGGCCCGAATCCCAGGAGGGGACTCTATATGCAAAAGGAATACCTGTCCGCCGCGGCGGAGGTACTCAGCGACCAAGGTGTCGATGAGTACCTCGGCCTGAGCAACGACGAGGCGTCGTCGCGCCTCGCCAAGACAGGCCCTAACAAGCTCGAGGAAGCCGAGAAGACACCGTTGTGGAAGCGCTTCTTTGAGCAGATGGCCGACCCCATGGTCATCATGCTGATCGTTGCCGCCGTCATCAGCGCGCTCACGGGCATGGTTAAGGGCGAGGCGGACTTTGCCGATGTCGCCATCATCATGTTCGTCGTTATCGTCAACTCGGTGCTGGGCGTGGTTCAGGAGGCCAAGAGCGAGGAAGCTCTCGAGGCCCTGCAGGAGATGAGCGCCGCGCAGTCCAAGGTTCTGCGCGACGGCAAGCTCGTGCACCTGCCGAGCGCCGAGCTCGTGCCCGGCGATGTGATCATGCTCGAGGCAGGCGACTCCGTCCCGGCCGACTGCCGCGTGCTCGAGAGCGCCACGATGAAGATCGAGGAGGCCGCCCTTACCGGCGAGTCCGTACCCGTCGAGAAGCATGCCAACGTGATCGAGCTCGCCGCCGGCACCGACGACGTGCCGCTCGGCGACCGCAAGAACATGTGCTACATGGGTTCCACCGTGGTATACGGCCGTGGCCGCGCCGTCGTGGTCGGCACCGGCATGAACACCGAGATGGGTAAGATCGCCGGCGCCCTGGCCGAGGCCAAGGAAGAGCTCACGCCGCTGCAGGTGAAGCTTGCCGAGCTCAGCCGCATCCTCACCATCATGGTTATCGTCATCTGCGTCGTCATCTTTGGCGTCGACATCATCCGCCACGGCGTGGGCAACGTCCTCACCGACCCGACCGCCCTGCTCGATACCTTTATGGTTGCCGTCTCGCTTGCCGTCGCTGCCATCCCCGAGGGCCTGGTCGCCGTCGTGACCATCGTGCTGTCGCTTGGCGTGACCAAGATGGCCAAGCGCCAGGCAATCATCCGCAAGCTTTCCGCCGTCGAGACCCTTGGCTGCACACAGACCATCTGCTCCGACAAGACCGGTACCCTCACCCAGAACAAGATGACCGTCGTCAAGCACGAGCTCGCTGCGCCTAAGGAGAAGTTCCTGGCCGGCATGGCGCTGTGCTCCGACGCCCAGTGGGACGAGGAACTGGGCGAGGCTGTGGGTGAGCCGACCGAGTGTGCGCTCGTCAACGATGCCGGCAAGGCGGGGCTCACTGGCCTGACTGCCGAGCATCCGCGCGTGGGCGAGGCCCCGTTTGACTCGGGCCGCAAGATGATGTCCGTGGTCGTCGAGACCCTGGACGGCGAGTACGAGCAGTACACCAAGGGCGCGCCCGACGTGGTGATCGGCCTGTGTACCCATATCTACGAGGGAGACAAGGTCGTCCCCCTGACCGAGGAGCGTCGCGCCGAGCTCGTGGCCGCCAACAAGGCCATGGCCGACGAGGCCCTGCGCGTGCTGGCGCTGGCGAGCCGCACCTACACCGAGGTCCCGGCCGACTGCAGCCCCGCCGCGCTCGAGCATGACCTGGTCTTCTGCGGCCTGTCCGGCATGATTGACCCGGTCCGCCCCGAGGTCGCCGACGCCATCCGCGAGGCGCACGACGCCGGTATCCGCACCGTCATGATTACGGGCGACCACATCGACACCGCCGTGGCCATCGCCAAGCAGCTGGGCATCGTCACCGATCGCAGCCATGCCATCACCGGTGCCGACCTCGATCGCATGAGCGACGAGGAGCTCGACGCGCACATCGAGGACTACGGCGTGTACGCCCGCGTCCAGCCCGAGCACAAGACCCGCATCGTCGAGGCTTGGAAGTCGCGCGACCAGATCGTGGCCATGACGGGCGACGGCGTCAACGACGCCCCGTCCATCAAGCGCGCCGACATCGGCGTTGGCATGGGCATCACCGGTACCGATGTCACCAAGAACGTCGCCGACATGGTGCTTGCCGACGACAATTTCGCCACCATCATCGGTGCCTGCGAAGAGGGCCGTCGCATCTACGACAACATCCGCAAGGTCATCCAGTTCCTGCTTTCGGCCAACCTTGCCGAGGTCTTCTCGGTGTTTATCGCCACGCTCATCGGCTTTACCATCTTCCAGCCGGTGCAGCTGCTGTGGGTGAACCTGGTCACCGACTGTTTCCCCGCGCTCGCGCTGGGCATGGAGGATGCCGAGGGCGACATCATGAAGCGCAAGCCGCGCAACGCCAAGGACGGCGTCTTTGCCGGACATATGGGTCTGGACTGCGTGGTCCAGGGCCTGATCATCACCGTGCTGGTGCTGGCGAGCTTCTTTGTGGGCGTGTACTTTGACATGGGCTACATCCACATCGCCGATATGATCGCCGGCAATGCCGACGAGGAAGGCGTGATGATGGCGTTCATCACGCTCAACATGGTCGAGATTTTCCACTGCTTCAATATGCGCAGCCGTCGTGCGTCGCTGTTCACCATGAAGAAGCAGAACAAGTGGCTGTGGGCTTCCGCCGCGCTGGCACTGGTGCTGACGGTGATCGTGACCGTGCAGCCGACGCTTGCCGAGATGTTCTTCGGCCCTGTGACGCTTGAGCTCAAGGGCGTTCTTGCCGCTTTGGGCCTGGCCTTCCTGATTATCCCGCTGATGGAGATCTACAAGGCGATCATGCGCGCTGTGGAGAAAGAGTAGCGTACTCGTCCGGGCCCGCCCCACGCCCTTTCTCCCTCACTGGTCCTCGCGCTTCGCGCTGCGGGATCGTTCGGGAGAAAGGGCTTCCGGGGCGGGCCCTGCGGTATCCTTGCTGGCTTTTCTTCCGTGCGGATGAAAAGGGCTGAGGGAAAGTTTGTGAGCTGGTCGGGCTTTGCCCGGTCAGCTCTTTTTGATTTAAAATACCTGCTCAGTTGTGATTTATGGTGCTGGGAGGCGCTTGTGGGCAAGGCTAAGGCTAAAGCGAAGAAAAAGACGACGGGGGCGCGGGCTAAGCGCGATCGTCGTCGGAAGCTTGCGACCGAGGCCCCCGCGTCTGCCGAGGAGTTGTTGGCGAGCGTACCGGGGCTTGACGCGCTGCAGGACGTTCCGGCGTTTGATGACCTGCCGGTCGATGGGGCTCAGCAGGCGGCATTTGACGACTTTTGCGCACATGCTGAGGAGCCCGAGCAGATGCGGCTGGGTGCCGTGGTGCGCTTGGATCGCGGGTTTCCGCTGGTGGCGACTGCCGACGATACCTTCCGCGCCGAGCATGCGGTGGGGTTTGCCAAGTCGCGCGGCGAGGACGAGGTCCTGCTGCCTGCCGTGGGCGACCGTGTGGCGGTGCGCCGCGCTCCCGGGCACGATATGGGCGTGATTGAGTGCGTGCTGCCGCGCCGTACGAGCTTTGAGCGTTGGCGCGGCCGTGCCCGTGGAGAGCGCCAGGTGCTCTGCTCCAACGTGGATAGCGTGCTAATCGTGCAGGCGCTCGGTGCCGGTGAGGTGCTGCTCGACCGCGTGGCGCGCTCGCTGGTGTTGGCGCTTGACTGCGATGCCGAGCCGGTGGTGGTGCTTACCAAAGCTGACCGCTGCGATGCCGAGGAGCTCGAGCGCGATCTGGACCGCGTGCGCCGCCTGGTGGGTCCGGACGTGCGCGTGATCGTGACGTCTTCTGCCGAGGGCCGCGGCCTGGACGAGGTCCGTGCCTGCGTGCCTGCCGGGAGCTGCGCCATGATCCTGGGTGAGTCGGGTGCCGGCAAGTCGACGCTGCTCAATGCACTGCTGGGCCACGATACGTTGGCGACCGGCGGTGTGCGCGAACGCGACGACCAGGGCCGTCACACTACCGTCGCGCGCGTGATGGTGGCGCTGCCGGGCGACGCCGGCGTGATCGCCGATGCCCCGGGCCTGCGCAGTCTACCGCTCGTGGGTCACGAGCGGGGTCTGGCGCGCGCCTTCCCCGAGATTGTCGAGGCATCGCGCGCGTGCCGGTTTGGCGATTGCACACATACCCATGAGCCGGGCTGCGCCGTTCGCGAGGCCGAGGACGCCGGGCAGATCGACAGCCTGCGGCTGGAAACGTTCCAAAACCTGGCGTCATCCATGCGCGTGAGCGCTCAAATACTCGATCCCGATGTTCATCTGTAATTGATTTTTCCTATGACAGCCGTCTCCCAACTGTTCGGGAGACGGCTTTTTTGCTGCGGAAAAGCCTCGAAACATGCAGTTTGCTGACGTGCTGACCAAAACCTTGCCATGAGCTTGACGGGCTGGTCAGCTTTTGGTCGGCGATTGGTTTGACATCGAAAACCAAGATCGCGATTGCGCCGCTTTGCACTCTGACCGCCCAGACAATGGTGGTACGGGCATTCGCCCGGCACTGCCATGAGAGGAGCGGCCGTGAACAAGAGCAAGCGCATCGCCATCAGTCTGGTCGCGGGCGTGCTCGCTGCTCTGCTCTGCATGGTTTACGGCTCGTCGATCCGCTCGCAAGCCGAACAGGTCCAGGCTGAGACCTTGGCCAAGTACGGTGGCGATCGCGTCGAGGTATGCGTCGCGGCGCGCGATATCGATGTGGGCGAGACCCTCGATGAGACCAATGTCATAACCCAGGAATGGCTGACGAGCCTGCTGCCGCGTGACGCGGCGACCGAGCTGCGCCAGGTGCGCGGCGACGTGACGACTTCGCGTATTCCCAAAAACGCCGTGATCTGCAATGTCTACACCAAGGCCGAGAGCCACAAGCTCGAGGTGCCTAAGGGCAAGGTCGCCGTTTCGGTGGCGGTCGATGCCGAGCACTCGGTCGGCGGTGCCACGGGCGTGGGCAGCTATGTGGACGTGTACGTGCAAAAAGATGGCGTAACCGATCGACTGTGCGGCGCGCACGTGATCGATACCAGTGAGAATTCCGGTGCCACGCGCGAGGGCAAGATCGAATGGGTGACGCTGGCGGCTGACCCCGAAGACGTCAAGGAACTGCTGGGAGCCTCGGGCAAGGGAACGGTCAGCTTGACGATTCCCGCCACGGCGCGCGGCAAAAAGAGCGGAGGCGACGAGTGATGAAGGCGATCTGGCTTGCGTGCTGCGCGTGCGGCGATTACGGGCTGTTGCAGCAGGAAGTCGAGGGCCGTGATGCGGGTGCACAGGTGCTTCGCGTGGGTGACCTGGACGGGCTGGTTTCCATGGCGCGGGCGTTTCCGTCGCGCCGCGGGGCTGCCATCATCGCGGCGTCTCTGTTTGATATCGAAGATGTGCGCAAGACTGTTGCGCGCCTGACGGCCGAAGGCCGCGTGAGTCGCGTGGTCGTGTTGATAGAAGCGCTCGATCCGTCGGATATCGAGGGACTGTTTCGCGCGGGGGCGACCGAGGTCATCGCTGCGCACAGTATATGCGGCAACGGGCGCGCGGGCGAGGGAGCGGTTGATTCCGATCGGCGCATGACGATTGAGCCCGATGCTTTTGTTGATAGGGAACCCGGGGCGCCTCGCGCTACAAGAGGCCCGCGTGTTGATGATTATGGAAAAGCGGAAGCCGAGCATGGTCGGCGCCCCCGGAACCCCCTTGTATACGATGACGCTGGAGGGCCGGCACAGCATGCTGGCGACTCCCCGGCTGTAGATATGGGATACGTGCACGGCGTGAATCTGGCGGATGAACTCGACGAAGTTGAGGGCTTTGCCGGGTGCGGCGAGTTGTCGCTGATGCAGCATGAGCAGATTGCACAGAACGAGCCTGCCTTGCAGACCGAACAAGCTGCCATGCCGGCTTGGACGCAGCGTGTGGTTGCGGCGGGGGAGACGGGGACGCTGTCGCCGACGCCCGCCCCGCCGCCTCCGATGCCGCCGGCAGACGCTGCCGCTCCGCAGCATCGAGCTCCGGTCATCTGCGCCATTTCGGGTTCGGGCGGTTGCGGCAAGTCGACGATCGTTGCCACCATGGCACACACATCGTCGCTGTTGGGCTTGCGTGCCGCCGTGCTCGACCTGGACCTGATGTTTGGAAACCTTTACGACTTGTTAGGCGTCGATGCTCCGCGCGATATGGCGGCACTTATCGAGCCGTCGGTGGCGGGCGCGCTTGCCGAGCCGGATATCGTGGCCGCATCGATGCGCGTGGCGCCGGGCGTTACGCTCTGGGGTCCCGTCGCGGCGCCCGAGCAAGCCGAGCTCATGGCACGTCCGGTGGAGCTACTGCTTGATGTTCTGCGTCGCGAATCCGACGTGGTCTTTATCGATACCTCGGTCTTTTGGGGCGACGCCGTGGCGGCTGCGGTGGCGGCGAGCGACCGTTGCTTGATCGTTGGCGATGCTGCGGTGTCGTCCGCGACATCGGCGTCGCGCGTCATTGAACTGGCAAGTCGAGTAGGTGTGCCGCGCACGCGCATGAGCGCTGTATTCAACCGGTTTGGCGCGCGCGGGGCAGACGAGGACGTCGCCATGCGCTTTGAGATTGCCTGTGCGTTGAGCTCCAAGATTCGTATCGCCGATGGCGGGCAGGATCTCGCCGCGCTCATGGCGTTTGGGCGCGCTGACGAGGCAGTGGGGCAGACCAGCGCTTTTGCGACCAGCGTGCGCGAGGCCACGCGCGAGATGCTCGTGGAACTGGGGTGCGCCGTCGGCCCTTGGAGCGATATGGTCGCCGACCGTGCAACGCGCACCGAACGCCCGCGTATCCGCCTTCCCTGGTCGCGCGAGGGTGATCAGCGATGAGCCTGCAAACAAGGATTAAGGCTGCCGGCGCTGCAGCGGGGGCAGCGCCTGTAGATGCGGGGCGTCGCCGCGCGGTGAAACGACGCACCAAGCGCGCCGTGATGGACCGCATGGGTTACGACGAAGTGGCGCGTATCAGCGCCTATATCGACCCGGCACTTGCCCGCTCGGAATTGCGTCCCGCGGTGGAGGCGGCGCTCAATGTTGAGGAGCCGACTGATCTCGCGACGTCCGAGCGCGAGACCATCATCGACGAGATTTTGGATGACGTGGTGGGCTTGGGGCCGTTGCAGCCGCTCATCGAGGACGACACCGTTACCGAGATCATGATTAACGGCTGCCGCTCGGCTTTCTTTGAACGCGGCGGCGTCTTGCACCCCATCGAGCATGCGTTTGAGGATGATGAGCAGATCCGTGTGCTTATCGACCGCATCATCTCGCCACTTGGCCGCCGTATCGACGAGCGCAGCCCCATCGTCAACGCCCGCCTCAAAACGGGCTATCGCGTCAACGCGGTGATTCCGCCTGTGGCGATTGACGGACCGATTCTCACCATCCGAAAGTTCTCGGACCGCATCTGCTCGCTGGACGAGCTTGTGGGGCTGGGGTCGCTGCCGCTTTGGTATGCGCAGCTGTTGTCGTGCGCGGTGTCGCTGCGACAGGACCTGGCGGTTGCGGGAGGCACGGGATCTGGTAAGACCACCCTGCTCAACGCGTTGTCATGTGAGATTTCCACCGGCGAGCGCATCGTGACGATCGAGGACTCTGCCGAGCTCAAGTTTGCGCATCATCCGCACGTGGTGCGTCTAGAGGCGCGCGAGGCTTCAATTGAGGGCGAGGGCGCGGTGACGATCCGCGACCTGGTGACCAATGCCCTGCGCATGCGCCCCGACCGCATCGTGGTGGGCGAGGTGCGCGGTGCCGAGTGCTGCGACATGTTGCAGGCCATGAACACGGGCCACGACGGGTCGCTCACCACGCTTCATGCGGGTTCCGAGCAGGAGACCGTGGTGCGTCTGACGTTGCTTGCACGTTATGGCATCGATCTGCCGAGCGAGCTCATCGAGGAGCAGATTGCCATGGCGCTCGACGGCATCGTGATGTCCGAGCGCCACGCCGATGGCAGGCGCTTCGTCTCCTCGTATTCGGGGGTGCGTCGCGCCGCGTCGGGCGGCGTAGAGCTCGAGCGCTATGTGACTTTCGATGCCGCCGAGCGCACCTGGACGCTTGACCGCGAGCCGCCGTTTATCGCAGAAGGCCTGCGGTCGGGGACGCTCACACAAGAGGAGGTGGACGAATGGAGGTCGCTGTGCCCCTCGTCGTAGGGGGTTTGGCAGGGTTTTCTGTCGCGACGGCGTGCGGGGCGGAACCTCGTGTGCCGCAGGTACCGCCGGCGGAGCTGGCGCGTCAGGCGCTCGAGACGGTGGCAGAGAAGCTGCCGCGTGAGCTGGTGGAAAACGATCTGCTGAAAAAGATTGCCCGTTCGTGGGCATCGCTGGCTCCGGCGCGTCGCCTTGGCCTCGTGATCGAAGATGCTTCGGAGCGTTTGGCGTTTCTGCTGCTATCGAGCGGTGTCTGCTGCGTTTTACTAACGATGGTGTCGTTATCGCCCCTCGGGTTTGCCTTGGGACTTGTTGCTCCGATTGCCGCTGGCGCCGCTCGGGATGGCTTTGAGAGCCGGCGCGAGCAACACGATGCAGAAGAGGCCATGCCCGAGGCGTTTACCGCACTTTCCATGTCGCTTGCCTCGGGACATTCGCTGGCCCAGGGCATGCGCTTTGTGGGCGCTCATGCGCAAGAACCGGTGCATACCGAGTTTTTGCGGGTGGCGGCGGCGATCGATTGCGGTATCTCGGCGACCGACGCGCTCGATGACTTGCTCGTGCGCATCGACGCCCCCGGTCTTTCGCTTGTGACCTTGGCGCTTAAGGTGTCACAGCGCACCGGCGCTCCGCTTGCCGACTTGCTGTCCGAGGCGTCGAGCATGGTAGGGGAGCGCATTGAGCTCAAGCGCCGCCTGGATGTTAAGACGTCACAGGCGCGTATGTCGGCACACATGGTCGCGGCGATGCCGGCGGGCATGTGCGCGGTGTTGGCGCTGCTTTCGGCAGATTTTCGTCGCGGTCTTGCGACGCCTGCCGGTGCGGGCGCTGTGGTGCTGGGTCTAGCCCTCAACGTCGTTGCCCTGGTGGTTATCCGGCGCATTATGCGGGTGGAGCTATGAGCGCCCCGGTTGCAGTTGTGGCTTGCCTGTGTGCCCTGAGTGTATTTGTCGCGACGGGTTTGGATCGGGCGGATGCGCGCGAGATCGCAGGGGCCTGCAAGCGCGAGGCGGTGCGGGTCGCTGCCGCGGGTCGCTCGGTGGTCGATGCCCTGACCGCGCGAGTGAAGGGCGCGGTTGGAGCGGGCGGCCCGGCGCGAGTTTCGCTCGGCGAAGTGTCCGAGATGATCGATGTTGTGCGCTTGGGTCTTTCGGCCGGTCTTTCGTTTGATGCGGCGCTTGAGATTTTCTGCGCCAACCGCCGGTCAGTGCTGGCTCTTCGACTTGAGCGGGCCTGCATGGCGTGGCAGGTGGGCGTGGGCACGCGTGAGGACGAGTTGTTGGCCGCCGCACGCGACCTGGACGTGCGAGCGCTCGAGACCTTTGCCATCACGGTGGGGCAGGCGCTCGCTCTGGGTGCCCCACTTGCCGAGACACTGGCCGCTCAAAGTCGCGAGATCCGTGCGGCTCATCGCGCCGCGGTCGAGCGCGAGATCGAGCGTGCGCCCGTCAAGCTGCTGATTCCCACCGGCACACTCATCTTGCCGGCGTTGCTTCTGTCCATATTGGGCCCGCTGTTGGGAGCAGGCGGGATGATGTAGGGAGGAATACATGAACACGATGACTGACGTTGCTGGCAAGGTCTGGAGCTGGGCTGTTTGCCAGTCAATTCGCGCTCGCCAGCATGCCGGGGAGCTACTGCAGGAGGAGAGTGCACAGGGTACCACCGAGTATGCCATCTTGGTCGGCGTGCTCGTGGTGATCGCGATTATCGCCATCGTCGCATTTAAGGGCAAGGTCCAAGATCTATGGAACGCTATCAGCGAGGGCATCAACAGCCTGTAGAGGGCGAGCGCCCCATCGGGGTGCTGCTGGTGTTTGCTTGCCTGACCGTGGCGATAGCGGCGGTGCTTTGGGGGCTTAACGCCGCGCGGCAGCAGCGTCCTGGGGCCGCCTTCGATTCGGGCTCAGATTCGGCGGTGGCGTCTCAAAAAGATGAGATGCGAGATGCGGACGATTCGGATGTCGCTGTCACGGCGCAAACCTTTCTGCGGACGCTCGACAAGCGGTCTGGCACTGCGACGGATTCGCCTGAGGGCAACGCGATTGCGGTCCGGCTTGCATGGTCCGAAGACCGACCGATGACCGAAGCGGCGGCGGATATGATGCGTGCCTATCGCGAGGTGCCAACGGCCCAGCTCGCCCTGAGCGGCTATCTCGATATTAAGGGCAACGTATGGGGCGCCATCGTGCGCGATGGGCGCGGCTGGGTCGATATGGTGACGGTTGCCGCGGATGCTGGCGATGCTTCGTGTCGTCTGCGCGCCGTGCGTCTGGTCCCGCAAACAATAAGCTCAAAGGAGGGATCGTGAAATGCATGGCGTTCTGCGTGAGGAATCTGCCCAAGCGACGGTCGAATACGCCATCGTCACGGTGGCACTGTTATCGATCGTGCTGGCGATTGTGGGACTTTGGCGTGCTGGCACCGATGGACACTTGGCGGCGCTGGTTGAGCGGGCGGCATCCCATGGCGTTGCCTCGACGTCGGTTATCGACGCCGCTGCGGGCGCTAAGGACATCGCGTTGTATTGATATCGCGCGCGAGGACTGGGCGCAGTCTACGGTCGAGGCCGCTTTTTTGCTGCCGACGTTTCTGACGCTCATCCTTCTCGCACTGCAACCGGTGTGCCTGCTTTATACGCGCGCGGTCATGGAGTCTGCCGCCGCCGAGACCGCGCGGCTCATGACCACGACGACGGCGGAGGACGACGATCTTAAGGAGTTCGCCCGCCGCCGGCTTGCCGCAGTGCCCAACGTTTCGATCTTTCATACCGGCGGGCCGTTGTCGTGGGATATCGAGCTTGGTCGGGCCGATGCGGGTGGCGTCTCGTCCGTGTCCGTTTCCGGCGAGGTCAAGCCGTTGCCTGTGATCGGTGCGTTTGCGCAGGCTATGGGTGGTACCGCCGAAGGCGGCTACGTTGAGCTCAAGGTCGATGTCTCGTATCAATCACGTCCCGAATGGCTGGAGGGAGATTATGATTCGTGGATTGCTGCATGGGATTAAGCGTTTCTGGTCTAGACGCGTTTTGACGCGCCGTCCGAGCTGCCATCGCAAGCGAGGCGGCTTTATGGGTCGAGCCGGTATCGACCTGTTTATCGAAGACGGTGCCTACACCACGCTTTCCTCTGCGGTGGTCATCTTGGTGGTGCTCACGCTGCTGTTTTCGTCGACGGCGGCGATATGGAGCATGTCGCGCGCGGGGGACACCCAGGTGGCTGCCGATAGCGGCGCGCTGGCAGGCGCCAATGTGGTGTCGTCCTATCACACGGCTGCCACGGTGGTGGATGCGAGCATTTTGAGTTTGGGCCTGGCGGGGTTTGCCACGATCGGGACGGGCCTGGTCGCCATCCTCATCCCGGGCGCCGAACCAGTTGCCGGCAATATGGTCGACACCGGGATTGAGATTATTAAAACGCGCAACAAGTTTGCCAAAAGCGCATCGGAAGGCTTACAGAAAATCGAGACGGCTCTGCCGTATCTGATTGCCGCGCGTGCCACGCAGGCGGTGTCGGCGCAGGATACCGATAGTGTGGCCTATACCGGTACGGCACTTGCCGTGCCCAGGACATCCGAGTCGGACTTCGCTGCGCTCAAAGGGTCAGAGATCTCGACCGATGCCATTAAAGACACATCAGATGATTTAGAGCGTGCAGCCGAGGAGCTGCGGAAGGCTTCTGAGGACACGGCGAAGGCTAAAGAGCGCGCTTGGCTGGCGGATTGTGGTGGGTCGGACGAGAGTTCGATTGGCAAGTACTCGTGTATGTGGGAGCGTGCGAGGAGTTTGGCAAAGCTCTCGGGTGAGCAGAACCCGCATTATGCCTCGAGCATTTCGTGGGAGCCACAGGTGGCGCTCGACCGCGCGAAGACCTACTACCGTCAACGCCTGGCAGACGAAAAACCGCATGGTTCAAGCGTCGAGACGAAGGCGGAGTCGGCGGCGCGCAAGGCGTTTTACACCTATGCGAGTACAGAGGTCAATCGTGCATATGTAACCGAGGACGGAGATGAAGTCGCTTCCTATATCCCGCTGTTGCCGCGCAACACTGACGAGGTGCGAGCGACGGAACTCTATACCGATACGGTGTGGCCAACCAGTGCCATCGATGGCAAGACGTATCTGCATTACGGAACGAGTTGCCCCAACTATAAGAAGGGGGCGCCATGTGGGCTGGCCTCGGTTGCTGCTTATGACGGGCAGGACAAATGCAATAGATGCCATTTTGGTGTTTCGTCGCTCGGTGCCGTTGCGGCTCCTTCGACTTCTATCGAAAACGGCTTTGAGTACCACTTTGATCGATTCAAAGAGGCTCTGGAAGACTACGTCGAATGCCGCAACAAAGAACTCGAACTTGAGCGTCAGACCGAGGATGAGGCCGACCGTGCGGGCAATGCGTTTGACCAGGCCATTAAAGCGCTTTCCGGCGAGCGCCCGCGTATCGCCCCACCTGGCCGTAACGGCGTGGTCGCCTTTGCAGTTTCGGGTGACATTACCAGCCCCGATCAACTTAACTCCTCGTTTAACGCGGCAGTCAGGCTTGGCGATCGCGGTGCTATCTCTGCCGCGGTGCTGGCCCCCGATGAGGCGACGGCGCAAAACAACGTGCTTTCGCGATTTTTCTCGACATTGAAGGAACGCTCGGGCGGCGTTGCCGGCGTGCTCGACGGCGTCATGGATGTTTGGGGACGGCTACTCGTGGGATACGGAGACATCCAAGGTTCGGCCGACGAACTTATGGACGAGATGATTAAAGACCTAGGAGGGGGCGGCGGTGCGTTGGGCTCCATTGCATCGTGGCTCGGCGATACCGTTTCGGCGTCCGTGGCGGCGCTAGGTTTGGAACCGTGCGACTTGCGCCTGCGAAAGCCGGTGCTGACCGATTCCGCCAACGTCATTAAGAGTCCGGGGTCTGACATTGCGGGTCTCTCTCAAACGCAAGACAAACTGCGAAGTATTCCGTTGGGCGTGACCGATCCCAAGGCGCTTTGCGAGGCGTTGGAATATCAAATCGAACGCACCATTAGCGGTACGGTGTTCACACTTGCGGAGATTCCTCTGCCCGGCGGTGGCTCCATCCCGCTCACCGTCGATGTCGCCACGCTGGTTGGCGCTCTGGGCGGTGGGTCGTAATGAGTATCCGCATGCGTCTGCGCGAGGAGCGCGCCCAAGCGACGGTTGAGATGGCAGTGGTTACGCCCGTTTTGCTGGTGCTGGCACTCATCGTGTACAACGTCATGATCTTTGCCAGCGCTGTCGCGCGCTTCGACCGCGTGGTGCCCGACATCGTGCTGGCGCACGCTGTGGCGCCGGGCGGGGAGGGTGACGAGAGCTCTGCCGATGCCTCGGCGACGGTTCAGACTCAAATTCTGAATGCCATGGAAGGCTATGACTTGCAGATCGAAGTGTCGAGCGAGCAAGGCGCGGAGGCATCGGATGGTGGCCTGCTCTCCCTATCCGGTACGTTTAGGACCTACACCTGCACCATGCACTATGAGCCGTGGCCGACTTCTCTCAGCATCGCTGGCGTTCCGCTGGGGGCGCCGACAACGTTGTCGCACGAGCGCGCGGTGACGGTCGATCCGTGGCGTCCGGGGGTGGTCATGTGACCGCGGTCTCGTCCTACATCGCTTACGCGCGGGCACTCAACAGGCTGGGTTGGACGCCGGCCGAGTTTGTGGTGGCGGAGTCGTTTGCCGTGCGCCTGCGCGGCATGCTGG
Organism: Collinsella sp.; assembly: GCA_031296755.1. Classification (GTDB taxonomy): domain Bacteria; phylum Actinomycetota; class Coriobacteriia; order Coriobacteriales; family Coriobacteriaceae; genus Collinsella. The sequence goes on from JAUMMZ010000016.1 coordinate 17,083, forward strand.
GACGGCGTCCGGTTGCCGCCAATGGCCTGCCGCTTGTCATGGCATTTCCGCACTGTTCCTCAGTCCACACGTGTTTTATGGCCTATCCCATCGACATCGCCTTTATCGATGCAAGCGGCTACGTTCTCGTATGCTACGAAAACGTACGTCCATGGCGTATGTGCTCCTGCCCCGGCGCCTGGGGCGTACTAGAGCGTCCTTCAATCATTGTTTCGACCCCTGCTCTCCAACGCGTGCCGGCTTAAGAATTGGCGACAGTGGACTTTCGTCATACGAAATTGGGTAAGATGGAGGAGAAGATGCATGGATGTTGAGATCCATCCCAACGCTAAAAAGCACCTGACGGAAAAGCAGGTACTAGGTGCCTGGTTCGCGGTTACTGAGTGCATTCGCCGCGAGTCGGAGGACGAGCCGCCGAGATGGCTTGCCATTGGATGGCTTCCAGATGGTCGAAGTGTGGAACTTGTTGCGGTCGAGCTTGTCCGTGGGTGGCTTATCATTCATGCCTTGTCTCCAGTCCAGAAGAAATTCTGGCAAGAGATCGAGCGAGCTCGGCAGAGGGGTCGATGATGGGCAAGACGTATACGGCCGCTAATGGTCAGGTTGTAACGGATGAAATGATTGACGCGTGGTGCGAGTCGTACGAGCGCGGAGAGTTTCCGGATGGCGAACACACCGTTGGTGGGATCGTGCGTGGACGGCCCCCGCTCTCAGGTGAGGGGACGGCAACGCTGTCGGTCAAGATTCCTCTGGGAATGAAGGAGGCCATTCGTCGACGGGCGGCTGCCGAGGGGATGACGCCAAGTGAGTTTGCCCGTGCGGCTCTGAGCGAAAAACTTCTTGCTGCCGGCTGATGCCTCTGACGTGCCGATTTATAGAACCGAGGCTGTGCTCAAAAACTTTTTTAAAATTCTCGGTTGACCGGAACGCGTCCTTGGTTATACTAATCAAGCCTTGAAACAAGGCACACCTCAAATGGCTGGGTAGCTCAGTTGGTAGAGCAGAGGACTGAAAATCCTCGTGTCAGGGGTTCGATTCCCTTCCCCGCCACCTTGAATTGACTAGGACCTCTGCAAAGGGGTCCTTTTCTTTTATGTGGACCCGCGGAAAATGCATCCCAGTCTTTTGCGAAAAACGGGACGCGCTTTCCGGCGCTTACTTCCGACGTGCGTGCACATCTCGGGCCCGCCCGCTCAGACATTCCTCCCGCTTTTGCGCCACTTTACAGACCGTTCGGTCGTCTGTCCGCACGCGCGGGTATACTCAAAACGATACTTATCCTATGCAATACGATGCAGGCTCGGCCTGCACGATCCGAAGGGGGCAGTGATGGAGAGGATACTCGGCGTTAATCTCTCTGGCTGGTTTATTCCCGAGCCTTGGGTGACCCCGTCGCTATACGCGGCGACCGGTGCATCCAATGCGGCCGAGCTGCAGGAGGCCATGGGCACCGCCGCCTATAACGAGCGCATGCGCCGTCATTACGAGACGTTTGTGAGCGAGGATGATTTCCGTCGCATGGCGCAGATCGGCCTCAACGCCGTGCGCCTGCCGGTGCCTTGGTATGCCTTTGGCTCACAGGAGTCCGATGCCTCCTACATCTCGGTTGTCGATTACATCGACCGCGCGATTGAGTGGGCTGTCAAGTACAACATTCGCGTGCTGCTTGACCTGGCGACTGTGCCCGGTGGCCAGGGCGATTCCAACGATTCGCCCGCCACGCCGGAGGCTGTTGCCGAGTGGCATTCGTCCACTAACGGCCGCCATGTCGCACTCGACGTGCTCGAGCGCTTGGCCGAGCGTTACGGCGAGGCCGAGAGCCTGCTGGGCATTGAGCTGCTGGATACGCCGCAGATGAGTGTCCGCAAGAGTCTCTTTGCCATGACGGATGGCATTCCGGCTCACTACCTGCGCAATTTCTATCGCGATGCCTACGAGCTCGTCCGTTCGTATATGCCCGAGGATAAGATCGTCGTCTTCTCGTCTTCGGGGCATCCCAGCGAGTGGAAGCATTTTATGCGCGGCGCTAAGTACAAGAACGTCTACATGGACCTTCACCTGTACCATTACCGCGACGAACATGCGCTCGACATCACGAGCCCCCGCGGGCTGACGACGGCGATTTCGCGCAACAAGCGCGAGCTTAAAGAGGCGATTTCGACTGGGTTCCCCGTGCTGGTGGGCGAATGGTCGGGCGCGGCGATCTTTGCCAACTCGTCGGTTACGCCCGAGGGCCGCAATGCCTACGAGCGCGTGTTTATTGCCAACCAGCTGGCTTCGTTTGCGCCGGCTGCCGGTTGGTTCTTCCAAACGTGGAAGACCGAGAAGCGCATTGCAGCATGGGACGCCCGCGCGGCGCTCGGTACGCTCGAGCGCGGCATGATTGAATAGGTTGATATGACGCAAAACAGCGCCCATACGGGCAAACTCTATGTGGTCGGCACGCCCATCGGCAACCTGGGCGACCTGTCCCCGCGCGTGGGCGAAGCCTTTGCCGCTGCCGATGTCATCTGCTGCGAAGACACGCGTGTGACGTCAAAGCTGCTGATGCACCTGGGCATTTCCAAGCCGCTTGTCCGTTGTGACGAGAATGTGATCGCCAGCCGCGCCGCCGGCCTGGTTGACCGTCTGCTGGCGGGGGAGACCCTCGCCTTTGCCTCGGACGCCGGCATGCCGAGCGTGTCCGATCCCGGCCAGGCGCTAGTTGAGGCGGCGCGTGAGGCCGATGTGCCCGTCGAAGTTATTCCCGGGCCCTCTGCTTGCGTCACGGCACTTGTTTCGTCCGGCATTCCCTGCGAGCATTTCTTCTTCGAAGGCTTTTTGGGTCGCAAGCACGGCGACCGCGTGCGCCGACTGCAGCGCCTTGCCGTGGTGCCCGGCGCGCTCATCTTCTACGAGTCTCCACATCGCATCGTGGCGACGCTCGAGGCCGTGGCGGAGGTCTTTCCCCAACGTGAGGTTGCCGTCTGCCGCGAACTCACCAAGCTGCACGAGGAGGTCTTGCGCGGGCCCGCTGCCCAGCTTGCCGAGGAGCTGCGTGCTCGCGGCGAGGTAAAGGGCGAGATTGCGCTGGTCATCGCGCCGCCGAGCGAGGGTGAGGAGGCCGGTATCGTGCCGGTTGGCGCCGCGGCAGCGGATCCCGACGAGGCCCTGCGCGAGGATATCCGCGCCGCGCTCGAGGAGGGGGAGCCCGCGTCTGCGGTGGCCAAGCGCCTGTCTCAGAAGTATTCGCGCCGCAAGCGCGATGTCTATGCCATGGTGCTCGATATGCAATAGATGGAGGATATCCAGCCCTTGCGCTAGAATCATCCTCTGTATGCAACGTTTTTCTGGAGGACAAACCCCATGGATCAAAGCAAGCCTTCGTTCTTTATCACGACGCCCATCTACTACGTCAACGCCGATCCGCACCTGGGCACGGCTTATTCCACCATCATCGCCGATGTTCAGGCTCGCTATCGCCGCTCCGCCGGCTATAACGTCAAGTTCCTGACCGGCATGGACGAGCACGGCGAGAAGGTCGCCGAGGCCGCAGCCAAGCACAACATGACGCCGCAGGAGTGGACCGACAGCCAGGCCCCGCACTTCAAGGAGCTTTGGAGCAAACTCGAGATCTCCAACGATGACTTCATCCGCACCACCGAGCCGCGCCAGCATCATGCCGTGCAGTACCTGTGGGAGCGCATGAAGGAGTCCGGCTACCTGTATAAGGGCAGCTACGACGGTTGGTATTGCGTGCCTGACGAGACCTACTTCACCGACACGCAGGTCCAGAAGGGTGACGAGGAGTACGGCAGCGTCGGCCAGCACCTGTGCCCCGACTGCCACCGTCCGCTCGAGCGCGTGCAGGAGGAGTCCTACTTCTTTAAGCTTTCCGCTTTCCAGGACAAGCTGCTCAAGCTCTATGACGAGCACCCCGACTTTGTCGAGCCCGCGTTCCGTATGAACGAGGTGCGCAGCTTTGTCGAGGGCGGCCTCAACGACCTTTCCGTGAGCCGTACGAGCTTTGACTGGGGCATTCAGGTTCCGTTTGACGAGGGCCACGTGACCTATGTGTGGTTCGACGCGCTGCTCAACTATATGACGGCTGTCGGCTACGGTGTCGATACCGACGAGGCCCGTGCCGAGCTGGCCTATCGCTGGCCCGCGCAGTTCCACATCGTGGGCAAGGACATCATCCGTTTCCACTGCGTCATTTGGCCGGCCATGCTCATGGCCATTGGCGAGGCCCTGCCCGAGCACGTCTTTGCCCATGGCTTCCTGACCGTGCGCAATGCCGAGACCGGTAAGGCCGAGAAGATGTCCAAGAGCCGTGGCAACGCCATCGCCCCGCAGGATGTCATCGATATGCTGGGCGTCGAGGGCTATCGTTATTACTTTATGACCGATGTGGTCCCCGGTACCGACGGCGCCATCAGCTTCGACCGCATGGAGCAGGTCTACAACGCCGACCTGGCCAACAGCTGGGGCAACCTTATCTCGCGTTCGCTCAACATGAGCGGCAAGTATTTTGACGGTTGCGCGCCCGCCAAGCCCGCATCGTTCGATGCGTTCGACAACCCGCTGGCAAAGATCGCCGATGGCCTGGTCGACCGCTACATGGCCAAGATGGACGTGCTCGATTACGGCGGAGCCAAGGATGAGGTCATGGAGCTCATCCACGCCGCCAACCACTACATCGAGGACTCCGAGCCTTGGGCACTTGCCAAGGACGAGGCCAAGGCTGACGAGCTGGCGTTTGTGATCTACAACCTGCTCGAGGCCATCCGCATTGCCGCTCACCTGCTGATGCCGCTCATGCCCCAGACTTCTGCCGAGGCCCTGCGCCGCCTGTCCTGCGAGGACGAGGCCGCGAGCGACGACCTCAAGGGCATTTGCACTTGGGGCCTGCTTGCTGGTGGTCAGCCCGTCGAGAAGGGCGATCCGCTGTTCCCGCGTCTGGCGTAGAGACCGCGCGAGCGCCATATCGGCAATTTGCTGTTTAGCTGTAAGGGCATGGCCGCCACGGTCCATGCCCTTTTGTTTCAAGACGCCGCCATCATGCTAAGGAGGCAACCATGACAACTTCGCCTTTGGCAAACCCCACGGCCACCAGGGAGCTGCTAGAGGAGTTTGGCCTTGCGACTAAGCATCGCCTGGGCCAGAACTTTCTAATCGACAATCATGTGATCGAGCGTATCTGCGAGCTTTCCGAGCTCACGGGCGATGAGCGCGTGCTCGAGGTTGGCCCGGGCGTTGGTACGCTCACGCTTGCGCTGCTGCAGGAGGCGGCGTGTGTCACGTCGATCGAGGCCGACCCCGAGCTCGAGCCGGTGCTCGATGCCCACGCCGCCGACTACGCCAACTTCCGCTTTATCATGGGCGACGCGCTCAAGGTGGGTCCGGAGCAGATTGAGCAGGCTGCGGGCGGTGAGCCGACGGTGTTTGTCGCGAACCTGCCCTATAACGTGGCGGCGACGATCATCCTGCAGTTCTTCCAGACGATGCCTGCACTCAAGCGCGCCGTCGTCATGGTTCAAAAGGAGGTTGCCGATCGTATTGCCGCAGTGCCGGGTAACAAGACCTATGGTGGCTACACGGCAAAGCTGGGCCTGTATGCGCAGGTTACGGGTCGCTTTGAGGTTCCGCCGCGTTGCTTTATGCCGGCGCCGCACGTTGACTCGGCTGTCGTGCGTATCGACCGTGTTGACGGCGTGGTGCCCGAAGGACTCGATCGCGAATTTGTGGCCCGCGTGATTGATGCTGCATTTGCCCAGCGTCGCAAGACCATCCGCAATTCCATGAGCGCCAACGGCTTTGCCAAGGACGTGCTCGATGCCGCCTTTGAGGCTTGCGGTATCGCACCCACCACGCGCGCCGAGACGCTTGATGTTGCCGACTTTGTCCGTCTGGCCCGGGAGCTAATCCATGATGCCTAATGCCGCACGCGTGACGTTTACCAAGAAAAAGAAGACGGTCGCCTGCCCCGTGCCCTTGGCACCGCTTGCCGACACGCATGCGCATCTACTTTCGTTCTGGGGCAAGGATGTGCCTGAGACGCTCGTGCGCGCCAAAGCCGCGGGCGTCGACCTGTTGGTGACGATGTTCGACCCCATCGCTGACAAACGCAGCGTGACGGACTATAGCGACTGGCTCGTGCGCGAAATTCTGCCGATGCAGGATATCCCGCAGATCAAGTATCTTGCCGGCGTGCATCCGTATGGCGCGCCGGACTATACCGACGACGTTCACGCACAGGTCGTTGCCGCACTCGATGACCCTTTGTGCGCCGGTATCGGCGAGATCGGTCTGGACTACCACATGGATTACGACGACGATATCGCGCCGGCGCCCCACGACGTGCAGATCGACTGTATGGCGCGCCAACTCGAGGTCGCCGTACGCCGCAATGTGCCGGTAGAGCTGCATCTGCGTCATGAGGATACGGACGAGGAGCGCACCTCGCATGTGGACGCCTACAACGTGTTGCGCGAGGTCGACGTGCCCCAGGCCGGTTGCGTACTGCACTGCTTTGGCGAGGACCGCGCCACGATGGAGCGCTTTGTGGAGCTGGGCTGCTATATCGCCTATGGTGGCGCGGCCACCTTTAAGCGCAACGACGACGTGCGCGAGGCATTTGCGGCAACCCCACTCGATCGAATTTTGTTCGAGACGGATTGCCCGTATATGGCTCCGGAGCCCATCCGCGGTCTTGAATGCGAGCCCGCAATGATCTCCATTACGGCAAACGCGCTGGTTAACGACCGTGTCGATCGCACAGGTGAGGACGCCGAAACAATCGCGCAAGCCGCTTGGGAAAATGCCTGCAAACTTTTTCAAAAATAGTTCTTGCGTTCGCGGTGGCGCTCCGTTATTCTAATTCCTGCACGCGGGCGTGGCGGAATTGGCAGACGCGTACGGTTCAGGTCCGTATGGGGGCAACCCCATGAAGGTTCAAGTCCTTTCGCCCGCACCATTAAATGAAAGAGCTCCCAGCGATGGGAGCTTTTTTGTTATGAGCCCATCGCAGGGACTTGAACCTGCGAAGGAGCGAGCGTAAAGAAAACGCGGAGCGTTTTAGCGAGCTGGCGAGTCCGCCGGCAGGCGGGCGAAGCCGGTGCGGATCCGCGCAGCGGATACGCGGACGTCCTTTCGCCCGCACCATTAAATGAAAGAGCTCCCAGCAATGGGGGCTTTTTTGTTATGCACAATCTCCTTGGACGGGTATCCTAATGCCAACGTGTGCCTATCAGAGGAGAGACCATGCTGTTGTCCGGTATCATTGCCGCCCTTACGAGCCTTTTGATTCCCATCATCATTTTGCTGCTGCTGCTTCCCAACGCCTGCTATGTCGTTGAACAACAGCATGCCGTGATCATCGAGCGTCTGGGCAAGTTTAACCGCATCGTCAACGCGGGCTTCCACATGAAGGTGCCCGTGATCGACCGCAAAGCCGCCACGGTGAGTCTGCGCACCATGAAAAACGGTTTTGGTATCGACGTTAAGACCCAGGATAATGTGACCATCGGCCTCGAGGTCTCTGCTCAGTACCACGTGAGCTATGACATGGGTGCTGGCCCGGCAGATTCGGGTATCTACAAGAGCTACTACATGCTGCAGGAGCCCGTCGACCAGATGCGTGACTTCATCACCGACGCCCTGCGCTCTTCGATTCCCGTCTACACACTCGATGAGGTCTTTGCCAAGAAGGATGACATCGCCAAGGACGTCAACGCTACCGTTTCCGAGCAGATGGCCGCCTACGGCTTCACCCTCGTGTCGACGCTCATCACCAAAATCGCACTGCCGACCGAGGTCGAGAACTCCATGAACGACATCAACGCTGCCCAGCGCAAGCGCGCTGCGGCACAGGAGCTCGCCGAGGCCGACCGCATCAAGCGCGTCACCGAGGCGACCGCCGAGGCCGAGGCTATGGAAAAGGCGGGCGAGGGCATCGCCAACCAGCGCAAGGCCATTGCACTGGGTATCAAAGATTCGCTCGAGATCATCCAGGAGACGGGTGTCGGCAATGACGAGGCCAACCAACTGTTCATGTTTACGCAGTGGTCCGAGATGATGACGGAGTTCGCTCGCACGGGTAAAACCTCGACGGTCGTGCTGCCGAGCGACTTTTCGCAGTCGGCCTCTATGTTCGAGCAGATGCTGGCTGCCGGTAAGGTTCAGAACGAGTCAAAGGAGTAGGCACGCGTGAAATACACCGTCGTTTGTGTTGGCAAGCTCAAAGAGCGCTTTTGGAAGGACGCGTGCGCTGAGTACACCAAGCGCCTAGGCGCCTATGCCAAGGTGGATATCCGCGAGGTGGCCGATATCGACCCGGCTAAGGCGGGCGGCGTGGATGCCGCGCGCGACAAGGAGGGGGCGGCAATTCTTGCTGCATTGCCGTCTCGAGCGCATGTGATCCTGCTGGCTATCGAGGGCAAGGAGCGTTCGAGTGAGGAGCTCTCGGCGAGGCTCGACGATCTTATGCTGCGAGGCAGCAGCGACATCGCCTTTGTGATTGGCGGTTCGGACGGCGTGAGCGATGAGGTGCGCGCCCGCGCCGACGAGATGCTCAGCTTTGGACGCATTACCTTGCCGCATAACTTGGCGCGCGTGGTGCTGCTGGAGCAAATCTACCGCGCCTGCAAGATCAGCCGTGGCGAGCCGTATCACAAATAGGTCGGCAATACGAAACAATGGCGTGGGACAATAGCTTTCGTTTTGAAGAGCGTGTCTGAGAGGACTATGAGATATGAAGATTGGATTTGTCGGTTTTGGCAATATGGCGAGCGCTATGGCCGATGGCTGGATCGCTGCCGGTGTAGCTGCGAGCGACATGTGCGCCTGCGCGGGTCGCTACGACGCACTGGTTGAGCGCTGCGAGGCGCGCGGCATGGCCGCCTGCCACGATGCCGCCGAGGTTGTCGCCGCATCCGATATCGTGGTCGCTGCGGTCAAACCGTACATGATCGAGAAGGTATTCGCCCCGCTCAAGGATGCTCTTGCCAAAAAGGTCGTTCTGTCGGTTGCCTGGACCTGGGACAGTGCCAAGTGGGAGCAGGTCCTGCCGGGCGTCGCGCATATCTCGACGGTGCCCAACACACCGGTTTCGGTGGGCGAGGGCGTCATCGCTTGCGAGAAGGCTTCCACGCTTAGTGATGAGCAGAGCGCCGTGGTGCTTGATCTGCTTGGCAAGCTCGGTGCGGTGGTCGAGCTTGATACGAGCCTGCTGTTCGTGGGCGGCACGGTGGGTGGTTGCGCTCCGGCATTTGTCGCTATGGCAATCGAGGCCCTGGGCGATGCGGCGGTCAAGCACGGTATCCCGCGTGCCGATGCCTATCGCATTGTGAGCCAGATGGTGCTAGGTACGGCAAAGTTGCAGCTTTCAACTGGTCAGCATCCTGCGGCGATGAAGGATGCCGTATGCTCGCCCGGTGGCGCCACCATCAAGGGCGTCGTTGCGCTCGAGGATGCCGGCATGCGCAGTGCCCTGGTCAAGGCAATCGACGCAACTCTCCAGTAAAACCTGCCATTTAGGGACAGGTTTATTTTGGCAGGTTTTTCCTGCGGTTTTGTCGTATGTGCGAAAAGCGCCCCGCAACTGGCTCAATTCCAGTTGCGGGGCGCTTGCGTTTGCCCAGATAAAACCGACCAAAATAAACCTGGCCCTTTTTGGCAGGTTAGTCCCAGAAGCTGTCTTCCTCATCCTCGGACTTGGGTCCGCGGTCGACGTACATCTTATGGGTACGCTTCTCCATTACAAAGGCAAGAATCGCAAATAACAGGATGCCGCCGGCGAAAAGGATGGCAAAACCGGTGCGGGTGCCAAACAAAAAGGAAAAAACTGCGTCCATTGGGTGCCTTCTTGCGTAGTTGAGTTGGGTCGTAAACGCTCATAAGTATATACTTGCCCATACATGTACAAGGTTGCAACCTAAATGGAATGTATATCGCCGGAGGATCTAATGCTTGATATCAAGTTTGTTCGCGAGAACCCCGATGCCATCGATGTCGCCATGGCTAACCGCCAGACGTCTTGGGATCGCGAGAAGTTCTTTGAGCTCGACGACGAGCGCCGTGCCGTCATCACCGAGGTCGAGGAGCTCCAGGCTACGCGTAATGCCGAGTCCAAGAAGATCGGCGCCCTGATGAAGGAGGGCAAGAAGGACGAGGCCGAGGCTGCCAAGGAGGCCGTGCGCGCCGTCAACGAGAAGATTGACGGTCTGGCCGAGCGTCGTACCGCCCTCGAGCAGGAGCAGTACGACTTCATGGCTCACCTGCCCAACATTCCTTGCGAGGCCACGCCGTACGGTAAGGACGAGGACGAGAACATCGAGCGTCGCCGCTGGGGCACCCCGCGCGAGTTCGACTTCGACTTTAAGCCGCACTGGGATCTGGGCACCGATCTGGACATCCTCGACTTCGAGCGTGGCAACAAGCTCTCCGGCAGCCGCTTTACCGTTCTCGGTGGCGCCGGCGCCCGCCTGGAGCGTGCCCTTATCAACTTCTTCCTCGATACGCACACCAGCCGTGGCTTCAAGGAGTGGTGGCCGCCTATCGTCGTCAAGCGTCAGACTATGTTCGGCACGGGCCAGCTGCCCAAGTTCGAGGACGACGCCTATCATGTCTCGGGCGACAACTTCCTGATCCCCACCGCCGAGGTCGTGCTCACCAATCTGCACGCCGGCGAGGTCCTCGATGCCGACACCCTGCCGCGCCGCTACACCGCCTTCACCCCCTGCTTCCGCGAGGAGGCCGGTTCCGCCGGTCGCGACACCCGCGGCATCATCCGTCAGCACGAGTTCGACAAGGTCGAGATGGTCAAGTTCGCTAAGCCGGAGGAGTCCGACGAGGAGCTCGAGACCATGACCGCCGAGGCCGAGTACCTGCTGCAGCAGCTGGGCCTTCCGTATCGCGTGATTAGCCTGTGCACCGGCGACTTGGGCTTCTCTGCCCGTCAGACCTACGACGTCGAGGTTTGGCTGCCGAGCTACAACGCCTACAAGGAGATCAGCTCCTGCTCCAACTGCGGTGACTTCCAGGCTCGCCGCGCCAACATCAAGTATCGCGACCCCGAGAACTTCAAGGGTTCGCGCTACCTGCACACTCTCAACGGTTCCGGCTTGCCGGCCGGCCGCACCATGGCCGCTATTCTGGAGAACTACCAGAACGCCGACGGCACCATCACGATCCCCGAGGTCTTGCGTCCTTACATGGGCGGTCTCGAGAAGATCGAGCCGGTCGCGTAAATTGGCTGCATAGGGGATATGCAAGGGCGCTCCTTCGGGGGCGCCCTATTTCGTGCGCAGGTCCATACCATGCCGTGCGGACAGCTCAATAGAAAACACACGAACAACTGTTCTGTATACAGCCATCTACCTGCTATGCTTTTGCTAAATAAGAGCGAGAGAAAGGGGACGCGATGGAGCTGTTTGATGATCGGGTGGTTTTGTTTGAGAGCGACGAGGGCGGGGAGTACCTGCTTGTAACGTGTGAGCCGTCTGGCATGGGTGGCCTGGTGGTTCGACAGACGAGCGAGGGTCCGTTGACACAATGGTGCTTTGAGGAGTCGCCGCATGTGGTCGAGACGTTTGTGGCGCACGAGGGGCTTGTTGCCCTTGAGCATTTCTATGGGGTCCGGACATCTAACCAGGTCGCTCGAATGCTAAGCATCTCGTTTGCCGACTACGACTGCGCCCAACGGGTGCGGTCGCTCCTGGGGGAGCTTGGCGTCGGGTTCGATGTGATTGAAAAGCCGATCGAACGCACGGGGAGCGTTGGTGCCCGCGGCGCAGCGTGACAAATATCTGCCTGGAGAAAAAAGTTTGAGATTGTGCTTGACTCCAATAAGCTAAAGTGGTTTTATATGTCTTGCGCTGCGGCGTTACCTCAGCTGGATAGAGGGTCTGACTACGAATCAGAACGTCATAGGTTCGAATCCTATACGCCGCACCAATTGAAATCGAAAGCCTCCGGCAACGGGGGCTTTTCTTTTATGCCACCGCTGCATGGATTCGAACCTCGGTCGAGGCGCGAGCATCTTAATCATCACTTCGTAAAATTTTTCCAAATTGTCGCTTGACCCATCGAGGGGTCACGTGCATAATAATCCGTGCGTTGCGGCGTTACCTCAGCTGGATAGAGGGTCTGACTACGAATCAGAACGTCATAGGTTCGAATCCTATACGCCGCACCAATTGAGTTTTAAGCCTCCGGAAACGGGGGCTTTTCCTTTACGGGGGCATTGCGGAGATTCGAACCTCGTTCGAGGCGCGAGCGTCAAGAAAACGCGGAGCGTTTTTAGCGAGCGGGCGAGTCCGCCGGCAGGCGGGCGAAGCCGGTGCGGATCCGCGCAGCGGATGCGCGGAATCCTATACGCCGCACCAACTGAACTTTAAAGCCTCCGGTAACGGAGGCTTTTCTTATATGTCGATATACTTGAGAAGTTGCTTTTGCTGTGTTTGAAAGTATCGAGTCGATTGACTGCGTCAAATGAGTAAAAATCAAATTCGATAACTTTTTTCGAAAAATGCTTGACCTTTATTCAGTCGATGTGCATAATAATCAACAAGTCGCGGCGTTACCTCAGCTGGATAGAGGGTCTGACTACGAATCAGAACGTCATAGGTTCGAATCCTATACGCCGCACCATTTGAGATTAAAGCTCCCGGCAACGGGGGCTTTTCTTTTACGTAAGCACTGCATGGATTCGAACCTCGGTCGAGGCGCGGGCGTCAAGAAAACGCGGAGCGTTTTTAGCGAGCGGGCGAGCACGCCGGCAGGCGGGCGAAGCCGGTGCGGATCCGCGCAGCGGATGCGCGGAATCCTATACGCCGCACCAATTGAACTTGAAGCCTCCGGCAACGGGGGCTTTTCTTTTAGGCGGACGCCGCATGGGTTCGAGCCTCGGTCAAAGGGGACTATTTCTCATCGACTCGTGTAAGATTTCGAGTATGCGCCTCGGTGAGCCCGTGGCGCGCTCTTTCTTTAGACGACCGATTAGGGTGATATTTCGTGGCAGAGCGTCCGACATACAAGCTCAGGTTTCTTGATCCCAAAAAGCGCTTTCCGGCCATGCCCGAGCAGCCTGCGGGACGCTCGTATGGCGTGGTTTGGAAGCTCTTTGGCGAGGACCCGCATGAATCATGCTATGTCGTCGAATTCGTCGGCAAAAGCCATGTGTCGCTTTTGGGCTACGTGAGCGTTTCGGGTGAGGTCTATAAGGTGGACCGTCCCGTTAACGAAGTATCGCTGCCCGACGATCCCGACATGCAGCTGATTCTTGACGAGTCCGATTCCAACATCGGTGAGATTGCAGTCAGGGGTACCGATGGGACGATGCGCTCCCGGGCGCGAGTCATCGGCTCTCCCGAAGGCACCATGCGCGAACAATCCGATCGCGAGACGTGGAATTCGACGCGCAGCCTTCGCTACGGCGAGTTCATGGCCTCGATGTTCTTGCGTTACGTGATATTCGCCGATTCTGAAAACGCTGTCTCAGACACGGCAGGCGGCGACGGCCTCGACGAGGGTATGAAAAATGCCGTCGACAAAATCAAACTTGTAAAACTCCCCGAGCCGGTTGAGGTACTGCTGGGTTTTGATTCCACGCCGCTGCCCGATGCAATCGAAACGTTGCTCTACCGCATTGACCATACGGATAATCCAAGTGGCATTGAGCGCTATGCCGCCGCCCTTATGAGCGAAATTGACTTGCCCCGCCTGCGCACCATCGCCGCCAAGTCCGAGATGAGCCTGGCTCGCATCGATCGCTCAAAGCTGTTCTATCTCAATTTTGATCGTAGTCTGCTAGACCAGGACGAGATTGACACGCTGCTCGCCATCGAGTGTCGTCTCAACCGCCTCTCCGGCATCTTTGAGCGCATCGGGGCTGGATTGGCCCCTGCGGCATCCTCGCCGAGCCTTGAGGGCTGCGCGCTCTTTGATGCGTGGCATATCGCCAAGACGACCAACGATGTTCCCCGACTGCTCGATACGGCCTCGAGCGATAACCCGTGGGGCAAACCGGGTACGGTGGCTTGCCAGCCGGGCGGCGAGTGGGACGTGCGCACCCGTTTTGCGCGAATCGTTGAGGCGCTCAACGTGGTCACGCGGCTCGACTATACCTATCGAGTAAACGTTGCCGAGGGGATTATGCTCGTTCGGTTTGGGCAGTCTGTCGTTGATGCCATGCCGCAACGTGAATACGACGCTCAAGATGACGCCTGGCGCGAGCTGGACGAGGACACGCGCGCGATCTGGGCCGCGGAGCACGATGCGCGCGTGGCACTCACGCTTGCGGCAGCGTGTTTTGCCGCGGGCACCTGCATCACGCGCTGCTACGTGCAGATTGCTGCTCCCGACGGTGAGCAGGGCGAGCGTGTTGTCGCAACGTATTTCTTTGAGCGCGCGGCCTATCTGGCCGATTGCGTGCCTGTCGCCAAGGATCTTGAGAGCATGGACATGGACGATATGCCGTGCAAGCGTGTGCTTGAGGCGTATGAGTCAACCGCTCCGGAGACGATTGAGCCTGCGGAGGTTCATGCTCGTCCGCGTGATGACCATCGCACGCTGCCGCCGGCGCTGCGCGATCTGCTGCTTGCCGATACGGCTGACGAGTTGGAGGTCATGGAAGAGGACGACGACCCATACGTGGCCCGTGTTGTTGAATTGCGCGAGCAGGCAAAAGTCGACCGTACAGGTGCTTTTGAAGGCTTTTCCCGTCTTGTCGAGGAGTTGGAGGCTAAGTGCGCTGTCGCCGAGCTTTTGGCGACAGGTCCGGTTCAAACGCAGTTTTGCGATAACCAGCTGGTACGCATGGTGCTACCGGTGTTGGAAGAAGACCGCTCTGTGCGAATCCTTCGTGCGCCCGATGCGCTGTACTTTGCCCAGCACGAGATCTGCAGCTTTTACGCCGAGCAAGAGGACTTTGAACGAGCGCTGCCCGAGGTGCGCCATCTTTACGATCTGGCGCGCTCGTCCATGCAATCGCACTTTGCGCTCATCAACGTGCTTGCGCGTCTGGAGCGCTTTGACGAGATTATCGAGGTGGCGCGCCACGGCCTACGTATTGCCAGCGATCGTTCTGCAATTGGCTACCTGTTCTATCGCTTGGCGTTTGCCTATTGGAATTGCGATCAGCTCGACCTGGCGCTGGCTTGTTACCGTCTGGTGCCGCGCGGCGAGGAGTCGGGCAGCAGCGCGCTGGAAGAAATGCAGGGCCTTATGAATGAGATGGGCGTCAGCGAGCCTCCGACGTTCGAGGAGGCGGTCGAGACCATCCGCAAGGCTGGACTCGAGCTGCCGCCAGTGTCCGCCGTGACGAATCAGCTGGCAGATGCCGCTGTGCAACTGGTCGACAACGGCTTCTTTTTCCTGGCACGCGGTTGCATCTTCCAAATGTGGCGCACCATGGGCAACGACGAGCTCGGCTCCCTTAACCGTTCGCTGGGGTAGGCGAAGCTTCCAAGGAGGAAAGGATGCTAGGCAATTAGAAAATTTCCTCTTGCCCATCCTTGGCTGTTTGGTTACTATAGAACGGCTGTTACGGAGAGCTGACCGAGAGGCCGAAGGTGCTCGCCTGCTAAGCGAGTATGCCCCAAAAGGGCATCTGGGGTTCGAATCCCCAGCTCTCCGCCAGTACGAATTTGAAGAAGGGTCCCATTTGGGGCCCTTTTTTGTGCGGAGAAAGGAGGCTGGGGATTCGAACCCGAGAGGGCACGGGCGTTAAGCAAACGCGAGAGCGTTTGTAGCCCGTGGGCGAAAAGCCGTCAGGCTTTGAAGCCGGAGGGCATGCGTAGCATGCCCGGACATCCCCAGCTCTCCGCCAGTTTAACTTTAAAGAAGGGTCCCATTTGGGGCCCTTTTTTAATTAGAAGAATGTTAGCTGGGGATTCGAACCCTCAAAAAAGAGGCATCCTTTCGGACGCCTCCTTTCAGTGGACTTATTATTCTTGCGCCCTACACCTCGGGTGCCTTGGCTACGGTCTCGCTCTCTGCCGCAAGTGGGCGGTTGTCGATGCGGCGGCCCAGGCGGTCGAGCTTCACAAGGAGCCACTCAATGGGATTCGGCCCCGAGCCTTCCTCGTCGGCAACCAAATCCACGACGGCAATCTTGGTGCCGTCCTGCTTGAGCGTAACGCTGCCCACCTTGTCGCCCACATGCACCGTGCCCGAAAGATCGTCGTAGCTAACCTTTTCGGTCACCTCGCCGGCAAGGGAAAACACGGTCGCTTGCGCCGTGGGGTCGGCGAGCGTGGCGTCGATCGTCTTGTCCGTCCAATCTGTCTGGCTAATGCGTGCCATAAGCGGGTTGCCGTTGGCGGTCTTTTCCTGCGTGTTGGCGATCGCGACCGTGACCTTGTGGCCGTAGTACCAATTGGCAAGGGTTGCGGTATCGGTAAAGCGCTGGTCGGTGGTGGTGGAGTTCAAAACGACGGTGTAGATCTCGTCGCCGTCGCGGTTGTAGGCGCTCGTAAAGCAATAGCCCGCGTCGTCGGTGGTGCCGGTCTTGCCGCCGATGTTGCCATCTTGGCCCAGCAAATAGTTATGCGTGTCCATGGAATGCGAATGCTCGGTGCCGTCGGCGCCCGTGACCTCGATCCAGGAATCCTCGCTCGCTACGACCTCGCGGATCGTGTCGTTTTTCATGGCCTCCTGCATCATCAGCGCCACGTCATGTGCGGTTGAGTGCATATCGCCAGCCCACTCATCAAAGTCCAGACCATGCGGGTTTTCAAAAAGCGTACCGGTACAGCCGAGCTTCTTAGCGCGCTCGTTCATGGCCTTCACAAAGGTGGCCTCGGCGTCTTTGGTCTTAGGGTCGATCTTCTTGCCCACATATTCGGCGAGCACGATGGCGGCGTCGTTGCCCGAGGGAATCATCAGGCCGCGCAGCGCCTGCTCCACGGTAAGCTTGTCGCCTTCGAGCAAGCCGGCGGTCGAATTGCCCACGGTGGCTGCAGCGTTGCTCACCGTGACCTTCTCGTCCATCTTGCAATTCTCGACGGTTAGGATTGCGGTCATGACCTTGGTGATCGAGGCAATTTTGACCTGCTCATCGGCGCCGCGCCCATAGTAGACGGTGCCGTCTTTGCCCATGACGAGGGCATTGGTCGCATCGATATCGGGCAGGTTTTCGGCCGTGATGCCGCGCGCATCGGCGGTTTTGCCGCAAACATTGTCGGTCGTAAGCACTTGGGCGCCGGCGACGGTGGGCACGCCAGCGGCAAGGGCGATAGCGCAGACAAAGCCGGCGGCAAGCTGGGCTGAGCGCTTTGCAAAAGAGGTGAGGGACTTCACGGATTTCGCTTTCGACGGGATGGTCTCTTCTGGAACAAGAGTATATCGTTTGCCGGCGTCGGCGATCATCGCGTGCGTGCGTGGCCCACATCCGCGCCCGAACGGGCACAAGGGTGCTTAAGGCCGACTTAATCACCCACGCTTGTTGTGTGTGACGGGCGCCCCCTCGGGCATAATGGAGCGCGAGAGGAGCACGCATGAACGAGCGCATTTTGGTAGTTGATGACGAAAAGGCCATCGCCGACTTGGTTGGTATCTACCTTACAAAAGAGGGCTTTGATGTCCAGATTGCCTATAGCGGGGCCGATGCTGCCAAGGCAATCTTGGAGCAGGAGTTCGATCTGGCGCTGCTGGATGTCATGCTGCCCGATATCGATGGCTTTGAGCTGCTGCGTACGATCCGTTCCAGCCATACCTATCCCGTGATCATGCTGACGGCGCGCGATGCCCAGCAAGACAAGATCGAGGGCCTTTCGCTTGGCGCGGACGATTACGTGGTTAAGCCGTTTCGTCCTCTGGAGCTCATCGCGCGCGTGCACGCTCAGCTTCGCCGCTACACCAGCTACGGTAGCCGCGCACAGGCGGCCGAGTCGCCGACCCTCCAGCTCGACGGCTTGGAGATCAACCGCGATGCTCGTTCCGTGACAGTGGACGGTTCACCGGTTCGCCTCACGCCCACCGAGTATTCAATCTTGCTGTATCTGGTCGAGCATCGCGGCAGCGTGGTGGCCGTGGAGGACCTGTTCCGCGCGGTGTGGAACGAGGACTTTATGCCCGGCTCCAACAATACGGTGATGGTGCATATTCGCCACTTGCGTGAAAAGATCGGCGACGACGCACAAAAGCCACGCTTTATCAAAAACGTCTGGGGCGTCGGCTACATCATCGAATAACGCTTTTCGCTTGTGAGGATCTTGATATGACAAAAGACGATAGGCAAGCGTTCGAGGTGCCCGATCGGCTCTTTGAATACGTGAGGTCGGTCGTCGACAACCGCGCGCTTGCAACGGTGCTGCTCTTTTTGCTGAGCCTGCTGCTGATTGGCATCGACAACATCGTCGGAATCTTGGCGGTGCTGCTTGTCGGCTTTTTGCTGATCGATCGATTTGAGATCGTGTGCCGCTGCGTGGTGATTGGCGGCGCCGCGTGGGCCATGACGTTGGCGATTGGCGCCATGGCGCTCGGCGGCATCGAAGGGCCGGTGCTGTTCGATGCCGGCTTTGTATTCAACATGCTTGGCTTTGTGCTGGCGCTTGCAGCGTGCGTGCTGTTCTTGTGTGGCCGCGCCCTGTACTACCAGGGCTACGAGCAGGGCGAGCAGCATGCCGATTGTGTGCTGGCCGCTCGTATTCAAGATCGCCTGATCGATCACCCCGACACCTGGGATAACATCGACGGCGACTTCTTGGAGGTCGAGGGCGCCCTTAACCGCGTGCGTGACCGTGAGCGCAAGGTGCAGCAAGCTCTGCGTGACGAGTCGCATCGCAAGGACGATTTGGTCACGTACTTGGCACATGACCTACGCACCCCGCTTGCCAGTGTGGTGGGCTATCTTTCGCTGCTGCAAGAGGCTCCCGAGCTGCCGGTTGAGCAACGTGCGCACTTTACGGGCGTGGCGCTCGACAAGGCGCACCGGCTCGATACGCTCATCGAAGAGTTCTTCGATATCACGCGTTTTGACTTCCACGATATCGTGCTCACGCGCGGCTATGTTGATCTGGGGTTGCTGCTGGCTCAGGTGACTGACGAGTTCTATCCCATCCTCAACGAGCAGCATAAGGAAGTCCAAGTTGATATTCGCGAGGACCTGACGGTGCTCGTGGATGGCGACAAAATGGCTCGCGTGTTCAACAACATCATGAAAAACGCTATTGCCTATAGCTATGAGGGCTCGACCATCACGATCGAGGCCAGACGCCGGGACGGCGGTGGCGTGCGCGTGCGCTTTATCAATCAGGGCGATCCCATCCCTGCGGCTAAGCTCAAGGTGATCTTTGAGAAGTTCTATCGCCTGGATGCGGCGCGTGCGACCAATCGCGGCGGCGCTGGACTGGGGCTTGCCATCGCCAAGGAGATCGTATGCGCGCACGGCGGTACCGTTGCATGTGAATCGACGCCCGAACACACGATATTCACCATCGAGCTGCCCGCCGCATAGCCAGCGTGCCCTTACAAACACTTGACAATGCGCTCACGTGCATATGAGCCGCGATTCCTACTATCGATACTGCTGAATTGATATCGATGTGGAGGTATGCGGTATGACGGCTGCTGCGGCTGTGGAGCCCACGGAGCTTGAAGAACTCATGAAAGCGCAGGCCGAGGCCGCGCACGAGCGCGAGGTTGGGGATGCGACTCGCCCCACGGCAGAGGATCTTGCCGCCTCGCCGACGCGAATCGATGTTGAGGGCCTCGACCTGTTCTATGGCGACCACCATGCGCTCAAGGACGTGAATATCAAGATCCGCGACAAGCAGATTACCTCGTTCATCGGGCCTTCGGGCTGCGGAAAGTCCACGTTGCTGCGCTGCTTTAACCGCATGAACGACGGCATCAAGGACTGCCGAATCGAGGGCAAGATTGCGCTCGATGGTCAAGATATCCTGGGCGACTACGACATCTGCCGCCTTCGCCAGCGCGTGGGCATGGTGTTCCAGCGCCCCAACCCGTTTCCCATGAGCATCTACGACAACGTCGCCTATGGGCCGCGCGGTATGGGTGTGCGCGATCGCGTCGTGCTCGACGAGCTGGTCGAAGACTCCCTGCGACGCGCCGCCCTGTGGGACGAGGCCAAGGACAAGCTCAAAGAGTCGGGTCTGGGTCTTTCGGGCGGCCAGCAGCAGCGCCTGTGCATCGCCCGCGCACTTGCCGTGCAGCCCGACATTCTGCTGATGGACGAGCCGACCTCGGCACTCGATCCCGTATCGACGCTGGTGGTGGAGCAGCTGGCCTGCGAGCTCAAAGAGACCTGCACGCTCGTGGTCGTTACGCACAATATGCAGCAGGCGGCGCGTATCTCCGATTCGGTCGCATTCTTTTTGCTGGGTGAGCTGGTGGAGCACGCGCCCACCGCGCAACTCTTCAAGAATCCGACCGATCCGCGCACGGCGGATTATTTGACGGGGCGTTTTGGCTGATACCATCTAGTAAAGGTACCTTTAGGGTTAAGATGCGGTCATGCCGGCCGCAAAGGGGTTCAACATGATCTATTACGTCGAGGACGATGACAACATCAGGGATTTGACGGTCTATGCGCTGCGCAAGCAGGGGATTGAGGCCGAAGGCTTTTCGTGCGACGGTGAGTTTAAGGCTGCCGTGGCGCGACGGGTACCCGATGCCGTCCTGCTCGACATCATGCTGCCCGATACCGATGGCTTGGCGATTATGCGTCGACTGCGTGCCGATCGCCTGACGGCGACGGTGCCCATCATGATGCTTACCGCCAAGGATACCGAGCTCGACAAGGTGATGGCGCTCGATGGCGGTGCCGACGATTACCTGACTAAGCCGTTTTCGCTCATGGAGCTCGCCAGCCGCTGCCGCGCACTGCTGCGTCGCGGCGGCATGGTCAAACAGGCAAGCGATGTGCTCAGCGTGGGCGACATCGTGCTCTCGCCCAGCCATCGTGAGGTGACTGTTGCCGGCGAGTCGCTTAAGCTCACCCTGCGCGAGTTCGACCTGC
This sequence comes from Collinsella sp., assembly GCA_031296755.1. Lineage (GTDB taxonomy): Bacteria > Actinomycetota > Coriobacteriia > Coriobacteriales > Coriobacteriaceae > Collinsella. Next base: position 38,045 of record JAUMMZ010000016.1, read on the forward strand.
TCGAGTACCTCATGCGCAAGCCCGGCGTGGTCTTTACCCGCGAGTCGTTGCTGCAGAGCGTGTGGGGCTGGGACTTCGACGGCGGTTCGCGCACCGTTGACGTGCACGTGCAGACGCTTCGCCAAAAACTGGGCGAGCATGCCAGCGCCATCGAGACCGTGCGCGGCGTGGGCTACCGCTTGGCCGAGCCTTCTGCCGGTGATGGTGCCGAAGGTGACGACACCGCGGCCACCGCATCGGAGGAGTAACCCGTGGTCTTCGCCCCCCAGGGAAAACATACGCTGTCGCACCGCGTTTTTGTGACGATCTTTGTCTGCGCCATGGCGGTTATCGTGGCGTTTACGGTGCTGGGTGCGTTCTTTGTGCAAAACACCTTGGCGGATGCCACGAGTGCCAACCTGGCGCAAGAAACCGAGCTCATTGCTGCCGCCCTCGACGAGCAGCAGGAGCCCATCCCGTTCTTGCGTAGCCTCGATCGAGAGGACTTGCGCATCACGCTGATTAACAAGGATGGATCGGTTGCCTACGACAACGAGGCGCCGCCTTCCACACTGCCCAACCATGGCGATCGCCCCGAGGTCATCGAGGCCTTTGAGAGTGGTTCGGGTTCCGCGGAGCGCGCAAGCTCTACGCTCGACGAGATTATGCTGTATCGCGCCGTCGCCCTTGATAACGGCCAGGTTGTCCGCTTGGCGCAGGCCCAGCCTGGCGTTGCGGCGATTTTGCTGTCGATGGTGGCGCCGATGCTGCTTATCGCAGCAGCGGGTGCGGTACTCTCGTTTTTTATGGCGCGCCGCGAGTCCCGTGCCATCATCGCGCCTTTGCAAGAGGTGGATTTGGACCACCCACGCCGTAGCTATGAGCACGCCTATGCCGAGATGGTCCCCATGCTTGAGCGTATTGAGTCGCAGCGCCAGGAGCTCAAGCGCCAAATGGCGGTGCTGGCGGACAACGACCGTATGCGCCGCGAGTTCACGGCGAATATCACCCATGAGCTCAAGACGCCGCTTACGGCGATTTCGGGCTATGCCGAGCTCATCGCAAACGGCATGGTCGAGGGCGAGGGCGACCTGCGCAACTTTGGCGGTCGCATCTATCGTGAGGCGGGCCGCTTGGCAGCGCTTGTCAACGATATCCTTACGCTGTCTAACTTGGACGAGGCCGAGCGTGCAACTGAGGGCGAGGCGGTGCCCATTGGTTCCACGGAGCCTATTGAGCTCTCGCGTGCCATCTACGCGGTTGAGCAGCGTCTTGAACAGGTCGCCCGTCAGGCGAATGTGACGATAAGTCATGAGACCAAGCCTGTGGTCATCGAAGGCGTGTCGCGCTTGATTGACGAGCTCATCTATAATCTGGCGAGCAATGCCATCCGCTACAATCGACCCGGCGGTGCGGTTACGCTGCAGTGCGGCACCAACGACGAAGGCCATCCGTTCCTTGCGGTCGCCGACACGGGAATCGGTATCGCGCCTGAAGAACAGGGCAAGGTATTTGAGCGGTTCTATCGCGTGGACAAGAGTAGGTCCAAGGCGCGCGGCGGAACCGGTCTGGGGCTTGCAATTGTCAAGCATGCGGCCCTGTATCATCACGCCACGCTCGATCTGTCGAGCGAGTTGGGCGTGGGAACCACCATTACGGTGACGTTTCCCATACGGCAGGACGAGCCATTCGCATAGCGATACAACATAGATATTGATGCAGACGCCGCATTTGACTTTCGGGTGCGGCGTTGTTGTGCAATTTTACGATTGCTTCCGACATTTTTACAGGAGAGCCTGTTTCTTATGTATAGAGTTTGGTCTCGGTAAAAAGATGCGATAACATACGGACAGTTTTGTCAATCCGAACTGGGGAAATGAAAGGCAAGCTGCATGACCCTTCTCGAACTGTTCCAGCTGCTGAAGAAGCACCTTCAGCTGGTCATCACCCTTCCGGTGGTCTGCGCGATCGCCATGGGCATCGTGTCCTTCGTTGCGATGGACAACACCTATACCGCGACGACGAGCATGTACATTCTCGCCAAGACCGACGATAGCGGTCAGATGAGCTACAACGATCTCTCGGCGAGTCAGATGCTTTCCAACGATATCGCCACGCTGCTGGATAGCGATAGCGTTAAGAGCGGCGCAGCCAATGAACTGGGCCTCACCGATCTGGATGACTACAAGGTGTCTGTTTCCTCCGAGACCACCACGCGTGTCATTACGCTTTCGGTTACCGGCACCGATGCCAAGGAGACGGCTAAGGTCGCAAAGGCCATGGCCAGCTCGGTGAGTACGGTCGCTCAGAACGTCGGCGCTGCCCAGAGCATCAACGTTATCGACGAGGCTAAGACCCCCGAAGCCCCCAGCGGCCCCAAGCGCACGCTGTATATTGCCGTCGCGTTCCTCGCCGGTATCTTTATCGCAGTCGCCTATGTCGTTTTGGCAGACATGCTCAATACCCGCATCCGCGGTGCCGAAGAGGCAGAAGAGCTCCTGGGCATTCCCGTTGTTGGCCGAATTCCGGCTATGAAAGGTGGTAAATAGGCATGGCTAAGGCAAAGAACACCGACAAGCTCGTTGTACAGAATGCCGCCAAGACCCTTCTGGCCAACATCCGCTTTGCGAGCGTGGACGACCCCATCCGCACCATCACCGTTACCTCCTCGATTCCCAACGAGGGCAAGTCTACGGTTTCCATTAACCTTGCTCAGGCAATCGCCACGAGCGGCAAGTCCGTGCTTCTGGTCGAGGCCGATATGCGCCGCAGGTCCCTTTCCGATATGCTCGGCGTTCGTTCGCGCGGCGGACTCTATGCGGTCCTTTCCGAGCAGATCTCCATTGACCAGGCAATTGTCGAGACGGGTCAGAAGAACTTCTACTTCCTCGATGCCGAGCCGCATATTCCCAATCCTGCCGACATCATCGTCTCTCACCGCTTTGCCAAGCTGGTAAAGGCGCTGTCCGCCAAGTTCCAGTACGTCATCTTTGATGCTCCCCCGGTCGGCACCTTCATCGATGCTGCCGAGATTGCCAGCCTGACCGACGGCACGCTGTTCGTGGTGCGTGAGGATTTCACCAAGCGCGAGGAGGCGCTCAACGCCATCGGTCAGCTTAAAAAGTCCGAGAAGGTCAAGCTCATCGGTACCGTTATGAACTACTGCGAGACCGAGACCAGCGAGTACTACTACTCCTACTACACCAAGGACGGTAAGAAGGTGAAGAAGGGCTCCGACGATCAGGGGACTTCCAAAAAGGGCATCTTCACCAACCGAGCAAACGTTTAGTTGATTAAGGCTGACCTATGCGTGACATTCATTGCCATATCTTGCCGGGTGTAGACGACGGCGCCGCCGATCTCGATGAGAGCTTGGCGATGCTCGAGGCTGCCAAGCGGGCTGGTGTAACCAGAATTGTTTGCACTCCTCACTGCCGTGATCCCTATTTTGATTACGACAAGATGTGGGATGCCTTTGAGCTGCTGCGCGATAACGCTGACGGTTTTCCGCTCCAGATGGGCTTCGAGGTCAACCATCGAAAGCTCGTTGAGCTTGGTATCGATGCCGCGGAGCACTTGCATTTCGATGGGACCAACGAGTTTCTGCTCGAGCTTTCGACGCATGCCGATGCGTATGCGTTTAGAGAGTACGAGAACACGATTTACGATTTGCAGTGCCGTGGCTACCAGGTGATCATCGCTCATCCTGAGCGCTATCGTGCGGTTCAAAAGGATGTAAGCGTGGCGGAGCGCCTGGTCGATATGGGCTGCAAGCTGCAGGCTTCGGCAGACTTTATTGCCGGCGGTCGCTTTGGTCGCGAGAAAAAGCCGGCACAGCGCCTGTTCGATCAGAACCTGTACAGCTTCATCGCGAGCGATGCCCATAACGTGGGTCATTACGATTGCCTGGCGAAGGCTCGCGCGAAGTTTAGCGTGCGCGGAGCTCATTTTCGCTAAAATCTGTCCCTAACGTTCGCATTGAATGAAAGGGCAGCCATGGATATCCAACTTAAGACGGGATGCTTTGATGACGCGGCGTTGGTGCGCCGCGTCGTTTTTATGGACGAGCAGGGCTACGAGAACGAGTTTGACGCTATCGACGAGGATCCGAACTGCATTCATGTGACGCTCTATGTAGACGGCGAGCTTGCCGGTTGCTCGCGCGTGTTTCCCGAAGAGCTTGAGCGTGCGGCTGACGCGGAGGCTCCGGTGTCGCCGGCGTGCGACTTGGACGAAGGCGTCGCGGCGGGGGAGACCTACATTATGGGGCGCGTGGCTGTGCTGCCGAGCATGCGCCGTCGCGGTCTGGCGAGCAAGATTGTCGAGGCCAGTGATACGCGCGCGCGTGATGCCGGCGCCAAGCTCATTAAGCTGCATGCGCAGGAATACGTGCTGCCGCTCTATGCCAAGGCGGGCTACACGCAGATTGCCCCGGTGGACTACGAAGACGAGGGCCAGCCCCATGCTTGGATGGCCAAGCGCGTAGATGGCAGATAGGGACGTTCCTTTCCTGCCGGCAGTCGGGGACACTCCTTGGCAATTGGCGTATCAGAGCGTTTGGACATACAGTTTTTCGATTCCGTATGTATATATGCGCGCTAATGGGTTATAAAATCTAAGTCTGGACATAGCAGGTCTGCGATGCGGCTCGGGCAACCGGGCCGTTTTTGCGGACGGGGGTAGCGCGAAAGGACTGCACATGCGTCAATTTAAGACCGAGAGCAAAAAACTGCTCGACCTCATGATCAACTCCATCTACACCAATAAGGAAATCTTCCTGCGCGAGCTTATCTCTAATGCGAGCGACGCCGTCGACAAGCTCAACTTTAAGAGCCTGCAGGACCCGAGTGTCAAACTCGACCAGGGCGACCTGGCTATTCGCGTCTCTTTTGATAAAGACGCCCGCACCATTACCATCTCGGATAACGGCATTGGCATGACCGCCGAGGAGCTCGAGCGCAATCTGGGCACCATCGCCCATTCCGGCTCCGAGGAGTTTAAGACCGAGAACGCCGAGCAACAGGGCTCCGATATCGACATCATCGGCCAGTTTGGCGTGGGCTTCTACTCCGCCTTTATGGTCGCCAGCCACGTAAAGGTCGTCAGCCGCGCTTATGGCGAGGACACCGCTCACGTGTGGGAGTCTGATGGTCTTGAGGGTTACACCATCGAAGACGGCGAGCGCGCCGAGCACGGCACCGATGTCATCCTGACGCTGCGCGAGAACGAGAAGCTCGACGCCGACGGCGAGGCCGAGACCTACGATCGCTTCCTGACCGAGTGGGGCCTCAAGAGCCTGATTCAGCAGTACAGCAACTATGTGCGCTACCCGATTCAGATGATGGTGAGCAAGAGCCGCCAGAAACCCAAGCCCGAGGACGCCGGCGACGACTACAAGCCCGAGTACGAGGACTACCAGGAGCTCGAGACCATCAACTCCATGACGCCGATCTGGAAAAAGCGCAGCTCCGACGTTGAGCAGAAGGATTACAACGAGTTCTACAAGTCCACGTTCCACGACTTTGACGATCCCGCGCGCACTATCAGCTTCCATGCCGAGGGTACGCTTGAGTACGATGCGCTGCTGTTTGTGCCGGGTCGCGCCCCGTTCGATCTGTACAGCAAGGACTACGAGAAGGGCCTGGCGCTCTACAGTTCCAACGTGCTGATTATGGAGAAGTGCGACGACCTGCTGCCCGACTACTACAACTTTGTGCGCGGTGTCGTGGACTCTGCCGACGTGACGCTCAACATCTCGCGTGAGACGCTGCAACAGAACCGTCAGCTCAAGGCCATTGCCAAGCGTGTCGAGAAGAAGATCACTGCCGATCTTGAGGACATGCGCGACAACGACCGCGAGGCATACGAGAAGTTCTTTGAGAACTTTGGTCGCGGTCTGAAGTACGGCATCTACTCGAGTTACGGCATGAAGGCCGACGAGCTCGCCGACCTGCTGCTGTTCTGGTCTGCCAAGGAGCAGAAGATGATCACCCTGGCCGAGTATGCCAAGGGCATGCCCGAGGATCAGAAGGCCATCTACTACGCCGCCGGCGACTCGCGTGAGCGCTTGGCCAAGATGCCCGTGGTAAAGGGCGTGCTCGAGCGCGGCTATGACGTGCTGTTGCTGACGCAGGATGTGGATGAGTTCACGTTCCAGGCTATGCGTGAGTACGTGGCCGCCGATATGCCCAAGATCTACGAGGACGACGCCGCCCGCGAGGCTGCCGAAAAGGCCGTTGCCGACGGTGCCGAGCCCGAGGTCGAGGATCGTCACCTGGAGCTCAAGAACGTTGCGACTGGCGATCTTGATCTGGCGACCGAGGACGAGAAGAAGGAGGCCGAGGACGCCACCAAGGAAAACGAGGACCTCTTTAGCGCTATGAAGGAGGCGCTCGGTGACAAGGTCGAGAAAGTTGCCGTCTCCGCGCGCCTGACCGATGCCCCCGCTTGCATCACCACCGAGGGTCCGCTTTCGCTCGAGATGGAGAAGGTGCTCCAGAAGGGGCCCGAGGGCGCGCCCGACGGCATGCCCAAGAGCCAGCGCGTGCTCGAGCTCAACGCCAAGCACCCGGTCTTTGACAAGCTTGTCGCTGCCCAGAAGGCAGGTGACGCCGACAAGATCAAGCAGTACTCCGGCCTGCTCTACGATCAGGCCCTGCTGGTCGAGGGTATCCTCCCCGAGGACCCCGTTGCCTTCGCGGCGGCTGTTTGCAACTTGATGTAGTTAAGTAGTTACGCCTTTGGGTCCGCCGTTCTAACGAACCTATTGGTTCCGTCGTTCTAACGAACGACGGGCCGGTCGACGCTGCAAACGCCCCTAAGCGGCAATCTGACGTTCAATCGTCGGTCGCGTACCAAAGTACGCTTCCCTCCTCTTTCACGTCACCTTGCTCGCTCAGGGGCGTTTTCGCTGACTTATGCTCAACCTGCGACGCTTTCGTGGCCCTAAGTAGTCATCGGGGACGTTTTTGTTTGACTAGTCGTTTAAGGACGTCCCCAATGACTAGTTGGGTTGCTAATTTGTGCAGGTTGTGGTTTTGCGACCTGCTGAAATTAAAGATACTGTACAACTGTACGCTAACTCATCTTCGTAGTATATTGCTACCCGCAAAACTCGATACCATTGTGCGCCGAGACGCTAAAGCGCCTACGTACAATGGTTGTCGATAGTACGATTCGATTTAACGACAGGATGGATGGTCCAAGCGTGAGTCTCGGCAGCAAACTATCCAATGCAAAGGTGTCCTTTGCGATATTTAAGCGCGACATTAAGCGACTGCTTGTGAACCCCGTCGCCCTGGTGGTTACCCTAGGCGTGTGCGTTATTCCCTCGCTGTATGCCTGGTATAACATCGTGGCAAACTGGGATCCGTATGGAAACACCCAAGGCATCAAGATTGCTATCGCCAACAACGATCGAGGCACCCAAAACGACTTGGTGGGTGAGCTCAACGCTGGCGACAAAGTGGTCGACCAGCTCAAGGAGAATCATCAGTTGGGCTGGACGTTCGTCGACTCGACGGCCGATGCCAAGGAGGGCGTCGAGAGCGGCGAGTACTATGCCGCTATCGTGATTCCCAAGAACTTCTCGGATAACCTGGTTTCGATGCTCGACGGCAACTACCATCAGCCCAAGCTCACGTACTACGTCAATGAGAAGAAGAGCGCCATTGCGCCCAAGGTTACCGATACCGGTGCAAACACCATCGAGGAGCAGATCAACTCGGAATTTGTCTCTACGGTAGGCAAGACTGTTGCCGGTATCGCCAAGGATGCTGGTGTCGATTTAAAGGACAAGGCAACCCAGACTCAGGACTCGCTGGCAAGTTCGGTGTCCGAGGCGTCCGACACCTTGGGCGAGGTGCGCGATTCGATTGGCGATATGAATGCCGCCATCGATAAGACGAGTGGCGCTATCGCCTCGGCTGATGCGGCACTTGCCGGCTTGCAAGGCCAGGCACCGTCGCTGACGCAGGCGATCTCCCAGGGCAACGACCTGCTGAGCGAAGCTCGCACCACGGCGGGCAACTCCATCACCTCGCTCTCCAAGGCGCTCTCGGAAGGCAGCCTTGCGCTCACCAAGACGTCGGCCTCTGCGAACGCTGCCATCGGCAAGCTGACGGGCGCGGTCACATCTACGACCACCCGTATCGATAACTCGCTCGAGTCTCTTCAAGCGACGATCGACCACAATAAGGCCGTTATCGGGCACTTGGAGATTCTCGCCAATGACACGTCGACAGGTTCCGAGGAAATTGACGCGCGCATTGTATCGACCATCGATTTGCTTCGAGAGCAGAATGAAAAGCTTCAGAGCATCAAGGACGGTCTGTCCGCGCAGTCGAGCGCCATGGCGAATGACGCAGCGGCTGTTTCGGGTGCCAGTGACGCTATCAATAACGCAATTCATACCGGTGCGACCAACCTTGGCCAAGCCCAGACGGACTTGGGCCAAAACGCGCTGCCGAAGGCCTCGAGCGCGCTCGACTCTTTTGCTGCCGTTTCGGGCGACCTGACCGGTATCGTCTCGGGTATGACACCTACACTTGCAAATGCGCGCGGCACGTTGGCGCAGCTTAGCGCTACGCTCGGCCAGGCCAAGACCACGCTGTCCCAGACCGATTCCTCGCTTGCCAAGGTCCAGGACAAGCTTGCAACCGCCGCCAATGACATCGCGGCGCTGCAGACCTCCGAGTCCATGGGCGAGCTGGCCGATCTGATGGGCGTCGATGTCAATGACGTGGCAGATTTCATGGCGTCTCCGGTTGAGTTGACGTCCAAGTCAATCTATCCGGTCAAGAGCTTTGGCTCGGGCATCGCTCCCTTCTACACCAATCTGGCGCTTTGGGTGGGCGGCTATGTGCTCATCGCCATTTACAAGCTCGAGGTCGACCGTGAAGGTGTTGGCAGCTTTACGGCGCGCCAAGGCTACTTTGGCCGCTGGTTGCTCATGGTGATCCTGGGCGCGTTGCAGGCCATCATCGTTACGGTAGGCGATCTGGTGATTGGCGTGCAGTGCGTCAGCCCGCTGCTGTTCGTGCTGGGCGGCATCGCCATTTCGTTCACCTACGTCAATATCATCTATGCGCTGTCCACCACGTTTAAGCATATCGGCAAGGCTATCGGCGTCATTCTCGTCATCGTGCAGATCCCGGGTTCGTCGGGCATGTACCCCATCGAGATGATGCCCGGCTTCTTCCAGTGGCTGCACCCGCTGCTGCCCTTTACCTACGGCATCAATCTGCTGCGCGAGACGGTCGGCGGCATGTATTCGTTCAACTACCTGTTTAACCTGTGCATTCTGGGCGTGTTCTTGATCGTGGCGCTCTTTATCGGCCTGCAGCTGCGTCCGCTGCTGCTCAACCTTAACCTGCTCTTTGATAAACAGCTTTCCACGACCGGTATGATGATTTGCGAGTCCAACGACCTGCCGCGCCAGCGCTACTCGCTGCGCACGGCCATGCGTGTCATGCTCGATTCCGATTCGTACCGTCGCGAACTGCTCGATCATGCGGTCGCCTTTGAACATCGCTACCCGTACTACATCAAGGGCGGTTTTGCCGCCGTGGTGGGCGTTCAGGTCCTGCTCTTTGTCCTGTCGACGGTTCTCGATATCGACAATAACGGCAAGATCATCCTGCTTGTCATTTGGATCATCTCGGTTATTGCCATCTGCGGCTGGCTTATCAATATCGAATATATCCGCGCGAGCCTCAATACCCAGATGCGCATCTCGGCGCTTTCGGATGAGGACCTGCGTCGCGAGATGCGCGAACACACGGCCGCCATTCCTGCCGCCCGCCACATGTTTGGCCTCAACGCCAGCGAGCGTGGTGCCAAGGGCGGCGATCAGTCCACGGGCCGCTTGCCGCATATCGGCTCGCGCCATAAATCTCAGGGCAGCGACAGCACAGCCACAAATGATGGAGATACCACCGCGCTTGGCAAGCACTCCAAAGGAGGTGAGGCATAAATGAAGAACATCCTGCATCTGTTTAAGCGCGATGTCCAAAACGTGTCTCGCTCCGTGATCGGCTTGGTTGTCGTGATGGGCCTCATTATCGTACCGTGTCTGTACGCGTGGTTTAACATCGCCGGCAGCTGGGATCCGTACGGCAACACCGGCAATCTTAAGATCGCCGTGGTCAACACCGATGAGGGTTACGAGAGCGATTTGATCCCCGTCGAGGTTAACGTGGGCGAAAACGTGACCGCCACCCTACGCGGCAACGAGAGCTTCGATTGGGTTGTGCTCAACAATCGCGAAAAGGCTATCGAGGGCGTTAAGTCGGGCGCGTACTATGCTGCCGTCGTTATCCCCAAAACGTTTAGCGCTGACATGATGACGCTTTTCTCGACCGACGTGAAGCATGCCGATATCGAGTTCTACGAGAATCAGAAGGCCAACGCCATTGCGCAGATCGTGACCGAGAAGGGTTCGAGCGCCGTCCAGAGCCAGGTTAACAAAACTTTTACCGAGACCATTACGACGATCGGTCTTAAGACGGTGTCCAGCCTGCTCGATTACATGAGCACCGACCAGGTGGGTAACTTTATCGCCAACCTGTCCTCGACGCTCGGCGATTCGATTGAGGACCTGCGAGACGTTCGGGCAAATGCTTCGTCGCTGGCGGGCATTTTGAGCTCCACGTCCGATTCGCTGACGTCGGCGAGCGGCATGCTCAAGCAGACGGGCACGGTCGATGAGTCAACGAAGCAGCTGATGGAGCATGCCAAGAGCGGCATGAGCGATTCCAAAGAAGCGCTGAAGGCCGCCAACGACGCCATCAACGCCGCGATTGACGGAAGCGCGGGCTCGTTTGACAACGTGTCCGCCGAGCTTGCGAAGGCATTTGATGCCGCGAATCAACATGTCGACCTTACAGTGTCCCAGCTCAACGATGCCGCGGCGGCGCTCAACACGCGTGCCGACGATATCGACGCCACGGCCGACCAGCTCCGCAGCTTTGCCGATCAGGTGACTGACGAAAAACTCCAGGACAGCCTCAAGTCTGTGGCAACATCGCTGAGCAGGATTGCTGTGGAGTATCGCAACAACGCCAAGGACTTGACGGCCACCGCGAAGTCTCTCTCTGACAGCATGGCAGAGGTTAATAAGTCGCGTGCCGAGGTCGATCAGGCAATCGCGGATGCCAAGGCTGGTATCTCGGGCGCCAAGACTGACTACGACTCTACGTTTTCGGCCAAGGCAAAGGAGCTCAAGAAGACCATCTCGGGCGTTTTGGATTCGCTGAACGGTATTTCGAACGATCTGGATAGTGCTGTTGCTGGCCTGACCGACGCATCCGGTTCGCTGGCAAAGGGCCTCTCCAAGGCTGCAAAGCTGGTCAACAAGGCTTCTGATCAGCTGGGCGAGGCGTCGGACAAGATCAGTGCGTTTAAGGACGAGCTCGACGGCGCCTTGATGTCGGATGACCTCGCTACGATCAAGACGATGATCGGCAATGATCCCGAGGGTCTGGCCGTGTCGCTTTCCGGCCCTGTCGCGCTCGATCGCAAGCCGGTCTATCCGATCCGCAACTACGGTTCGGCCATGGCACCGTTCTACACGATTCTGTCGCTCTGGGTGGGCTCGATTGTGCTGGCGGCCATGATGAAGGTCTCGGTTGACGATGAGCTTATCAACGAGCTCATCCCCGTGCGCCTGCACGAGATCTACCTGGGCCGCTACCTGTTCTTTGGCGGTCTGGCCCTGCTGCAGGCAACGCTCGTGTGTGCGGGCGACATCCTGTTCTTTGGCATCCAGTGCGACGACCCGCTGCAGTTTGTGCTGGCGGGCTGGGTCGCGAGTCTCGTGTTCTCCAATATCGTCTACACGCTTACGGTTTCGTTTGGCGATATCGGCAAGGCGCTCGCCGTCGTGCTGCTGGTCATGCAGGTCGGCGGTTCGGGCGGCACGTTCCCCATCGAGATGACCGGCCCCGTGTTCCAGGCGATCTATCCGTTCCTGCCGTTCACCCACGGCATCAACGCCATGCATGCCGCCATGGCCGGCGCCTACCATATGGAGTACTGGATTGAGTTGGGTATCTTGGCGAGTTACCTGATTCCGTCGCTGGCCCTTGGCGTCGTCTTCCGCCGCCCGGTCATCAAAGCCAACGACTGGATCATCGAAAAGCTTGAAAGCACGAAGCTTATTTAGTTACGCGGTTTTACCAAACCGCGTAACGGCTCGACGCTGCAAACGTCCCTAAGCGGCAATCTGACGTTCAATTTCAAGGGCGCGACCAGAAGGTCAGCGCCCTTCCATTTCACGTCACCTTGCTCGCTTAGGGGCGTTTTCGCTGACGTTGCCGGAACATCGAGGTTTTCTGTACCGACGCTTTAGCGTAGTGAATTGCGTGGGTTACTTGGTTGTTGCTACAGTAGCGGGGCGTACCGGGGGTCCGGTGCGCCCCGTTTTTATTTGACCATGAGGCGGCATGCGGTCACGCGCGTGCGGACACCACGCCCAGATTGAGCGCGAGGATGTTCCATGGCCCAATACGCTGCCAACGAAATCGAAAACATGCCCGATAGCCCTGTAGCCCGTGAGGATTTGGGCGCGGGTGGTATTCCCCGGGGTGCCGGCGCACGCTCGCCGTTGTTCTGGAAAGTTCTACTGCTTTCGGTGGCGATTATCTGGGGCTACTCCTTTACCACTATGAAGGACGCGCTCGGCACCATTCCGGTGTTTGAACTGCTCTACGTGCGCTTTCTGCCTGCGGCGTTGGTCATGTTTGTCATCTTCCACAAGCGCATCATCGCGCACCTCAACGCCCGCAACCTGATCGTCGGACTTGGCATGGGCGCACTTATGTGGGCCGCCTACGCCCTGCAGACAGTCGGTCTGGCTCAGACCACGGCGGGCAAGAACGCGTTTTTGACGGGTACCTATTGCATCCTCGTGCCGTTTGCGAGCTATGTCCTGAGCGGAGAAAGGCTTACCCGTTACAACTTGGGCGCTGCATTGCTGTGCCTGGCGGGCATTGGCCTGGTGGCACTCGATAGCGTCGAGTTCAATGCTGGAGATGCCATCACGCTGGGCGGCGCGGTCTTCTTTGCTATCCAGATGGCGGTGACCGCCAAGTATGGCCGCAAGATGGATATCAACGTCATCACGTTTTGGATGTTTGTGGGCAATGGCGTTTTGAGCTTAATCACGTCGCTACTATTCGAGACTCAGGCGCCTCTGTCCGTGTGGACGCCGAGTTTTATCGGCGTGATGGTCTTCCTCTCGGTGGGCTGCACGTGCGTGGCACTGCTCGTCCAAAACGTCGGTCTGGCGCACGTCCCGGCCTCGACGGGCTCGCTGCTTCTTTCGATGGAGTCGCCCTCGGGTGTGCTGTTCTCGGTGTTGTTGATGGGGGAGGCGCTCACCTCGCGCCTGCTTTCCGGCTTTGCGCTCATCTTTTTGTCGATTATCTTGAGCGAGACGCATTTCGATTTCTTGCGCCGAAAATCACACCCGCATTTGTAAACAACTTGTTGCGCCGCCCTCCCGGGGCGGCATTTTTTATGTCATGCCCTTACAGTTGTACCTTGCACTTTACGCTGTCAAAGTGCGTGCTGCAAAAACGTTACTGGAGGGCATCTATGGCATCAGCTCTGTCCGATCTTCAACCGCAACCAGCGCCTCAGGCTACCGCAGCGGCGCAGACCGCTATCGGCGACGGTCTTGTTGCAGAAGCTCAGGCTTTTGCAGACGAGCTCGCTGCGTGGCGACACGATTTACATCAGATGCCCGAGCTGGGTAATAGCCTCCCGCAGACCTCTACGTATATCCAAGCGCGCCTGACCGAGATGGACATCCCATTTGCTACGCTCGTCGATGGTTCCTGCGTTGTGGGCCTTGTCGGCGCCGGTGCCGCCGCGGCCCAAGGCAATGGCATCTGCACGAATGAGCAGGCCGGTACGGTCATCATGCTGCGTGGCGACATGGACGCCCTGCCCGTTGCCGAGGAATCCGGCGAGCCCTTTGCATCCACCAACGGCTGCATGCACGCTTGCGGTCACGATATGCACGCGACGGCGCTGCTTGGTGCGGCTCGTATGCTCAAAGCGCGCGAGGCAGAGCTTGTTGATGCCAACGCTACGGTCAAGTTGCTGTTCCAGCCGGGCGAGGAAACCTTTGAGGGTGCCCGCGCCGCCATCGCCGACGGTCTGCTGCAGAACCCGCGTCCTCAGGTCGCCTTTGCCATGCATGTCAATAGCCAGTCGCCGCTCGGCCTGGTGCTCTACGGCAGCCCGGCGCTCTCGGGCGTGTACGGTTTTCGTATCACGCTTCAGGGCAAGGGCGGCCATGGCTCGAGCCCCGAGATTTGCATCGACCCCATCACGGCCGGCGTGCATGTGCATCTGGCGCTCCAGGAGCTTATCGCTCGCGAAGTGCCGGCGGCCAAGGAGGTCGCACTGACCGTGGGTAAGTTTGCCGGTGGCCAAGCGGCCAACGTCATCCCAGATACCTGCGTGCTCGAAGGCACGCTGCGCGGCTTTGACGTCGAGCTCATGGAGCACCTCAAGACCCGCATCGCGGAGGTCGTAAACGGCGTTGCCACAACATATCGTACGTCGGCGACCATCGAGACGCTTTCGGATGTTCCGCCGCTTGTACTCGACAGCGATATGACTCAGGTGTCGCTTGGCTACGTGGGCGCAGTGCTGCCCAAGGCGGCTTTCTTGCCGCTTTTCCATGCCATGGCGAGTGAGGACTTCGCGCTTATCTCGAGCGAGATTCCGAGTGCGTACTTTACCGTGGGCGCGGCCGTAACCGACACGGACGAACACTTTGCCCAGCACCATCCCAAGGCACGTTTTAACGATGCCGAGCTGCCGCTCGGTGCTGCGGCTTATACCGCCGTCGCTTTGGGCTATATCGCCGACCACCGGTAGCACCCAACCTTGCCTTTCAAGCCTGCGGGCATGGCCGTAAGGCCTATGCCCTTGTCTTTCAAGGCAATCTTGGGCACTACCGGCGCCCGGCGCCGGCTATTCGTTTGTTAAATAAGGAGCAGTATGTCCCAGCAGCGTAAGTTCTTCCCCGGCTGGCTCGTGGTGACCTCCGGCTTCGTGATCATGGCCACGTGCTACACGATTTTCGTCAACTGCATGAGCCTGTTCCAGCCGCTGATCGTCAGCGACCTGGGCATTTCCCTTGCGCAGTACAACATCTCCAATGCCATCTCCACCGTGGTGAGCGTCGTGGGTTCGCTCGTTATCGGCCATGTTGCCGATAAAGTGAGTGGCCGCGTATTGGGCTCGCTCACCGTTATCGCTACCTCGGCGGTGCTTGCCGGCATGAGCTTTGTCGGTGAGCTGTGGCAGGTCTACGTGCTCTTTGCCGTCTCGGGCTCCTTTGCGAGCACCTGGATCGTGTGCCTGGCGTGCTCCGTGGTCATGCTCGTGTTCCTGCTGGCATCCGAGCCCATCGCCGCCAAGCTGCGCGCGAGCGTGGCGGGGGAGTAGGTAGGCCAAAGCGCATCGCCGCTTGTCCGCTTCGTCCGCGGCGGCGCGTCTGGCCGAACGAGTCCCCATACCCTCGTTCGGTCAGGCGCGCCGCCGCGTTGCTGCTTTGTGCCGTATAATGTCCACTACCTATGACGCGATACAAAAGAAAGGTGTTTGCCCATGCAGGCACAGAAGGCGGAGGGAACCCGCGACCTTATCGGCGCCGAGATGCGCGCCTGGCAAAAGATGCAGCAGATTGCGGCCGGCGTGTTCGAGCCGTTTGGTTTTAAACCCATCGAGACGCCCGCGATCGAGCAGGTTGACGTGTTTGTCCACGGTATCGGCCAGTCGACCGACGTCGTGCGCAAGGAAATGTTCCGCGTGTTCAGCGGTGCCAACCTGGAGCGCGTCTTTACCGAGGGCACCGACACCAAACTCAAGCCCAAGCAGCGCCTGGCACTTCGCCCCGAGGGCACGGCCGGCGTGGTGCGCGCCGTCGTCGAGAACAATCTGGTGCCCCAGGGCTCCACGCCGTTTAAGGCTTACTACGCCGAGGCCATGTTCCGCGGCGAGCGTCCCCAGAAGGGCCGCCTGCGCCAGTTCCACCAGGTGGGCATCGAGTGGCTCGGCGCTCCCGATCCGGCGGCAGACGCCGAGTGCATCATCATGCTCATGGAGTTTTACAAGCGCCTGGGCTTCGATCTTTCCAAGCTTCGTCTGCTCATTAACTCGATGGGCGACGCTCAGTGCCGTCCGGCTTACCGCGAGCAAGTCAAGCAGTTTATCCTCGATCACGCAGACGAGATGTGCGATGAGTGCCGCGAGCGCGCCGAGCTCAACCCGCTGCGTGCCTTTGACTGCAAGAACGACCACTGCCGCGAGATCATGGCCGAGGCTCCGCTGATGGGTGACAACCTGTGCGATGAGTGCCGCGAGCACTACGAGCAGGTCAAGCGCTATCTGGATGCCGCCGGTATCGAGTATGTCGAGGATCCCACCTTGGTGCGCGGCCTGGACTACTACACCCGTACTGTCTTTGAGGTCGAGGCCCCTGGCGCCGGCGTCGGCTCCATCGGCGGCGGCGGCCGCTACGATGGCCTGGTCGAGCTCGAGGGTGGCAAGCCCACGGCGGGCGTCGGCTTTGCTGTCGGTTTTGAGCGCGCCCTGCTGGCCCTGCAGGCCTTTGGCAGCGATTTGGGTGCCGATGAGGCCCCGTGCGTCTATGTCGCCAACGCCGGCAAGGAGCTGCGTCAGAACGTCTTTGCCATTACGCAGGAGCTTCGCGCCGCAGGTATCGTGACCGAGGCCGACTATCAGGGTCGTTCGCTCAAGGCCCAGTTTAAGCAAGCCGATAAGGTAGGCGCCAAGCTCATCTTGGTCCTGGGTGGCGACGAGCTTGCCGCCGGCAAGGTCAAAGTGCGCGACATGCAGAGCCATGACGAGGTGCTCGCCGATCTGGACAACGTCGTCGAGGCGGTTCGCGAGCGCCTGTAGCGCATCTTTTTGAGCTTCGGGCCTGCTAACGTGCCCTGCTCATGGAGAGCGATTGTTACGGGGGTGTTTCGCTTTTATGCGGAATGCCCCCGTTTACGTATGCCGCCCACCGAGAAATACGACCATTTAGGGCAAAAACCTTTGCAATGCAGAAAATACTTTTGTGTGGTAAAGCGCAATCAGTGTCGAAAGTATTTCTCAAGCGCCTATAATGAATACCGCATGTTACGTGCATAGAAGGAGGAATGGGAGGAAACGTGGCTGAGAACCTAAGCAACCAGTCTGTACCCGAAGCCGCGGCGCGCGTCGCTGCCGTGGTCAACCGCCTCGTTAACCGAATCGGCTCGAATGCCGAGTCCAGGGAGCGTCTCGCCGAGATCGAGATCCCCGAGGAGCTGCGCGACAATCTGGCGCTGTTCTTGCGCCTGGAGCGCCGTGTGCTTAGCGAGTATGATCCCGAGATCGCGGACCTGTTCGACAAGATTTTGACAGCCGAGATTGTGGTCAATGCCGGCAACCCCGGTACCTGCGCTGCCGACGAAGCCGTCGACGAGCAGGGCGTGCCCACCGCCGACGAGCCCACTGCCGTGGCATTTCGTGAGGTCGTCGATTTGATCGACAGCCTGCCGCTCGATAAGCAGCAGGTCATCGTTCGCGCCTTTACGAGCTTTTTCCATCTGGCAAACCTGTCGGAGGAGAACTACCGTGTGGCGCAGCTGCGCGAGCGCGAGGCCGGTGCGTCGACCGATACCGAGGTCGATCCTGCCAACGAGCTTACCGTTGCCTATCACCAGCTGGTGAATGAGCTGGGTGTCGAGGGTGCCAACGAGCTGCTCGACAAGCTCGAGTTCCACCCTGTCTTTACCGCACATCCCACCGAGGCCCGTCGTAAGGCCGTCGAGGGCAAGATCCGCCGTATCTCCAACCTGCTGGAGGAGCGTCCGCGTCTGGGCGGCTCCGACCTGGTGGAGAACGAGCGCCATATGCTGCAGGAGATCGACGCCCTGGTGCGTACGAGTCCCATCGCGCTCAAGAAGCCCACGCCGGTCGAGGAAGCCGATACCATCATCGACATCTTCGATAACACGCTGTTCGACGTTATCCCCGTTATCTATCGTCGTTTTGACGATTGGGTGCTGGGCGACAAGGCCGGTACTGTGCCGCCGCTGTGCCCGGCGTTCTTCCATCCCGGCAGCTGGATCGGTTCCGACCGCGACGGTAACCCCAACGTCACCGCCAAGGTGAGCCGTGAGGTCGCCGCCAAGTACTTTACGCACATGGTGCTCAAGCTCGAGGACAAGTGCCGCCACATCGGCCGCAACCTCACGCTCGAAGCCACCTACAGCAAGCCGTCTGCCGAGCTCATCAACCTGTGGAACCATCAGGTCGAGATGAGCCCTCGTTACACGGCCCGCGCCGAGCTGATCTCCGAGCACGAGCCTCATCGCGCCGTCATGCTCGTCATGGCCGACCGCCTGAACGCCACCGTGCGTCGCATCACCGACACCATGTACCACAGCGCCGACGAGTTCCTGGATGACCTGCGCGTCGTCCAGCGTTCGCTTGCTGCCTGCGGTGCCGTCCGTGCCGCCTACGGTCCGGTCCAGACCATCATCTGGCAGGTCGAGTCCTTCGGCTTCCATATGGTCGAGATGGAGTTCCGTCAGCACTCCGTGGTGCACGCCCGCGCCCTCAAGGATATCCACGAGAACGGTATCCATGGTGACCTGCAGCCCATGACGCGCGAGGTCATCGACACCTTCCGTGCCATCGGTTCCATCCAAAAGCGCTACGGCAAGAAGATGGCGCACCGCTACATCATCTCGTTTACCAAGAGTGCCCAGCATGTGGCCGACGTCTTTGAGCTGGCCCACCTGTCCTTCGCACACGAGGAAGACGTTCCCGAGCTCGACGTGATCCCGCTGTTCGAGCAGCTCGAGGACCTCGAGGGCTGCGTCGACGTGCTCGATCAGATGCTTACGCTGCCCGTGGTGCAAAAGCGCCTTGCCCAGACCAACCGCCGCATGGAGGTTATGCTGGGCTATTCCGACTCCTCCAAGGACGCCGGTCCTACCACGGCCATGCTCGCGCTGCATTCCGCGCAGGAGCGCATCGCCAAGTGGGCAGAGAAGAACGATATCGACCTGGTGCTCATGCACGGTCGCGGCGGTGCCGTGGGCCGTGGCGGCGGCCCTGCCAACAAGGCCGTGCTGGCGCAGCCCAAGGGTTCGGTCAACTGCTTCTTTAAGCTCACCGAACAGGGCGAGGTCATCTTTGCCCGTTACGGCAACCGCACGCTGGCTCAGCGCCATGTTGAGTCCGTTGCCGCCGCAACGCTTTTGCAGTCGGCCCCGAGTGTCGAGAAGACCAACACCGAGACCACGCAGAAGTTCTGGGATATGGCCGAGAAGCTCAACACTGCAAGCCACGAACGCTATCTGGACCTGCTGAACACCGAGGACTTTACACCGTGGTTCTCGACCGTGACGCCGCTGACCGAGGTCGGTCTGCTGCCGATCGGCTCGCGTCCCGCCAAGCGCGGTCTGGGCGCCAAGTCGCTCGATGACCTGCGTACCATCCCGTGGATCTTCAGCTGGAGCCAGGCGCGCATTAACCTGGCCGCTTGGTACGGTCTGGGCACCGCCTGCGAGCAGCTTGGCGATCTTGACCAGCTCAAGGCTGCCTACCAGGAGTGGCCGTTCTTCCGCACCTTTATCGACAACATCGAGATGTCGATCGCCAAGACCGACCAGCGCATCGCCAAGATGTATCTGCACCTGGGCGACCGCCAGGATCTGTCCGAGAAGGTCTTTACCGAGATGCAGCTCACGCGTAAGTGGGTCCTTGCCATCGTCGGTGACGAGTGGCCGCTGCAGCGCCGTCGCGTGCTCGGCTGCGCCGTCCGTGTACGTAACCCCTATGTCGACGCCCTGTCCATCGCCCAGGTCCGCGCCCTTCGCGAGGTGCGTATGAACCAGGACGAGATGGCCGAGGAGAAGAAGGCCGAGTACATGAGCCTGATTCTTTCGACTGTGACCGGCGTCTCGGCAGGATTGCAGAACACGGGGTAATCGATAGCCCTGTGGCTCTCACCGGGACCCGACGGGTTTCCCTCTGAATGCGTCCTCGCACTTGAAGCCCCCTTATCCTGCTCCTTCGGAGCTGCGGATAAGGGGGCTTCGTGCTGCGGAATGCATTCAGAGGGAAACCCGTCGGGCCCCTTCGTCCTCGGTCTTCAGGGATTAAAGCTGATGAAAATAAAGTGCGCTTCGCGCCTAATGTGGAGTGCGGCGAGGGCTTCTTGCGTCCTGCGGAGTGTGCCTAAAAGTAAACTAATGGCGGGCCCTGCGATGTCCGGTCTTCGGCGGATCAGCTGCTGGGTGAGGGTGGTGCCTGGGGCGACGTGCAAAAAACGGAGTTTTCAGCAGCAAAAGATTGATGCATAAGGCCATAGCCGGCTTTCGCTGCCTTTGTTGATGCCTTTGCACGCTAATTGGGGCCTTGGCGATGCCCGTATATGGCTGGTTTCTCGCCGCATGCTATCCAGATGGGACGAGTCATGAGGACTATCTACCTTTTGAAAGACTTTTGACACCAAAATCTTATCCCGCGATGCTGAATACTCGCAAAAATGCACGCTCCGGAGGGTACCACCCTGTTACGGCTAGAAATCCATGCGCCATTTTATGCAATTAATTAACGCATTTATGCAAAATGGCTTACGTGCGTACGTCTCGGGCTAGATGTTTGCCTCGGCGCTGCGTAAATCATCCTGTCTATAGTGTCTTTGACAGGCGGTCGCGGTCCCGTTTGGGGTCGCGGCCGTTTTGTTGTGGGTCAAATATGAACGTTGTGTTAATGAGTCGGTGGACGGTGGTGTTTTTCGGTGAGCGGCGTATCCTTCCAACGGTTTATCTAGTGTGTCAGTTGAAAAGGAAGAGGGCGCTCGTCATTGTTTGAATGTGAACTGCCGTTTGACCACAAGACGTTGCATCTGGAGCTCGAGGATAAGAACTTTGCGGGTGTGATGGAAGGTCATCAAAACGAGTTTAAGACTACAAAATCGCAGGAAGAGCTGGTGGAGGAGTCGCTTGCCAACCCTTATGGCTCGCCTTCGCTCGAGGAGCTTTGTGCTGGCAAGAAGGATATTGTCATCATTAGCTCCGATCATACGCGTCCCGTTCCCTCGTGTGTGACGATGCCTATTCTGCTGCATCACATCCATTCCGCTGCGCCCGAGGCTCGAGTGCGTATTTTGGTTGCTACGGGTATGCACCGTCCGTCGACGCACGAGGAACTCGTCAACAAGTATGGCGAGGAGATTGTTGCCAACGAGGAAATCGTTATGCACGTCGCGACTGACGACAGTATGATGAAAAAGATCGGCACCCTGCCTTCTGTTGGCGAGTGCATCATCAACAAGATTGCCGCCGATTGCGATCTGCTGCTTGCCGAGGGCTTCATTGAGCCGCATTTCTTTGCCGGTTTCTCTGGTAGCCGTAAGTCCGTGCTGCCCGGTATCGCTAGCTACAAGACCATCATGTACAACCACAACGGTCAGTTTGTGAACGATTCTCATTCGCGTGCCGGCAACCTGTGCCACAACCATGTGAGCGAGGACATGTTTGCCGCTGCCGAGATGGCTCACCTTGCCTTTGTGCTCAACGTGGTGCTCAACGGCAAGCACGAGGTCATCGGCTCCTTTGCCGGTGACATTCACAAGGCACACGAGGCTGGCTGCGAGTTCGTGAAGAGCCTTGCCGGCGTTGAGCCCGTCGAGTGCGAGATTGCCATCACCACCAACGGCGGCTACCCGCTCGACCAGAACATCTATCAGGCCGTGAAGGGCATGTGCGCTGCCGAGGCCACGCTTCCCGAGGGCGGCGTGATTATTGATGTCGCCGGTTGCGCCGACGGTCACGGTGGCGAAGGCTTCTATCACAACATCGCCGACAACGATCCGGCGGAGTTTGAGCGCGCCTGCATCGACCGTCCTAAGGACGAGACCCTGCCCGACCAGTGGACGAGCCAGATTTTCGCCCGCATCCTGGCGCATCACCCTGTGATTATGGTCACCGACCTGTGCGATCACCAGATGCTCAAGGATATGCACATGACGCCGGTCAACACTATCGAGGAGGCGCTCAAGCTCGCCTTTGAGATGAAGGGTGCCGATGCCAAGGTTGCCGTCATTCCCGATGGCCTGGGCGTTGTCGTCGCGCAGCACAAGTGCACGGCCCAAACGAATCGTTTATAACCGACAAGAAAGATAAGGTTTTATGCTTACCAAACTCCTCTGCGAATTCGGCGCAACGGCCCTCATGATCATCTTTGGCGTGGGCGTACACTGCGATACCGTGCTTAAGGGCACCAAGTATCAGGGCTCCGGCCACATGTTTGCCATCACCACCTGGTCTTTTGGCATCTCGGTCGCTCTGTTTATCTTTGGCGGCGCCGTGTGCATGAACCCCGCCATGGTGCTTGCCCAGTGCATCGTAGGCCTGGTGCCGTGGAGCAGCTGCATTCCCTTCATGATTGCCGATATGCTCGGCGGCTTTGCGGGCGCCGTGATCGCGTGGTTGATGTATGCCGATGAGTTCAAGGCTTCCGATGGCGTCGTCGACCCCATTGCCCAGCGCAACATCTTCTCGACCAACCCCACCACCGAGGGTACGAACTACGCCCGTAACTTCTTCTGCGAGGCTATCTGCACCTTTGTGTTCATCAGCGCCATCCTCGCTGCCGCTAGCCGCGCCGGCGAGAACGTTCTGATGCTCGCCATCTGCGTCGGCCTGATCGTTTGGGCCGTTGGCATGGGCATGGGCGGCATCACCGGCTTCGCCATGAACCAGGCTCGTGACCTTGGTCCTCGCATGGCCTATCAGGTGCTGCCGATCAAGAACAAGGCTGACAACAACTGGAAGTACGGCCTGCTCGTTCCTGGCATCGCTCCGTTTGTCGGTGCCGCTCTGGCTGCACTGTTTGTGCACGGTTTCTTGGGCATGTTCTAGTCAAAGGACGGCTCTATAAGGTCCGGGCTCGGTAGGGGTTAACTTTCCAACGCGTCCTCGGACATGCAAAAAGGCTCGCTGCGCACTTTGTGCGGCGAGCCTTTTTGCGTCCTGCGGAGTGCGTTGGAAAGTTAACCCCTACCGAGCCCTGGGCATTCTTGGCTGTGTTCGAACAAGCAACTCAACATATATATCTGAATTTAGATGGGAGGGGCTTGTTGCTGGTAGGGGCGTTGGGTAGCTGCTGACACTTTGGGATGCGTGGGGCCCTGGGTTGGGGCGATGTTTTGGGATGAGCTACTTACTTAGGTGAAGAGGGGTTTTATGGCTGATAGGTAGTCTTTGGCTACGTCGGCTTTTTCTGCTTGGAAGTTGTGCCAGGCCCACCATTGGACCATTCCTACGAAGCTTGAGGCTATGTGGTGTAGTAAAAAGCTGCGGTCCATGGTGCCGGCGGGGCCTGCGGGGTCGACGGGGACCGTTTCGGCTGCGCGCGACATGATGGTCTTGCGGAGGCTGTCGGCGAAGACGCGTGAGCCGGCGCCGGCTACGAGGGCTCGAACGCCCTGGCGGCGCTCCCAAAGGTTGTTGAGGATATGCTCGACCTGCACGAGTGGGTCGTCGAGCGGTGTGCCATCATCGTCGAGGGCGTGGGTGCAGATATCGCTCACGAGCTCAGCGAGTAGGTCATCTTTGCTTTTGAAGAGGCCATAGAACGTGGCCCGACCCACATGGGCGCGAGCGATGATGTCGCCGACGGTGATCTTGCCATAGTCCTCTTCGCGCAGAAGCGCGGAGAACGCCGAGACGATCGCGGCGCGGCTTTTGGCCTTGCGGGTATCCATGGCTATGCGTCCGCGTGAACGAGCAGGCAGCGGAGCGTACCGGAGCAACCTTCGTAGGGGCGTTTGCCGGCGCCGTAGCCGACGGCTTCGATGCGGTAGCGTGAGGGCAGTTGGTCGGACGTGCGCAGCGCGGTGACGATGGCGGCGCCCGTCGGCGTCACGAGCTCGCCGGCGACCGGTGCAGGCGTGAGGGCGATATTGCCCGCCTGGCACAGGTTGACGACAGCGGGGACGGGAATGGGCATGAGGCCGTGGGCACAGTGGATGGTGCCGTGACCCTCGGAGAGCGACTCGACCACGATGTCCTCAATACCAAGGTCGTCGAGGCAGATGGCGACAGAGCAGACGTCGACGATGGAGTCGACGGCGCCCACCTCGTGAAACAGGACGGTGTCGGGCGTTTTGCCGTGAGCCTTGGCCTCGGCAGCGGCGAGTGCGGAAAAAATGGCGAGGGCACGACGCTTGGCACCATCGCTTAGCCGTGAGCCATCGATGATGGCGGTGACATCCGCCAAAGAACGGTGGTGATGGTGGTGGGCGTGATGGTGACCCTCATGGTCATGATCGTGGCAGTGCTCGTGTTCGTGCTCATCATGGTCATGATGGTGGTGCTCATGCTCGTGCGTGTGCTCGGCAGCTGCTTCGTTGCCGTAGAGCCAGGCCATATCGTGATCATGGTTCTCGAGCTCCTCTGCCAGCTGAACGTCAAAGTCGCAGGCGTCGATGCCATGCTTGTTTACGCGTGTAACGGCAATCTCAAAGCCGTCGACCGGCAGCGTGGCGAGCTGTTCGCGCAGGTGTTCCTCGCTGGCGCCCAGGTCGAGCAGGGCCGCGACGGTCATATCGCCGCTGATGCCCGAGGTGCCGTCGATGATAAGCGTATGCTGATGGTTGGACATGGAATGCTCCTTAACGGGCGCGAGGTGTGCCTGCGCTCAGATGATTGATAAGACTTGCCTGGTAGGCAGCACCAAAGCCGTTGTCGATATTGACGACCGAAACGCCGCTGGCGCAGGAGTTGAGCATGGCGAGCAGCGCGGCTACGCCACCAAAGCTCGCGCCGTAACCCACGCTGGTGGGAACGGCGATGACCGGACAGCTCACCAGGCCGCCGACAACGCTCGCCAGTGCGCCCTCCATGCCGGCAATGGCGATGACCACCTGTGCCTGGGCAAGCTCCTCGGCATGCGCGAGCAGACGGTGCAGGCCGGCGACACCCACGTCGTAGAGGCGGTCGACCTCGTTGCCATAGAACTCGGCCGTCAATGCGGCTTCCTCGGCGACGGGCAGGTCGCTCGTGCCGGCGCAGGCGACGACGATGCGTCCGTTGCCGGTAGGGGAGGGCTTGCCTCCCACGAGGGCGAGCTGTGCGTCCGGGACATATCCCAGGTCGATGCCGTTGTCGAGGAGCCCAGCGGTGCGCGCGGCTTTTTCGCTGTCCAGGCGCGTGACCAGGATGCGCTCCTGACCGGCATCGAGTAATGCTTTGATAATGGCGGCAATCTGCTCGGCGGTTTTACCGGCACCGTAGACAACCTCGCCGGCTCCCTGGCGCACCCCGCGCGAAAGATCGAGCTGCGCAAAACCCAGATCGGCGGTTGGCGCCGTCTGGATGCGCGTGAGGGCGACTGCCGGGGCGACTGCTCCGCCGGCAACATCGCTCAGCAACTGCTCAAGATCTCGCTTATCCATATATGTTCCCTTCGACGGCGCAAAGTCTAGCACTCAAAGGGTATGTTTCCGAACACTAAGACAAAATTGTTCGGAAACTATAGGACAGACTAATTCAATTGTTAGACGGATCGGCTAGTCGCGCAGGATGATGTCCATGGCGAGCATCAGGTTGCGCTCGTCGATGGCAAACGGGGCGGCTTCGCGCGTCTTGGGCTTGGCGCAAAACGCGATGCCCGTGCCCGCGGCCTGAATCATGGGGATGTCGTTGGCGCCGTCGCCGATCGCGACGGTATGAGCCATATCGACACCGCACTCAACCGCCCAGTCCAGCAGCTGGATGAGCTTGGACTCTTTGGTCACGATGTCTGCCGCCAGCTTACCGGTGAGCTGGCCGCCCACGACCTCCAGGCGGTTAGCGAGGCAAAAGTCGATGCCCGCGGCGGCCACGATCTTATCGGCGACCTCGTGAAAGCCGCCGCTTACCACGCCGACCTTCCAGCCCTTGCTGTGCGCCGAGCGCACAAGCTCCAGCGCGCCGGGGGTAAACGTCACGCGCTCAAAGGTGCGCTCGAACACACTCTCGTCCAAGCCGGCAAGCAGCCCCACGCGCTCCTCGAGCGCCTGCTTAAAGTCCAGTTCGCCGCGCATGGCGCGCTCAGTGATCTTCGCCACTTGCTCGCCTACGCCGGCCTCCTCGCCCAACAGGTCGATGACCTCCTGGTTGATGAGCGTGGAGTCGATATCCATAACAATGAGCCGTGCAGTCATGACGGGCCTTTCCAAGTGCTGTTTTATTGGGGCATATTGTCGCACGTGACGCGTGCAGACGGGTGCCGCGACGCATCAATTGTTTCGTCTCCGTCAAGTCTTTGGGCAGGAGCCACTTTTCCGCGGCACATCGACACAGGTGCGATAAGATAGAACGCCATGTCTGGCTGCGCGGTTTACGCAGGCTGGGCAAATCTGTACGACGCCGCCCGGAACGACACGGGGCGGCACAGATCCATAAAGGAGGATCACTGGTATGAGCCAGACCCGTCCCATCGACGAGCATTCCATGCACACCCGTACCTGCGGCGAGCTTCGCCGCGAGAACGTGGGCGAAGAGGTCACCCTCACCGGTTGGGTGAGCCGTCGCCGCGATCACGGCGGCCTTATTTTCTGCGACCTTCGCGATCGCGAGGGCATCACGCAGCTCACCTTCGACCCCGAGCACTCCGACGGCGATGCCTTTAAGATCGCCGAGACCATGCGTCCCGAGTGGCCCATCAAGATCCACGGCGTCGTGCGCGCCCGTGGCGAGGAGACCACCAACACCAAGCTCGCGACCGGCGAGATCGAGGTCCTGACCGACCACGCCGAGGTGCTCAACACGTCCGTCACCCCGCCGTTCCAGATCGAGGACGGCATCGAGACGAGCGAGGACACCCGCCTGCGCTATCGCTATCTGGACCTCCGTCGTCCCGAGATGATGGCCAACCTCAAGCTGCGCTCCGACTTTACCTTTGCCATTCGCGAGGCGCTGCACAACCGTGAGTTCATGGAGGTCGAGACGCCCTCCCTGTTCAAGTCCACGCCCGAGGGCGCTCGCGACTTCATCGTTCCCAGCCGTATTCAGCCGGGTAACTTCTACGCCCTGCCGCAGTCCCCGCAGCTCCTGAAGCAGCTGCTCATGGTCGGTGGCGTCGAGCGCTACTACCAGGTTGCCAAGTGCTTCCGCGACGAGGACCTGCGTGCCGACCGTCAGCCCGAGTTCACCCAGGTCGATATCGAGATGTCCTTCGTGGACCAGAACGATGTCATGAGCGCGCTCGAGGAGGTTCTTGCCGATGCTTTCGGCCGCATGGGTGTCGAGATGCCCACGCCGCTGCGTCGCATGAACTACTGGGATGCCATGGACACCTATGGCTCCGATAAGCCCGATACCCGCTATGGCATGCACCTGGTCGACCTGACCGACATCTTTGCCAACTCCAAGTTCAAGGTCTTTGCGACTGCCGCAAACGAGGAGGGCTCTGTCGTCAAGGCCATCAACGCCAAGGGCGCCGGCGCCTGGGCACGTGCCAAGATCGATAAGCTTGCCGGCGTGGCCTCCACGTTTGGCGCCAAGGGCCTGGCTTGGATCGCCTTCCGTGAGGACGGCTCCATCAACAGCCCCATCGTCAAGTTCTTCTCGGACGAGGAGATGGCGGCTCTGCGCGAGCGCATGGACGTCGAGCCCGGCGACCTTGTGATGTTCGCTGCCGGCCCGCGCCTGCTCTCCGACGAGATCCTGGGCGGCATGCGTTCCCACATGGCCAATGCGCTCGAGATCAAGCGCGAGGGTCACGACTTCCTGTGGGTCGTCAACTTCCCGCTGTTCCATTGGGACGAGGATCGCAAGGCCTATGCTGCCGAGCATCAGCCCTTTACCCTGCCGACCGAGACCGACATCGCCAAGATCGAGGCCGATCCGCTGGCAGCCGGTTCGTGCACCTACGACTTTGTCATGGACGGCTTTGAGGCCGGCGGCGGCGGTATGCGTATCCACAACGCCGAGATGCAGATGTCCATGCTCAAGCTCCTGGGCTTTACCGAGGAGCGCGCCGAGTCTCAGTTTGGCTTCCTCATGGAGGCCCTCAAGTTTGGTGCGCCCCCGATGGGCGGTTTCGCTCTGGGTCTGGACCGCGTGTGCATGCTGCTCACCGGTTCCGACTCCATCCGCGACGTCATGGCGTTCCCCAAGACGGCCAGTGGCTCCGACCTTATGTCGGGTGCTCCGAGTGCCGTTTCCGGCGCCCAGCTCAAGGACGTCAGCCTGCGCCTGATGTAGGCAAGCGGCTACATATTGCCCGTAACGAGGGAAGGACGCGTGCCTTCCCTCGTTTTTTATGCGCCGAGGTTGAGAGGGCTTGGGATGACCGGGCGTCGCGGAAAGCGCGACCCAGAATTCGGCAAAATAATGGGGCACAGTTTCCGGTTGAGCTGTCTAACGGAAACTGTGCCCCAGAATGAGCACTCAAAACGGGGCAGGCTTTCCGTAACAACTGTCTGGCGGAAAGCCTGCCCCAATTTCTTATAGCGAGTCTCTCTGGATCAGCTGCATGTGCATCACGGAGGTGGTGGGCTCGGCACCCTTGATCATGTCGAGCGCAATGTTGGCGGCCATGTGGCCTTCTTCGCGCAGGGGCTGGCGGACGGTCGTGAGCGCGGGGACGCAGCGCGTCGCAATCTCGTGATCGTCGAAGCCGACGACAGAAATGTCCGCCGGAACGGATAGGCCTGCCTCGTTGAGTGCGGTGATGACGCCAGCCGCGATACGGTCCGATCCGCAGAGCACGCCATCGAAAGCAATCTCGCGCGCGAGGATCTGGTGCATGGCCTGATAGCCGTCTCCGTTGTTCCAGCCGGTATAGATAACGTTTGCGTCTGGGAGGTCTTCGCCCAAGACGGCGCGGTAGCCGCGCAGGCGGTCGACAACGGCGGGGTTGTCTTGCGGTCCCAACACGGCGACGATATCTTTACGCCCTCGCTCCTTCATAGCGAGCGCTGCAAAGCGTCCGCCCTCTTCGTCGTCAGAGTAGACCGTCGAGAACACATCGCGATAGGGGTGGCCCTCGAGCTGGCCGCACAACACGGTGGGTACGCCCAGCTCGCACAGTACCTCGAGCAGCTCGCTGCCCTTGTAGGGGGAGACGTCGATCACGGCGTCGAACGAGCGGCGCTCAAAGTGCTCGCGTGCGCGGTTGCGCTCATGCGTAGAAGACGCCTGCAAGATAACGGGCAGATAGGACGACTCCGACAGTTCCTCGGTAATGCCGCTCAAAAACTCGCTATAGGTGGGGTCGCTGAAGAGTTCACTCAGGGGCTCGGTCACGAGCACGGCGATGATTTCCGTGCGCCCGACAGCGAGCGCTCGGCCACGAGCGTTGGGGACAAAATTGACTTCCTTGGCCGCCGCGCGGACGCGCTTTTTGGTTTCCTCGCTAATGCGGGGCGAATCGTTGAGAGCGCGCGATGCCGTGGAGCGCGACACGCCGGCAGCTGCGGCAACCTCGGCAAGCGTAGGTGCGGTGCGAACTGGTTGGGTCATGGCGTCTCCTGGAAAATGCGGTCGATGTTGTCACTGATACGGGCTGGTGCGGATACAGCTTACTATAGTGCGTCTGAACAGCGTTCATGATATCCGGTGACCGGCGTCGTTTTGCAACCAAGCCGCAATCGAATACACCTCGTATGGGGGGAGATATCTGCGGGCGTGGCGGTTGCCTACGAGCTTAAGAACGATGTCTTGTGCTGTGTTTCGATACTCAGGGTGACATAAGTGTCGCGGTTGTACAACCGGTTGCACCGTTAACCCGGTCAAATCGACCGTTCAGCGGACAACCGGTTGCACAGTTTTTTGCATCGCCCGTAAGATAAGGACAACCGGTTGCACAAGAATCACTACGATGACGAAGGAGCATCACCATGGACGCCATTAACGATTGGGAAAACCAAGCGCTCACCCACAGGAACCGCCTGGCACCCCATGCGTACTTTATGGGTTACGAGACCGCCGATCTCGCTGCAACGTACAGCCGCGAGCTGTCGCGCGGGTTTGTCCAGCTGTCCGGCTCGTGGCAGTTCCGCCTCTTTGAGGGCCCCGCTGCCGTCTCCAACGAGGAGCTCTCCACGTACGAGCCCGAGTGGGATCACGTGGAGGTTCCGCACCTGTGGCAGGTAGACGGCTATGGCAACCTTGCCTACACCGACGAGGGCTTCCCGTTCCCGGTGGATCAGCCGTTCGTTCCCTCTGACGATCCCACGGGCGTGTACCAGCGCATCGTCAACCTTCCCGCCGTGCCTGCCGGCGCTCGCGAGATCATTCGCTTTGACGGCATCGAGAGCTATGGCGAGCTGTACGTCAACGGTCAGTTTATCGGCATGACCAAGGGTTCGCGCCTGTCTGCCGAGTTCGACGTGACCGACGCGCTTGTCGAGGGCGACAACCTGTTTGCGGTCAAGGTTCTGCAGTACAGCGATGGCAGCTATATCGAGGACCAGGACATGTGGTGGGCATCGGGCATCTTCCGCGATGTGTACCTTATGCAACGTCCCGCCGCGCACCTGGTCGATTTTAGGTTCCGCACGCACCGCGAGGGCGATGCCGCTCTGATCACGCTCGATACGGTTGCCGAGGGCGCTACCCGCGTTGTGTATACGCTCAGCGATGGCGAGAACGTGGTGGCTACGGGTGAGTGCGTCGACGGCCATGCTGAGTGCAGCGTGACCGATGCCCACTTCTGGAATCCCGAGGATCCCTTCCTCTATGACCTTACGTTTGAGGTCTACGACGGTGACCAGGTCAGCGAGTACGTCCCGCATCGCCAGGGTCTTGCCGAGGTGACGGTCGAGGGCAATCATATCTACCTCAACGGCACTTACTTTAAGATGCATGGCGTCAACCGCCACGATCACGACGATCACAAGGGCCGCGCCGTGGGCCTCGATCGCATGCGCCGCGACCTGGAGCTCATGAAGCAGCACAACATCAACGCGGTGCGCACGTCCCACTACGCCAACGACCCGCGCTTTTACGAGCTGTGTGATGAGTATGGCATCATGCTGGTCGCCGAGACCGATATGGAGAGCCACGGCTTCGAGAATATCGGCAATATCGCCCTGGTGACCGACGACCCGGCATGGGAGCCGGCCTACGTCGACCGCATTGAGCGCCTGGTGATGCAGGAGCGCAACCACGCCTGCATCATTATGTGGTCGATGGGCAACGAGAGCGGCTATGGCTGCAACATCCGCGCGATGTACGCCAAGGCTCACGAGCTCGACGGTCGTCCGGTCCACTACGAGGAGGATCGCAACGCCGATACCGTCGACGTCATTTCCACGATGTACTCCCGCGTGTCGCAGATGAACGACTTTGGCGAGCATCCGTTTCCCAAGCCGCGCATCAACTGCGAGTACGGCCACTCCATGGGTAATGGTCCCGGAGGCCTGTCCGAGTACCAGGAGGTCTTCGATCGCTGGGATTGCATCCAAGGTCAGTTTATTTGGGAATGGTGCGACCACGGCCTGGCTGCTGTGACCGAGGACGGCGTTGCCTACGACATGTATGGCGGCGACAACGGCGATTACCCCAACAACAGCAACTTCTGCATCGATGGCATGGTGTTCCCTTGGCAGCAGCCGAGCCCGGGCCTTACCGAGTACGGCCAGGTCATCTGCCCGGTCCGCATGGCTTATGACGCCGAGGCAGGCGAACTGACCGTCACCAACAAGCGTTGGTTCACCACTCTCGAGGATGTCTGCCTGTCGGCCGAGACCCTGGTGGACGGCGACGTGGTCAGCCGCAAGACGCTCATGCCCGGTGCGGTTGCCCCCGGCGAGTCCGTCCAGCTGCCACTGGTGATTCATGAGGCCGCGGTAGGCGAGACCCTACTGACTGTGCGCGCCTACACCATGGCCGCTCACGTCTGGTGCGAGCCGATGTTCCAGCTGGGCGCAAGCCAGTTTGCCATCGCAAACCATCCGGCGCCAGCCATCGCGGCTCCCACTCGTCCTGAGCTTACGGTCGAGGAGACCGAGCAGGAAATCCGCATTCGCTCCCTCAACGGCGAGCTGACCTTCAGCAAGGTAAACGGTACCGTGAGCGAGTGGAAGGCATCCGGCCGCGACGTCATGGCCTCCGGTCCCCAGGTTGGTTTTTGGCATCCGCTCGTCGATAACCACGCCCAGGAGTATGACTCACTGTGGAAGGACAACTTCATCGATGTGATGCAGACGTCTACCCGCAAGGTTTCTTGGAAGCAGGACGGCAATGCGGTCGTCGTTACCGTGAGCCAGCGTATCGCTCCTCCCGTCCGCGCGTTCGGCATGCGCGTCGAGCTTGTCTACACCGTGCTTCCGAGCGGACGCGTTGACCTCAAGGTTTCCGGCGAGCCCTACGGTGACTATTCGGACATCATCCCGCGCATCGGCATCTCCTTCGAGGTCCCCGGTTGCGATCGCGCCGTCGAGTGGTATGGCCACGGCCCGGGCGAGAACTATCCGGACTCGCTGCGCGCCAACCCGGTCGGTCATTACCGCACCACGGTCGACGATATGTTCACGCCCTACGTTATGCCTCAGGACTGCGCCAACCGCGAGGGTACCCGCTGGGTTGCCCTGCGCTCTAGCCACGGTGACGGTCTGGTCGTGACGCGTCCGAGCGACGCCGCTTCCAACCCGTTCTCGTTCTCGGCATGGCCCTATAGCTGCGAGGCCATCGATAACGCCAAGCACGTCTACGACCTTGTCAAGGGCGATACGGTCACGGTCAACATCAACGACCAACTGCTCGGCCTTGGCTCGAACTCTTGGGGTTCCGAGGTGCTCGATTCCTATCGCACCCGTTTTGAGAGCTTCAGCTTTGAGGTGTCCCTGCGACCGCTGACGTCTGCCGATCTGGCTCAGGCACTGGCACCCATTAAGGAGGCATAAGTCATGCATGTCTTTAACTCGCGCGCCGATTTCGACGCTCAGATGAAGTCCGTCAAGAAGTGGATGCGTACCGGACAGGCGCTCGATGGCGTTGCCGACCTACAGCACGACGTGGCTTACTCCATCGGCGACTCGTTGGTGTACTGGTGGGTCTATGCCCGCGAGGCCGCAACCGCCGATCTGGTCGGTCACCGTCGCTACCATGCCGTGCTCGCTCCGCTCGACGGCGACCTGACCGTCGAGGTTGCCCCCAAGGCAGGCCTCACCTGCACCCGCGCTTACAGCGATATCGATGATCGCGAGCGCTTTGAGGGGGCGGGGGAGACCGTGACGATTCCCGCCGGCGGCGTTGCCGTCGTCGAGATCGACGAGGCTTACCGTGTTATCGCCGAGGCTTCGGATCCCCGCGTCGTGGTACTGCACGTGACGGTCGAAGGTTATTCCTTCCCCAACAAGTAGTATTCGTCCGTTTGGACGTTTGCTTCGCGCCGTTAAGGGGGATGGCTTTGTTGACTCCCTTTTCCCCATTTCCCTTAGCAGGTGCGCCGTCCGCGATTGCACTTGCAGCTCGGACGGTTTTGGATGACATTTAATAGATGATTGGGAGGGCTTATGAGCTCTGAAAAACGAGGAACGATCGGTTCGTTCGCTCTGCTGGGCATGACGGTCGCCGCCGTGTTCGGTATCAAGAACATCATCAACAACAACGCGGCCATCGGCTTGGCAGCTGCGCCGTCGTTCTTCTTCGCCACGCTTTTGTACTTTGTCCCCTATACCCTGGTTACCGCCGAGTTCGTCGGCCTCAACAAGGACTCCGAGTCGGGCGTGTACGCATGGGTTAAGACCTCGATGGGTGGTCGCTGGGCGTTCCTGACGGCATTTAGCTACTGGTTCGTTAACCTGTTCTTCTTTGCGTCCGTCCTGCCCAACGTCATCATCTACGCGAGCTACGTGTTCTTTGGTGCCAACGCCGAGCTTTCGCAGCTGTGGATCACCATTATCGAGATCGTCGTCTTTGCTATCGCCACGTGGGTTTCGACCAAGGGCGCTAAGTGGATCGGCTCCATTTCCTCCTTCGGTTCGACCGCAGCTCTCGGCCTGACCGCCGTGTTCATCCTGCTGTCCCTGGCTGCTGCCTTTGGCGGCGTTGAGTTCGCTACGGCTCCTACTCCCGCTAACATGGCTCCCGACATGAGCAACTTCGCAACTGCGTGGGGCTTCTTCGGTACGCTTGCCTGGATCATCCAGGGCGTTGGCGGCGCTGAGTCTGTCGGCGTGTTCCTTAACGACCTTAAGGGTGGCGTCAAGGCCTTCGTGCGCACCGTCGTTATCGCCGGCCTGACCATCGGCCTTCTGTATGCAGGCGCTTCGCTGCTGGTCAACCTGTTCATCCCCGAGGGCAGCGTTGCCATCTCCACCGGTATCTTCGACGTATTCGGCGCTGTCTTTGCCCACTTTGGCATTCCCATGGAAGTGTCTACGCGCGCCATCGGCCTGATCCTTCTCGCCGCCACGCTGGGCTCCCTCATGATGTGGACCTCCGCTCCCATCAAGGTTTTCTTCACCGAGATCCCCAAGGGTGTCTTTGGTAGCAAGATCGTCGAGCTCAACGAGCACGGCATTCCCGCCCGCGCTGCCTGGCTGCAGTTCGCCATCGTCGTCCCCATCCTGATCATCCCGGCCCTGGGCTCCGGTAACCTCGACGACCTGCTCATGATCGTCACCAACATGACGGCTGCCACCGCTCTGCTCCCGCCGCTGCTGATCCTGCTTGCCTACTTTATGTTGCGCAAGAACTTCGACGCTGCTCCCCGTGGCTTCCGCATGGGTTCGCGCACCTTTGGCCTGGTCATTGCTGCATTCCTGCTTGTGGTCTTCTGCTTCGTGCTTATCTGCGGCACCATTCCGCTCGATCAGCCTCTGTGGCTGACGCTGGTCTACAACGTCGGCGGTGTGGTTGTCTTCCTGGGCCTTGCCGTGATGTGGTACAACCGCTACATCAACCGCCTGCGCGAGACCGATCCCGAGGCTGCCGAGAGCGAGCTGCGTCCGTCTGTCCTTGACATGATGGAGTAGAAGCTGGGATTAATCTACGGCTGTGGAATAAATCGATTCCCCTTCCTAAGGAGGGGCCTTACGAGGCCCCTCCTTTTGTGTTTTGGAGCATGGATTTTGGGCCCTGTGGACAAAAATGCCAAATATGAGTACTGTTGCAAAATAAGTGCCATATCTATCGGCCGGTTTTGAGCAAAAATGGACTCAAAATCAATTTATCTAACCCCCTTTAAAGGGCGTTTGACGGCTTTCAACCTCTTCGAATCGCTCAAAGTAGGCAATTTGCTCTCGATTTTGCTGCTACTAAATTGGTGACAGTACTCATATTTGCCACTTTTTGACCACGGGGTATCCGGAGGGGCTCTCGACAAGCATCTAACGCTACAATAACTACCACGTGGCTGGGTTTGCCGGCCGAATGTGCGATGTCGTGGGAGGGGACATGGTCGAGTTTACAAAGACGATTAAAGATCCGTTGGGATTACATGCCCGCCCGGTTGCGCTGCTCTATGACATCATTGCCAAGCATCGTAGCGACGTGTCAGTCAGCATCGGCGATCGCCACACGGATGGCCGCGATGTCATGGGACTCATGGCTCTCTACGGCGAGTGCGGCGAGGATGTTGTGTTCCGCGTTTCGGGCGTGGATGAGGCTTCCTGCGTTACGTCGATCAGAAATCTCTCGCTCTAGGCATGATAGGGCGCGGTAAAGGATGGTCCTTTGCCGCGCCTTTTTGTTTCGTATAGGAAACTTTTTCGAAATCTGAATGGGGACCCTTTCCAAAAAGTTAACCGCGTGCTAGTTTACTAAAGCGAACATAGACGTGGTTAACTTTTATCGCGTCGATGTTGAGGACGAACTGACGTTAGGAGCAACTCATGTCTTGCGGACCGCAGATGCCGGCCATGCCGCTTTCGATGGTAAAAGCGGGCGAAACCGTGCGCGTGTCTCGTGTAAAGGGCAATGAGGACATGAAACACCACCTCAAGGACCTCGGCTTTGTCGAGGGCAACGAAATCCACGTGGTGAGCTCGAGTGGTGCCAATATCATCGTCACGGTGCTGGGCGCACGCTTTGGCATCGATTCCAAGGTTGCCATGCACATCATGACCGTCGGTTAGTCCGAAGCATTTCATAAAAACCGAAAGGGGGACAAGAGGATGAAGACGTTGGGTGACGTTAAGGTGGGCGAGAGCTCTACCATCGTCAAGCTTCACGGTGAGGGTGCGCTTCGCCGCCACCTTATGGACCTGGGGCTCATCAAGGGCACTTCGTTCAAGGTCGTGAAGGTCGCGCCGCTCGGTGATCCGGTCGAGATCAACGTGCGCGGCTACGAGCTTTCCATCCGCAAGGAGGAGGCGGCCGTCGTCGAGGTCCAGTAAGGGCTCGCGGCGTATATTTCTGCAGATAAAGTTAGGTTTTTCTAACTTAATGCTGCAACTTTGAAGCACATTATCCAGCCTGCGCGGAGAAAGCAGCGCAGGCACACAAGGAAGAAGGATTGAATGGCGGATTCTCAGATCCATGTCGCGCTGGCGGGTAACCCCAACTGCGGCAAGACCACGCTTTTCAACCTGATCACCGGCGCCAACGGCTACGTTGGCAATTGGCCCGGCGTCACGGTTGAGAAAAAGGAAGCCAAGCTCCTAAGCGACAAGAACGTTACCATCACGGACCTCCCCGGCATCTACTCGCTTTCCCCCTACAGCCCCGAGGAGCAGTGCTCGCGCGATTACCTCATGAGCGGCGAGCCCGATGTTGTCGTCCAGGTTGTCGATGCCACCAACCTCGAGCGCAACCTGTACCTGGCGCTTCAGGTTATCGAGACCGGCCTGCCCGTGGTCGTCGCCCTCAACATGGCCGACTTGGTCGAGAAGAACGGTGACAAGATCGACACGGACAAGCTCTCCAAGAAGCTCGGCTGCCCGGTCATGATGATCTCGGCTCTTAAGAACAAGGGCATCAAGGAGCTCTTCGAGCAGGTCAAGAAGTCCGCTGCTTCTAAGGGCCAGGTGCCGGAGCACAAGTTCGATTCCTCCATCGAGGACGTTCTGGACCACATCGAGAACAATCTGCCGGCAAGCGTTCCCGCCAAAAAGCGCCGCTATTACGCCGTCAAGCTGTTCGAGCGTGACGCAGACGCCTGCAAGCTCATCAACCTCACCAAGGAGAAGGCCGCTCGCGTGGAGCAGCTGGTCGCCCAGTGCGAGCAGGACTGCGACGACGACGCCGAGTCCATCATCACCGGCGAGCGTTACGGCGTGATTGCCCACATCATTGACGAGTGCCTCACCAAGGCTCCGGCAAAGATGAGCACCTCCGAGAAGATCGACCGCGTGGTTACCAACCGTATCCTGGGCCTGCCGATCTTTGTGGTCATCATGTTCTGCGTGTACTACATCGCCGTTTCTACCTTGGGCGGCACGGTGACCGACTTCACCAACGACCAGCTCTTCGGTACCGACGGTTGGTATGTGCTCGGCCAGGGTCGCGACGCCTACGACGCGGCCGTCGAGGCTGCGGGCGACAATGCCGACTCGGTCGACCCGGCACAGTACGGCCCCTATGTTCCGGGTATCACCACCGTGGTGCACGACGCCCTTGTGGCGGGTGGCACCGAGGACGGCGGCCTGGTCGATTCGCTCGTCTGTGACGGTATCGTCGGCGGCCTGGGCGCCATCTTCGGCTTCGTCCCGCAGATGTTCCTGCTGTTCGTCATGCTGTCCTTCCTGGAGGACTGCGGCTATATGGCCCGCGTCGCCTTCATCATGGACCGCGTGTTCCGCCGCTTTGGCCTGTCCGGTAAGTCCTTTATCCCCATGCTCGTGTCCTCGGGCTGCGGCGTCCCCGGCGTCATGGCCACCAAGACCATCGAGAACGAAAAGGACCGCCGCATGACGGTCATGACCACCACGTTCATTCCCTGTGGCGCCAAGCTGCCGATCATTGCCCTGCTCATGGGTTCCATCATCGGCGATTCTTCCACCACCGCCGCGTGGATCAGCCCGCTCTTCTACTTCCTGGGCGTCTTTGCCGTCATTGCTTCGGGCCTCATGCTCAAGAAGACCAAGCTCTTCGCCGGCCGCCCGACCCCGTTTGTCATGGAGCTCCCCGCTTACCACTTCCCGGCGATCCGCTCTTGGGCGCTGCACGTGTGGGAGCGCTGCTGGGCCTTTATCAAGAAGGCCGGCACGGTCATCTTCGCGTCCACTGTCGTGGTTTGGTTCCTGTCCAACTTTGGTAGCTACAATGGTTCCTTTGGCTTCCTGCCTGCGATGGACGGCATCCCCGAGGAGTTCATGGACTACTCCGTGCTTGCCATGCTCGGCAACCTGGTCGCTTGGATCTTCGCCCCGCTCGGCTTTAGCACCTGGCAGGCCACCGCGCTGACCGTCTCTGGCCTCGTCGCTAAGGAGAACGTCGTCGCCACCGCCGGATCGCTGCTGTCCGTCGCCGACGCGGGCGAGACCGACCCGAGCCTGTGGACCGCGTTTGCCGGCATGTTCCCGACTATGGGCGCTTGCGTTGCCTTTGGCGCATTCAACCTGCTGTGCGCTCCGTGCTTTGCCGCTATGGGCACCATCCGCAACCAGATGGACTCCGGCAAGTGGACCGCGATTGCCATCGGCTACGAGTGCGCCTTCGCATGGGTCATCGGCCTGTTCATCAACCAGTTCTACAACCTGTTCGTGCTTGGACAGTTTGGTATTTGGACGGTTGTAGCCATCGTTCTGCTGGTTGCGATGCTCTTCCAGATCTTCCGTCCCATGCCTAAGCATGTATGGACCGACGAGGACGAGACCAACGCTGCTTCCGCCGCAGTTTCCGCTTAAGTCCGAACAAGGATTAGCCCCTTTCCACGAGCCCGGGTGTCCCAGCGACACTCGGGCTTTTTGATGGGGGAGATGTGGCGTTTCCGCAGATAAAACTGACCAAAATAAACCTGTCCCTTTTTGGTAGGTGGAGAATGGGGTAAAGTAAGTGATGGCTAACTAGAGGAGGCTTGCTATGGCACCTATCGATATTGTTGTACTGGCTGTTATCGGTATTGCGTTTGTCGCGGTATGCGTGCGCATCTACCGCAAGGGCACCTGCGCCGACTGCGCTCAGGGTGGCGTTTGCACGGGGCATTGCTCCAATAAAAAGACCTGTGCCGCACTTAAGGGCGTAGACAAAATCGCCGAAGACTTGGGCCGCGGTATTAAATAAGGTCTAGGCATCCAAGCGCCTCGCGAGCATCCGTTCGCGGGGCGCTTTGCACATTTGGGGGCGAGCGCGGCGAGTTGTAGAGCGATTTTGGGGTATCGTTACCTGTACTGTTAATTGGCAACTTATCTATAACGGAGTATCCCCATGAGCGCTCGCGTAACCATGAAGGACATAGCCGCCGAGCTTGGCGTTTCCATCAATACCGTGCACAAGGCCCTGACGGGTAAGGCCGGCGTGAGCGAATCCGTGCGCTCCAAGGTGAATGCTAAGGCCGAGGCCATGGGTTACCATCGCAATACGAGTGCCTCGAGCCTGCGCCGCAAGGATATCAATCTGGTGTTTTGCCTGCCCCGCGCATCGCGCGAGGGAGCGTACTTTTTCCGTTACCTGTGGGAAGGCTGCAATCGCTTTGAACAGGAGGTCATCGACCGGGGCATTACGGTTGAGCGCGTTGAATTTGGCGTGGGCGGCTACGCTGATGCGCTCGAGCAGATTGATGAGCGTCTGCAGGTGGGCGAGAAGATTGATGGCTTGCTCGCCTATGCGCCGGGCGACGATCGTGCGACTGAGCTTTTGGGGCAGATCGCCGAGGCGGGCGTGACGATTGAGCTTGTCGACGGCGACCGTCCGCATTTGAATCGTTTGGGTGCGAGCTTGGCCGATTATTCGACGGCAGGCAGCCTTATGGCCGAGCAGGCGGCAAACCTGGTCCATGCTTCTGGGGCCGACGCCCGCGTGCTCCTTTTGACAGGCGACCCATATACCGATTCGCACTATCTAACCGCCCGCGCCTTCCACAATTACCTGCGCGAACGTGATATTCCATGGCAGGTTGAGGATCTTGCAGGTGCCCATGCGCAAGTCAAACAACTCGAGCATGAGCTCGAAAAGCGCTTGAGTGCGCCGGACGCCCCTGAACTTATCTGTAGCGTTTTTGCCGTTGGTTCCGAAGTGGTTGCCGACGCGCTCGTCTCGGCCGGCAAGGCCGGTCAGGTCATGGTGATCGGCAACGACCTGTTTCCCGAAAGCGCCCTGGCCTTGCGCCGCGGTATCTTTACCAATATTGTCTATAAGGACCCGACGAGCCTGGCGTATCGCGGCGCCAAGACACTGGGCGATTATTTGCTGTGGGGAAGGACCCCGACGGAGCCCGTCCAGAAGGGCGCCGTCGAGATGGTATTTGCCAGCAATGTCGACCGCTACTGCGAACTTGCGGGTATTTAGCCGATTGAGCAGGTACCCCCTCTTGCGACGTGCATTTTTGGGAGTATTCAGCATTGGCATGCCCTGAATGAGGTGCAGAACGACTGTTTTAAGTGCCCCCGATGGCGTAATTTGCCATCGGGGGCACTTTTTATGCCGATCGGGCGCTATCTGCGTTCCAAATAGGACGCTGAGGATGGCGCACGGGGTCGCGCGCGCAGACGTGGTGTAAGAGTGTCCTGAGGTCCGTCGCTGCAAGTCCCGATGTTACTCCTTCTTGAGACCGCGCTTCTCGACTATCTCGTCCACTATCTCCCTGGCGCGCCGCCCGAGCGCGCGGCGCCTCC
>JAUMMZ010000017.1 GCA_031296755.1 Collinsella sp.
GGCCTGGACGACGACTTCCGCGTCATCGTGTCCCCCTGGATCCTGTCCGTGCTGACCACCGACCGCCTCGCGCGCAACTACGAGCTGGTCACCAAGCACAACCTCAAGTACCGCCGCTACTACCACCAGTTCGACTACTAATTTCATTTGGGGGAAACCGCAATGAGGCAATACATCTTTGCCAGCCACGCGCATTTTGCGACCGGCATCAAAGAGAGCACCGAGCTGCTCTCGGGCGCGCGCGATAACGTCCACGACCTGTCGATGTTTGTCGACGGCCGCACCGACGTCGCCGAGGAGGCCGCCAAGCTCCTGGCGACCTTCGACCCCGCCGACGACGTAATCGTGTGCACCGACCTGTTTGGCGGCAGCGTCAACAACGAGTTCACCAAGATCGTCCAGACGCGCCCCAACACCTACCTGGTTGCCAACATGAATCTGCCGCTGCTGATCCAGCTGCTCTTTTCGGACCAGGAGGCTCCCGCCGATCAGGTTATCCGCGAGATCCTCGCGGCTGACGACACGCGCGTCAAGTTTGTCAACGACCTGCTGACCGATGCGGATGACGAGGAAGAGTTCTAGTCACCGCCTGCTATTAATGGGGCCGGGTTTCCGGCATGAGACCTTTGGGGGTCAATCATGATTCAACTGCTTCGCGTCGACCATCGTCTGCTTCATGGCCAGGTGGCCGTCTCTTGGGTCCAGGGCTTGGGCTCCGACTGCATCTTCTGCGTTGGCGACAAGGTTGCCAACGATCCCGTCTGGAAGACTACGCTCAAGATGGGAAAGCCGGCCAACGTCAAGCTCGTCATTAAGGACATGGAGCACGCCATCGAGGCCATCAACTCCGGTGTTACCGATAAGTACAAGATGATCATCTGCGTCGCCAGCATCGCCGAGGCCAAGCAGCTTGTCGACGGCTGCCCGCAGATCACCTCCATCAACCTGGGCAACACCAAGTCCAAGGACGAGCAGCGTCCCGATGCCCGTAAGATCTCCCGCCAGATCTTTGTGACTGCTGCCGAGGAAGAGGACATTCGCGAGCTCGTCGGCCGCGGTGTCGAGGTCGAGATTCGCGCTCTGGCCGACGACCCCAAGGTCGATGCCCTAAGCGCCCTCTAATTGGGAACCACGGGCGGCGCGCACGGCGCCGCCCCTATTCGTGGGCGTACCGGATAAACGCTTTACCCGTTACCCCCATCTACCGTTCACCGGGAGTACACGCCCGTTGAGCGATTGGTATTAAATAGTTTTCGCATGACTATATAATTGGTATCAAATCATTTGCACCGGTTTAGGTGTTAACAGCACACCGGTACAAGCTGGATCTGTCTGGGCGATTGTCGGCATGGAAAAGGGCGCGCTGACAAGTCGGGAATCGCCGCGCGGATCCAAGAGGGATCAAAGGGAGGAACAATGCTTGTTCAAGCGATCCTCATCGGACTTATCGCTGCCTTCGGTAAGCTCGATTATCAGCTCGGTACGCTCTATGCGTTCCGCCCGATCGTTCTGTGCCCGCTCGTCGGCATAGTCCTCGGGGACCTGCAGTCCGGCCTCGCCATCGGTGCGAGCCTCGAGCTGCTCTTCATGGGTTCTATCTCCATCGGCGCTTACGTGCCGCCCGATGAGACGATTGGCGGTGTGCTCGCCTGCGCCTTCGCTATTCAGCTGGGTCAGAGCACCGAGGCCGCTATCGCGCTCGCGATGCCCATCGCCACTCTGTGCCTGGCCATTAAGAACGTCGTCAACGCCGGTATGCCCCTTCTGGTCGACCGTGCCGACGTCTTTGCCAGCAAGGGTAACCTCAAGGGTATCTACGCTATGCACTGGATTATCGGTCTCGTGATTGTCGTCCTGGCCTTTATCCTGTGCTCGGTCTCCTTCTATCTGGGTGCCGACGCTGTTCAGGGCCTGCTCGACTTCATCCCGACGTTCGTCCTCGATGGCTTTGGCGTCGCAGCCAACATCCTGCCTGCCATGGGCTTCGCCATGCTCGGCCGTCTGGTGCTTACCAAGCAGCTCGTGCCGTTCTACTTCCTGGGCTTCCTGCTGTGCTCCTATGCCAACGTGCCCGTCCTCGGCGTCGCCCTGATCGCAATCATCATCGGCATCGATAAGTACGACCTGCTGGGCCTTGGTGGCGCCCAGTCCCAGCTTTCTGTGGAAGGGGATGAGGACGATGACTTCTAATTCCGAGAACCAGATTACTCGCTCCGACCTCATTAAGAGCGCCGTGAACACCGGCGCCCTGGGCATGGAATTCTCCTGGACCTACTACAAGCAGATGAACATTGCCTTCTGCCTGATGGTCGCCAACATGCTCAAGAAGATCTATGCCGGCCGTCCCGATGATTACGCCGAGGCCCTGCATCGTCACAGCGCATTCTTCAACATCACCCCGCAGCTCGCTCCCTTCGTGGGTGGCATCGCGATGGCCATGGAAGAAAAGGTCGCTCGTGGCGAGGTTGAGCCCGAGAGCGTCAACGACATCAAGGCCGCCCTCATGGGTCCGCTTTCCGGCCTGGGTGACTCCTTCTTCCTGTCCACCCTGCGCGTCGTCGCCGCTGCCGTGGGCATCAGCCTGTGCCAGGCCGGCAACGTCTTTGGCCCCATCGCCTTCCTGCTCGTCTACAACATCCCGGCGTTCCTGATTCGTATCTTTGGCGCTATCAAGGGTTATGAGCTAGGCATTGGTTTCCTCGACGAGGCTCAGAAGACCGGCCTGATGCAAAAGATCATGGCCTGCGTCGGCATTGTCGGCGTTATGGTCGTCGGCGCCATGAGCAAGGACATGTTCTGGGCTTCGTTGCCCATCGCCATTGGTCAGGGCGACTCCGCCCAGACTCTCCAGGACATCCTGGACGGCATCATGCCCGGTATGCTCGGTATGGTCGCCTTCTGGCTCTACTACTGGCTGCTCTCCAAGAAGATCAACCCGATGGTCCTGATCGTCTGCACCATGGTCGTGGGCATCATCGGCGCTTACTTTGGCGTGCTTGCCTAATATGTTCGAATCGCGCTTCCATCGCGTCTAACGGTTGCGTCGATCTTTGGGGGGGCTTGTCGCATCTGCGGCGGCCCCCTGTTTTTTAAAACTCCGTACGAAAGGGGAGGGCTATGGTCGTACCCGAGCTTTCGCTCATGAACATCAACCATCGTTACTACAGCATCGAGACGTTTTTTAAGGCTGCAGGTGAGGCCGGCTATCGCAATATCGAGCTGTGGACCGGCTCGATGCACCTGTATGTGGATTGCCATGAGCACGATTCGGTGGATAAGATTCGCGATCTTGCCGCCCAATACGGTATCAAGATCGTGTGCGTGTGCCCCGAGCAGAACAACCCCAAGCCATGGAACGTCGCGGTGCGCGGTGAGGCGGGCCAAAAACGCATCCTCTCGTACTTTAAGAATGTGATCGACGTTGCCGTTGAGTTGGGCGTGCCGCAGATTCTGGTGACGAGTGGTTGGGCCTATCTGGACGAGCCGGCTGAGGACGCCTGGGCCCGCAGCGTTGCCATGCTGCGCTCGGTGTGCGACTACGCCGATACGCGCGGTATTCGCGTCGCGCTCGAGGCCCTGCAGCCGTCGGAGTCCGTGTTGGTCAATACGGCACAGGATGTCGCGCGCATCCTCGAGGCGGTCGATCGTCCCAACCTGAAGGCCTGTATCGACTTTGGCGCCATGGAAGTTGCCGGCGACACGATCGACGGCTACTTTGAGGTTTTGGGCGACAAGATCGTTCACACCCACTTTGTAGATGTGGGCGGCGGCACGACGCATCTTGCCTGGGGCGACGGCGAGCGTGATATGCGTGCCGACCTCGAGGCACTCATGCGCCACGGCTATACGGGCTATGTCTCGGCCGAGACGTGTGATGGCCGCTACTATCAAGATCCGTCCAAGGCGACGACTCAGGTTATCGAGATGTATCGCCGTGTGACAGCGGAGATGGAAGCCGAATAACTAAACTGCGCGGTTGCGCCGGAAACGCTTGGGCGGGTCTGGCGCAACGCTTTTATAGCTGGCGAGTTGTGGGGAACCCGTTGGCAGTAGCGCTCGAAATAGACAACTATTGGCGTTGTAATACCACTCGGGCGAGGAAACCGACCGTTCGCCGCAAATCTCCGTGAGTTTGGATTGGTATTAAATAACAAGCAATCGTATGGCTATAATTGGTATCAGCAAGAAGCGCGATGTATAGAATTGCGCACATGTGATGGGAGGACACACATGAAGGAGACCGAGAAGATCGAGATCATGCA
Organism: Collinsella sp.; assembly: GCA_031296755.1. Lineage (GTDB taxonomy): Bacteria > Actinomycetota > Coriobacteriia > Coriobacteriales > Coriobacteriaceae > Collinsella. The sequence goes on from JAUMMZ010000017.1 coordinate 4,263, forward strand.
CTTCGACCAGGAGGGCTACCTCGAGGACGGCAGGAACGTCTACGAGGCCGGCAAGAAGATGACCGCCCTGGCCGACCGCGTGCACGAGGAGGGCTACGACGCCGTCTTC
>JAUMMZ010000018.1 GCA_031296755.1 Collinsella sp.
CGCCCCTATTTTGTAAGGAGAGCGCATGAAGTACTTTGGCACCGACGGCTTTCGCGGTGAGGCCAACGTTGGGCTGACGGTAGAGCACGCTTATAAGATTGGCCGTTTTGTGGGCTGGTATTACGGCGCCAACCGCAGTGCTAAGGCGCGCGTGATCGTGGGTAAGGACACGCGTCGCTCGAGTTATATGTTCGAGGCGGCGCTGGTGAGTGGCCTGGTCGCGAGCGGTGCGGACGCCTATATGCTGCACGTGATCCCCACACCGGGTGTAGCGCATCAGACCGTGGAAGGCTGCTTCGATTGCGGCATCATGATCAGCGCGAGCCACAACCCGTTTTGCGATAACGGCATTAAGCTCGTCAATAGCGACGGTTTTAAGATGGACGAGGACGTACTGGAGCTCATCGAGGACTACGTCGATGGCAAGAGCGAGGTGCCGCTGGCCACGGGCAACCACATCGGCGCCACGGTGGACTACATGCAGGGCCGCAACCGCTACATTGCCTCGCTCATCGCCAGCGCGAACTTTTCGCTGCAGGGCGTCAAGATCGGCATCGACTGCGCCAACGGCTCGGCGTCCTCGGTGGCCAAGCCGGTGTTCGACGCGCTGGGCGCCGACGTGCGCGTGATCAATGCCGCGCCTGATGGTTTTAACATCAACGTCGACTGCGGCTCCACGCATATGGAGCGTCTGCAGCGCCACGTGGTGGAGCAGGGCTTGGACGTGGGCTTTGCCTATGACGGCGATGCCGACCGCTGCCTGGCCGTGGACGAGCGCGGCCGCGTGGTCGATGGCGACCAGATCCTGTACGTGTGCGGCGTGTACCTGAACAAGCACGGTCGCCTTTCGGGCGGTACCGTGGTTCCGACGATTGCCAGCAACTTTGGCCTGATCAAGTCGTTGGAGCTTGCCGGCCTAAGTGCCGTGACCAGCGGTGTGGGCGACCGCCACGTGTATGCCAAGATGCGCGAGGGCGGTTACAGCCTGGGCGGCGAGCAGACGGGCCATACGATCTTTGGCGATATCGAGCGCACGGGCGACGGCATTATGACCTCGCTGCGCGTGATGGAAGTGATCCGCGCCGAGCGCGAGACGCTCTCGCAGCTCACGGCTCCGTGCAAGCTGCTACCGCAGGCGCAGGTGGCCGTGCGCGTGGCGGACAAGGACGCCGCGCTCGAGAACATGGGCGTGCAGAACGCCATCGCCGAGGCCGAGGCTGCGCTGGCAGGCGAGGGCCGCGTGCTCGTACGCAAGAGCGGAACCGAGTCGGTTATCCGCGTGCTGGCCGAGGCGCCCGACCAAGCATCCGCCGATGCCGCCATGAAGCGCATCGCCAACGCACTCGAGGCTCTGTAGTTACGCGGTTTTACCAAACCGCGTAACTGCTCGACGCTGCAAACGCCCCTAAGCGGCAATCTGACGTTCAATTTCAAGGGCGCGACCAGAAGGTCAGCGCCCTTTCATTTCACGTCACCTTGCTCGCTTGGGGCCGTTTTCGCTGACGTTGCCAAGACATTAGCGTCAACGAACTAGTCATTGGGTACCTAGTTATTGGGTGAAAAAAGGGGACGCTGCGGATTGGTTCCGCGGCGTCCCCTTTGCGTTGGCGTGTCGGTTATGCCTTACAGTTCGTAGAGCGTGGTGAACTTGTCCTGCAGGTAGCTGCAGTAGTAGCGGGCGTCAAAGGCCATGCCGCAGGCGCCCTTGATGAGTTCCGGCGCGTCTTTGGCGCGGCCCCACTGCCAAATGTGCTCGCCCAGCCAGGCGCGGACGGGTGTCAGGTCGCCGCTCGCACAGGCGCCGTTGAGGTCGACACCGTCGCGGCACATGGCCGGCACAAACATGGCGTCGTAGGCGCTGCCCAGCGCATAGGTGGGGAAGTAGCCAAACGAGCCGCCGCTCCAGTGCGTATCCTGTAGGCAGCCGTGCGTGTCGTCGGGAACGGGAATGTCCAGGTACTCATCCATGAAGCGGTTCCAAAGCGCGGGGATGTCCTTGGCCGTGGCCTCGCCGGCAAACAGCATACGCTCGATCTCGTAGCGCACCATAACGTGCAGCGGATAGGTGAGCTCGTCGGCCTCGGTGCGGATCAGCGAAGGCTGCGCGATGTTCACGGCGTGGTAGAGCGTGTCCTCGTCGACGTCGCCGTAGACCTCGGGTGCGTGGCGGCGCAGCACCTCGAGCAGCGGTCCCATAAAGGCACGGCTGCGGCCCACGGTGTTCTCAAAGAAGCGGCTCTGGCTCTCGTGGATGCCCATGGAGGTGCCGCCCTCAAGACAGGTGCGCGCATAGGCGGGATTGACGCCCAGCTCGTACATGGCGTGTCCCGCCTCGTGGATGATGCTGTAGACGTTGGAGATGCAATCGTCCTCGTAGATGTGTGTCGCGATGCGCGCGTCACCCACGGCAAAGCCCTCGCTAAACGGGTGCTCGGTAAAGGCAAGCGTGGTGTCGTTCAGGTTCAGGCCGACGAGCTTCATCAGGTCGAAGCTCATGGCGCGCTGGGCGGCCTCGGGCACGCGGGCGTGCAAAAAGTCGGCAGCGGGCTGCTGGCCGCGCTCGCCGATGGCGTGCACGAGCGGCACGACCGTCGCCTTGACCTCATCGCAAAACGCATCGAAGCTCTCGGCAGAAAGGCCGCGCTCGTACTGGTCGAGCCAAACGTCGTATGGGTCGCGCTTGGGGTCCATGAGTTCGGCCTGATGCTTAAGTTGGGCGACGATTCTATCCACATAGGGCTCAAAGCTCGCCCAGTCGTTGGCCGTCTTGGCCTTATGCCACACGGCGTCGGCCTCGCAGGTGAGCCTGGTCCAGGCCTCGGCCTCCTCGGTAGGAATAACGCTTGCCTCGCGCTGGTCGCGGCCGAGCACGCGGATCTCGTCGAGCAGCTGCGGGTCGTCTACGTGTCCGCCTGCAACCGTCTCGCGCGCTAACGAGCGTACGAGCTCAACGGACTTCTCGCTGGTCAGCAGCTTGTGATGCTCGCCGGCAAGCGTGCCCATGGCGTCGGCACGGGCGGCAGCACCGTTGGCAGGAGCAATCGTCGCTCCATCGAACTCGGCAATCTTGAGCAGGTACTCGCGAGTCCACAGCTTGCCCTCGAGTTTTCGGAACTTTTTGACGGCCTTATCGACTTTAGCAGCCTTGACGCCCTTGGCAGCCTTTGCCACGGCGGCCTGGGCCTTCTTATCGAGTTTCTTTCCCATACCGTATCCTTAATCTCGCAGGCCGAGCGCCGCAGGCGGGTGCGCGGCCAATTTGCACAGCTACCTGCCTTGTACCCAGCGCGAACAAAACGGAACGCGGCGATGCGCTCGCGAAATGTGTTATCCTATAGCCCAATGCGTTGACGGAGAGGGTTTTGCCCGCCGCGTCGCCGGCAAGAGAGGGAAGGTCATGGGCTGCAAGCCTTCCTGCGGTGGCAAGGGCCAAGCGTTCACTCCCGAGCAGCGACCTCAACGGGCGCGCGGCTAGCGGCGGCGATGTCCCCAGTAGGGAAGCCGTGAGCCTCGCGACAAGGGGCAAAGAGTGGGCGCGGCGGGCCAGACATCCGTCGGGTCAAACAAGGTGGTACCGCGGAATTCAACCGTCCTTGGGCAATGCACATGCCCGAGGACGGTTTTTTGTTACCGAACCGGGCCGCGCATCCGCAGCATCGGGTGCTAGCCGCCCCGGCAAGCGAGATGCGCGAGAGACGAAAGGGAAGACATGAGTCTGATTGATGATCTGGTCAAACTCGAGGAAGAGGCCAAGGAGCTCGTCACTAGCGCTGACGACGCCGCCAAGCTCGAGGCCGCGCGCGTTGAGCTGCTCGGCCGCAAGGGCCGTATCACCGGCCTGATGCGCATGATGGGCAAGCTCGCTCCCGAGGATCGTCCCATGATGGGCAAACGCGCCAACGAGATGCGCCAGCTGATCGAGGGCATGCTCGACGAGCGCACCACCGAGATGAAGGCCGCCGCCCTCAAGCACGCACTCGAGCACGAGGCCGTCGACATCACGCTGCCGGGCATCCGTCCGCAGATCGGTCACCAGCACCTGATCAAGCAGATCATCGAGGAGGCCGAGGACATCTTCTGCGGCATCGGCTACACCGTCGAGTCCGGCCCCATGGTCGATACTTCCTACTACAACTTCACCGCGCTCAACGCGCCCATGGATCACCCGAGCCGCTCGGCTCGCGACACGTTCTATGTGGTCGACAACAACCCCGGCAGCGTCGCGCATCCCGAGGCTCACGCTCACGGTGAGTCCGACGTGCTGCTGCGCACCCAGACCTCGGGCGTGCAGATCCACACCATGGAGTCGCAGAAGCCGCCCATCTACATGATCTGCCCGGGCACCGTCTACCGTCCCGACACGGCCGACGCCTGCCACCTGCCGCAGTTCAACCAGATTGAGGGCCTGGTCGTCGACGAGGGCATCACCTTTGGCGATCTTAAGGGCACGCTCGACTACTTTGTTAAGTGCATGTTTGGCGAGGATCGCAAGACGCGTTACCGCCCGCACTTCTTCCCCTTCACCGAGCCCAGCTGCGAGGTGGACGTGAGCTGCCACGTGTGCGGCGGCAAGGGCTGCAACTTCTGCAAGCACAGCGGCTGGATCGAGATCCTGGGCTGCGGTATGGTCGACCCCAACGTCCTGATCAACTGCGGCATCGACCCCGAGAAGTACACCGGCTTCGCCTTTGGTATTGGCGCCGAGCGCGTCGCGGCACTGCGCTACGACCTGCCCGACCTGCGCACGTTGATGACTGGTGACATGAGGTTCTTGAACCAGTTCTAGAACGCTTTCTTCTTAGTTGCAGTTTCCGGCTCAAAGCCGCATTTATGAAAGGAGACCAGTTAGATGCGCGTTTCTTACGACTGGCTCAAGACCATGATCGATATTCCGGAGGATCCCAAGACCCTTTCGGACGAATATATCCGTACCGGTACCGAGGTCGAGGCGATCGACACCGTGGGCGAGTCCTTCGACCACGTGGTGACCGCCAAGGTGCTCACCAAGACCCCGCACCCCGATAGCGACCACATGTATGTGTGCTCGGTCGACGTGGGCGACAAGAACCTCGACGCCGATGGCAACCCCGCTCCGCTGCAGATCGTCTGCGGCGCGCAGAACTTCGAGGCCGGCGACCACATCGTCACGGCCATGATTGGCGCTGTCCTGCCCGGCGACGTCAAGATCAAGAAGAGCAAGCTTCGCGGCGTCGTGTCCATGGGCATGAACTGCTCCGCGCGCGAGCTCGGCCTGGGCGGCGACCACTCCGGCATCATGATCCTGCCCGAGGATACGCCCTGCGGCATGCCGTTTGCCGAGTACGTGGGCTCGAGCGACACCGTGCTCGACTGCGAGATCACGCCCAACCGCCCCGACTGCCTGTCCATGATCGGCATGGCCCGCGAAACCGGTGCCATCTTCGACCGCGATTTCCACGTTGAGCTGCCCGCCATCAAGGTCGAGACCGGCCGCGCGACCGACGACGAGCTTTCGGTCGAGATTGCCGACGAGGGCCTGTGCGACCGCTACGTCGCCCGCATCGTGCGCAACGTGAAGGTCGGTCCCTCGCCCGACTGGATGGTCAAGCGCCTCAACGCCCTGGGCGTGCGCCCGCACAACAACATCGTCGATATCACCAACTACGTGATGATGCTCACCGGCCAGCCGCTGCACGCCTTTGACCTCGACACCTTTGCCGAGCGCGATGGCCACCGTCGCGTGGTGGTTCGCGCCGCCCAGCAGGACGAGAAGTTCACGACTCTCGACGGCGAGGAGCGCGTGCTCGACGCCGGCATGGGCCTCATCACCGACGGCGAGCGTCCCGTGGCGCTGGCCGGTGTCATGGGCGGTATGGATTCCGAGATCGAGGACGATACCGTCGATGTGATGGTCGAGAGCGCCTGCTTCAACGCCGGCCGCACCTCGCACACCAGCCGTGACCTGTCGCTGATCTCCGACGCCTCCATCCGCTTTGAGCGCCAGGTCGACGAGACCGGCTGCGTGGACGTCGCCAATGTGACGTGCGCGCTTATCGAGGAGATCGCCGGCGGCGAGGTCGCCCCCGGCTATGTGGACGTGTTCCCCGCGCCCAAGACCATCGACAGCATCAAGCTGCGCCTGGCCCGCGTGCACGCCATCTGCGGTGCCGACATCGAGCCCGACTTTATCGAGCGCTCGCTCACCCGCCTGGGCTGCACCGTCGAGCGCGACGGCGAGGACTTTATGATCACGCCGCCGAGCTTCCGTCCCGACCTGCCGCGTGAGATCGACCTGATCGAGGAGGTCCTGCGCCTATGGGGCATGGGTCGCGTCACGGCAACCATTCCGGCTGCCAAGAACCACATCGGCGGTCTGACGCGCGAGCAGAAGCTTACCCGCAAGGTCGGCGAGATCCTGCGCGCCTGTGGCCTCAACGAGACCACGACCTTTGGCTTTGCTGCCCCGGGCGACCTGGAGAAGAT
>JAUMMZ010000019.1 GCA_031296755.1 Collinsella sp.
GGCCTGGACGACGACTTCCGCGTCATCGTGTCCCCCTGGATCCTGTCCGTGCTGACCACCGACCGCCTCGCGCGCAACTACGAGCTGGTCACCAAGCACAACCTCAAGTACCGCCGCTACTACCACCAGTTCGACTACTAAGAGCTGGCCGCAGGGCCGATATCTTGGCTGGTTGATATCTCGACCCTACACAAGGGCGTCCGCATTCGCGCGGGCGCCCTTTTTGCGTTGCCGTCGGCGCAGGGTGTCCTCGGCGGAAATCTCATCCCGGAATTTCGGCTCAGAGTGGGATGCGGTTTCCGGATGCGTCCCATTCTGAAGCCCCGAAACGGGACGCGCTTTCCGCTTGGGGTCCGATCCGGAAAGCTCATCCCGTTCCGAGCATCAAATCCGGGACATGCTTTCCGCGCTCCGCCCCTTGCAGAAAGCGCGTCTCCTTCCAAACACAAATCTTGCGGTACAGCTTCTGCAAAGACGCGAAGTGGCCGCTGACAGCAAAGAGGGGCTGCCGAGACAATGCCCGACGGCCCCTCCCCTCATAACTTGCTATCGATGCCAATCGCCACAAGGGCGCGGCTGCCTACTTGCTGATCGCGCCCGTCATATAGATAAACTGCACGCGATTTATATGTCCGCCCTGCTCGCCGTTGACAAAGTCCGTCGGCGTAAAGCCGGGGTTGAGCATTTCCTCGATCTTGTCCTTAACGGTGTCGATGACCTGAGTATCGAGATTGCTCGTTCGGTCGGTAAGCTCCTGCATGCCGTTGCCGAGCTCGGATGCGCCGCTGGCAAGCGTACCTGCACCCGAGGAGAGAAGATTCATGCCGCTAGCAAGGCTAGCAGCACCTGTCTTGAGCTGCGCCGCACCGTTGTTGAGCTGTGATGCGCCGTTGGCAAGCGCGGGCGTGGCACCGTTGAGCTGCTGTGTGCCCGCAGCAAGCTGGTCGGTGCCCGCGGCAAGAGCCGCGGCGCCATCGCTCAGCTGACCCGCGCCCGTTGCTGCAGAGCCAACACCGGCGACAAGACCGGGGTTCACGGCCGTGGGGTTTGCCGGGTTGATCGCGCTGTTCATATAGGCGATGGCTCCGGCCAGGCTCAGCTGTTGGCCATCCTGGACAGTGGTGTAGCCCTGAATGGCGCTATCGAGCGCGGTGACGGCACCCTGGGCGCCGCCCTGGGCGCCGGCCGCCTGGGCCAAAGTCGTAACCTGATCGGTAAGCGTGCCAAACATGGACTCGGCACCCTTAAGGCCCTGCGACACCTGCGTGTTAAGACCCTGCGCGCCCGCAACGGCATTGGATGCAGAATCGAGAAGCGCGGTAAGACCCGTCGCATCGGCGCTCGATGCCGCCGTGGCGGCGGCACCCGCGCTGGTAGCAGCACTGCCGGCACTTGCGGTGGCGGCATCCAGCTGTGCCGTAGCCTCGCTTAGCTTGGCTGCCGCAGCCTTGGCGGAGTCGAGATCGGCCGCGTTATCCAGCGCGTCCTGAGCATCGGCGACCGCCGCCTTGGCAGCGGCAATAGATGCAACGGTGCTCTCGGCGCCAGCCTTTGCGCTCTCGGCGTTAGCCTTTGCCGCATCGTTGCCCATGGCGCTCGCGGCCTGCTTTGCCCCGCCGAGCGCCTGCTGTGCACCGGCAAGGTACTGCCCCTCGCCGCTGAGCGCCGCCGTAAGACCCTGCGGCCCGTACAGCGCGCTGTAGGCGTTGCCCGACGTAGCGGTCACGGCGTCCTGGGCCGCCTTGGCCGCAGCCTGCGCCTTGGCAAGGTTTGCCTCCTGAGCCTGCTTGCCCAGCGTCAGCGCGTCGACGTACGTATCGGACCCAGCGGCAATTCCACTTATGCCGCCCGAGATCTGCTGTGCGCTCCCCTGCAGCTTGGAAAGGCCCGCCGAAAGATCGGACGCACCGTCCTTAAGCTGCACTGCACCGGCATTAACCCCCTCGGCACCGGCATTAAGGTTGCTCACGCCTTCGACCAGCGTGGGGACCTGCGCGTTGAGCTGACTCGTACCCGCCGCGAGCGCAGCGGCGCCACTGGACAGCGTGCCGGCACCGGTATTGGCCGTGGCAAGCGAGGCCGCGAGCGTCTTGACACCGTCGGCAACCTGGCCAGCACCGCTATTGGCCGTAGCAATACCGTTGGAGAGCTCCACGAGCTGGCTCGTATCCATGCTGCTCGAGTCCACATCGATGGCAAGATTCAGCGGCACGCCGACAATCTGCCAGCCATCAAACTCAAAATCCTCAACATCGGTCGTAATGGTGTAGTCTCCGGTGCTGCCGGGAATCACCATGTAGGTAAGCTGCGTGTTGGAGCCGTTGGCAGCAACCGTGGCGCCCTCAGCCTCAATATCGTGTGCCTCGGCATCCTTAAGCTGACCGGTAATCTGAACCAGGTAGTTATCGGCATAATCGCCACCGGTATAGTCGTCATTCTTTTCGACCTTGAGCTTCATAGTGAGCTTGCCGCTCTTGCCCGCCAAATCCTTGGCGTCGATATCGCGGCCATCGAGCTGGTATGCCACGGTGACGTTCCACGGCATCTGAGTGTTCTTGTCCAGATCGCCCTGGTAGACAAAGTCCTGCACTCCCTGGCCCGTAACGGCAACCGACCCGCTGTCGTCCGTTAGTTTTTGAGTCGTCGATAGGTTGGTCACTTTGTTATAGGTGCCGGCATCGTCGATCTTGACGCCCTTATTGGCCTCGAAGCTATTGACCACGTAAACACCCGTGCGATTGCCGTCGGCATCGGTTTTGACGTATACGACCTGGTTTTTCTTATATCCCGGCGTGCTGTTATCGGAGTCCGTCGCCATCTGTTCACTCGTAGCCGAGGCAGCGCTCGTCGACCCTACGCCGTCGGCGAACACAACGGCACCGGGAACGGTAAGGGCCACGGTCAGACCGGCGGCAAGAGCGAGCGCAGCGATGCGCTTATGGGGACGACGTACAAGATCGCGTTGGGCTTTGAGCTCTTTCGAAGCGGTATCAGTGGTATGGGTATGCATTGCGGTATTCCTTCCAACTGCTTTGTAAAACGTTACTGAGCGGAGCCGTCCGCAGCCGATGCCTCGGTGGTATCCGAAACCGGATCCTGGGCATCCTTGGGCAAAAAATGAGCTTTGAGCGTGGTCTTGCCGATGAGGCCATCGAGCACATACAGGAAACCCGGCAGCGCAAAGAGTACGGCGACTAGGGAGATGCTCACGCCGACGCCCAGGAACCAGCCGATCTGCTTGAGCACGCCGTGGCTCGAGATCGCATGGATCAGGAAGCCACTGATTAGCAGAACCGATCCAGAGGTCAAAACAGGAATCGTGCAAGCTTCCATGGTCTCGAGTAGCGCTTCGCGCTTATGCATGGTCACGCGGTCCTCACGATAGCGGTCAGCAATCAGGATGCCGTAGTCGACGGCAACGCCCAGCTGGATGGAGCTCACAATTAAGTAGGCGAGGAAGAACTCGTGCATACCGGTGTAGAGCGGTGCAGCAAAGTTGACCCAGATCGAGGTCTCAATCACGAGCACCAAGATGATCGGCAGGCTCAGCGACTTGGTGGCCAGCAGCAAGACCGCGAACACGGCCACGACGGCGATGAGGTCGACCTTGCCCTTATCGACGGTGATGGTGTCCTTAAGGTCGGTGGTGCTCACGCCCTCGCCGGCGAGCATTGCCTTACCCGGATAATGTTTGTCCGCGATACAACGAATCTTCTTGACCAGCTTAAATGTACTCGGACCCTCGTAGGGCGCGGTAACCGTGAGCACCAAACGGCTGTAGTGCTCTCCCTCCACCAGATCGAGCGTGTCCTTTTCGGCCATGCCCGTGGGGATATAGGGACTCGCAACGTCAACATAGCTCTGGATGGACTTGACCTCGGGGAGCGCCTTGAGCTCATTGGAGAGTGCCTGCTCCTCGCTCACCTCTCCACGGGGAACGAGCACAACGTAGGTATCGGAGTTGCCAAAGACCTCCTTGACCTTGTCCATATCCTGACCAAGCCGCGTATCCGAACCAAAAATGTGCGAAGTGCCGTAGTAGTACGTGATATCGCTGGAGGTCGATGCCACACGCGCAGGGTAAACCACGGCGAGGATCACGACGGCAGCGGGGATACAGACCTTGAGCACCAGACGGGCGAACTTACCCAGCGGCGGGACAAAGGGCCTGTGCTGCGATTTTTGCACAAAGCCATCGAACTGAACGAACATCGAAGGAACAAAGGTAAAGACCGATACCAGGCTGATGGCGATACCCTTTGCAAGGGCAAGACCAAGGTCGGGGCCGATCTTAAACTGCATGGCGGCAAGCGCGATAAAGCCGATGCAGACCGTGCAACCGCTCGAAAACACGGCGACCGAGGACAGGCAGCACGACTGCACCATGTCTTCGGCAACGCTGCCGTGGCGGCCACGCTCCTCGTTAAAGCGGTGCAGCAAAAAGACCGAGAAGTCCAGCGCGATGGCAACCTGCAAAATGGAGCCCGCAGAGTTGGTGACAAAGCTAATCTCGCCAAAGATGAGGTTGGTGCCCCAGTTGATAAACACCGAGACGCCCAGGCCCAGCAGCACCAGGATGGGTTCGGCCCAGCTGGTAGTCGTGATGACCAGAATCACGAAGATAATCGCTATGACAGCGACCGTGATAATGCTGATCTGCTGCTCGGTCGATGTGGTGGCGAGCGCGTTAGACATGGCCGAGCCCGTAATGGCGCCCTCGTCGCCCACGATATCTCGAATAGCGTCGGTTGCCTCGATCTCCTTTTCGGAATTAACCGTCACCGTAAACAGGGCGTTGTTCTTTTTGTAATAGGTCTCAACGGTGTCTTTGTCTTGCGTGGCAAGCGGCTGATCGATATCTGCCGCGTCGTCAAGCCATAGGACCTCCTCGACGCCGTCGACCTTTTTGATTTTGTCCTTGTATTTGAGCGCCTGAGCGATCGAGACATTGGGCACCATAACGCGACAGTTGGGAATGTCACCCTCAAACTCATCACCCATGGTATTCAGAGCGACGGTCGACGCCGCTTCGTCGGGCAGATAGCTCGTAATGTCGTAGTTAACGCCTACAAACTGGCGCAGGAACAGGCATACCAGTGCTGCCACCGCATAGAACGCGATGATGGGTTTGCGGTGCTTCACGACCCATCGAAATAGCTTCTCTTTCAACCTCAATCCTCCATAACGCTCAGCCTATGTTTTGCTCTTTGTTATATTCCACATTTGGTAGTTATACAACATGTGTAGGATAAAGGCGCCATAAAGATATGCGATTGACGCGGTCCCGGAGCCAAAACAGCCGCTGCAGAAGCAGTTCGGAAAAGGTCCTCAGCGGAAACTGCATCCCAGTTTTTAGACGAAAAACGGGATATGGTTTCTGGTTGGCCTAGATAATCGTCAGATTTAGCTGAGCGTCTGCCCCTATGTTTCCAAATGAATACGGTGTGAGCTGCGGACAAGGATTTTCCCCGCAAGCACTCTAGTATGCTAAAGTACCCAAAAGACCGGCGGAGCTATGCCGGTCGTTTGTTCTGTATGCAACACAGCATGAGGAGGCTCACCAGATGACGGCCACACCGTGGGGATTCCGGGACATATTGCCCGAGGAGGCTCAGGCGCGCGAGGAGATCGCGCTGACGGTGAAGGGCTGCTTTAGGGAGCATCATTATCTGCCGGTTGAGACGCCGCTGCTCGAGGACAAGGGCTCGCTCGAGGAGGGCGGCCGTATCGCGGACACGCCGTTTAAGCTTTTTGACGATGACGGCCGCTTGTTGGTGGTTCGTCCCGACAATACGTTGCCGATCGTGCGTTTGGTCTCGACCCGCATGCGCGCGGCCGACTTGCCGCTGCGCCTGCGCTATGAGGCGCCGGTGGTTCGCGAATGCCAGCGCAATGCCGGCGGTTCGCGTCAATTTACCCAGCTGGGTTTTGAGCTCATCGGCGCGGGCGATACCGCGGGCGATGTCGAGATCGTCTCGCTGGTGGCCGAGGCCGTTCGCAAGTTGGCGCTGCCCGATGCGCGCATTATCGCAGGTAGCGTGCGCCCGTTTAAGGAGCTGCTCGCGGCGTGCGAGGATCGCGAGCTGGCTGCCGAGGCTCTGCGCTGCGTGCACGCCAACGACTTTGTGGGCCTCGATGCCCGCGTGGCGGCAAGCGCCGAGACCGATGCCGTTAAGGCCGCCGTCAGCGAACTGCCGCGCCTGCATGGTGGGGCCGAAGTGCTCGATCGCGTGGATGCGCTGCTGGCGGCTGCCGGTATTGTCGCGCCGCTGACGCGCGAACTCCGTGCCCTGGTTGATGGTCTGGCTCCCGAGGACGCCCAGGTGCTGTCGTTCGACTTCTCCATCATGAACTCTTTCGATTACTACACGGGCCTGGTCTTTAAGGCCTATGCCGGTGGCCTGCCCGATCCGGTGGGCTCGGGCGGTCGCTACGACTCTATCTTTACCGGCGCGTTCGGCGACGGCATCGAGGTGCCGGCGGCGGGCTTCGCCTTTTCGCTCGAGCGTCTGGAGGCCGCGTGCACCTCTGCCGAGGACGCCGCCTCCGATGGTGACCACGCCGTGGGCCGCGGCGCCGAAGGCCCGCTACGCATCGCCGTGCCCAAGGGCTCGCTTAAGGCCGACACGCTCGACGTGCTCGAGGCCGCGGGCCTGGACGTCTCTGAGCTGCGCGACCCCGGCCGTCACCTGATTGTGCGCGGTCGCGACACGCGTGCCGGCGAGGGCACGGTCGGCGATATCGAGTTTGTCATCGTGCGTCCCAGCGACGCGCCCGCTTTTGTGGGCTGTGGTGGTGCCGATTGCGGCATCTGTGGCTGGGACTCGCTCATCGAGGCAGACCTCAACTTGCTGCAGCTGGTCGATCTGGGCTACGGCCTATGCACGTTTATCGAGGCAGAGCCCGCGTGGCGCGCCGGCCAGGCCGAGCGCAACTATGCCCGCCGCGGGTCGCTTCGCGTGGCCACCAAGTATCCGCGCATCGCGAGTGCCTGGTATGCCGAGCGCGGCGTGAACGCCGATATCGTCTCACTGCACGGCAACATCGAGCTGGGCCCCATCGTCGGCATGACCGATCGCATCGTGGATATTGCCGCCACGGGCGCCACGCTGCGCGATAACGACCTGGTCATCACCGGCCGCATCATGGACTGCACGGCCCGCTTCTTTGTCAATCCGGGCGCCGCACGTCTGGATCCGCGCGTACGCAATCTGGCAGATTGCTTGGCGGCTGCCGTGAAGGACAAGCATTTTGAGCCCGTCGCGGGCTCGGCACAATAGCGCGAGCGCGCACGGGCGCCCCAACGTACGGGCTGCGGGCCGACTGGTGCCGCTGCCCAGTCGCTCGTTTTTCGAACACAACCTCGACCGATAGGGGATACCGATATGAAGACCATCAAGCTTGCTCCCGGTGAGCGCCTCGTTACCAACCAGCTCAACCGCAAGGGCGTGCTGCCGCAAAACATCGTCGACGCCGCCCGCGATATCGTGGCCAACGTGCGTGCCAACGGCGATGCCGCGGTGCGCGATTACTGCCAGCGTTTTGACGGTGTCGAGCTGCAGAGCTTCCGTCTGCCGCAAGAGCAGATCGATGCCGCGCTCGAAGGCCTCGATCCCGCTTTTGCCGCGGCGCTCGAAAAGGCTGCACGCCAGATTCGTGAGTTCCACCAGCGCGAGGTCGAGCAGAGCTGGTTTACCACGCGTGCGGACGGCACGATGCTCGGCGTTAAGGTGACCCCGCTCGCGGCGGCCGGCATCTACGTGCCGGGCGGTCGCGCGCAGTATCCCTCCACGGTGCTCATGAATGCCATTCCCGCCAAGGTTGCCGGCGTCAAGCGCGTGGTCA
>JAUMMZ010000020.1 GCA_031296755.1 Collinsella sp.
CAGCTCGCTATCGACGGCATGGATTTGCACCAGGGCGATGTGCTCATGGATGCCTACTGTGGCAGCGGTACCATCGGTCTTTGCGCAGCTAAAGATGCCCAGAACAAGGGTATCGGCATTATGCTGCTCGGCGTTGATCGCAACCCGGCGGGCATTGCCGACGCACGTCGCAATGCCGAGCTCAACGGCCTCACCCGCAGCGCTTGGTTTATGGCCGACGACGCCACCGACTACATCCTGGATGCCGCCGACAACAACGAACGCGTCGACGTTCTTTCCATCGACCCGCCGCGCGCCGGCTCCACGCCCGAGTTCCTCGAAGCTGCCTGCGCACTTAAGCCGCGCCGCATCACCTATATCAGCTGCAACCCCGTGACCCAAGAGCGCGACCTGCACCAGCTCCTCGACGGAGGCTATCGCCTGCTCAAGATCACGCCAGTCGACATGTTCCCTCACACCGACCACACCGAAACCGTAGCGGTCCTCGAACGCCGCTAACCAACCTCAGTAGATTTTTGGGACAAGAAAGGGGGCGACCCGCCTGGGCCGCCCCCTTCGCTTGGTTTATAAACTCCGCTACATCCCATTGCGCAGATCGCACACGCCGGCTGCCGCCATCTCGCACAGCAGCGTCTCGCGGTCGCGCGTCACGATCAAATCCAGTGGGAAGTGAATCTCGTCGAGCATCTTGCGCGCGTGATCGAGCTTGCCAATGGCCATGCCAATGTGGGCATCGGTCGACACGCCAATGCCCACGCCCAGCTCGGCGCAGCGCTCGGCAATCTTGCGGCATACGGCCCAATGCTCAGTGTCGACACCGTGTTCAAGACTATGGTTGTTGATCTCGATAATCTTGTGCTTGGCCTTAGCTGCCAACAGCACCTCGTCGATATCGAACGGCACGCCCGAACGCCCCGTGTGACCCAGCATGAACACCTTGGGGTGCTCCAGGGCATTGATATACATCTCGGTCGTCTGGGCCAGCGTCGCGCCCTCAGCAATCTGCGGATTATGCACGCTCGCAACCAAATAATCCAAATTACGCGTAACCAAATCGAACAGCGAATGCTGACGGCTGTACGAATCGCCGGCAATATCGAGCGTGACAGGAGTGTCCTCGCCAAACAGGCTTCCGTCCAGCGAAACGATATCGGCCTCGGCACCACGCAGCACCAGCACGCCGCTCCAAATGCGCGGCCAGATATCCTGGTTGATAAAGAACTGGTAACTGCGCAGGTCATTGGGGCAAGCCGTAACCATAGAGCTCAAATGGTCGGCAGATCCGAGCACCTGCAGACCACGCTCTGCCGCCCAGTACACATTCTCCTCAATGGTCGAATATGCATGCGCAGAGAACATCGTATGGGTATGAATGTCACAAGAAAGCAGGTAGGGCATCAGGTCTCCTTATCTGGCACGGCCGTCGCTTATATTCATTGTACGCATAGCCTTCGATAGTCGTAAAACCACTCCATCCCAAAGACACAACGTCCATGACAACGGGGTCCGGCTTAACACCAAACCCCGTTTCACGTAAAACATTGTAGGCAGAGCGCTTTACTTTTAACGATACTCGTCCGCCAACTGTTTCCAAGCGGGTAGCGAATTGACAATCGTTTCGTAGCTCACGCAATAGCCCAGGCGGAACCAACCCGGCATACCAAAGCTGTCCGAGGGAACCGCAAGCAACTCATACTTCTTTGCGCGCTCGCAAAACGCATTCGCATCGGGCTCCAATGCTTTCACCCATAGGTAGAACGCGCCATCCGGCTCAACATAGGTGTAGCCATACTCCGCTAGTGCGTCGGTAAGCGCGGTGCGGTTGCGTGCATAGGCCTCAACGTCACTCGGCTCATCGATGCAGTCGATAATTACGCGCTGAAAGAGCGCCGGCGCGCACACGAAGCCCAGCGTACGGGCGGCACCGGCAACGGCCGGCATCAGACGGGCAGCCTGCGGATTGGTGTTGGGAACCAAGATCCACCCCACGCGCTCACCCGGCAGCGACAGCGACTTGGAATACGAGTAGCACACGATGGTGTGCTCGTAGATCGAGGGCACCCAAGGCACCTCGGCACCGTACACGATCTCGCGGTACGGCTCATCTGAGATGAGCATAATCGGATTCTCGGGATCGCGCTGAGCGTTGGCCTCGCGCAGAACATTGGCCAGTCGCGTCAGCGTGTCGCGCGTATATACGGCACCGGTCGGGTTGTTGGGCGAGTCGATAATGACGGCTGCCGTCTTGTCGGTGATCGCCTTGAATACGTTATCCACGCTCAGCTGGAATGTGTCCTCGTTGGCAAGCGCCTCGACACACGTGCAGCCGGCCTTCTCAATCCAAACGCGATACTCCGGAAAGTACGGGGCGATAACAATAACCTCGTCGCCCGGATTCGTAACGGCGTTGAGCGCGCAGGTGAGCGAAGCCGCGGCACCCACCGTCATAAAGACGTCTTTGCCCTCATAGCTCGTGCCAAAGCGGCGGTTGAGCGATTCGGCCACAGCGGCACGACATTGCGGCAGGCCCGGTGCGGGCGTGTAGCCGTGCAGCTGGTCGCTCGGCAGCTCCAGGGCCTTCTTAATGGACTCCGCCACAGCAGCGGGTGCCGGAACGCTCGGATTGCCCAGCGAAAAATCGAATACGTTTTCCGCACCGATCTGCGCCTTGCGCTCAAGGCCATAGCTAAAAATCTCACGGATGATGGAGCTTTCCGCACCGCGAGCATACATAGTTTCGTTGATCATCTGTTCCCCTTTCGCATAGGCGCTATTGTACGCTTTAGCCGAGCAAAGTGCCGCAGCAATGTTGATTGGGGACAGACTTAAATGCGTGAAAACGCTCATTTAAGTCTGTCCCCAATCAACAGACGGCCCCATATCGCTCAAAAGAAAAAGCCTCCGCAGGTTTCCCCGCGGAGGCTTTCGCCACAAAGACTATTTGTCGGCGTCGGTGTCGGCATCGACGACGGCATGGTCATCGTCAGCATCATCGGATGCGGCTTCGGCATCCTCCTGCATGGCCGCCTGCGCAAAGGCCGCGGCATCAGCCGCCAGCTCCTCCTCGCTCATTCGAGGCACGCGCTTCTTGGTCGGCATGCCGGCCGCCTTGGCATTGCGCTCCTCCTTGGCCGCCAGGATATCGCCCTCGCGCTCAAGGTAGGCATTCCACTCGTTGTCGAGCAGGGCGTTCACGGCGTCGCCCTCGACGGTCTCGCGCTCAAGCAGCACCTTCGCCATCAGATCGAGCTGATCGCGACGGGCGTCCAGGATCTCGACCGCACGACGATGGGCCTCACGCATAATGCGCTGAACCTCGATATCGATGCGGCGCGCCGTCTCCTCGGAGTAATCCTGGTGATCGGCGTAATCGCGACCAAGGAACACCTGATGTTGCGCCTCGCCAAACACTTGCGTGCCCAGCTCCTCGCTCATGCCCAGGCGCGTGACCATCTCGCGCGCCATCTTGGTTGCGCGCTCCAGATCGTTGCTCGCGCCCGACGTAATGTCATCGCACATGAGCTCCTCGGCAACGCGACCGCCCAAGAACACGGCGAGCTCGTCGAGCATCTCGTTCTTGGTCTTGAGGAAGTGGTCCTCCTGCGGAAGCTGCAGCGTGTAACCCAGAGCCTGACCGCGGCTGACGATCGAGATCTTGTGGACCGGATCGGAGTGCTCCAGGATGTGGCCCACCAGGGCGTGACCGCTCTCGTGGTAGGCAATCGTGGTGCGCTCGGCCTCGGTCATCACGCGACCCTTGTGTTGCGGTCCGGCAATCACGCGTTCCATCGACTCCTCGACCTCGTCCATCGAGATCACGGAACGATGGCGGCGAGCAGCCAGCAGCGCAGACTCGTTGAGCAGGTTTGCCAAATCGGCACCGGTAAAGCCAACGGTCATCTGGGCGAGCTTCTCAAACTTCACGTCCTCGTCCATCGGCTTGTTCTCGGCATGCACGCGCAAGATCTGCTCGCGGCCCTTCACATCCGGACGGTCGACCGTAACCTGACGGTCAAAACGACCGGGACGCAGCAGCGCCGGATCCAGAATGTCGGGGCGGTTGGTGGCGGCGATCAGGATGACCGACTCGCTCTCCTCAAAACCGTCCATCTCGACAAGCAGCTGGTTGAGCGTCTGCTCGCGCTCGTCGTGACCGCCGCCCAAGCCAGCTCCGCGCTGACGTCCCACGGCATCGATCTCATCGATGAAGATGATCGACGGGGCCTGGGACTTGGCCTCCTTAAAGAGGTCACGCACGCGGCTGGCGCCGACACCTACGAACATCTCGACAAAGTCGGAACCCGAGATGCTAAAGAACGGCACGCCCGCCTCGCCGGCAACGGCCTTGGCCAGCAGCGTTTTACCGGTACCCGGAGGGCCAACCAGCAACACGCCGCGCGGGATCTTGGCGCCCAGTTTGCGATAGCGATCCGGATCGCTCAAAAAGTCACGGATCTCCTCGAGCTCCTCGACTGCCTCGTCCACGCCGGCAACGTCTTCAAACTTGACCTTGGGGCGTGTGGCCTCGTTGGTCTTGGCGTTGGTCTTGCCAAACTGCATGTTCCTGTTGTTGGCGCCCATCATCTGGCGCATAAAGTAGAACATGATGGCGATCAGGGCGATCGTCGGAAGCACACTCATCGCCAAGTCGCCCCAAAAATCGGGATCGTTGGTGTTGACGATGTACTTGGTATCGGGGTGCTCCGCCATGAGCTCGGCAAGCGAATCGGAGCCGACATAGGTCGAAGAGAAGCTCTTGAGCTCGCTCGTATCGCCCTTGTCCTTTTTTGTCTTCCAGTAATGACCCGTCACGCTTCCGTCTTGAACCGTATAGGTCAGATCTTCGACGCGATCCTGCTTGATGGCGCTGACCATCTCGCTCGTCGCGAGCTTAACGGTATTGCTGGAGCTGGCAAAGCCGGAACCCATATTAAAGAAGGCATAGCCCAGAAGCGCGCAAGCCAAAAGAAAATACAGCCAGCCCGTACGCGTGGGCTTCTTGCCTCCGGGCATCCCCGGGATCTTTGGGTCCCGGGGAGTCTGGGAATTGTTGTCGTTACGGTCGTCGGGCATCTTACGAATAAACCTCCGGTTTCAAAATGCCCAGATACGGAAGGTTGCGATAGCGCTCGGCATAGTCGAGGCCGTAGCCCACCACAAAGGCATCGGGGCAATGGGTTCCAACATACTTGGGCGTGATGGCCGAGACGCGGTCCTCAACGTCCTTCCACAGGAAGGCGGCGACCTCCAGAGAAGCGGGCTTGCGGCTCTCGAGGTTCTTCATCAGATACTTGAGCGTCAGGCCCGAGTCCAGAATGTCCTCGACGATCAGCACGTCGCGACCGCGGATGTCGATATCCAGGTCCTTAATGATACGCACGATACCCGAGGACTTCACACCGTCGCCGTAGCTCGAAACAGCCATGAAATCGATGTTGGTCGGCAGCTCGATCTTACGCATCAGGTCGCCCATAAAGACCACGGCGCCGCGCAGGACCGCAATCAGCACCAGATCCTTACCCGCGTAGTCGCGCGTAATCTCCTCGCCCAGGCGAGAAACGATGCCGTCGATATCCTCCTGCGTAAACAGAACCTTCTCGATATCCGGATGTTGAGAAGCCATGACAACCCTTTCTTGTGCTTAATCGCCCACACACCGCCGTATGGACGCGAACTACACATTCTAGCAGCGCACGGGGTATATTTTCCAGCCCGCGCACCATCAGCGCGGGAATACCGTCAACGCCGCACAGAACAGCTGGTGCGAGGGGCTAATCCGCGTCAACCACGCGAAGCAGATAAGCCACACGCGTCGCCGCCGTGCATTTAAAACGTTCGTCCGCGCGAACTCCGGCGACCCACACCACGGCACCTCCCGGCGCCGTCCTCACCACGGGCACGCCGGCGCGCTCGGAAACGGGAATGCGAGCCTCGCCTAGCAAGTCGGATACCTTCTTGCTTCGGCCACTCATTCCTAACGGGCACATCACGTCTCCCGGTGCGGGACCGTCCACCCACAGGCGCGCCAATCGCGCCTCTGCAGGGATCTCGCCACGTGAGCCCGCCAGGATCCGCTCACTATCGCTGTCGGCAAAACCCAGGGCAGCCGCGTCTACCAAAGCTGTCACTTCCCCGGCAGCCGCAAGCTCACGGGCGCGGCGCACGATATCGCATCCCGGCTCAACGGCCATCGGCTCTGCGACCAGCATGCGCCCCCCGCCCAACGGCAAACGACCGGGTATGGTAATCCAGTCCGCAACCAGCCCCTCACGAGCCGCCGGCGCCTTAAACGCTAGCATGCCAAACTCGACGCGCGCGTCAATTCCCGCCGGAAGCGTGACCGAGCCTGTGCCTTCGGCAACGCAGGAAAGGACTCGCTCCACATGTCGCATCTCTGGACGAGCGCCCGGATCGATGCGTTTGATCGCCAGTCGCACGATGCGCCGCGCGATTACCACCTCGGCCGCAGCAAGGCGTCTGGCATCGAGCACTAGCGCGCCCGCCGCCTCCTTGCGCAGGCAGCTTCGAAACGCCTGTGCCGACAGCTGGGATAGAAACGCATCTTCGTCACCCAAGATCTCACAGGCGGCGCCAATCGTCTTGCACACGCTCGCATTACGCTGTGCCACCACTGGCATTACCCGATGGCGCACGTAGTTTCGCAGATACGAGATATCCTCATTGCTCTCGTCTTCACGCCACGGCTGACCATGTACCTGTAGATAGCCCACGAGCTCGCCATGAGTTAGGTCGAGCAAGGGACGCACCACGATATTCCTCCGGCGAGGAATGCTCGATAGACCAGCGGGCCCCGAACCCTTAATCGCGTTCATCAAAAACGTTTCCGCGCGATCCGAAGACGTGTGCGCGGTGCAGATACGAGCCGCCGTTCGCGGTGCCCCCGTCTGGGCGCAGAGTTCGCGAACATACCTCCGCGCCGCGGCATAGCGCACCTCGCGGGCCGCGGCCTCAATATTGCCCGACTCCCCATCAAAATAAGCGTGCTCCACACACAGCGGTAAACCATATTGCGCGCAGAGCTCACGCACAAAGGCCTCGTCGCCATCGGACGCCTTGCCGCGCAGATGATGGTTTACATGCAGCACATGCAGGCGCTCGCGAGCAATGGGGGCAACACCGCGTCCGTCTTGGATATCCAGCTTTGATGTGCACGCCATAAGAAGCAGTGCCGTCGAGTCCGCGCCGCCTGATACCATGAGCACGACAGGAGCTGCCTGCTGCCTCGTCCGGGTCTCATCGACTGCCCCAGGCACGGCATGGTGTCCGTAATGCTGTGATACCGTTGGCATTCGCTTCCTCCTTTATTCGTCCGCACCCATTGTATCCTTTGGAATCTTATGTCTTGCCTGCACCTTCATATCCTCGGCAGTGGCTCTAAAGGCAACTGCGCACTCATCGAGGGCCCGCAGGGGCTCATTATGGTCGATGACGGACTGTCTCGCCGCGAGACATTAAAGCGCATGGCAGAACTGGGGCTCTCGGCAGACAACGTCTCGGCTCTTCTCATTACTCATGAGCATAGCGATCACATCAAGGGCCTCGATGTCTGGTGCAAGCACTGGCACGGCCCCCTCTTTGCCAGCAGGGGCACTCTTTCGAGCAAAGAAAATCTTTCGCATCTGCCTGTCGAGGAATTCGATCCCGGTGACACCCTATCCATTGCCGGCATCCACGTGCAAACCTACTCAACGTCACACGATGTCATCAATCCAGTCGGCTATCGATTCGACACCCTCGATGATTCCATCGGTTTTGCCACCGACACCGGAGAGCTATCGAGCCAAGCCATGAACACCCTCGAAGATTGTCGAGTCCTCGCACTCGAAAGCAACCACGATGTGACCATGCTGCGCGAGGGAGAATATCCCCGCTTTCTTCAGGAGCGCATCCTGTCTGCAAGGGGACACCTCTCCAATGGCCAAGCCGCCGAAGCCGCGCGCGAACTTGTTACCGAACGCACCGAACAGCTCATTGCCATGCATATCAGCCAAGATAACAATCGTCCGAGCCTTACCGTCAAAAGCTATGCCAAAGCTCTGACCGCAACCCTGGATGACGAGGTCGGCAGCTCCGCAACCCTTCTCCAAGGATCGCGAAAACTCTCGATACGCCCCGCAAGCCAGCATCGGCCAGTAACCATTCAATAGACTGTCCTAGACAGCAAAAGGGGCCGAGAATCGCTTCCCAGCCCCTTTTGCTGTCTTTTAATAGCGCAGAACACCAACGAAGTTAGTCGATGGAGATCTTCGTAACGTTCTTCTTCTCGACGATCTTGGGGACCGTAACGGTCAGGATGCCGTCAGCGTACTTAGCCGAGAGGCCCTCGCTCGAAGCGTCCTTTAGATACACGCCACGCGTCGCGCTGTACGAGCTGAACTCCTTCTGCAGGAAGTTCTTGCCCTCGTTCTCCTCGTCTTCCTCGACATTCACGCTAATGGACAGACGGCCCTCGTTAAGCTCGACATCGATATCGTCCTTGGCGACGCCGGTCAGATAAGCCTTGACCTCATAGCCGTCGCCCTTATCCTCAACGTCAACGGGAAACGCCTTGGAAGCAATCGAGTTGTTTGCAAGGTCGGTCATATCATCAAACAGATCGAACAGCGAGCTAGCAGAAGGACGAACGCCAAAAACCGAACGATAAGGAACCATGCTTGCCATGTTTACCACTCCTTTTAGGACTGCCGAGCCATCTTCTAGGTGACTGGGACTTCTTTTGACGCTCATATATATGCCCACACAGTGCTTATATATACATTGACTATAAAGTTTTTTGAGTCAAGTACTATAAGCATATCTAAGTGTAATTGACTCAGGTTTTAGTAAGGTTAAGGTTCTTTGAACCAGAGCTTAAATAACGAGTATGTTCGCAGCTACAAATAACAAGGGGCTTACAATGAGCGCGTACACGTTGTTGGTAACGAGCTAAAGGGCATCATGGACGACCAAAACCAGAACAAAATGTTTATGCAGACGCAGGGGGAAGAAACTTCCACGCAGCCGCCACGGTTCCATCGCCCCCACATCTCGCAAGAGCCCATTAATGATCCGGAGCCCGAGTATGTGACGAGAAATCGATATCAAACACTCGAGGATGCCCAAACGGGACGTAAACATATGGGCGTCGCCTCGGGAGACCCTGTATATCTAAAAGACGCACCATTATCTAAAAACAGCGCAGCTAGTGATGAGCCACTGAAAGCATCAGCCGCTCATCAACAAAGAGGTTCTCGACCCAAGCAAACCTTGACGCATTCGGCTCGCTATCTCGAAACGCCAAAACAGGGAAAATCAATCTTCGTTTCGTCAAGTAAAAGACGCAAGCAGCATCGACTGACAATCCTGCTTTTGATCATTGTGGCCATAGCAGTTGCCCTTGTTATTAGATTTATCTTCTTTAAATAAGGGCTCAATACCAAAAACGATAAGATCGTCTGGTGTAATTGAGTCATTTACGCCCCATAAACGCAAAAAAGGGGGAGGCCGCGAGGCCTCCCCCTTCTCAGTTCAAGCGTACGGCTCGGTGCCGTCCACCGGTCAGCGGCGCCCTGGCCTCCCACGGGCTGACCCCGCAGTACTCTCGGCGCGATGGGGC
>JAUMMZ010000021.1 GCA_031296755.1 Collinsella sp.
TCGGCGCCGTCTTGTCGTCGGACACGCCCCACACAAAGGTCGGTGGCATCTGACGCGAAACATGCGTGGTGGGGCAGATGTCGGCCAGATGCTCGTCAGTTGCCTCGCCGCCCGTCACCATCGACAGGTAGTCGTTGAGCAAATCGCGCCCCGTCTTGCCGCCCGTCTTTGGCACACGCAAGTCAATGCGCGGATCGCGCGTCTGCATGTCGCGCACATAGGCAAAGTCGAGCAATGGATAACCCAGCACCACGGCATCGGGACGAATGTCGTCCGGACGTGCCCCGGCAAGTGCCGCGAAGGGGCCGGTCTTCCACTGCGTTGCCAGCGAGGCGCAGATCATGCCGCCCGCCGAGAATCCCACGACGCACACGCGCTTAGGATCGACATGCCACTCGTCGGCGTTGGCGCGCACCGTGGCGACCATCTTGGCAAGATCTGCCTGGGGGTGCGGAAAGCTCACGTCACCCGTAGAACTCGTGACATAGTTGAGCACAAAGGCCTGGTAACCGTGATCCAAAAACGCAAACGCCACAGGATCCTGCTCATGCGGAGCGATATGCGTAAACGCACCTCCGCCACAGATAATCACGGCAGGGCGGCGGCCATTCGGTTTATCGGGCAGCGGCTCGGCACCCAAATACGTAAACGTCGCCGGATATTCCTCGGTCGGCTCCTCGCCCCACAGCGCATGGTTCTCGACAATCATATGTGCTCCCTTCGCGCAAATTATGCGCCCTTGTTTTTCGCCTTCAAGCGTACCCCACTTGAACCCGTGGCACAGAAACACTCCGGCAATAAGTTTCCCTTCAACTGATATATCACATAATCCCAGTTCAGAGGTATCGTTGAGCAGCGTAGAATAGGGGCGTTGACCAAGCCGCGAAACACATGTGAAACGTTTCCGGCAAACCAAACGCGCGATATGCGCCTATTTAAGTTGGAGGCAACTATGGGTCTGCTCGATTCGCTTAAGTCCACCTTCACCTCGACCGGCGAGGCGTCCGTTCCGCCCGCAGCAAGCTTCGCTACCCGCGAAGGCGTCATCTATGCCCCCGTCAACGGCGTGCTCGTCAACCTGGACGAGGTTCCCGACGAGACGATCGCCTCGGGCATGCTTGGCCAGGGCTATGGCATCGAGCCCATTACCGGCACCATCTATGCGCCCGCCAACGGCCGCATCGGTGCCACCACTGTCACCAACCACTCCATCGGCATGATCACCGAGGACGGCCTGCGCGTGTTCATCCATGTTGGCCTGGGCACCGTGGAAATGAACGGCAAGGGTTTTGCCCGCTTTGTCGAGATGGGCGATGTGGTCAAGGCAGGCCAGCCGCTCATCAGCTTCGACCGCGAGGCCATTAAGGCCGCTGGTCACGAGGACATCGTGACCGTCATCGTCTCCGAGCTCGATCGTCTTAAGAGCATCGACCATGTCGGCGAGTCTGGAACGCTTATCGGCGGCAACCCGCTCGTCAAGCTTGGCGACCCGCTGCTGGTTGCCAAGACCAAGTAGCCAGGCCCCACGCCACACAGCCAAAAGGCACCTCGTCAAGCGCCCGCGACCATTTGGCCGCGGGCGCTTTTCGTTTGAAAAACCATCCCGCCAATGCTTTATCTGTATAGCTCAAATGAGCCGAGCTGCTAGAATATTGAACTGTATGGATAACTATCATTCAACCGTTATGGGAGGATACGTGAACCGCACCAAAATCGCGCAGCTCTATGCCGATGCCGAGTCGCTCGGCGGCCAGACCGTCACCGTCGCCGGCTGGGTCAAGTCCGTCCGCGACATGAAGAACTTTGGCTTTGTTACGCTCAACGACGGCAGCTGCTTCCGCGACCTGCAGGTCGTCATGAACCGCGAGGCACTCGACAACTACGACGAGATCGCCCATCAAAACGTCTCGGCCGCACTCATTTGCACCGGCACCGTCAAGCTGACCCCCGATGCGCCCCAGCCTTTCGAGCTTTCTGCCACCTCCATCGAGGTCGAGGGCACGAGCGCCCCGGATTACCCGCTGCAGAAGAAGCGCGCAACCGTCGAGTTCCTGCGCGCCCAGCAGCACCTGCGCCCGCGCACCAACCTGTTCCGCGCCGTGTTCCGCATCCGCTCTGTCGCGGCTGCCGCCATCCACCGCTTCTTCCAGGAGCAGGGCTTTGTCTACGTCAACACCCCCATCATCACCACGAGTGACTGCGAGGGCGCCGGCGAGATGTTCCGCGTGACCACGCTCGACCCCAAAAATCCGCCCCTCACCGAGTCCGGCGAGGTCGACTGGAGCCAGGACTTCTTTGGCAAGCATGCAAGCCTCACCGTGTCCGGCCAGCTCAATGCCGAGAACTTTGCCATGGCCTTTGGCGACGTGTACACCTTTGGCCCCACTTTCCGTGCCGAGAACTCCAACACCACGCGCCACGCCGCCGAGTTTTGGATGATCGAGCCCGAGATGGCCTTCGCCGACCTTAACGACTACATGGATAACGCCGAGGCCATGCTCAAGTATGTCCTCAAGGACGTCATGGCAACCTGCCCCGACGAGCTCAATATGCTCAACAAGTTTGTGGACAAGGGTCTGCTCGAGCGCCTGGACCATGTCGCCAACTCCGACTTTGTCCGCGTTACCTACACCGAGGCCGTCGAGATCCTGGAGCAGGCAGTCGCTGCTGGCCACCAGTTTGATTACCCCGTCAGCTGGGGCATCGACTTGCAGACCGAGCACGAGCGCTTCCTGACCGAGGAGCACTTTAAGCGCCCGACCTTCGTGACCGACTACCCGGCCGAGATCAAGGCGTTCTACATGCGCATGAACGAGGACGGCAAGACCGTCGCCGCCGCCGACTGCCTGGTTCCCGGTATCGGCGAGATTATCGGCGGCTCCCAGCGCGAGGAGCGCCTAGATCTGCTCGAGGCCCGCATCAAGGACCTGGGCATGAATCCCGAGCAGTACAAGTACTACCTTGACCTGCGCCGCTACGGTTCCTGCAAGCACGCCGGCTACGGTCTGGGCTTCGAGCGCTTGGTCATGTATCTGACCGGCGTGGGCAACATCCGCGACGTCCTGCCGCACCCGCGCACCGTGGGCAACGCCGACTTCTAATCGTCGGACGCTAGCTCGCGTCGCCACACGCCAACGCTCATCGCATAAGCGTCTCTCGACATCGGTCGAGAGACGCTTTTTTTCAACAGCATCCGTCAAGCTTTTGGCAAGTTTTTGGTCAGTTGAGCAGGGCTGTTGAAAACTCGACCCGCCGTTTGCCGACGACTACCGACCGCCCAGAGCGCCCTGCGCCCCTGGGAAAGCCCCACGTCCTAGGCTCCATACCGTCGCCACCCAAAACGGAAAGGACGTGGACACCATGACCGAAGCCGCTGTTGAAACCTACGACACCACGACGAGGGGCGCCGCCTCGATGGCAGCCTATCGCGCCGTTCGCATCCTGCAGCTCTTGAGCGAAAACACCGGCGAGGACAAGGCCATGCTTTCCGATGAGTTGATCCGGCGCCTCGCCCATCCCGACGACCCCGCCCGCATGCCCATCTCGGCGGCGCGGCGCAGCATCTACACCGCCATCTCCGCGCTTCGCCATGCCGGATACGAAATTGAGTACAAACGCGGCGTGGGCTACAAACTTCTTACCCGCCCGCTCACCGACGAAGAGATCATCCGGCTCCACGGTATGGTCATGCGCAACCGCTCCACGCCTATCGCTATCCGCAAGAGCATGGCGCAGCGCTTAGTTGCCATGGCAAGTGCCGACGTTCGCGGCTACCTCGACACACCCGAGCCCGCTCCAAGCGCAGGCAGCAAGGCTACCAAGGCAACGCGCACGCCCATCAAGCGCATCGACACGTGCGAGCTCGTCGAGCAGGCCATCGACCACGGAACCACGGTGAGTTTTGATATTTCGAGCGTCACGACACGCGGCGAAACCGAAGCAGCACGGATGACACTCCGTCCCTTTGCCATCAGGCAGCGCGATGGCATCTCGTATCTGCTGGGAACGGTCTACGACGCCCGAGGCACCGACGATACGCTGCGCACCGTCGAGATCGCCCGTATGAGAAACGTCAGCACGCGCCTGCTCGACGGCAAGAAGCTCTTCGCCGCCCTGGACGAGGACGACGCCTCCTCCGCCGCATAAGACCCTCCGCCGCCCATTCGACTACCCGTACCGCCCATCCGATTCTGTATTAAAAAACCCGCCAGGCTGTTGTAAAAATGGACATCAGCGCTACTATAGTTCCACTTGCACTTTGTCCCAGTGCAGTGTTTCCAGCCATTTTTATACTGGGGGTAATGATATGAAGGACATCACCATCAGCCGCAGGAGCCTTCTGGTCTCCGCCGGCCTGCTCGCGCTCGCCCCGCTCGCCGGATGCGGCGGCAGCTCTGGTTCCGGCTCCGCTGCCGCCGGTTCCGACTACACCATCGGCGTTCTGCAGCTCACCGAGCACTCCGCGCTCGATGCCGCCAACGACGGCTTCGTCAAGGCCATCAAGAAGAGCGGCCTTAAGGTCAAGATCGACCAGAAGAACGCCCAGAACGACCAGTCCACGTGTAAGTCCATTGCCGACAAGTTTGTGGGCGACAACGTCAGCCTGATTTATGCCATCGCCACGCCCGCCGCGCAGGCTGCCGCCGGCGCCACGGCCGATATCCCCATCGTGGGCTGCGCCATCACCGACTACGCCGCCTCCGGCCTGGTCCAGGACAACGACAAGCCCGGCACCAACGTCACGGGCGCTTCCGACCTCACCCCGGTCGCCGAGCAGCTCGAGATGATGCAGAAGGTCCTGCCCGACGTTAAAAAGGTCGGCCTGCTCTACTGCACCGCCGAGTCCAACTCCGACGTCCAGATCAAGGCCGCCAAGAAGGAGCTCGACAAGCTGGGCCTCGAGTGCACTGACTTCACCGTCTCGAGCTCCAACGAGATTCAGTCCGTCGTCGAGTCTGCCGTGGGCAAGGTCGACGCGCTGTACTCCCCCACCGACAACACCATCGCCGCGGGTGCCTCGCAGGTCGGCCAGATCTGCAAGGAAAACAAGCTTCCCTTCGTGACTGGCGAGGAGGGTATGTGCATGGCCGGCGGCCTGTTCACCCTCTCCATCAACTATGAGGACCTGGGCTACGCCGCGGGCGAGATGGCCGTTAAGATCCTGAAGGGCGAGGCCAAGCCCGAGGATATGCCGATCAAGCACCTCTCGAGCAAGGACCTGGTCGTCGTCAAGAACGACGAAATGGCCGAGGCCCTGGGCATCGACCTATCCGCCCTGGACGCGTAATGCCATACGCGGCATGCGTCTAGAGCCCGTGCTCGCGCTTTAGCCGCGTTATTCAATATCTGAGCCACAGGGGCGGGCGCTGTAGACCGGCGTCCGCCCTGCTTGTTTCAGGTAAAACAAAACGTCTGTCCGTAACTCTTCTATGCATTGTTACCGCTATTATGGTGAATCACGTGTCCACCCTATCCTAGGAGGTATGAAGCATGCTCATTGCATTGCAGGGCGCCGTTTCGCAGGGCGTCCTCTGGGGCATTATGGTGCTTGGCGTGTTTATCACGTTCCGCCTGCTCGACATTCCCGATATGACCTGCGACGGCAGCTTTGCCCTCGGCGGCTGCGTCTGCGCTGTGCTCATCGTCAATAACAACGTCGACCCGCTGCTCGCCGTGCTGGCCGGTATGTGCGCCGGCGCCATCGCGGGTGCCGTCACGGGCATTTTGACCACCGTCTTCGAGATTCCCGCGATCCTCGCCGGAATCCTCACCCAGATCAGCCTGTGGTCCATCAACCTGCGCATCATGGGCAAGTCCAATACGCCAATTCTTGCCAAGGGCACCGTGTTCTCCGCCGTCAGCAATATGACCGGTCTGCCGCAGTCCACCGTTGCCATCATCTTGGGCATCCTGCTCGCCGTGGCTATCGTTGCCATCCTGTATTGGTTCTTTGGCACCGAGATCGGCTCGGCGCTGCGAGCCACCGGCAACAACGAGTACATGATCCGCGCTCTGGGCGTCAACACCAACTCCACCAAGATGATCGCCCTCGTGCTCTCCAACGCCCTCATCGGCCTTTCGGGCGCGCTCATCTGCCAGAGCCAAAAGTATGCCGACATTGGTATGGGCACCGGTGCCATCGTTATCGGTCTTGCCGCCATTGTTATCGGCGAGGTGCTCGGCCGTCTGCTGCCCGGCGGCCTCACGCAGTTTAGCGTCCGTCTTGCCTCCGCCGTCTTTGGCTCCGTGGTGTACTTCCTTATCCGCGCCATCGTGCTGCAGTTGGGCATGGACGCCAACGACATGAAGCTGCTCTCCGCCGTAATTGTCGCTGTGGCCCTGTGCGTGCCCGTGGTTTGGGAGCGCTATAAGCTCCGCAGCTCCTACACGAAGGGAGATGAGGCAGATGCTTAAGCTCTCGCATGTCAAGAAGACCTTTAACAAGGGCACCGTCACCGAGAAGCGCGCGCTCACCGGCGTCGACCTCACCCTGAATGACGGCGACTTTGTAACCGTGATCGGCGGCAACGGCGCCGGCAAGTCCACGCTGCTCAACATGATCGCCGGCGTGTACCCGCTCGATTCGGGCGTTATCGAGCTCGACGGCACCGACATCTCGCGCCTGAGCGAGTCGCAGCGCGCCAAGTACCTGGGCCGCGTGTTTCAGGACCCCATGCGCGGTACCGCTGCCGACATGCAGATTGCCGAGAACTTGGCCCTCGCCAAGCGTCGCGGCCAGCGTCGCGGCCTTTCGTGGGGCGTCACCAAGGCCGAGAAAGATGAGTACGTTGAGCTGCTCAAGCGCCTGGACCTTGGTCTGGACACGCGTCTCAACGCCAAGGTCGGCCTGCTCTCGGGTGGCCAGCGCCAGGCACTCACCCTGCTGATGGCCACGCTCACCAGGCCGCGCCTGCTGCTGCTCGACGAGCACACTGCGGCCCTCGACCCCAAGACGGCCTCTAAGGTGCTCAACCTGACCGAGGAGATCGTCGACGAGAACCACCTGACCACGCTCATGGTCACGCACAACATGAACGACGCCATCCGTCTGGGCAACCGTCTGATCATGATGCACGAGGGCCATGTGATCTACGACGTGGCCGGCGACGAGAAGAAGTCGCTCACCGTGGCCGACCTGCTGCAGAAGTTCGAGGAGGTCTCGGGCGGCGAGCTCGCCAACGACCGCATGCTGCTAAGCTAAAACCTGCCAAAAAGGGACAGGTTTATTTTGGTAGGTTTTATCTGCGCAAACGCCAAAACCGCCGCAAAGGGACAGAGGCCCTTGCGGCGGTTTTCGCATATTATGTCGATAATCCGATATTCAACCAGACATTCTGGCTAAGGACTAAGGAAACTGCCATGAAAAGACTCCCCCGCTTTGCGTTGGCCGCCGCGTTGTTTGCCGGCGCGCTCGCAGGCATCCCAAGCCTCGCTTTCGCGGGAAACCTGCCCGCCGCTATTGACGGCTCCGTGGCCGTCATGCACACCAACGATATCCACGGCAGCTACAAGTACAGCTACAACGCAAGCAAGGGCACCGGCACTGTGGGCTTTGACGGACTGGCGGTTCTCTATAGCGCCCAAAGCAGCGCCCCCGATCTTTTACTCGATGCGGGCGACACCTTCCACGGACAGTCCTTCGCCACCATGAGCGAGGGCAAGAGCATCGCCGAGCTCATGGACACCTTCTACGCCGACGGCTACGACGCAACCACGCCAGGCAACCACGACTGGAGCTACGGCGCGGACAAACTCCGCACCATGACCGGCTACAGCACCACCGGCACGCCCTTCGCCATGCTCTGCGCGAATGCAACGTCCTCGAACGGCGCATGGAGCTCGAGCATCACGAAGACGCTCGATCGCACCTGGGAGGATAGCGAGGATCACTCCACATTCGACTACAAAATCAAGGTCGGCGTCGTCGGAGCCATGGATGAGTCGCTAGGTTCCTCGCTGCGCGCGGACCTGGTCGCGGGCACCAGCTTCTCGAGTGCCGCGAACGCCATCAATGCCGAGGCAGAGCAGCTGCGCAAGGAGGGCTGCGATGTTGTTGTGTGTATCGCGCACACGCTCGACGCAAAGACCTTTGCCACGCGGCTCCGTGGCGTCGATGCCCTTATCGCAGGCCACGAGCACATCAACCTTAACGAGAAGGTGACGGGAGCCGACGGCAAGACGATCCACGTTGTCGAGGCAGGCAGCGCCTTTGCCGAGGTGGGGCTGCTTTCCATTCCGTACAAATACGACACGAATGGCACCGAGACGACCGACGATGACACGGTCACGGTCCCTGCAGACGGCAGCGACGAGAAGCTCTACACCGCCAAGAACGTCAACGACCTTTTGACAGACCCCGACAAGGGCTCCGACTACCAAAGCCGCCTTGAAGCCGTCCGCAACAAGATCAAGCCGCTCGACGAGGACTTTGAAAACGAATCGAACAAGGTGCTCGGCACATCCACCACCAACTATTTCTACGGCGAGGACGCCGCAGGCACGCATGGTTGGGAAATGGTGCGCACCACCGATTTCCGCCCCGGCAAGGAGGGCGACACCACCAAGGCCCAGACCATCGGCCACGTGATTTGCGGCTCCTATCTTGCCCTGACGGGCGCGGACTTCGCTATCGAAAACGCTGGCGGCATCCGCGGCGGCATCGCGGCGGGCAACGTGACCGCCGGCAACGTCATCGCTATCTCGCCTTACGGCAACACCGTGGAGACCTGGACCATGACCGGCGCGGACTTCCTGGCAGCGCTCGAGCACTCACTGCAGATCAGCGACGAGTGCAATCACAGCTACGAGCTTCAGCAAGCCTACGTGGCAGCCGGCCATACCGAGCAGGAGGCGCAAGACAAGTACAAGTGGCGCGATGACTCTGGCAGCGTTCTCTCCTTTGGCGGCATCAACGTGACGATTGATTGGACGCAGCCCGAAGGCAAGCGCATTGTGAGTGCCACACTCACCAAGGACGGCAGTACGCTCGACCCCGCCAAGACCTATACCGTCGCCACCAACAACTACATCATTACCAACACGACCGACTTTCCCACCTTTGCACACGCCACCAAGTACACCGAGTGGGGCACGTGCGAGGCGGCGCTGAGGGCGCTGATTGGGCAGAACGGCTGGGAGAGCAAGATGGCCGGGCTCGCCGGCACCATCGGCTTCGGCTCCGCAGCCGTGGACCCCACGCCCACACCGGCCCCGACGCCTAAGCCCTCGCCTAAGACGGACACGACGACCACGAAGGTCATCACCAAGAAGACGACCGGTAAGCTCGCCGCAACGGGAGACCGCACGCTGGCAGTAGTTGGCGCGTGCCTTATCGGCGGCATCATCGTCATCATGCTCGGTATTATCTGGAAGCGTCGACGCTAAGCTACACCGCCGGGCCTTACAGCCCCGCCGCGTAAACCTTATATCGAGCACAGAAGCCCGTCCGAATTTGATCGGACGGGCTTCTTGGTGGGTATCATGGTTGAACGATCATTAGGAGGTTTTCCCTACATGGAATTGTTTGAGCCGATTCTTCATTTCTTTGAGCAACGGTGGGTCCACAACATCATCTGGGCCGTCATCTTGGCGATAGGCACCGCCGTCGCCGCCAAGGTCGTATCCAAGACCCTGAACCATCTGCTTAACCGAGACGATAACCCGCTTCCGGCATCGAGTATCTTCATCAACATCGCGCGCGCCGTCATCTGGATGATTGGCGGCAGCTTTATCCTCGACAACTGTTTTGGCATTAACGCAAACGCGCTCGTCGCCGCTCTTGGCGTCGGCGGCATCGCCATCTCGCTCGGCTTTCAGGACACGTTATCAAACCTTATCGGCGGCATGCAGGTGACCTTTATGGGCATCATCAAACCCGGCGACAATATCGAGGTCGGCGGCGTATCCGGCGTTGTCCAAGACATCACTTGGCGCCATACAACGATTGAGGATGCCTGTGGACAGACCATCATTGTGCCCAATTCCAACATCTCCAAGAACACGCTCGTGCATTTGATGCCCTTTGGGCGCGTGGCCGTGCCCGTTGCCGTAAAGGACACGTCTAAGTGGGCTTCCCTTGACGTGCTGGCAGACGAGCTCACGAGCGCAACCAAAACGGCCGTCTCGCCCATCTCGGGCTTTGACAAGGAGCCCTACGTACTCTTTAGCGAAATCGGCGACTTTGGCATCAAAGGAAAGATCATCTTTATCGTCAGCGACGACAGCACTACTTTCACGGCAGCCGACGCCTGCATCCGCGCCATCGCCCCCATCATCGCCTAAACCACCGCAAAGGGGACAGGCATCTTTGTAGTGGTTTTCATTCGTGGTACCATGGTTCATATCGTTGTTTAAACGACTAAGGGAGTAGACACCATGGAAGAGGCCTATCGTCAAGCACGCAAGCGCGGCGAGCAGGGACGCCGTCGCGCCATTAGCCAAAGCGAGCATCCATACCTTACGGACCTCGATAGCTTGGTTGCTCAGCTCCCCTTAGGTCAGCGAGTGAGCGTCGGCCTGCGGGATATTCCGCTCGAAATGGTCGTCGGCACGGTCACCAAAGGCCGTCAGTCCGCCTTTTCATGCAACTTTATGCCCCTGCTGCCGTTTAACACCGAGTTCGCCCGCAAGTGGTCCAACCTCTACGACATCCAGGTAACCGAGGGCTATCGCGACCCCATCATCGTCACCGAGTTCATGCATCGGTTCTATGTCCAGGAAGGCAACAAACGCGTCAGTGTCCTCAAATTCCTGGACGCTCCAACGGTTTCGGCCAGGGTCACCCGTCTCTACCCCGGCACATGGGATTCCGTCGAAAGCCGCCTGTACGGTGAATTCTGCGCGTTTTGGCGCGTCTGCCCCCTATACGAGATCGAGTTCTCGCGTGAGGGAAGCTACGAGACGCTCGCCAAGATGCTCGGTCAGAACCTTATCGAAAAATGGCCGCAGAAAAAGGTCGACTACCTGCGCCACACCTTCCTGCTCTTTAAGCGCGCCTACCTTCGCGCAGGCGGCGACCACCTGGACATTACGCCCGCCGACGCCATGCTCGTCTACCTCAATGTGTACAACCAGGACCGCCTACTGGATACGCCGACGGATATCGTCGTAAACCGCCTGTGCAAGATTTGGCGCGAGCTGGTCATTGCCGGCAAAAATGACGAGGACAAGGTCGATCTTGTCGAAGCGCCGAGCGTCGATGAGGAGGAGTCGCCCGCCAAGTCCACCTCCGGCGTGCTCAACTTCTTTATGGGCAAGACTGTCTATTCGGCGGCCAACCCCCTGCGTATCGCCTTTATCCATGAGTTCCCCTGTGCGGCGTCGAGCTGGGACAGTCTGCACGACCAAGGACGTCAGTATCTCGATGAGCACTTTGACGGTATCGTGCGCACCGAGGCGTTCGAGGACTGTCACGATCCGGATGTGTTCTACGCCGCCGTGGAAACGGCTGTCAAACATGGGGCAAACGTCATCTTCTCGACCTCGCACCGCCTGATGGAATACACGCTCAGGGCTGCCGTTGAGTATCCCCAGGTTCGGTTCCTCAACTGCTCTATCGGCCTTCCCCATCAAAGCGTCCGTTCGTACTTTGGCAAGATGTACGAGGCCAAGTTCCTCCTGGGCGCCCTTGCCGCCAGCATGGCGGACAACCACCGCATCGGCTACCACGCGTCGGTCTTCGCCTCGGGCGCGCTCAGCGAGATCAACGCCTTTGCGATTGGCGCCTCGCTGCTCGACCCCCGTGCGCAAATTATCCTGACTTGGGGCGATGTGCCCGCCGGCGGTCTTGCCGAGGCCATGTGCCGCGAAGGCGTGAGCGTCATGACCGGCGCTGATATGTCAAAGTCGCTCGAAGACCCCACGGCCTACGGACTCCACCGCCTGGTCGATGGCAAGGTTTCCGGCATCGCCATGCCGGTATGGAACTGGGGCCGTTACTACGAGCTCATCGTTCGCAGCCTTCTGCACGGCACGTGGGACGAGACCAGCGATGACAACCAAGTGCGCGCCGTCAACTACTGGTACGGCATGAGCTCCGGCGTTATCGACATCCGTTACGCTCCGGGCCTACCCTACCAGACGCGCAAACTCGTGCAGTTGCTCCGTAACGGCATTGTCGAGGGATCCATCAACCCCTTTGGCGGCGAGCTCCACAGCCAGAACGGCGTGGTACAGATCGAAGGCTTCCCTCCGCTGCCGAGCACGCAGATTGTCGAGATGAATTGGCTGGCGGATAACGTGGTAGGCACTATTCCGCAGCTCGACGATGAGCCGAAAGTCCCTGCCCTATGAAAATCCTTGCCATAGCCGATACCGAAGAACGATGCCTTTGGGAGTGCTTTCGCAAGGAACGCTTTGAGGGAGTCGACCTGATTTTGTCCGCCGGCGATCTGGACCCGGACTATCTTGAGTTTTTGGTTACGGTCATCAACAAACCGCTCATCTACGTGCGTGGCAATCACGATGACCGCTACGCACGTCATGCACCGGGCGGATGTATCTGCGTAGAAGACAGCGTGTACACGTACCGAGGGATTCGCATTGCGGGCCTTGGCGGGTCCATGCGTTATCGCGACGGCGCCAACATGTACACCGAACGCGAGATGTCCAAGCGCATGCGTAAGCTGTCGCGTAAGGTTAGGATGGTCGGCGGGTGCGACATTCTGCTTACCCATGCACCCGCCGCCGGTATGGGTGATCTGGACGATCTGCCGCATCGAGGGTTTGAGTGCTTTAACACGGCGCTTGAGTCCTGGGGGGCCGACTACATGGTGCACGGACATGTGCACCAAAGCTACGGTTGCGATTTTCAGCGCGAGCGTCAGCATGTGTGTGGAACGACGATCATCAACGCCTGCGGCCATACGCAGTTTGAGCTCGACCAGACGCACTACCCCATCCGCGGCTGGCAAGCAGCCTGGCTCAACTCACAAACCATGCGCCGCGAGCTCAAACGCCACGAAGCCATCGAGTCCTCAACCGCAAGAACGCCCTGGTAACCACCTTTAAGGCTTGACGCTGCGCCGGCCCCAAGCACCCCATCTCGCCCCTCAAACCGTCGCTCGCGTACCAAAGTACGCGTCGCTCCTCTTTCGGGGCGACCTGGGGCACTTGGAACCGGCTCGCTGCGATGCCATAACATTGACGCCAAAGTGCCAAAACCACCACAAAGGTGCCTGTCCCCTTTGTGGTGGTTTTGACCCGAGATAGCAAGAAACCCGGTCCTGCACAAGGCAGAACCGGGTTTCTTTAGCAATGCTTGCTGTACTCAGGCAGTAACTAGCAGTTACTCAGCCAGGAAGTCACGCTGGACAGCGGGATCGACCTTGACGCCAGGGCCCATGGTGGAAGACACGGAGATGGACTTGACGTACTTGCCCTTAGCAGAAGAGGGCTTGACGCGCAGGATCTCGGTGTACAGGGCAGCGTAGTTCTCGACGAGCTGCTGCTCAGAGAAGGACTTCTTGCCCAGGGGCACGTGGCAGATGCCGTAGCGGTCGGCGCGGTACTCAACGCGGCCAGCCTTGAGCTCGGAGACCATCTTGGCGACGTCCATGGTCACGGTGCCGAGCTTGGGGTTCGGCATAAGGCCACGGGGACCAAGGATCTTACCGATGCGGCCAACCTTGGCCATCATGTTCGGCGTAGCGATAGCGGCGTCGAAGTTGATCTCGCCCTTCTGGATCTGGGCGACGAGCTCGTCGGAACCGATGATGTCGGCGCCGGCAGCCTCGGCCTCGCGGGCCTTCTCGCCCTCGGCGAAGACGGCAACACGAACGGTCTTGCCGGTGCCGTGAGGCAGGGAGATGGAACCACGGATGTTCTGGTCAGCCTTACGAGTATCGATGCCCAGACGGAAGTGGGCCTCGACGGTCTCGTCGAACTTGGCGGTGTCGAGCTCCTTGATGAGCTTGGCAGCCTGAAGGGGGGTGTAGAGCGTGGCGCGGTCGATCTTCTCGGCAGCGGCGTTATAGCTCTTACCATGCTTAGCCATGTGCATTACCTCCTGTGGTTAAACGGGCGTGAGCCCTCCCACATCGTATCGTGTGCCCTATTGCACACATTTAACGGGCGCCCCGGCCGGAGCACCCGTCGTTACCATAAGAAATCGCTACTCAGCGATGGTGACGCCCATGGAACGGGCGGTACCGGCGATGATCTTCTTGGCGGCGTCAATGTCGTTGGCATTGAGGTCCGGCATCTTGATCTCGGCAATCTTGGTGAGCTGCTCCTGGGAGAGCTGACCAACCTTGTCGGCCTGGGGCTTAGCGGAACCAGACTT
Organism: Collinsella sp.; assembly: GCA_031296755.1. GTDB lineage: Bacteria > Actinomycetota > Coriobacteriia > Coriobacteriales > Coriobacteriaceae > Collinsella. The sequence goes on from JAUMMZ010000021.1 coordinate 14,282, forward strand.
GAGGTTCAGCTCCTTCTTGATGAGGTGAGCCGCCGGCGGGGTCTTGGTGATGAAGGAGAAGGACTTATCCTCGTAGACAGAGATCTCAACGGGGATGATGTCGCCCTTCTTGTCCTGCGTCTCGGCGTTAAAGGCCTGGCAGAACTGCATGATGTTCACGCCAGCAGCGCCCAGGGCGGGGCCGACGGGAGGAGCGGGGTTAGCTGCACCAGCAGGAATCTGGAGCTTAATGACGTTGGCAACCTTCTTCTCAGCCATGGTCATTCCTTTCGAATCACGAGTGTGAAGTACTTGCTATATCGTAAGCACGCACGTGTTAGAAGCACTCCTGAGATGAGCAGTCACAGAAGAAGCACGCTCGCGCGAACGGACGAAAACTTAAGCGATGACAGCGACCTGGTTAAAGTCGAGCTCGACCGGCGTCTCGCGGCCAAAGATCATCAGCGTGACCTTGAGCTTGCCAGCCTCGGTGTTAACCTCGGAGACCTTGCCATCAAAGTCGGTAAGCGGGCCATCGGTGACGCGGACGGACGTGCCGACCTGAATATCAACCGAGGTGCGCTTGGGCGAATCGCCCTTACCGGGACGACGAGTCATCTTGTTGTACTCGTCACGGGAAAGCGGAGCGGGCTTGCCGTTGCCGCCTAGGAAACCGGTGACGCCGGGCGTGTTGCGAACACACGTCCAAGCATCGTCATCCATCTCCATGCGGACCAGGACATAACCCGGGAAGATCTTGGAATCCTTGGTCTCGCGCTTGCCACCCTCTTTGATCTCGGTGACGCGCTCCATAGGAATCTCGATATCAAAGATACGGTCCTGCATGCCCATGGTCTCGATACGATGCTCGAGATCGGACTTTACGCGGTTCTCGTATCCGGAGTAAGTGTGAACGACGTACCAACGCTTAGACATGGTTTAGCCCCTCAATCCAGAGAACAGAGCAAGAGCCTCGCCAAAGCCAGCATCGAGCAGAGCGATGACGACGCCGACGACGACCAGAGAAGCGCAAACGACGACCGAGTAGTTCACGAGCTCCTTCTTATCGGGCCACGTGACACGCTTCATCTCGGACTTGACCGAAGCGAAATACTTCTTGGTGCGGGCGAAGAAACCAGGCTTCTCGTTCTTCTTGGACTTCGCAGCCTTCTCGTTCTTCTTGGCAACGGCCTTCTTGGCCTCAACCTTGGAGTTGGCGGCAGCGTTGTTGGCAGGTGCCGGCTGCTGAGCCTTCTTCTTGTTCTTCTTGTTGGCCATTTGGGTTACCTCCGCGCAATGCGCTTATACATGAGTAAACCGTAAGCCCCCAAGTGGGAGCTTACGGAATAATGACTGGCACGCCAGGAAGGACTCGAACCCTCAACACTCGGTTTTGGAGACCGATGCTCTACCAATTGAACTACTGGCGTATGTGACTAGAGACTAGCGAGTCTCTTTGTGCAGCGTGTGGTGACGGCACCAGGGGCAATACTTCTTGATCTCCATACGATCAGGCATGGTCGACTTGTTCTTGGTGGTCGTATAGTTGCGGCGCTTGCACTCAGTGCACGCAAGAGTAACTAGAGTACGCATGTATCCTGAACCTTTCATTTCCGCCCCGTACGGGCACGAGTTGTTACTTTATCAGCTCCACGTAAGTGCTGTCAATGAAAACCTCGAGTCAATTGGTTCTCGGTGGATCCATTCATATTTGGAACACATCAATGAAGCCATCGAGAGCTAATCGACGGTGCATCCAGGACCATTATCGATCCTCTTGACACCAGCAACGGCTCAATATCCATTGCAGAAAAGAACCCGGCACCCATATAAGTGCCGGGTTCTCTAAGTCAGCTATATCAAAGAGCTAATTTTACTCAATGATCGTGGAGACGATGCCCGAACCGACGGTGTGGCCACCCTCGCGGATAGCGAAGCGCAGGCCCTCCTCCATGGCGATCGGGTGGATGAGGTCGCCCTCGATGGTGATGTGGTCACCAGGCATAGCCATCTCGGTGCCCTCGGGGAGCTTGACCGTACCGGTAACGTCGGTGGTACGGAAGTAGAACTGAGGACGATAACCATCGAAAAACGGGGTGTGACGGCCGCCCTCCTCCTTGGTCAGAACGTAGATCTCGCCGGTGAACTTGGTGTGCGGGGTAACCGAACCGGGCTTGCAGAGAACCTGGCCGCGCTCGATGTCCTCACGCTTGATGCCGCGGAGCAGCAGACCGACGTTGTCGCCAGCCTCGCAGAAGTCCATGGACTTACGGAACATCTCGATACCGGTAACGACGGTGTTCTGGGTATCCTTGATGCCGACGATCTCGACGGGCTCGTTGAGCTTGAGCTCACCGCGCTCGACACGGCCAGTAGCAACGGTACCACGGCCGGAGATGGTCATAACGTCCTCAACGGCCATCAGGAACGGGAGGTCGTTGTTACGAGCAGGCGTCGGGATGTACTCGTCGACGGCCTTCATGAGCTCGCGAATGGCGTCCATCCACTTGGCGTCGCCCTCGAGAGCGCCCAGAGCGGAGCCACGGATGACGGGGATGTCGTCGCCGGGGAAATCGTACTCGGAGAGGAGCTCACGGGTCTCCATCTCGACGAGGTCGATGAGCTCGTCATCGTCGACCATGTCGCACTTGTTCAGGAAGACGACGATGTAGGGAACGCCGACCTGACGGGCGAGCAGAATGTGCTCGCGGGTCTGAGCCATGGGGCCGTCGGTAGCGGCGATGACCAGGATAGCGCCGTCCATCTGAGCAGCACCGGAGATCATGTTCTTGACGTAGTCAGCGTGGCCCGGGCAGTCAACGTGAGCGTAGTGACGGGCAGCAGTCTCGTACTCGACGTGGGAGACGGAGATCGTAATGCCGCGCTCGCGCTCCTCGGGAGCCTTGTCGATGTTCTCGAACGCAGTGAAGTCAGCCTTGCAGCCCTCGGTCTCGGAGAGAACCTTGGTGATGGCAGCGGTCAGCGTGGTCTTGCCGTGGTCGACGTGACCAATGGTGCCGATGTTAACATGCGGCTTAGTGCGCTCAAACTTCTCTTTGGCCATAAAGCCCTCCTCTAAACAGGTCGTCCCCGGACGGGACTTTGCCTTTATACCATAGTGGCCTCTCAACATACTATTGAGAAGCCACCGTGTTACCTATGGTAGCGGTGACTGGATTCGAACCAGTGACGCCACGGGTATGAACCGTGTGCTCTAACCAACTGAGCTACACCGCCGGATGGAGCCTGCAACCAGACTTGAACTGGTGACCTCTTCGTTACCAACGAAGTGCTCTACCGACTGAGCTATACAGGCACTTGACGGGTGGGAGCTATAGGATTCGAACCTATGTAGGCAGAGCCAACGGGTTTACAGCCCGTCCCCATTAACCACTCGGGCAAACTCCCAATCGTTCAAGTATCCGCAGGTTCTTTGGTCTTTTGGACCGCCGCCCCCGCGAACGAAAAAGATAATACGATGCAACCTTGGGGGCTGTCAACGAAAACCTCTAGATACACGGCCCCGGGCGTATCTATATACCTTTGACCTGCTGTTTTGTTGAGTTGGGATATGAGGGACGGTGGTTTTGGATACTGAGGTGACGTTTCCCAAGGTAACACTTTGCTGTAGTGGAGTACACCTTCAGTATCGAACTTCGATACCAGCTTATTTGCACCTATATATAGGTCGAGATCGGGGCTGCCCAGACAGAAGATTGCTCTTCCCAGGCAAAATCGAGCGTGGATTTTCTTCCGTTTGAAATCGAGCGTGGATAATCTCCCACTTTGCCGTGCCATCGAATCCAAAGTGGCAGATTATCCACGCTCATTCACTAGGCGGAAGATTTTCCACGCTCGTGTGTCCGATAATCCACGCTCGGTCACGACAGTTAAACCCGGTCCGGCCTTTGTCTCGATCTGTAACATTTAGAGAACATTTTTTCCCTATCTGTTACAGATCGAGATGTTTCGCAGAGACCTCAGCTTACGTCTCATTCTGTAACAGCTAGAACGGTTTTCAGCCTCTTCGTGTTACAGATCGAGATGTTATCGGCCGTCCCTTGGCAATGTCTCGATCTGTAACTATAAGGAAGGTCTTCAGCCCACTCGTGTTGCGAATCGAGACAAACCTGAAGCTCGGTTGGCGCCAAACACGCTGACTTATCGACATAAATAGAAACGGGCCCTGTCCCACAAGGGAACAGAGCCCGAAACTCTCATGGAGCCAGTGACAGGAATCGAACCTGCAACCCACTGATTACAAATCAGTTGCGCTACCGTTGCGCCACACTGGCACACTTGGCGCTTTCACGCGAAGCCAGTTAAGAATAAAGGAATTGCGGACGGGGCGCAACAGGCCGCACGGCGTTATACAAATATGCAAAATCCAGCAACAACGCGTACCAGGCCCGTTCATTTCTGTCAGTGCGCCCTCAATCTTAAAACCATTCGCCAGAACGAATAGTTTTAATTACAATTGCTATATATAAAACTATTCGTTCTGGCGAAGGGTTTCGCGATGCTTACTACCAAAGAAGCCGCCGAGCTGCTCGGCATCACTCCGCGCAGGGTGCAGGAGCTCATAAAAAACGGAGCACTTGATGCCCGCAAGGCTTCTGGTGTATGGCTCATCGACAAAGACAGCGTCGACACGCGACTCCGCTCTGTGACCAAAACGGGGGGACGTCCCCGCCGCGGCCACGGTAAGAGCGAGATCGCGTTCACCCTCATGAACCGCACGTACGAAGTCGCTCAGCTGGTCTACAGCACATCGCGAAAAGACTTTACCCACATCGGTGCCGACATCGATTACGCCCACGCCCCTATTGGAGTATTTGGCCCTAATAGCCCCATATCGCTCGACTCCTTCCGCATCTGGTGGCGCGGCCGCGGTATCCCGCTCGCACGCATTGGGCTAGCCTCCCTGCTTGCAGAAGCCTCAGTCGATGTTCCCGATGAACTCGTCCAGCGAAATCTCGGCCTCTCCTTATCCGACCAGTATTGGATTAGGCCCCAAGGTTCCGGTCTCACCTGGGAGGATATCAACTTCTTCAATAACGCCTTTGATGACGTCTCACTGTCCATTGCACCCTTTGCCCCAGAGGGAAAAGCGGCTGCCGCAAAGCCCGATAACACCTCGGACGGCAATCTTCAAAAGTACTGGACGTGCGAGGGCGAACGTCGAATTCTGCATAAGGCAGGAGCGCACCTGGACCAGGAACCTTATAACGAGCTGGTGGCGACCGCGCTCCACCGTCGCATTCTAAACGCCTGCGATTATGTGCCTTGCTCGCTCGAGGGCACGGGCACTTCCGCCCTGAGCACATGCGATGTCTTCTTAACTGATGAAGAAGAGTATGTCCCTGCATTCTATGTAAACCAGCACGCAAACGCAGATGAACGGCTAACCGACTACGAGCGATATGTAGCAAACTGCGAGGAGCTCGGGGTGACAGGCGTCAAGGATGCCCTTGACCGCATGATCGTATGTGACGACATCATTGCCAACTACGATCGTCATTGGCGCAACTTCGGCCTCGTGCGAAACGTAAACACGCAAGCCTGCAGACCTGCCCCCATCTTCGATTCGGGCTCATCGCTCTGGTGCAACATATCACTAGAGGAGCTTAGGGCGGGAGAGCACAGTTTTACCAGCGCACAATTTCATTCAAGCCCCGCCAAACAAATGTTGCTCGTCGAGGACATGGGCTGGTTTGACGGCGACAAACTCGAAGGCTTCGTTGACGAGGCAATCGAGATTCTTTCCAGAAACGACGCGCTCACGGCAAGGCTGCCATATCTAAAAGAGGCGCTAACGTGGCGCCTCGAAAGAATGATCGACATCGCTGAATGGAGTTAGCGAGGCAGCATTGCCCCGCCAACTTCCCTACCTCCCGCGCAGGGCCTTGAGCTTGGCCAGGGCATCGGGGCTCAGGCGACTGCCCAGAGTCATCTTGATCTGCGGAGCTTCCTCTGCCTCGTGAACGTCGTTATCGATCTGTTTGATCTCGTCCACCAGCATGCGGCTCGAGATGCGCGTAACGCCCTTACCCATGACAACGGCCTGGATCGTACCGTCGCTCGATACCACGGAGCACGCGCGGCCTTCCTCGCGTGCCTCGATGCAGAGCTTCTGCACCACGGTATCTGCCGAAACACCGGTCGGCGAGAACTCGATGCGCACGCCACGCGCCGGCAGGTTGGGACGCTCGCTGGAGATGTTGCCCGCGCCGTCGAACACGATCACGGCCTCGTAACGGCCCTGGGCAAACGCCGCAACATCGTTGATGAGGGCGGTGCGCGCCATATCGTGGACGTCGCTGGAATATGGATCGTCGGAATGGTCGTAGACGAGCTTTTCGTAGCGCGGCGTGCAGTGGATCACGTTGTAACCGTCGACCACCAGCAGCTCGGGCTTGTTGGAGTGCACCGTCGAGACTGGGTCGGCGATAGCCTGCGCAAACGCATTGCCGCCCACGCCGTAGGTCGCGGCCGAGACAATCGGCTTGGCCGAGCCCTCGCCAAAGCGCTTGGCCTTGGACTTGGCGCGGTTCTTCTTGGACATGCGCTACTCCTCCCCCATAAGCTCGCCGGCATTGCGGCGCAGCCACTCAAAGCACAGCGCGGTGGTCGCCTGGGCCACATTGAGACTCTCGGTCATGCCGCGCTGGGGAAGCTTGGTCAAAAAGTCGCATTTCTCGAGCACCAGGCGTGAGATGCCGTCGCCCTCGGAGCCCATGACGAGCGCCACGCGACCTTCGAAGGAAGCATCCCAGCAACTGCCCTCGGCGTGCTCGGAAGCACCGCCCACCCAAAAACCAGCGGCCTTGAGGTCATCGAGTGCACGGGCAATATTGGGAACCTGCGCGATAGGCAGATGCATGACAGCACCGGCCGAGGTCTTGTAGCTGCCCACGGTCACGCCGGCGGCACGCTTGTTGGCGATGACGACGCCGGCCGCGCCCACGACCTCGGCGGAGCGCACAATGGCGCCAAAGTTGCCGTCGTCGGTCACATGGTCGAGCACGACGACAAGCGCCGGACCGTCGCCGGCGCGGTCGAGAATATCGGCGACATCAGCATAGGGGAAGTTGCCAACCTCGAGTGCGATGCCCTGATGAGCGCCATGGCTCGACAGTGCGTCGAGCTGCGCGCGCGGCACATACTTAATGCGGACGCCCGCGGCGTTGAGGTCGTCGACCAGGCGCGACAAGGCGGCATCGCGCTCCCCGCCCTCGACAATGAGCGCGCACTTGATGGGAAAACCAGTGCGTAGCGCCTCGGCGGCAGCACGACGACCTTCGATAAACTCGCCCTTGGGAGTCTGGACAGCGTCGCGGTTGCGATCGCGCTGCGGACGTGCGGCCTGGGTGCGATCGCGCTGGCCCTTGGGAGCGGCAGCGCGGTCATTGCGGCGAATCGAACGCGAGCCAGAAGCAGCCTGCTTGCCGCCACGAGGCGCACGCTTGCGATTGTCGGCCATAAAGCGACCTCCTTTAAATACTTTTCAAACAGGACAAAAGAAGCGACCGCTTAAGACGAATAGCTCAAGCGGTCGGTACGGGTTTTCCAAGTGCCCGAGATTGCCGTGAAAGAGGAGCGACGCGTACTTGAGTACGCGAGCGACGGTTTGAACGGCAAGGTCGGGTGTTTGGGAAACCCGCGGGGATTAGAGAGATTTGATACGGGTGCCGGCGGCGGTATCCTCAATGGTGAGGCCCAGGTCCTTGAGCTGGTCGCGGATGGCGTCGGCCAGATCCCAGTTCTTGGCGGCACGGGCCTCGGCGCGGGCCTCGAGAATCTTGGCAGCAGCCTCGTCCACGTCGTCGCCCGTATAGGCAACCAAACCGGCGGCAACACCCAGCAGACCCAGCGGCAGCTCCACCTTGGGCTCGGGAAGCTCGACGCCAAACGTATCGAGCAGCTCGGCCAGCGTATCGGCGGCAGCCAGGACTGCGGCCTTGTCGGCAGCATCGCCCGCCTGCTCCAGGTACTGGTTGCACTCGGTCACAAAGCCAAAGACAGCACCCATGGCACCGGCGGTGTTAAAGTCGTCGTCCATGCACTCCTTAAAGGTGGCACGGGTCTCGGCGGCCTTGGCGGCAAACGCCTCGGATGCTGCCTCATCGGCATCGGCCGTCGCATGGTTCGCGGCCCAGCGCAGGTTCTCGACCGTACCGGCGATACGCGTGAGCGAGTTCTCGGCACCCTCCAGGCGCTCCCAAGAAAAGTCGAGCGGCGAGCGATAGCTCGTCTGCAGCATCAGCAGGCGCAGGGCGGCAGCGGAGTGCTGCTCGAGGACCTCGGCCAGCGTAAAGAAGTTGCCAAGCGACTTGGACATCTTCTCGCCGTCTACCAGCAGCATGCCCGTGTGCATCCAGGTGTTGGAGAAACCCTGGTGCCAGGCGCAGGTGGCCTGGGCGCACTCGTTCTCGTGATGCGGGAAGGCAAGGTCGGAGCCGCCGCCGTGGATGTCAATCGGGGTGCCCAGGTAACGATGCACCATGGCGGCGCACTCGGTATGCCAACCGGGACGGCCCTCGCCCCAAGGGCTCGGCCAGCTGGGCTCGCCGGGCTTGGCGGCCTTCCACAGGGCAAAGTCGAGCGGGTCGTTCTTGTCCTCGTTCTCCTCGATGCGTGCGCCAACCATAAGGTCGTCGATGTTGCGGCCCGAAACCTGACCATAGTTGGGATCGCTGCGCACGGCAAAGTACACATCGCCGTTATCGGCTGCGTAAGCGTGGCCCTGCTCGATAAGCGTCTTGATCATGGCGATCATGGGGCCGATCTCCTTGGTGGCGCGGGGGCGCACATCGGGATCGAGCACGTTGGCAGCGCGCATGACGCCGATGAACTTGTCGGAGAACTCCGTCGCGACCTCGGCGGCCGTACGGCCCTGCTCGTTGGCGCGCTTGATGATCTTGTCGTCGACATCGGTGAGGTTCTGGGCGAACGTGACCTCGTAACCGCTCGCGATGAGCCAGCGGCGAATCACGTCAAAGCTGATGAACGTACGGGCGTTGCCGATGTGGATGTTGTCGTAGACCGTGGGGCCGCACACGTACATGCGGACCTTGCCGGACTCGATGGGCTGGAACTCTTCCTTTTTATGGGTAGCGCTGTTGTAGATACGCATTCGTTACTCCTTAACGGTTTTCTGTAGCAGGCAGACGGCCCAGGCGCCGATTCCCTCGCCCTGGCCTTCCCAACCGAGCTTTTCGGTCGTAGTGGCGGCGACGCCCACGTTTTCGACGTCAACGCCCAAGGCATGGGCAAGGTTGGCACGCATGGCATCGCGGTGTGGGGTGATCTTAGGCTGCTGGCAGGCAATGGTGCAATCGGCATCGACAAACTCAAAGCCCAGCTCGCGCGCATAGTCCATCACGCGAGCGAGCAGCACCATCGAATCGGCACCCTCATAGGCGGGGTCGGTATCGGGGAATAGCTTGCCGATGTCTCCCCCGCGGCAGGCGCCCAGAATGGCGTCGGCCAAGGCGTGCGCGAGCACATCGGCATCCGAGTGGCCCAGCAGGCCGCGCTCGTAGGGAATGTCGACACCGCCGATGATACATCGACGCCCCTCCACCAGACGGTGGACGTCGTAGCCATGGCCAATGCGCAGGTTACTGAACATGGGGAAGGTCCTCTCCCTCGGCCATGAGGCCAAGCAGAATCGCGGTTACGGGACGCAGGTCCTCGGGCACCGTCACCTTAAGGTTATCGCGCGGGCTCTGGACGCAGCGGACGCGCCCACCCATGCGCTCGACCAGCGACGAATCATCGGTGCCGATAAAGCCCTCGGCAATGGCTGCAGCATGGGCGCGCTTCATAGCATCGACGCTAAAGATCTGCGGCGTCTGCGCTGCCCAGTAGAGCTCACGCGGCGGCGTCTCGACGATATTATCGCCGTCGACGATCTTGAGCGTGTCGATCGCGGGCTGACCGCACACGACACCGTCGAGCGAGCGGTCACCCATGAGCACGTCGATAGCGTGGTCGATGGCCTCGGTCGTAATGAGCGGACGAGCGCCATCGTGGATGGCGACATATTCGAAACCCGCCGGAACCGCATGCACGCCGGCACGGGTGGAATCCTGACGGGTATCGCCGGCATCGGCAAAGCTGATGGGCGTGTCATAGTCAAACGGGTCGATGGCAAGGCGGCGCATCTCGGCACGGCGCTCGGCAGGACACACCACCACGATATGGCCGACCTTGTCGCTACGATCAAACGCGCGGATGGACCAGCTCATGAGCGGACGGCCCGCCACGTTAACGAGCTGCTTGCCGCCGGGATTTCCAAAGCGCTGACCGCTGCCGCCGGCAACGACCACGGCGCATACGGGTGCCATTATGCGTTCCCCTGTTTGGTGCCCTTCATGCGGTACAGCGAGTCCGCAAGAATGGCAGGGTTGTTGACGCCAAAGTCGCCCAGGCGCTCCGGATCCTCGCTGATGTCGTCCATGAGCTCCTGCAGCGAGCCGTACTCGTCGACGATCTTCTCGGCCACGCCGTCGCGCACGACGGACACGCGCGAAAGCGTGCGCAGGCCCAGCGGCGTCATGACGGAGTCCTCGTCCAGGTCGTCGTAGCCCAGAACTGCCGCCACGTGCTGCGGGTCGGACAGGTCCTTAGGCGTCATGCGAGCGAGCTCTGCACGAATCTTCTCGGCGTTGGCCTCGGAGGAATCGCTCGCATAGTCGCGAATCATCAGGTCGTACTCGGTATCCATGCTGGAGCCCGCGAGCTGCTCGAGCTGCATCTGCACAAGCTTGCCCTGGTTGCCCAGCTTGACAATGCAATCCTTAAGCTCAGTCTTTGCCTGCTGCATGATCTCAAAGCTCGAGAAAATACCGGTGATATCGGCGAGCGTAACGTAGTCATCGAGCTCGAGGGCCGTCAGACGCAGCAGGGAGCGGTCGAGCGACTGACGGGTGGTCTGGAGCGTGGCGACGAGCTGGTTGACCGAGCTCATGATGGTGGTGACAGGCTGGATCTCGTAGCTCTTACCGTGGACGTACACGTTGACGACGGCACGACGAGCCGAAACCGAGATCACGATGGCGTCGGTGAGCACCGACATGCGAGCGGCGGTGCGGTGACGCATGCCCGTCTCGCTCGTGGCAAGCGAGGGATCGGGATTGAGGTGGAAGTTGGCGCGCAGGATCTGGGTGAGGTCGCCGTCGATGACGATGGCACCGTCCATCTTGGAGAGCTCGAACAGACGGTTCGAGGTAAACGAAATGTTGAGCGGGAAGCCGTCGTTGCCGGCAGCGAGCACGTTTTCGGTGTCGCCGACGCAGATAAGAGCACCCAGGTGACCGGCAATGATCATGTCGAGGGCGGTGCGGATCGGCTGACCGGGGGCAGTCAGGCGGATGGCCTGTTCCATACGCTTTTGCAGCTCGTTCTTATCCAAGGCATCGCTCCCATCGTATACGCTCCATAAACGTCAATAAGTTTCTCACGGTTTGCCCCTGTGACGCCCGCAAAATCCGATGCTTACAGAATGAGCGAACACAGCTGAGAGCCCCAATCCAAATGAGCTGCTTATGTGGTAGCATCGGGATTCGCATAAATGAGGGAGTAGTCGCGTGGCCGGTTTCGCCTCCGGTGGCGCGGCAAGTCAACATACTGGCCGATGCGGCCTGGCTTGCCTTAATGAACGAGACTCGTGGTTGTGCGCGCAACGCGTACGCCACGGGTCTTTTTGTTACTCCCCCAAAAGGTACACGCGGGCCCGCCCGCAGAGAGGGAGCCAGACTATGGGACTCGCAGAGCTCGTGTTGCTCGCCGTTGGCCTTTCGATGGACGCCTTTGCCGTTTCCATCTGCAAGGGCCTTGGCATGAAGAAGATCAACCTTAAAGTTGCCGTGGTGCTCGGCCTGTTCTTTGGCGGCTTTCAGGCCGGCATGCCCGTAATCGGATGGGCGCTCGGCAGTCAATTCATGGGCATCATCGGACCCATCGACCATTGGATCGCCTTTATCCTGCTCGCCTTTATCGGCGGCAAGATGCTGTGGGAAGCCTTTACTGAGGACGAGAACGAAGGCGACGGCAAGGATGCCGAAAAGATCGACCTGGGCGAATATCTAATCCTTGCCATCGCCACCTCGATTGACGCGCTTGCCGTGGGCATCTCGTTTGCCGCGCTCTCGGTCGATATCGTTCCCGCCGTGTCGCTCATTGGCATCACGACCTTTGTCTTCTCCGTTGCCGGCGTAGCGATCGGCCACACCTTTGGCGCGCGCTACGAAAAGCCCGCCACCATCGTGGGTGGCGTCGTGCTCGTCCTCATCGGCCTCAAGATTTTGCTGGAGCATCTGGGGATTTTGGCGCTGTAAAACACCCTTCAAAACTAAACGTCCGGATGAGGCCTCATGCAGAGTTTTGCATGAGGCCTTTTCATGCAGACTTTTGCATGTCATACTATGATGCAAAAGTCTGCACGTTAGGAGATCGCCGTGGATACCCTTCCCATCACCACACCGCGCCAAGCTGGCATCTACGTGCGCCAGGCACGCGAGGCTCAGGGTCTCACCCGTGCCGCTCTCGCTAATAAGGCCGGTGTTTCGGAGCGCCTGCTCGCATCGCTCGAGCTGGGAGATGCCACGGGCATTCGGCTCGACAAGCTGTTGACCGTCTTTAACGCACTCGGCATAGGTCTCTTTGCGCAAAGCGATAACGACTCCATCGCATCGCCCTCCGAACATCCGATGACGATAGCGGACCTCCCTATCGCGAACTCGAATGCCCTGCCAAAGCCAAGCGTAGGCAGACGACCCGCTCGACAAGGAACGCCAGCTTTCTATGGTGCCTTGCTGGCCCAAATCGCAGCCGAGCAAGGCCTTTCCGGCACTTCAGACCTCTCCTTTGGCTGTAAGGTTGTGAAATAAATGGCAGAAATGGAGCTTGCGACCCTCATTTGTGGCGAAATCGCCGGCACTCTCCGGCAAGACGAGCATGGACTCTGCAGCTTTGTATACGCCCCAACCTATCGCGGAGCACCGCTATCGTTAACAATGCCGCTTTCCAATCGCACATATGGCCATAACATCGTCCGTCCGTTCCTATTTGGCCTTTTGCCCGACAGCCAAGAGCAGCGTCGCGCTATTGCCGCCGAGCATGACGTTGCATCCAACAACCCCGTCGCCCTCTTGTGCCATATCGGTCTTGACTGCGCGGGGGCCGTTCAGTTTTGTCGAGCCGATCAATTAGATGCCGCCCACGGCAGGGTCTCAGCATACCGCCCGCTTACCAATTCTCAAATCGCTCACAAGCTCAAAGCAATTCGCGATGACGAAAGAGAGACATGGATGGGCTCCAACGAAAGCTGGTCCCTGGGCGGCAACCAAGGCAAATTTGCACTAGCTTGGCATGATGGACAATGGTGCGAATGTCTAGGGTCATCCCCCACTACCCATATCTTCAAAAATGGTGTCGTTGGGTTCAAACATCAGGCCTTAAACGAATTCGTCTGCATGAAAACAGCTCGGCGTGTTGGCATTCCAACTGCCAACGTCTCCTATTGCACATTTGAAGACGAAGCTGCGCTCGTCGTTGAACGGTACGACAGAATGGTCAATAGCAGCGGAAATATCGAAAGGCTGCATCAGGAGGACTTTTGCCAGGCACTCGGTGTATTGCCAACCCAGAAATACACCGCCGACGGAGGACCAACTACACGAGACATCCAAGAACGACTGATTAACACAGTCCCCCACCACATGAATCTTGTGCTTTTTACCTATATGTTGTTCTATAACGCCATTATCGGAGCGCCTGACGCACACGCTAAAAACTACTCGCTCATCCTAGGCAAAGGCACAAACGCGGCGCTCGCACCCATGTACGATGTCGCATCGGGCTTAGCATACGAACGTATGCGGCGAAAAGCGCGCCTTGCCATGAGCGTTGGCGGCGAAAATCGTGTGGGGCGCATCGGTCCAGGCGCTATCCGCCGATACCACGGTATGGGAGACCCCGCGCTAGAGGCGACGCTCACCGATGCCGGGCTATCCGAGAAGTTTTGCTTTGCAACCATGATGGACCTCGCCTACGAGGTGCCCATTTGCATGGAAGAGGTCATGGACGAATACGCCGACCTGCCCGGCATGGCGGACCTGCGCGAGCATATGCTCGGCCCCGTCTGCGAAAACTGCCAGCGCACCCTCGACCTCATCAAGGCGGATATGGGCTAGGTGTCCGTAATCTCCCATTTCCCAAAAGAAGAGAGGAGGCACCCGTCGCAAAAGCTCGGGTGCCCCCTCTCATAATGTCATTTGCAATCCACCAGCACGTGGCTCGGACTGCTGCTAGCGCAACCTTTACGCAGCGAGGCGCTTGAGGACGTCGATGAGCAGCTCGTAGAAGCGCTCGGCAGAAGCGAGCTCCATGCTCTCGTCCGGGGTGTGGACATCGGAGAGCGTCGGGCCCACGGCGATGGCGTCCAGGCCGTGCAGGGCCTCGGCAAACAGGCCGCACTCAAGGCCGGCGTGAATGGACTCGATTCGTAGCTCGGAGCCAAAGAGCTCGCGATAGCTCTCGACAAAGATGTCGCGGACCGGCGAATGCTCGGCATAGCTCCAGCCGGGATACTCGAACTCAAACTTGGCGTCGAATCCCAGGACATCGGCCAGCGTCTGCAGGCGGTCCTTGAACTCGTTCTGCAGCGAGGTGATCGAGGAGCGCGGGGACAGCATGATCTTGACTTGGTCGTCAGAGGTGGCAACCACGCCGATGTTGGAGGAAACCTCGACGGAGCCGTCGGTGGCGACATTGCGGCGGATCACACCGTTGGGGGCAAGACGCAGAGCGCGAATAAGGGCAAGTGCGGACTTTTCGTCCATGGCCTCGACCTCAGTGTTGTCGGCAATCTCAACCGTGCAGGTAAAGCCGGGGTCGAAGACCTCGAGCTCGGCAGTAACGTCGGCGATGATGCCCTTTGCGATCTGGGCCGCGGCCTCGGCTGCAGCGTGGTCGGCGTAGACCAGCTCGGCCTTGCACTCACGGTTGATGGCGTTGTCCTTGGTGCCGCCGTTAAAGCTAACGATGGCGGGCTCGCCGGCAACCATCAGGCGGTCGATGATGCGGGCCATGATGAGGTTGCCGTTGCCGCGCTCCAGGTTAATATCGCTGCCGGAGTGACCGCCCAGCAGGCCGGAGATGTCGAGCGTGAGGGCGCTACCGGTCTTGTGCTCGCGCGCGATCGGGCAGGTGTAGGTAACGACGACACCGCCGGCGCAGCTGACGGTAGCAACGCCCTCTTCCTCGGAGTCAAGGTTAATCATGGTGCGGGCGCTAATCTGGGACTTGTCGAGCGTCTCGGCGCCGACCAGGCCGGTCTCCTCGTCGGTGGTGAATACGCACTCGAGGGCGGGGTGAACGATCGAATCGTCATCGAGAACAGTGAGCATCAGAGCGACGGCAATACCGTTGTCGGCGCCCAGAGTGGTGCCGTTAGCGGTGAGGACGCCGTCCTTGACGACCAGGTCGATACCATCAGTCGTAAAGTCGTGCTCGACGGAGCCCAGCTTGTCGCACACCATGTCGATGTGGCCCTGCAGCATCACGGTCGGGGCATTCTCGGCGCCGGCAGATGCGGGCTTGCGAATGATGACGTTGTAGACCTCGTCCTGGTACACATCGAGACCGCGCTCCTTGGCAAACGCGACCAGGAAATCGCTGATGCCCTTCTCGTTGCCAGACCCACGGGGGATCGCGCTGACCTCCTCAAAGAAATGGAACAGCTGGGCGGGCTCGTAGCCGGTAATCTTGTAGTCCATGGTGCCTCCTTGGCGCAACTGGTTAGACAGTAAGACATGCGACTTGTATATTCCCAGACTTTGCGTGCATAAACCAGTCGAAAACGCCGAGCGCCCTCGCATCATCGGCTAACGGCGAGGAAACGCCACTTTATCAAGATAAAGCAGGTTAGACGGGCCGTGCCGAAGGGACGTTGGACCCTTCAACCAACTTCAACGCCTGTTGAACATTAATGCATACACCATTGGTATGTTTGATGAGATTTTTGTCCTCTGTCACGACGTAATCGGCATCAATGCGATTGGCGACGCCCAGCATCAGGTCGTCCTCAAAGTCGTTGTGATGATACTTGAACACAAAGGAGTCGAAGACCTCGTCTGCACCGACCGAGGCAATAATCGACTTTTGCCGAATCAGGCGAACGCACGCCCACGCTGTCTCGTCGGCACCGGCGATGGCTTCGGGAGTGAGAGCCCCCTCACGGCGGGCGTCGGCCTTCATCGTCCTTCCCAGAATGTAATAGACGTCTTTGACAGACAGGGAGGACGAGAAGAGGACGATATCCTCCGCTTCCGCCGCGCGAGAAAGGAGCTCGACTATCGGCCTGGTCGCATTCGTGCGAGCGAGAAAGTAATCTAGCCAGACGTTCGTGTCGATCAACAGCTTGAGCACACGTTTCGTTCCGACGCCGCTCATAATTCGATCCAATCGCTGAATCTCTCGCTCATCATTTGATCGTATAACTCGTCGTAATCAAAGGCTTCATCGGGGCTCGGCCTCTGAATCGAGAACCGCTCATAAAAATTCGAAATTAACGCAGCCCCTTCCGAGACGCGGGACGAACTCGCCTTCGATCGTATGTCGTCAGGCAGGACTTCGTCATCATTCTTTTTTGCGACGGGCATATGACCGTTCTCGGTCAAGTACTGCCACAGCTCCCTCACAGCTTGTGACGGCGTCATGCCGATATGCGCCAGCACGGCGTCCCCAGCCTCTTTGAGTTGGCGATCCATGCGCACATTCATCTGGACCGGCCGTGAGTCGAGTACCGATATTGGCATGCTAGCTCCTTCTGCTATACATATTTATATTTCGAGTATAGCACCATTTACTCATAAAAAAGGGGCGCCCCGACAGGAGTGCCCCTTCGCAAAGCTATGTTACGCCCTACAGCGCGCCGGAACCGGCTTGCATCATGCCGCCGGGGCCCGAGGTCACGCCGCCGCTCACGGGCGCGGCGTTGCCGGTGTGCGGTACCGCCGGGGCGGTATCGCCACCAAGCGTGCCCGCCGGACGCGGTGCCGGGATCTCGCCCGTGCCGCGGCTAAAGACAAACTTGCCATCGGCCACGTCGCACAGGACGGTATCGCCCTCGCCCCACTCGCCGGCCAGCAGTTCCTCGGACAGCGGATCCTCGATGAGCTTTTGGATGGCACGACGCAGCGGACGCGCGCCGTTGGTGAGGTCGGTACCCTCCGCCACAATCTTGTCGTAGGCCGCATCGGTAAGCTTGATGTTCATGCCGTTTGCGATCAGGCGCTGGCGCAGATCGTCCACCAGCAGGTGCGCAATCTTGGTCAGGTTCTCGCCCGAGAGCTTCTGGAACACCACGATGTCGTCGATACGGTTGAGCAGCTCGGGGCGGAACAGGCGCTTGAGCTCGCCCATCGCGCGGCCGCGGATCTCACTCGAGGTGAGGCCCTGCTCGCCGGTGGTGCCAAAGCCAACGCTCGCATCCTGCGCGATCTCGCGGGCGCCCACGTTTGACGTCATGATGATCACCGTATTGCGGAAGTCGACCGTCTTGCCCTGGCTATCGGTCAGACGGCCCTCCTCCAACACCTGCAGCAGGATATTGAAGATGTCGGGGTGCGCCTTCTCGATCTCGTCGAACAGCACGACCGAGTACGGGTGACGGCGAACAGCCTTGGTGAGCTGGCCGCCCTCGTCGTGGCCCACATAGCCCGGGGGGCTACCGATGAGCTTGGAGACCTCGAACTCACTGCCAAACTCCGACATATCGAAGCTGATGAGCGCGTCCTTGCTGCCAAAGAGATACTCGGCGAGCGTCTTGGCGAGCTCGGTTTTGCCCGTGCCGGTGGGGCCCAGGAAGATAAAGCTGCCGCCGGGGCGACGCGGGTCCTTGAGCGGCGAGCGGCTGCGGCGCACGGCCTTGGCAACGGCCTCGACGGCCTCGTCCTGACCGATGATGCGCGTCTTGAGCACGCTTTCGGCCTGCAGCAGGCGGCGGCTCTCGCTCTCGGTGAGCGAGGACACCGGCACGCCCGAGGTCACGGACACGATGTCGGCAATCTGGGAGACATCGATGGTGAGCGGGCTGGCGTCGAGCTCGGCCGTCCAGGCAGCCTTGGCCTCGGCGAGCTCAATCTCGGCGGCCTTCTGCCGCTCGGTAATCTCGGCGGCCTTGTTCATGTCGTCGCTCTCGGTGGCCTCCTGCGCGGCGGCCTTGAGCTCCTCTATGCGATGCTCGGCCTCGCGCACCGGCTCGGGCGCGCGATTCGCAGCGATGCGAGCGCGGGCACCGGCCTCGTCAATGAGGTCGATGGCCTTATCGGGCAGGAAGCGATCCTGGATGTAGCGGTTGGAAAGGTTCGCGGCGGCCTCGATAGCACCCTGCGTATAGCGCACATGGTGGTGCTCCTCGTAGCGCGGCTTGAGCGCGGTCAGGATCTTGACCGTGTCCTCGACGCTCGGCTCCTCGACATCGATGGTCTGGAAGCGACGCTCGAAGGCCGGGTCCTTGGTGAGGTACTTGCGGAATTCCTCGGCCGTGGTGGCGCCGATAATCTGGAAGGCACCGCGCGCGAGCACGGGCTTGAGCATAGAGCTCGCGTCGATGGAGCCCTCAGCAGAACCGGCACCGATGATGGTGTGCATCTCGTCGATAAACAGGATGACGTCGTCAGCCTCGGTGGCCTCCTGGATCACGTTCTTGAGGCGCTCCTCAAACTCACCGCGATACTTGGCGCCCGCAACGAGGCCCGGCAGGTCGAGCGTCCAGATGTTCTGGTTCATGAGGTTCTCGGGCACGTTGCCGGCAGCGATCTGCTGCGCCAGGCCCTCGACGATGGCCGTCTTGCCCACGCCGGGATCGCCCAGGATAAGCGGGTTGTTCTTGGTGCGGCGCGAAAGGATCTCCATCATACGCTGGACTTCCTTTTCGCGACCAATTACAGGGTCGAGCTCGCCATCGCGCGCCTTCTGCGTGAGGTTGGTGGCGAACTGCTTAAGCGTGTCGGTGCCGCTCCCCTTTTGCTGCGAGGCGTCCGAGCCGCTAAAGAACGGCAGGCCCGCACCGGGACGACCGGCGCCGGCTCCGGCGAGCGGACGCTTCTTGTCCTGATCCTTGGCGGTAAGCTTTTCGATGGCCTTTTTAATGGAAGCGGACGACACGCCCAGGCGCATGAGAATGTCCATGGCCATGCCGTTGCCCTCTTCGACGATGCCGATCAGCAAGTGCTCGGTCGACACGTAGGTCTGGTTGTTCTCACGCGCCACGCGGAATGAACGCTCCATCACGCTAATGACGAGCGGCGTAAAGGCGAGCTTGGCCGCCTCGGTCTCCTCACAGGGCTCGGGAACCGTGGTCTGGACCTCCTTGAGGGTGTCCATGATGTCGTCGTAGGAGATATCAAGTGAGCGCAGCGCCTCGGCAGCGATACCCTCGTCCTCCTTGGCGAGTGCGAGCAGCAGGTGCTCGGTGCCCACCTTACTTGAATGAAGATCGAGCGCCTCCTGCTTGGCCATGGACATGACCTTACGCGCTCGATCGGTAAATCTATCTAACATGCTCGTTTCCTTACATGAGTTCATCGAAATCAAAACGCCCGCCCGTCGGCGGCGCTTTTGTCTCTTTACCCACAGGTTGTCTATGTTAACAGCTGGAGGAATATCTATAAACCCGGCTCACATGAATGCAGGTTATGACCGCATCGCGGGACTCACCGCGCGATGCGCGACAGGCGCCCCGCAAGAGAAACCCTAGGCGTCTTTCACCACGTCGGGACTCGTCGCACGCGATGCGCGATAGGCATCGGCCTCCTTGGAGACGCGTTCGAGCAGCTCGGATGTATCGACGCCCTCGACTTGCGCGACCGTTTCCACCGTCTGCATGGCGACCGCCCTCAGGTACGCGCACGCGCTGTCCCCCAGCTGCTCGAGGTCTATCTCCTCGCCGCCCTCCCGGGCAAAGCCGACCGCCATCACAAAGCCCATGATGCCCGAGACCAGAAAGCCCACCGCAAAGCTCGAATCAGCCTTGAGCTCTTCTCCGTCGGGGTGGACGATCTCTCTCACGCGGTCGATGATGATCGTATGGATGCCCTGCACGACCTGCTCGGCGGCACCCGCCCTCATGGTGATGACGATGCGCCGCAGCAGGCAGCGGACGTCGCGCCGGTCGAACGCCGAAAGGTCGCCCTCGCTCGAAAAATGCCAGAGGGCATCGGTGATGAGCTCGTTATCCTGCAGCAGCTGGGCTATGGCGATGGCGACGAGTTCATCGAAATCGTGAAAATAGTAGTAAAACGTTCCGCGATTGCACTGGGCGGCGCGGGTCACCTCGCCAACCGACAGCTCGAAGATGCTGTTGTTCTCGATGAGCTCCCAAAACGCCTCGATGATACGGGTGCGTGCATCGGGCACATCGGCGTCCTTACGCGGTCTCGCCATGCGCCTCACCGCACCCCTGCGCCTTGGCGTTCATGATGAGCATCTGAAGACGGTTCTCCACGTTGGCGAAGCTCACGTCGGGATCGTAGTCGAGCGGCAGGAACTGCGCCGTGGGATACTGCTCCTTGAGCGCATGGATGAGCCCGCGCCCCACGACATGGTTGGGCAGACACCCGAACGGCTGCAGGATCACGAAGTTGCGGCAGCCGCGCTTGGCGTGCTCGAGGATCTCCGCCGGAATCAGCACGCCCTCGCCCGCATCGAACGTATGGTGCAGGATCTTATCGCTCGCGCGCACGAGCTCGGGCATGCGCGTCGGCGGCTCGTAGAGCGGGCTCGCCGCGCCCAGGCGGTCGCAACGGTCGTGCGCGAGCTCGAACAGGTTGTCCGCCGTGGCGTACCAGGCCTTTTCGGGCAGCGACAGGTCGACGTGGAACTCGCGCGACTGCGCATGCTTGTAGAAATAGGTCTTGCGGATCACGTCGGTCATGCGCGCCTCGATGACCTCGAGCCCGTTGTCCTCGAGGTAGCGCTCGATCTCGTGGTTGGCGCCGAGATGGAAATTGAGCAGGTACTCGCCCACGATGAGAACGGTCGGATGCGGGTTCGAGCGGTCGTACGGAACAGCGTCCATGATCGCAAGCGCGCGTTTGAAGCCCGTCGCCTGGCCTCTCAGCCCGGAGCGCTCCATGCCCTCGATAACCTCATCGAGCGCGCGGTCGAACGCAGCGTCCGCCGCGCCCTTCTCGAGCTCGTAGGGACGGATGCGCCTAAGCATGGCCTCGAGGGCATCGATCATGGGAAGACCGTAGGCGATCTGGATGCTCGGGCCAAGGCCGAGCTTGAAGCCCGGATGCGCATTGTGGGCATCGACGTCGTCGTTGGTGAGCACCGGGACATAGTCGTATCCCGCGTCGTCGAGCGCGCGGCGCAGCAGGGGCATGTAGTGCGTCAGGCGGCAGTCGCCGATATACTTGCCAGTCACCACGGCGACGTCGTGCGGGTCGTACTTACCGCTCTCGAGTGCCGCGAGCGCCTCGCCGATCACGATTTGCGCGGGGAAGCAGATGTCGTTGTGCACATAGCGTTTGCCCAGGCGGATGGCATCCTCGCGCCCGATATCAAGGGCCTCGGCGCGCACGCCCTGATTGCGCATCGCCGCGGTCATGAGCCTGCAGAACGCATGGGAGGTGTTGGGGACCAGCGCGATCTTGTCGTGCCGGTCGCGCTTGGTGTACTTGACCTTATACGGGTCGTCGAGCGGATGGACCGCGTGCACCCGGGCGCCCTCGGCACGCTCCTCCGCGCGACGACGGTTGACCGACTCGATAAACGAACGCACGCGAATGCCCATGGGACCGGCGACGTCGCTCTCATCGAGCTTGATCATCATCGGAACCTTGGAGCCCATCTCGCCCATCATGCGCGCGATCTCGTCGGTGAGATACGCATCGTGGCCGCAGCCGAAGCTGCCCATCTGCACGAGCTCGAGCTCGGGCGTCGATGCGACGATGACCGCGCACGACAGCATGCGCGCATGGTAGTTGTTCACGATGTCGATGCGGCTGTTGGAAAGATCGACGTTGCAGACCCCCGGCACCGCATCGGGCGTCAGCACGGGGATGCCGCGCTCAGAGAAGAGCTTGGGCAGCCCGTGGTTGACCAGCGGGTCGTTGTGGTACGGGCGCGAAGCGATCACCACCGCGTAGCCGCCGTCCTCGCGCACGTTCTCGAGCACCTGCCTGCCGCGCAGCTGCAGCTGGTTCTCAAACGTCTGCTGCGCGCGGTCCGCCTGCTCGGTCGCCTTGGCAACCAGGTCGGCATCGATATCGAAGGTCTCCTTGCACCACGCCTTGAGCTGGCGGTTTCGGTCGCCCTCGTCGTACCAGTGGAACAGCGGCGTATCGAACGGAACGCCGAAACGCTCCTCCGGGTTATCGGAATTGCGCATCACGTAGGGGTATCCCTTTACGACGGCGCACATCCACTCGCTGGTAGAGGCGGTGTTTTCGGTGGGCACCGTCGTGATGATGGGCATGAAGATGCGGTCGACGCCGGCGTCGACGAGATTGCGGATGTGCCCGTGGACGAGCTTGGCCGGGAAGCACACGGTGTCGGATGTGACGTGCGCCAGACCGCGCTCGTACATCGCCTTGGTGCTGCGTCCCGAGACGCGCACCTTAAAGCCGAGCGTGCTGAAGAACGTCGACCAGAACGGCATGGTGTCCCAGAACTCGAGCACACGGGGAATGCCGATCGTGACATCGCGCCCCCCGCAGACGGGAACCGTGGGGCACGACTCGAACAGCAGCTTCTCGCGGTCGACAAAGAGATTGGGGGCAGCCGCGGTCCGGTCGCGCCCCGTGCCGGGTGCCTGTGCCTCGCAAGCACCCTGCGGACGCAGCTCCTCCGCCGCGGGAACCTCGCGCACGAGCTCATCCCATGAGATGGCGCCGCCGCGCGGGCAGCGATTGCCCGTGACGTAAAGCGAGCCGTCGCCAAATGCCACGACCGCGCGCTGGCAGCGGTTGTTGCACCGACGGCAGGTAACGCCGCCGAACTCGCGATGCTCGAAGCGCTCCACGGCATCGAGCCCGATAAACGACGTGCCGGCGTCGCCCTTGCGGCATTCCTCGCGCGCGAGCAGGGCGATACCGATAGCGCCCATCAGCCCCGGGTGGGGCGCACGCGTGACGGGTTTGCCCAGATACTGCTCGAATGCGCGCAGCACCGCGTCGTTTCGGAACGTGCCGCCCTGGACGACGACTTTGTCGCCCAGACGGTTGAGATTTGAAACGCGAATGACCTTGGTGAACACGTTCTCGATAATCGAACGGCAGAGACCGGCCATGATGTCGCCCGGACCCTTACCGCGCCGCTGCTCGGAAACGACGCTGCTGTTCATGAACACCGTGCAGCGGCTGCCGAGAACGGCGGGGGCTTTGGACGAAAATGCCTCGGTCGCGATATCCTCAACGGCTATTCCGAGGTTTTTGGCAAAACCCTCGAGGAACGAGCCGCAGCCCGCAGAGCACGCCTCGTTGACGACGATATCGGTCAGCACGCCGTGGTTGAGCCAGATGGCCTTCATATCCTGTCCGCCGATGTCGAGCACGAAGGTCGCATCTGGAACGCATGCGCACGCGGCGCGGGCGTGCGCGACCGTCTCGACCGTATGGTAGTCGGCGTGGAACGCGCGCGCGAAAAGCTCCTCGCCGTATCCCGTGGTGCCCACGGCATCGATCGCAAGCGTGACTCCCGCTGTCTCCCAGCGGTTCTTCAAGCTGACAAGACCCTGTTGGGCGACGTCGAGCGGTCTGCCGTTATTAGACGCGTAGAACGAATCGACAAGCTCACCCGCCTCATCGACCAGGGCGAACTTGGTCGTCGTGCTCCCCGAATCGATACCGAGCGCCACACGCACCGTCTCTCCGGGCGCATACGCATCCGGACCCTTTGCCGGCGTCTCTTTGCCATGGCGTGCCGTAAAATCCGCCTGCTCGGCAGGTGTGGCAAAAAAGGGCTGGGCAAGACGTCCCTCCCCGCTTGCGGGCGCGACCGTCTCGAGCTTATCCAGCCGGACAAAAGCGTCGGGAAGGTCGATCGGTTGGGACGATGCGAACATGTCGGTCAGCGACAGGGCGGCACCGCGCGCGACCATGATCTGCGGATCGCGCGGGACGATAACCTGATCGTCCGATAGATTCAGTTGCTCCCGGAACACGCGGACCAGCGTGGGGTTGTAGGCGAGCGTACCGCCCTCGAAGATTACCGGCGGCTCGATGTCGATACCCTGGGCCAGACCGCCGATCGTTTGGCGGGCGACCGCGTGAAGCGCCGAAAGCGCCAGGTCGGTGGTAGGAATGCCCTCGTTGAGCAGCGGCTGGATATCGGTCTTTGCGTACACGCCGCAGCGGCCCGAGACCTCGTGGACGGTCGTTCCCCGGCTTGCGAGCTGCTCGAACTCGCCCGATTCGGTGCCGACCCCCATGAGCTTTGCCATCTCGTCGATAAATGCACCGGTACCGCCTGCGCACGAGCCGTTCATGCGCATGTCGGCAACCTCGATGTCTCCCTTATCGTTGGTGCGGAAGAAGATCATCTTGGCGTCTTGGCCGCCCAGCTCGATGGCGCAGCGCGTCTGCGGATAGAACCTGCTGATCGCGAGCGCGTTGGCGACCACCTCCTGAACGTACGAGGCGCCCAGCGCGGTCGCGATATCGCGCGCACCCGAGCCGGTCACCGCAACGCGCAGCGACTCATGGGGAAAGCGCTCGGCGAGCTCGCCGAGCATGGCGCGCACGCTCGCTGTCTGACACGCCCCGTGGCGGCGATATCCCCACCACGCCTCGGTCATATCCTCGTGCATCGCGTAAACTTTGGTCGTCGTCGACCCTACGTCCAGTCCTACTAGCAACGCCATAATGCTCCGTCTCTCGCATTTTTCCTGCTAGAGATATACCACTCTACGTAATACAACAGACTGTTGTATTTAAACTCCGTATAAAAAGCGGCTGCCGAAACGCTTCAGCAGCCGCCGAATGCACCAACAGATTGTTCTGCGCGCTAGCACGTCGGGCAACGGAGCAGCACGGGCCCTCCGGTCATGCGCACCGCTCACGCCCGCGATGTCGCCGAGAGAGCTATCCACGCTTAGGGCTCCAACCAAGCAAGTCGCCCGCGCTCAGCAGATCCCTAAGCGAGCTACTCGCACTCAGGAGCCATAGCCTGCTCCAAGAGCTCGGCATGCTCCTCCTCGAAAACCGTCCCCACAGGGAAGGCGCGACGGAAGACGAAGCGGGAAATCGGACCGGCTACCAAAAGGTTCCACGGCAGCGCCATCACAAAATTATGCGGGATGTTGATCATCCAGATCGCGGGCACGGAATACAGGTTCGCAAGGATGCCGCCGGGCATGTGCGTCAGACCCTCACAGGCACCGTACAGCGACATGATGATGACCATGGGAACGACCATGCAGGAGCTGACGGCGAGCGTCATGGCAAGTGGCGAGCTCTTGCCCGGCGTGACCAAGTACTTAAAGGCGAAACCCTTGGCGAGCGGGCTGGCGACGAACCAGTCGCAGCACATGGCAAAAATGTAGGCAACGGGGAAGCCGAGCCACGCAGTGGCAACGACCTCGCCGTTGATGGCCCCGTGCTGCAGGGCAACGTTGTAGATGCTCATCCAGAGCACCATGCAAAAGCACATGATAAAGGTGAACAGCAGGCTCTCTCGTTTGTTGATAGGCATAAAGGGCAGATTCCTCTCTGTGTTGTACCGCGGCGCCACGCAACAAAAACGGGCGGGCAAGATGGAGCTGTTGGAACTTCATCTCGCCCGCCCGTGGTACGCGCGTCTGCGACTACTTATGTGGTGGAACTACCCTAACACGAACGGCGCGCGCTTCGTAAGCGTTGAGTTTGTGGAGATGCAGGGCACCAAAACCCCCGACCCCATAAGTTGCGGTGGAATACGGACTGTTTTGACCCTTTAAGCAGCAATTCAGTCCCTATTTCACCGCAACTCATTTGGTGCAAAGTAACCTGTCCCCCTTGTACCAATTAGCTGGTGTGGCGCCAGCGAGGGTCGGTGAGCGTACGCGCCACACCCAGTCCAACGGGCAGAAACGCTACGATGAGCACTGCGCGCACAAACCAGCCGAGCATATTGACCGTGTCGAAGGTGCACATGTAATACATCGAGCGATACAGATACAAGCCCGGCACCATAATGACAATCGAAGGCACCGTGAGGGCGATGCGCGGGTAGGTGAGCTTGACTTCAGCCAAGCTTGCGAGCAGCCCCGATACCAGCGCGCCGATAAACGCTGCTGCCTCGGGAGGCATTCCCGTGCTGAGGCCCAGGAAGGGAATCATCGTCGGCGCATCGACAAGGGTCAGACGCAGGGTATTGGACACGGCGCCGATCAACCCAGCTGCCGCGGCCATCTTTACCGGGCTGTTGAACATCACCGAGAAGCCGAATACGCCAACGAAGCTCATCACCACGCGCAGGAGCGTAAGGGCAAGCGGCGAAAGGCCCAGTGGGGCAAAGTCGTCCGGCGCCAGGCCAACACACTCGGCAACCATCCAACCTACGAGGGTCGCCATCACAATAATCGATACGGCATATGAAAGGCGCTCGATACCGCTTCGCATGTCGAGCTTAGCGATGTCGAGGCCTGCCGTAATGAGTGGAAAGCCGGGAATCACAAAGAGCATGGCGCCGATATAGCCTTCTTGGTGCGACATTGCCCCCGGTATGACCTGGCCAAGGCCGAGCAATGCCAGCAGATACGAAACGCAAGCGAGCGCAACGCCGGTCGTCAGCGCGCTGAACTGACCAAGGCCTTGCTTGAGAATATGGGAGCGGGCAAAGTTGCCGACACCCGCGCCCACAAACGCGCAGGCCATCTCGATAGGGCCGCCGCCGAGCAAAAAGACGAAGGCGCCGCAAGCACAAGCTGCCGCAAGGCCCTGTTGCCAGGGAGAGTAATCGGGTTTTGAACTCTCAACGGTCTTGAGCATCTCGTGGTATTCGTGCACGGTAAACCGGCGCCCATACGTCTCGATTTCCTTTAAGAAGCTCTCCATCATCCAAATGCGATGGGTATTGACTCCCGTTGTGGGCAGGCTGACAACCTCGTTAAAGCAGTGGCCATCTTCGATGCAGGTGCACTCAAACGACAGAAGACTTAAGTCAACGTGGATGGTGACACCGAGTACGGCGGCAACACGATTCATGGTATCGCGCACGCGCCAGGCACCCGTTCCGCTTGCCAGCATAAGCATGCCGGTGCGGCAGATGATGGATGATTTATCGGTGAGCGGCGCATCGACGGCAAGCTCATCGCCTGCCGTCACGATCTGGTGCCAGTCAGTTTTCATATGGAGCGCGCCGGCACGAACGCCGTGGTGCATGGGGGCTCTCGAAAGCAGCGAGTCAAGGCGCGAAGGCTGTGGGGGCTCCGTTGATTCGTCCTCAACCTCATCAGTCTCTTCATCGACCAGATCAAAGGAATCAAGCGGCGCTGGCTCGCGACGGTCGATCAGCTCCTCGTCCTCATCATCAAAGTAATTGAACTGATCGAGCATGTCCTCTTCGATTGAACGCTCGCTCGCGTCGTCCATATAGACGCTCCCTTCCTACCGACTAACCCCCATCCTAGGCAGCAACGGCTAAAGGAAACATAAAAGAGACGGCTGTCATGCGAGCCATGTGCGCAATAGCCGTGGGTAGTCGTTTAATAACGTCCCCAATGACTACCAGTAACTCGACAAGGACTGTCCCCAAGTGCCGGCAGAAAAGGAACGTCCCTAAGTGCCAACCAGGGCAACACCGCAGATAGAGGACGGACAGCGAAAGCCCGCCAGAGCGAGCAAGGTGCCTTCAAGAAAAATGGCGCCGCAGGTTGAGCATAAGTCAGCGAGCGGGTCGCATTTGTGACAAGGTGACGTGAAACGAAAGGGCGCTGACCTTTTGGTCGCGCCCTTGAAGTTGAACGTCAGATTGTCCAAATGCGGCCCGCGCAGCGTCGAGCCGTTACGCGGTTCGTAGAACCGCGTAACAAGTTAGTACATCTTTGCGCCGGCGGGGATGGAGGCGTCGAGCTGGATCAGGTTGAGGCGCTCCTCGCCCTCCTCCTCGTGGACAGCGCTGATCAGCATGCCGCAGCTGGGAATACCCATCATCTTGCGCGGAGGCAGGTTGGTGATGGCGAGCAAGGTCTTGCCGACCAGGTCCTCGGGCTCGTAATAAGCGTGAATACCGGAGAGGATAGTGCGGTCGGTACCGGTACCGTCGTCGAGCGTAAAGTTCAGCAGCTTCTTGGACTTCTTGACGGCCTCGCATGCCTTGACCTTCACAGCGCGGAAATCGCTCTTGGAGAAGGTATCAAAGTCGACGAACTCCTCAAACAGCGGCTCAACGGCGATCTTGGAGTAATCGAGCGTGGGCTTAAGCGACGTAACGAATGGGCTCGCGGCGTTGCCGGCCTCGGCAGCCTTGGCGGCAGCGGCACCGGACTGGAAACCCTTCTCGGGCTTCATGTGCGGGAACAGCAGGACGTCGCGGATAGAAGCCTGGTTAGTAAGCAGCATGACCACGCGGTCGATACCAATGCCAATGCCGCCCGCGGGAGGCATACCGTACTCGAGGGCGCGCACGTAGTCCTCGTCGTACTCCATGGCCTCGTCGTCACCGCCGGCCTTCTCGGCCATCTGAGCGGCAAAGCGCTCGGCCTGGTCGACCGGGTCGTTGAGCTCAGAGAACGCGTTGGCGTACTCGTGACCGGCAATAACCAGCTCAAAGCGGTGCGTCAGGCGCGGGTCGTCCTCAAAGCGCTTGGCAAGCGGGCTGACCTCGATGGGGTAATCGCACACGAACGTGGGGTTGACGATGGTGTCCTCGCCCAGCTCATCGTAGATCTCGGCGATAATCTTGCCGGCGGTCCACTCGGGCTTAATCTCCAGGCCCTTCTCGCGCGCGGCGGCAGCAAGCTCCTCGACCGGCGTGTCGATGGTGACCTGCTTGCCGAGCACGTCGGAGACGATGTCGGTCATGGGACGGCTGGCCCACTCACCAGAAAGGTCGATGGTCTGGCCCTGGTACTCGATGACCTCGGGGTTGCCGATGGCCTTGTTAGCCGCCTTAATGACACCCTGGGCGAGCGCCTTCATGCCCTCGAGGTCGGAGAAGGCACGGTAGGCCTCCATCGTGGTGAACTCGGGGTTGTGGGTAAGGTCCATGCCCTCGTTACGGAAGATGCGGCCGATCTCGAACACGCGCTCAAAACCACCGACGATGCAGCGCTTGAGGTGCAGCTCGGTGGCAATACGCAGGTAGCACTCCTGATCGAGCGCGTTGAAGTGGGTAATGAACGGCTTGGCCGTGGCACCACCCTGGATGGTCTGCAGGATGGGGGTCTCGACCTCCATGTAGCCGTCGGACTCCATAAAGCGACGGAAGGTGGAGAGAATCTGCGAACGCTTACGGAAGGTCTCACGAACGTCGTCGTTGGCGATCAGGTCGACATAGCGCTGGCGATAGCGGGTCTCCTTGTCGGAAAGACCGTGGAACTTCTCGGGCAGCGGACGAACGGCCTTGGAAAGCAGGGTCGCGCTCTCAGGGGCAACGGAAAGCTGGCCGCGCTTGGTGCGCACGACCACGCCGGTCACGCCCAGGATGTCGCCCAGGTCGAGGGCCTTGAGCGTATTCCAGGCAGCCTCGTCCATGTCGTTGATGCGGCAGAACAGTTGAATCTCGGCAGTCGCATCGCGCACGACGATGAACATGATCTTGCCCTGACCGCGCTTGGCGACCACACGGCCGGCAATCTTCACGACATCCTCGGTGTCCTCACCATCGGCAAGATCGGCGTACTTAGCCTCGATATCGGCGACGTAGTCCTCAAGCTCAGAGTGCTCAGGATAGGGGTTCTGGCCCGCCTCGAACAGGGCGGCGCGCTTGACCAGGCGGGTGGCGCGCTCGTCGTTGAGCGTCGATGCCTGATCGGCGGCGTTCTGGTTCTCTGCCATAAGTTAGCTCCTCAAACTAAAACGCTCCCCAGGATTCGGTCCCAGGGAGCGAAAACATACCTTTACGCGGGACCGTGGTCTAGCGTGCGATCTTGGCGATGGTGTAGACGCGAGTCTTGCCGGAAGGCGTAACGACCTCGACGGAATCGCCCTCGCCGTGACCAATGATGGCGTGACCGACCGGAGACTCGTTGGAAATCTTGTGCTCGAGCGAGTTGGTCTCGGTGGTACCGACGAGCGTGACTTCCATGACCTCGCCGTTGGGATCAATCAGCGAAACGGTGGAACCGATGGAGACGGTCAGGTCGCCCGTGGTGGCAGCAACCTGAGCGTTGGCAAGAATGGCCTGGATCTCGGCGATACGAGCAGCATTCTGGGCCTGCTTGTCCTTAGCGGCGTCGTACTCGGAGTTCTCCGAAAGGTCGCCGAACGCGCGGGCTTCCTTGATGTCCTCGACGATCTCCTTGGCGTAATCGCCCTCACGCCAAGCGAGCTCCTCGACGAGCTTCTGGCGGCCCTCAGCGGTCAGTACGATCTGGCTTGCGTCCATACGGATATCTCCCCAACTCTGATCAAACAATCAACTGTCAACAAAACGAAAAAGACCGGCTAGCCTGCGGGCAAGCCGGTCAGGTGCTCACCCCAAAGGGATGGGACTACTCTGCGTCCGCGTCGCTGTCCTCTGCCTGCTTCTTCTTGGCAGCAGCGAGCTTGGCCTCGAGCTCAGCGATCTCCTTGTCCTCCTCGGACTGCTCGACCACGACCTCCTCGGCCTGCTTGGTCTCGGCCTTATCGTCGCCCTCCATACCCTCACGGATATTCTTGACGGTAGAGCCGAGGGACTTGCCGAGCTTCGGCAGGTTCTTGGGCCCGAAGATAATCAGGACAACGACGAGAATAATGATGAGCTCAGGAGCCCTCAGTCCAAACATGTAGACCTCCACAATACAGCGAGACAAGCTCGAATGAGTATACCGCGGGTATCGCGGTATCACAACACTAGCTAAAAAAAGGGACCGCAAGAAGCGGTCCCTCCTCATGCTCTGGTCGGGTTGACTGGATTTGAACCAGCGACCCCTGCGTCCCGAACGCAGTGCTCTACCAAACTGAGCCACAACCCGTTAGCTCGACTATAGTAACAAAGATTTTCGCCGCGTGCTAGAGAAATTTTTATTTCTTTGGCGCGTCGATTTGAACCGTGTTGGGAATAAGCTCAGTCGCGCAGGCCCACCAGCCATTTTGCTGGGCAGCATCGGCAAGCCTTTCGGCCGTGGCAGCGGTGTCGCAAATGGCAAACGAGCAGGCACCCGATCCGCACACATCTACAGCAACGGTTCCGTCCTGTTTACGCAGCCAGTCGAGAACCGTTTGAATCTGCGACTCCATCTGTGCGGAAATGACACCAAGGTTGTTATGGATGAGTGCATATGCCGTCTCGGCATCACCAGCACGCAAGGCAGAAGCTATCGCGCCGGGCTTGTCCGCAGGCACCGAGGCCTCGTCAAAACGTCGATAGGCTTCAATTGTCGAAACACTTGCCTCGCGCGGCTTGACCAGCACGACGGGCGTCGCGGGCAGCGCGGGGTACTCAGTTGCCAGCACGTCCCCCCCACCTACGTAGAACGCAGGACTCGCGTGCAAAAAGAACGGGACGTCAGCACCAATGCCTCGCGCAATATCGTCGAGCGCTGGGTCGGTGCGATCAATGCCCCAGAGCTCCGCCAAGGCGACAATGACCGCGGCCGCATCCGTCGAGGGGCCGCCCAAGCCGGCGCACAATGGAATGCGCTTCTCAATCGTCACGCAGATGTTTGCCTCGCGACCATAATGCTCGGCCATAGCAACCGCAGCCCGATACGCCGTATTCTTTTGCATGGGAAAATCTGATGCCGGAACCGTCTGGACGGTCAGCGCCTGCGCCGGCGTGACCGTCACGGTATCGGAAAGACCGACGGCCGCCATCAGGGAATCGACCCTGTGGTAGCCGCGGTCATCGCGCTCGGTATGAACCCCCAGGTAGAGGTTAATCTTTGCCGGCGCGGAAAGAGTCAGGGACCAATCGGTCACCGTTAATGCTCCTCGAGCTGATTGCCGAGCGGGGTAAAGATATGCTCGCCGCTCTCGGGGTCGAACAGCTCGACCTGACCGGTGAGGACATCGATGTACTGGTAGGACTGACGCGACTTGCGACCGCGACGCTCGTCGACCTCGACGATAAAGACGGCGGGGTGGACGCTCTTGATGGTGCCCATGCGCTCGACAACGCGGGTGCGGCCCATGTTGGCCTTCACCTTGACGCGATCGCCCACCATATCGGTCAGCTTCTCGTGGATGTCGTCGACGTGATTGACTTCCATCTCTTCCATGAACAGGGCCTCCAGAAGGTGCAATTCAAAAAGGGGATAATACCCCTAAGATAGACAAAACTCTAATACTATAGCACCCTGTTGTGGCCATACGCAAGTAGCTAAATAAGCCCCGTCCCAAATACGTACCAGACGACAACCTCGCATGACCAGTTGTTACGCGGTTTGGTAAAACCGCGTAACCTAAAGGTTGTCGGTGTCCAAGACGATGGTGAATGGGCCGTCGTTGACCAGGTCGACCTTCATGTCGGCGCCAAAGATACCGTGCGCCACATGCTCAACGTCCTCGTGCACAAGCGTCAGGAAGTACTCGTAGAGCTCGTTGGCAACATCGGGTGCGCCGGCATCCGTAAACGACGGACGGCGACCGTGGCGGCAGTCGGCGAACAGCGTGAACTGCGACACCACGAGCACCTCGCCGTCGACATCGGCAAGTGCCAGATTGGTCTTGCCGTTCTCGTCCTCGTTGATACGCAGCCCGCGGAGCTTGCCCCACAGCTTGTCGGCCTCGGCACGCGTATCGCCATGGCCCACACCCAGCAGCACCAGGTAGCCGCGTCCAATGCGGCCCACGCACTCGCCGTCGACCGTCACGCCGGCGTTGAGCACGCGCTGCACCACCGCACGCATGGCCTACTCCTCGCCCGTCAGCTTGGCGGACAGATGCTCGAGCGCGTGGAAACGATGGCTGATGGCGTTCTTCTCGTCAGCCGTCAGCTCGGCCATGGTCTTGCCCGGCGTGTCGACCGGCAGGAACAGCGGGTCATAGCCAAAACCATGGTCGCCGCGGCCCTCGTGCGCGATAACGCCCTCGCAGGCGCCCTCGCCATAGGTGACCAAACCGTCCGTGTCGATGAGCGCGACGACGCTCATAAAGCGCGCAGTGCGGTCCTCGTCGGCCACGCCCTCCAGGTTAACGAGAAGCTTGGCGTTGTTGGCGGCATCGTCGCCGTGCACGCCCGCATAGCGCGCGCTATACACACCGGGCTCACCGTCCAGCGCGTCGACGACCAAGCCCGAATCGTCGGCAATGGCCATAAGGCCCGTCTCCTCAACCGCGGCTTGGGCCTTGATGATGGCGTTCTCCAAAAACGTCGTGCCGTTTTCCTCGGGATCCTCAAAATCACCCAGCTGGCCGAGCGCCACAAAGCGCACCTCGGGCATGACCTTGCCCAAAATGGCCTCGATCTCGGTGAGCTTATGGGCGTTGCCCGTTGCCACGACGATGGTCGCCGCCGGGTCGAGGGTGTCGATGTCAATCTTCTCAAGTGCCATGACTGGCCTCCTTGTCTCTATAGCAAGCCGCGTGAGGGGCGTTTGGGCACTTGACCTCTCCCCTCTCAGGCGATCGGACCTTTCAACGCAGCATTTCAGCAGATAAAACCTACCAAAATAAACCTGTCCCTTTTGGCAGGTTAGGCGATGGCTTGGCGCTGAAGCTCGATGAGCTCGGCGATACCCTTGTCGCCCAGGTCGAGCAGGGCGTTGAGGCGTTTGCGGTCAAAGGGCGCCTGCTCGCCGGTGCCCTGGAGCTCGATCATCTCACCGGTATCGGTGGTGACGAGGTTCATGTCGACCTCGGCATGACTGTCCTCGGAATAATCGAGGTCAAGCAGCGTATTGCCGTCGACAACGCCCATAGAGATGGCAGCCACCTGGCCGGTAAGCGGGATGCGCTCGATCTTGCCCGCCTCGACCCACATGGCAAGGGCGTCGTGCAGCGCCACCCAGGCGCCGGTGATGCTCGCTGTACGCGTGCCGCCATCGGCCTGAATCACATCGCAGTCGACGGTGACGGTGTACTCGCCGAGCGCCTTCATGTTGACGACGGTACGCAGGCTGCGGCCAATGAGGCGCTCGATCTCCATGGAGCGACCCTTGCGGTTGGCGTGTTCGCGCTTGCAGCGCTTGCCGGTCGACGCCGGCAGCATGGCGTATTCCGCGGTCACCCAGCCGGCCTTAGCTCCCTTTCGCCAGCCCGGCACGCCCTCCTCGATAGTGGCGGCGCACAGCACGCGCGTGTCACCGAACTCGGCCAAACACGAGCCGTGGGCGTGCTTCATGACGCCACGGGTGAGCTTAACGGGGCGCAACTCGTTGGCGGCGCGACCGTTGGCGCGGTTGACCTGCATGTACTCCATAGAAATTTCCTTTCGGCAAAAGATGTGGCGAAGGCTTTGGCGGCTGCCTTACATCTATTTCAGCTCATCGATATCGATATGTTCGATGCTCTTGAGCGGCTGACCAAAGATAAAGCTGCCCGCCACCGCAAACTCGGCAATGTTATCGGCCGTCGTGGCAAAACGATGCTGCGGCTCGGCGGCGTCGCCCGCCAGCTGCTCGCGGCGCGTGAGGATATCGGTCAGCTCGCGTGTGGTCTCCTCGGCGGAACTCACGACGCGCACCCCAGGCCCCAGCGCATGCCGGATAGGTCCCACCAACAGCGGGAAATGCGTACAGCCGAGCACCACGGTATCGATACCGTGGTCGCGCAGCGGCTCAACCGTGGCACCCACCAGCGCACGCACGGCAGGCGTATCGAAGATGTCCTCGTTCTCAAGCCACTGTTCCTGCAGATGTGCACCCGAGGCGAGCTCGTGTTCGACAACCTCGACAAAGCTCGAGGCAGGACAGCCGTATACATCGACGCCGGCATCCAGATCCTGAATGGCGCGCGTGTAGGCGCCCGAGCGAATAGTGAGGTTGGTAGCGAGCACGCCCACGCGACGCGTACGCGTGCTGTTGATTGCCGCACGGGCACCCGGCGCGATCACGCCGATCACGGGAACGTCGAGCACCTGCTGGGCCAAACGCAAGGCCGCAGCGGTCGCCGTGTTGCAGGCGATGACCATAATCTTGACGTCGTGCTTCGAAAGCCAACGACCCGCCTGCAGCGCAAACGAGCGCACTTCATCCTCGGTGCGCGTGCCGTAGGGGCAGCGCTTGGTGTCGCCAAAGTAGTAGACGGACTCGTGCGGCAGCGCCGTCGCAATCGCGCGCGCAACCGTCAGACCGCCCAAACCAGAATCGAACACGCCAATCGGGCGCGTGTCGCCTGCCGGATTCTCGATATCGGACATTACCTCACCAGTCTCTCTCGAAAAGACATGTCCAAGTGCAGCGACGCCGCGCTACGAACGCGCCGCGACCAGCAGCTCTGCCGTCGCCGCCCAACCGTCGACAATTTTGCCGCGCGTAACGAAAGCGTTCTCGCAGGCAGCCAGGAACTCGGGCGCGCCGGCGCTCGTCAGGCCATTCTCGACCAGGCAGAACGTGCCCACGTGATCGGCCATGTAGAAGTCGGACTCGGAATCGCCGAGCGCGAGCGTCTCCTCGCGCTCGATCCCCAGGTGCTCGCAGAAGCGCGCGATGGCAACGCCCTTGTTGAGACCCGCGGGGTTGATGTTGAATGCGCGACCGTCCTCGACGCGATCGAGCTCGAGCGTCGTCGGCTTGGACAGGTGAGTCAGATGGCCGTTGCAAGCCCAGATCAGACCGCAGCCGGCCTCGTCCAGGATGGCCTGAACCTCATCGTCGGGCACATCGCCGCGCATGCCGACGGTGACCTCACGGTATTTGTAGCCGGTCGACATGTCGTTGTGATACTCGATCTTGTGCGGCCAGCGGGCGAGGATCTTCTCGCACACGCCGGTCTGCTCGATCACCTGGTGAGGCGTGAGGCCGCAAGAGGAGTCGTAGGGCATGTCGCCGGTCAGATACTCCCAATCGTTGGCTTTGAGGTCGTACATGACCAGGCCGCCCATCTCGCCGATGTAGGAGTTGAGACCGAGCACGCGCGCGTCCTCGTGGATCATGGTACGGTTGCGGCCCGAGGTGGGAACCACCTGAATACCAGCGCGAGCGAGCGCCACGACGGCCTCGACGAGTTTGGTCGAGGGGTTGCCGTCGTTGTCGCGTAGCACGCACGAGCCGGGTGCGAGCATCGTGGCATCCAGGTCGGTAAAGACGTACTTGACCTTGGCCAAGCGCTCGCGCATCTCGCCCGAAAGCTCGGCAACGGTCGGCAGGGTGTTGTGGGACATGGTTACTCCGTTTACGTAGAAGGGTTTGGACTTGGACGGCATGTTTTGATTGAGGGAACACGCTTATGGCGACAGCGCACTCAGGGCGCCGCCGCCATCATGGTTCATTAGTCAAACTGGATAACATCGATCAGGCGATTGGCCAACGAAAGGTCGCTCTCGATGGGCACGAACTCGTCGCCCACGTGCATGAGCTCTTCGTCACCCTTTGCCAGCAGCAAGACAATGGTGGGAGCATCGGGGTTGACGTACTCCTCGCGCGCCGCCTTGAACGCCGCATGCACAGCGGCTTCGCGGTCGAGGATGATCTTGTTCGGCGTATCGTCGGGAACATGCTCGGCAAGCTCGCGACAGACCTTCATCGGGTCCTCGTGAGCTGGATCCTCGTTGGCAAAGATCATCAGGTCGGAATACGGTGCGGCCTCGCGCGGAAGCTGCTCGCGGCGCTCCTGCGCCTTGCCGCCGGCAGCGCCAAACAGCGCAATGACGGGGCTAGCGGGAAACGCGCGCTTCACCGACGAGAAAAGCGAACGGAACGAAAGCTGGTTGTGCGCATAGTCGACGACGCAGATCACGCGGCCGTCCTTCGACTCCACGACCTCCATACGGCCCGGCACACGCAGTTTGGAGAGGCCCTTCTTGATAGCCTCGATACCGATGCCGATCTCGCGCGCAGCGGCGATAGCGACCAGCGCGTTTTCCACGTTAAAGTCGCCCGCGATGCCCAGCAGGACCTTCTCCCCCGTCTCGGACTCGTCGGCACACAGGCCATGCAAGTTGAACTCGATGCTAAAGCCGACCATGCGTACGTCGCTTGCCCACAGGCTCGCCTCGGGATGCTCGACCCCAACGGTCACCAAGCGATCGGCCGTCGACGCTGCCTCTAGCACACGGTCAACCTCTTCGGTGCCTAGATTCACCACGGCGGTCTTTGCCTGGTCAAAGATCCTGAGTTTGCTCTCAAAATAATCCTCAAACGTGGGGTGTTCGATCGGCGAGATGTGGTCGCGGCCGATGTTGAGGAAGCACGCCACGTCAAACGGCAGATTCTCGACGCGTTGGTACTTGAGCGCCTGGCTCGAAACCTCCATGACCATGGACTGGCGACCGGACGTGCGGCAGTTGGCGATATGGCGCCAGACCTCGGGGGCCTCGGGCGTGGTGTTGGTGCTCTCGTAGCACTCGATACCATCGTCGGTACTCACCGAGCCGATCATGCCGCAGGACTCGCCCGCCGCCTTGATGATGGACTGGAGCATAAAAGCGGCCGTGGTCTTTCCCTTGGTGCCGGTGATGCCCACGATCTTGACGTCGTGGTCAGGACGGTCGTAGACCTCCGGCGGCAACAGGGCCATGGCCGTGCGAACACTATCAACAACCAGCATCGCAGCACCGCTCTCCTGCGCCAGCGGCTCCAGAGACTCGACCAGCGACTCCTCGCACACAAATGCGACGGCGCCCGCATCGAGCGCCATGCTCAAAAACGCGGGCTTAAAGGCAGCACCTTTGCAAAAGAATACGTCACCTGCCGAGACCGCGCGCGAATCAAACGAGCAGCCGGTCACGGCACGCTCGTCAACCTGCTCCGATGCGCGCAGCTCGCCGCACACACCGAGAAGCTTGGCAAGCGTATCGACCGTGGTCACGGTCGCGGAATCCGAATGGTGCATCTTTCACCTTTCTCAGCCATTTGGCAGGGACGGTTTTCATAGTAACTGAAACGTGCTCGCGCAAAAACGGCTCCCGGAGGAGCCGTTACGCGCAGGCATTCGTAAGCCGAGACTAGGCAGCCTGAACAGAAGGCTGGCCCTCGTCGATAAAGAAGCGCTTGTACCACACTAGGAACACGAGCGGCGTATAGATCTTGCGCTGGAAATCGCCCTTGCCCGCAAAGTGCAGATCGAGCAGGTGCATGAGCTCGTCGGTATTGAAGAACTCGCTTGCCCACGGCGCGGTGAAGTACTCCTTGACATAGTCGTACCACTTTTGCTCGCGCAGCCAGTAGACAATCGGCACCGGGAAGCCCACCTTGGGACGGGTGGCCCACTCATCGGGCAGCGACTTGTTGGCAGCGTGGCGGAGTACCTGTTTGTTGCCGTTATCGTTGATGCGGTAGCGGTCGGGAATGTGCTCGGCGAACTCCATGACTTTGCGGTCCAGGAAGGGCACGCGCAGCTCCAGTGAGTGTGCCATGCACATCTTGTCGGCCTTGAGCAGAATGTCGCCCGGGAGCCACATGTTCATGTCCAGGTACTGCTTCTTGACCAGCTCGGGCTGACCCTTCACGCGCGCATAGATGGGAGCGGCAAGCTCGAAGGCGCCGTCGCCGGTGTTGTACTCGGGCTTGAGCACGCCGTCGACCTCGCGCTCCGGCCATACCAGAGCCTGTCCCAGGAACGACTTCTCGGGGATCTCGGCACCCTTGACCAGGAAGTTATGTCCCTTGAAGTACGGCATATGCAGCGCCAGGTTACCGAGCGCGCGACGGACGGGCAGCGGCACCATCTTTTTGTACTTGCGCACCGGGACCGTATCCTCGTAGTAGGCGTAGCCGCCAAAGAGTTCGTCGGCGCCTTCGCCCGAAAGCACCACGGTGACGTCCTTGCGGGCCATCTCGGCCAAGAACCACAGCGGCACGGAAGACAGGTTGGACTGCGGCTCGTCCATGTGATACTGGATGTCCTCGAGCGCACCGAAGAACTCGTCGGCGGTAATCATCTTGCGAACGTTTTCGACGCCGAGCTTATCGGAAAGCTCCTTGGCGTAGTTGGTCTCGTTGAAGTTCTTGTAGTCAAAGCCCACCGAGAAGGTCTTGTCGGGCATGAGGCAAGCGGCAATGTAGCTGGAGTCGACGCCACCGGAGAGGAACGACGCGACCTTGACGTCGGCGATGCGATGGGCCTCGACGCTCTCGTGCACGACCTCGTCCAGCTCATCGACATACTCTTCGAACGGCTTCTCGACGGCAGAGTAATCGCAATCCCAGTAACGCTCGATGTTCATCTTGCCGGTCGGGATATCGACGGTAAAGTAGTGCGCCGGCGGCAGCTTGTAGACACCCTCGAAGAAGGTCTCCTCGGTTGCCGAATACTGCAGCGTCATGTACGGACGCAGGGCCTTTTTGTTGACCGCCTTGTGGAAGTGCGGGTAGTCCAAGAAGCTCTTGATCTCGGAGCCAAAGAGCACGCCCGGAGCGCCGTCGCCCGCATCGGCCATGGGATAGTAGTAAAGCGGCTTGATGCCAAAGATGTCACGGGCGCCAAAAAGCTTGTTCTTCTTTTTGTCCCAGATGACGAAGGCGTACATACCGCGCAGGCGATCGAGGACGGCCTCGCCCCACTCCTCGTAGCCGTGCAGGAGGCTCTCGGTGTCGGCGCCGCAATGGAACTTGTAGCCCTTGGCTTCGAGCTCGGAACGGAGTTCTTGGAAGTTGTAGATTTCACCGTTGAAGACAATGACGACGCTGCCGTCCTCATTGGCCATGGGCTGAGCGCCGGCCTCGGTCAGGTCGAGGATCGACAGGCGGCGGAAGCCGAGGGCAACGCGGCCGTCGATAAACTGACCGCCCATGTCGGGACCGCGATGGACGATGCGGTCCATCATCTTGGTGAGCACCTCGGATTGGTTATCCGTCCCACCGACAAAACCGACAAAACCGCACATATACTATCCCCTCTGCTGTTGCTGGGCATCAAATCGAATCAGTAGCTTTTGAGTATACCCGAGGGCGTAAAGAGGGGCGGAATGTTCAGGCAATCTCAACTGAATCAGCTCCGCTGTGACACGCGCGAGTTACCTTTAATGGATATGAGGTGAATGGGGCGATTGTTTTGCTATACTCTCTCCGCACGGGCGATTGGCGCAACGGTTAGCGCAGGTGCTTTACACGCACAAGGCTGGGGGTTCGAATCCCTCATCGCCCACCACTGATTTGATAGGCTCCCAGCAATGGGAGCCTTTCTTTTTTTGGGCCCATCGCAGAGGGATTCGAACCCGCCAGGGTGCGGAGCTGAGGAAACGCGAAGCGTTTTCCAGCGCAGCACGCGAGGAGCGAAGCGACGAAGCGGATGCGGGCGGCGGAGCCGCACGCGGACATCCCTCATCGCCCACCACTGATTTGATAGGCCTCCAGCGATGGAGGCCTTTCCTTTTTCATGCCCAGCGCATGGGATTCGAACCCGCCAGCACGTCTGTCACAAAGGCCGTGGTCAAAAAATGGCAAAAATGAGTACTGCTACTTTGTTTGCAACATATAAAAAGACAGTATTTGCTTAGGTTACGCAACATATGTCCATTATAAGGACTAACAGTCAGATCAAAATCGTGTATTCATCGCCATTTCGACTTGCCATCTGGCCTTATTAGTCCAAAATTGCTGCTACCAAATCGGTAACAGTACTCATATTTGATGTTTTTTGACCAGCAGGTCTCCCTGCCTTAGCAAATCTAAGGCAAAACGGGCTCCAGACCGCTGAATCATGCCGCATAGGGCACGTCCGCAGTCCGGAACTCGGTCCAAATTGAGTTATTGCGCCGCGTTAGCCCAAAACACCCGACAGGATCTCGATCAGACTGTCCACGTCGGCTTCCTCGCAGACGAGTGGCGGCAGGAAACGCAGCGTATGCGCACCCGTAGCGTTGATCACGGCACCGGCGGCCAGCGCGCGGGCAACAACACCATGCGCGTCGCCCGCGGCATCATCCAAATCACAGCCGAGCATCAAGCCGCGACCACGTACCTCGGTCACGTGCGGCAGCTTGGCGAGCTTTGCCTCCATATAGGCACCCACCTTGGCAGCATGCTCGGCATAATCGCCACGCACAAGCGCGGAGAGCGTCGCGGCACACGCCGCGATGGCCAAGCAGCTACCGCCAAAGGTCGAGCCGTGGTCGCCCGGCTTAAACACGTCGGCAATCTCCTTCTTCGCCACGACGGCACCCATGGGCACGCCATCAGCAATGCCCTTGGCAAGGCTCATGATGTCGGGCTCCACGCCATAGGTCTGGAACGCAAACGGCTTGCCGGAGCGGAAGATGCCGCACTGGACCTCGTCGGCGATAAGCACGGCGCCCACTTCGTGTGCCAGGTCGCGCGCCGTAGCCATAAACTCCTCGGTCATGGGATGCACACCGCTCTCACCCTGGATCGGCTCGAGCATCACGGCACAAATTTCGCTCCCCAGCTGCTTAAAGATCGCACGCAGCTCATCCACATCGTTGGGCGTGCAGGCCACAAAGCCACCCGGCAGCGGGCGGAAGCTGTCCTGCAGCCAATCCTGCATGGTGGCGGCAATGGTCTCGAGCGTACGGCCGTGGAAGCCGCCGCGCATGCACACGATGGTGTTGCCGCCATTACCGGCACGCTTGGCGTACAGGCGCGCGAGCTTCATCGAGCCCTCGTTGGCCTCGGCGCCAGAGTTGGCAAAGAAGGTCTCCCAAACCTGCTCATCCGCAGCCGGGGCACCAAGAGCAGCTGCCGTGGTCTCATCGCCGGCGGCAATGGCATCGGCAAGCACGCGCGCACCATCTACGTCGTCGTTAGCAAGCTTGGACAGCAGCGCCGCGACCTGTCCGCGCTGCTCAATGTAGAAGTAATTGGAGACATGCATGAGCTTTTTGGTCTGTGCCTCGAGCGCCGAGAGCACAGCCGGGTCGCCATGACCTAGGCTGCACACGCCGATGCCGGCAAGAAAGTCGAGGTACTCACGGCCATCGTCGCCGGTGAGCTTCATGCCGTGACCCTCGACAAACTCGACCGGAGAGCGGCCAAAGGTATGCATAACGTAATGGGATTCAAGCGATTGCTGAGCTGCAAGTGACATGGGATGCCTTTCGTTGGGCGCCAGACGGCGCGGGGCTATGGGTGCAGGAATGGGGCGGCTGCGGGTCAGCTAGACCGTCTGAAGCTTCTCGACCTCGTCAAGGTTCTCGGTCAGACGCGCAGCAAACGTCGAAAGCGGATGCGGATGCGTATCGAACTCGTAAGCCGTCTCGGTGGAATGAATCACGGTGCCGACGCCGGCATCGGTCAGCAGCTCCAGGAGCAGCGAATGCGGCGTAGTACCGTTAATGATGTGGGCACGAAATACGCCGCCGGTAAGCGCATCGACGGCCGCACGCAGCTTGGGAATCATGCCCTTATCGACCTCGCCGCCGTAGAGCATTTCGTTAACCTCGTCGAGCGTTAGGTTGGAGATAAGCGAGTCCTTGTCGCTAAAGTCCTTGTACAGACCATCGACATCGGTCAAAAAGATCGCCTTATGCGCGTGGAGCGCCGCGGCAACGGCACCGGCGGCGGTATCGGCGTTGATGTTGAAGAAACCGCCGTCCTCCCCCGCCGCGACGGTAGCGATGACGGGGATGTACTCGCTATCGAGTAAGCGCTCGATATAGTCGGTGTTGACGTGCGTCACTTTGCCCACGCGACCGAGCTCGGGGTCGAGCGGCTCGGCGATGAGCGTGCCGGCATCGCTGCCCGACACGCCCACGGCCAGGTTGCCGTGGTGGTTGATGGCAGCAACCAGCTCCTGGTTAACCTTGCCGCCCAGCACCTCGCGCACGATATCCATAGTCGCCGGCGTGGTCACGCGTTGGCCGTTCTTAAACTCGACGGGAATATCGTAATGGCTCAGCGCCTCGTTGATAGCCTTGCCGCCGCCGTGCACGATGACGGGGCGCATACCGATGATCTTGAGCAAAACGATGTCGCTCATCACGTCGCGGCGCAGCTGCTCATCAACCATGGCGGCTCCGCCATATTTGATAACAACCGTCTTGCCGGTCAGGTTCTTAATCCACGGCAGCGCTTCAAACAGCAGCTGCGCGGTTGCTTCGTTGGATTCGCTCGAACGACGATTGCGTGCGAATTTCATAAT
The DNA here is from genome assembly GCA_031296755.1 of Collinsella sp. Lineage (GTDB taxonomy): Bacteria > Actinomycetota > Coriobacteriia > Coriobacteriales > Coriobacteriaceae > Collinsella. Next base: position 57,541 of record JAUMMZ010000021.1, read on the forward strand.
CTGCCTCGTCTTTCGTATCGTTATCGCGCCGTGCTCCGCTGTCCGCAATCGCGGCAAGATGCGCAGCGTGCCTGGAATCTAGGAACGGTAGTCGCCGTTGATGGAGATATACTCATGCGTGAGGTCGCAGGTCCACACGGTCGTTGCCGCGTCGCCTGCGCCCAGGTCGACCGAGATCACGATCTCGGGCGCCTCGAAACGTCGTAGAGCCTCGTCCTCGTCAAAGGGAACAGTCAGACCGTCGCGACAGACGGGCATGCCCATCATGTCGATAGAAACGTCTTCCTGATTAAACTTCACGCCGCACTTACCAAGCGCCATAGCAACGCGGCCCCAGTTGCAGTCGTGGCCGGCGATGCAGGTCTTAACGAGCGGCGAGTTGGCAACGGCGCGGGCGGCGATATCGGCCTCCTCGTCGTTCACGGCGCCGGTAACGTTGACCGTAACAAGTTTGGATGCGCCCTCGCCGTCGGCGGCGATGTTGCGCGCCAGGCTCTCGCACACCTCGTGCACGGCAAATGCCAACTCGTCAAAGGCATCGGAACCCTCGACGATAGGCTCGGCATCTGCGGCAGCGGCGCCGGAGGCAAGCATGATGCAGGTGTCGTTGGTCGAGGTGTCGGAATCGACCGTTACCTTGTTAAAGGTCTGCTTGACGGTGGAGAGCAACAGGGCGTGGAGCGCCGCCGGCTCGACGGGGGCATCGGTAGTGATGACCGCGATCATGGTGGCCATGTTGGGCATGATCATGCCCGAGCCCTTGCACATACCGCCCACCGTATAGGCATTGCCTGTGTGTCCCGCAGCCTCGCTGACGTAGGACACGGCGTACTCCTTGGAGTGCGTGTCGGTCGTCATGATGGCACGAGCGGCATCGGCGCCACCGTGGGCGGAAAGTGCCTCGTAGGCAGCAGGAATGGCGGTCTCAAACGTGTCGATCGGCAGAATCTGGCCAATCACACCCGTGGAGGCAACCAGAATCTGCTGGGGTTCGCAGCCGATGACCTGCGATGCAATGCTGCACGTCTCGCGCGCGCATGCAAGGCCAGTCTCACCCGTGGCGGCGTTGGCATTGCCAGAGTTGACCGAAACGCCGGCGATGATACCATAGCCCTTGTCGGCACCGCCCAGGTTGGCACGGCTCACTTGCACGGGCGCCGCGCAAAAGCGATTGGTGGTAAACACGCCGGCACCGGGACAGGGTTTATCGGGCACGACGAACGCGTAATCCAGACGCTCGGGGTTCTTGCGGAACCCAGCGTGGATGCCCGCAGCTTTAAAACCAGCCGCAGCCGTAACGCCACCCTCGACGGCGCGAATCTTGATATCAAACAGCTCGGTATTCATCGTCTTCATGACTCCTTATGTCAAACAAAAAACGGACATCGGTTGGTGCGCCATGCCAGTCGTAATCATGAGACCAGCTTAAGAGTGGCGTCCCACTCGATGCCCGACTACCAAATCGTTAACAATCGAATGTGCTACACCGGGCACGCCACTGTGGGCAAGCCTCGTCGCTCGTCAAAACCAAAGACGATGTTGGCGCACTGGACCGCCTGGCCTGCTGCACCCTTGCACAGATTGTCGATGGCGCCCGTCGCCACCAGAACGCCCGCGCGCTTGTTGAGCGCGAGGCCAATCTGGGCGGCGTTGGTTCCGACGACCGAAGCCGTCTTGGGCTGCTGGCCGGCGTCGAGCACGCGCACAAAGGTGCGTCCAGCGTAGAACTGCTTGTAATAGTCGACGACATCCTCAAGAGCCAGGGAGTCAATGGCCTGCGGCGTGAGCGGCAGCGTCACCGTGGAGAGCAGGCCGCGCTTGAGCGGTGCCAGATGCGGGGTGAAGACGACGCGATCGGTCAGGCCAAGGATTTGCTCAATCTCGGGCGTGTGGCGATGCTTGCCCACGCCGTAGGCCTCCAAGTTCTCGTCGGCGCTGCAAAAATGCGTACGAGCGTTGCAGGACTTGCCGGCACCCGTCACACCGCTGATGGCATCAACGATCACGGGGCCGCTCTGGGCAACCCAGCCAGCGCGCACGGCGGGCGCGGCGGCAAGGCTCGTTGCGGTGGGATAGCAACCGGCGCAGGCGACCAGCACGGACTTGCCATCAGCATAATCGGATGCGGCGGTCTCCAAGTCCTGGCAGAACAGCTCGGGCAGGCCGAAAGCGCGGGTCTTGAGCAACTCGGGGCTCGTGTGCTCGACGGCATACCATGCCTCAAAGACAGACGCGTCGCTCAGACGGTAATCGGCCGAAAGATCAAAGCAGGAAACGCCTGCGGCAAGCAGTGCAGGCACCTGTGCCATGGCAGCCGTGTGCGGCACGGCAAGAAAAACCGCATCGCAGCTCTTGAGCTCGGGGGCGTCATGCGTGGTGAAAACCAGGTCGCTCACGCCAGCAAAGCTCGGATACACCGCGGACAGCGGCTGGCCGGCATCGGCGTTGGACGTAATGGCCACAAGTTCAAACTCGGGATGGCCGAACACGAGGCGAATGAGCTCGGCTCCGGCATATCCAGCCGCGCCGACGATTCCAACCTTCAAAGACATATCAGACTCCTTGTCTGCGATTTATGCACCGATGCGCATTTCGCAGCGGTCGTTATGAAGTGGGTTGAAACTTTAGCACCAAAAGATGCATGAATACGTAAATGGCTTGCGTGTTCATGCATTGAAACATTCCCGACACATTCGCTTGAAGGAATTGACAAATGGAGCGGGCCCCGTATTGCCCGGCACCCATAACGGCGCCGGGCAATACGGGGCCCGCCCATGCGAAAATTAAGTTGTTAGGAAGAGCCAGCTGGCTAGAGCTCGACCGGCACCCATTTGTCGTGATTGCAGATAAAAGCCTCAGGATCCTCGACGCTAAAGAAGACGAGCGTGGGGTCGTTAGGTCCCTCATAGTGCTCGCTCAAGCGCTCAAGATGCTTCCATCCGGCCTCGCGCATTTCGCTCGAAGCCCGGTCGTCCAGCCCCGCACGTCCGCGCAGGATCAACCAACCATGGCCCGGCCACCAACTCGTGGCCTCAAAGCGCTGGTTTTGCAGAAGCTCCTGCCACACGTCTTTGGTGCGCGCCGTCACAAACCACAGCTTGCCGTCCTGAATCTGTGCAAACGAGAACGGACGCACATGCGGCTGCCCGTCCACACTCGTCGCCAGATACCACGCCGGCACCGACGTCAGATACTCCAGCACCGTATTCAATCCGTCCACGTTTCCTCCTGTCACCTGACCAGTCTTTTTGGAATGGGTAGTCAATTTGGGAAATTAGAGCTCGAGGAGCTCTTCGCTGCCGTCGATATCGCAGAACCGCGCAGCGATGTTGCGGACCGAGAAGAATGCAAGGCGGCCGTCGTTGGCACTATCGTGTTGCTCGCCAATGCCCACCATGTGCTTAAAGCCCGCTTGGCGCACCTTGTCGCTCACGAATGCATCGTCCTCGAGCGCGGCCTCGCCAGTTAACACGATCCAGCACTCCCCCGGCTTCCAGCCCGATACCTCAAACTTGGGATTCGCGCTCAACTCCGCCCACACGTCCTTGTCGCGCGACGTGCAAAACCACAGCTTGCCGTCATCGACCATGGCAAACGAAAACGGCCTCACGCGGGGCTGATACCCGTCGCTCGCATCGGTCGTGGCAAGATACCACGCCGGAATGCGCCTGAGATACGAGCAGGCGCGCTCGAGCTGAGCCGTGCGATCGATGTCGGTCATAGAGACCCCTTTCTTGCGCTCGAATCGAGCTTAGACAAGTTGAAGATTGATAACGACAACGCATGTCACCAGCAGCGCCATCGCCACCGCGGCCAGTGCATCCCCCCGGCCAAACGTAAGCGCATGCAGACGCGTGCGTCCCTGTTCGCCGTGATAGCAGCGCGCATCCATGGCGGCCGAAAGCGTCTCGGCATGACGGAACACGCCGGTGAACAGCGGAATCGCCACACTGCCGAGCATGCGCACGCCGCCGAGCGGACCGCCCGTCACGCGCGCGCCGCGACTTGCCTGTGCATCGGCCGTCTGTTTCATCTCGGTGGCAAATTGCGGCATAAACCGCAGCGCGATACCCATAATCATGCCGAGTTCGTGCGCCGGAAGCCCCACGCGCGCAAATGGTGCGAGCAGACGTTCAAAGCCCGCGGTGAGGTCGAGCGTCGGCGTGGTGAGTGTAATGGCGCTCATGCCGGCCATCATCAACGTCAGGCGGCACGCCACAAACGCAGCAGAACGCAGCGAGCCCTCGCTCACCTGCAAAAAGCCAAGCTGCCACAGGATGCGGCCACTCTGGTCGGAAAACAGGTTGAGCACCGCGACTACCACGACAATCGCCAGCAGTGGCGCCATCGATGATAGGACCCGACGCAACGGCACCCGGGTCACAACATAGACCAGCACGACAAACATTGCGACCGGCACCAGCCCGCGGAAGCTGCCAACGGTGAGCACGGTGATCAGAAATGCGAAACCTAGGAGCAACTTGGTGCGCGGGTCCAGTCGATGGACCGCGCTATCTCCAGGATAGTAGCTACCAAACGAAAACGCCTCCATTAGCAGCCCTCCTCTCGCGCGGGCATCTTGGAATCGACCTGGCAGAGGGCGTCCGCGGGCTTGCCCGCACGGCCCATCAGCACGCCGGCCAGCTCATCGGCCAGCGAATCAACCGTATAGAGTTTGTCGCAGCGCAGCGGCACGCCAGTCCCAGCAAGTGCCAACGCCATACGCTGAGCGGCAGGAACACCTAGACCGATCGACTTGAGCTCGTCCGCGTGCGCAAAAACCTGTGCAGGCGTTCCCTCGGCAAACACCGCGCCCTCGTTCATCACAACCATACGGTCGCAACAATTAGCCAAGTCATCCATGCTGTGTGAAACCATGACAACAGTCAGGCCCTCGCGATGGAGCCGATCGATGAGCCCCAGGAAATCCCTGCGCGCAGCCGGATCGAGCCCCGCCATGGGCTCGTCGAGTACCAGGACCTCGGGTTCCATGGCGAGCACGCCGGCAAACGCCACGCGGCGCTGCTGGCCGCCCGAAAGCTCAAAGGGGCTCTTGTCGCCTATCGCGGCGAGATCGAGACCCGCGCGCGCAAGCGATGATGCGACACGACGCGCAACCTCGTCTTGCGGCAGACCAAGGTTGCGCGGGCCAAACGCCACGTCCTGCGACACGGTCTCGGCAAATAGCTGGCGCTCGGGATACTGAAACACCACGCCGACCTTAGCCTTAACCGCGGCGGCGTCTTTCTTGCTTGATAGGTCGAGCCCCAGCGCGCAAACGTTTCCCTCCTGCGGACGAATCAACCCGTTGAGATGCTGAACCAGCGTTGATTTACCCGAGCCGGTATGACCCGCCAGGCCCAGAAACTCGCCACGACGCACCGTCAGCGAAACATCGCGCAGTGCCCAGGGACTGTTTGGATCGTTGCCCCAAAGAGCCTGTTTGCTCGATGCGTCCGCAGTGGTCGCCCGCTTGCGCCATCGACGGCGCTCGCGGGCGCTCAGCGAGTAACTATGTGAGAGATGCGAAATCTCGATAACGGGCTCCGATGCGGCCGCCTCGTTAGTCGCGAAGGATGCATTGTCGAGCATACGAGAATCGGATGCGGAAGGCTGCACTGCGACGTCCGCCCCGCCCCGCTCGGCGTAAACCCGCGCAATCTCGGCGACCATATCTGCCTCGCGCACCTGCGCGCAAACGGAAACGCCCTTCTCACGAAGTGCCCTACCTAGGCAGCACGACGCCGGCATATCCAGGTTGAGCTGCGCAAGTTCGTCCGCCCGCGTCAAGATTTCCTCGGGCTTACCGAGCATGGCAACGCGGCCCGCTTGGAAGACAGCAACGCGATCGGCCTCGGCGGCCTCTTCCATAAAGTGCGTAATCATCACGATGGTCATGCCACGATTGTGCAACGCGTGGCAAGCCTTCATGAGGCCCTTGCGTCCACGCGGATCGAGCATCGAGGAAGCCTCGTCCAATATGAGCACGCGCGGCTCCATGGCGAGCACGCCGGCAAGCGCCACGCGCTGCTTTTGGCCGCCCGAAAGCGCATGGGTCTCGTGACGCTCAAAGCCCACCAGGCCCACACCCTTCAGCGCCTCGCGTACGCGCTGCGCAATTTGCGCCGACGGCACGCCAAGGTTTTCGGGACCAAACGCAACGTCATCTTCGACAAGCGTTGCCACCAGCTGGTCATCGGGATTCTGGAATACCATGCCCGCGGTCGAACGAATGTCGTAGACCAGCTCGGGGTCGGACGCATCCATGCCGTTGACGCGTACCGTGCCCGCATCGGGCTGCAACAGTGCATTCAGATGCTTGGCAAACGTCGACTTGCCCGACCCATTGCCACCGAGGATGCAGAAAAACTCGCCATCCTCGATGTTCAGATCGATGCCGTCGAGTACCGGTGCGGCACCGTCATAGCTAAAGGAAACGCCCCGACACTCAATCATGCGCGGCCTTTGACCTGGTCCTTTTTAGGCGTGATGAGGTTGGAGACCGCCTTGTACACCGCAAGCGTCAATACCGAGTTAAGTACGGTCTTGATAAGGTTGAACGGCAGCACGGCAGGAATCATGAGCGGGGCGATCACATCGACCGAGCCATACCAGAACCATACGCCAATGGTAAGGTTTGCGACCATAGACAACGCCGTAGCGGCAATAACGCCGAGCACCAGGCCAATCACGGCACCCTTATAGGTATGCATCTTCTGATAGACAATAGCCGCGGGCAGAATGTAGCCCAGCGTGGCAACCAGGTTCATAAGCGCGCCGACCCAGTCACCCGTGGTGAGCGCATGGATAACGATAGCCATAGCGGCAACAGCGGTTCCGGCACCGGGGCCATACGCAAATCCGCACACCATTGCCGGCACCAGCGACGGGTCGTAGGTCAAAAACGGCGCCGAAGGAAGGATGGGCAGCTGCACGTACATAAACAGGGCGCCCAAGGCGCACATCAACGCCATGGTAACGAGCTGTTTGGTGCTCCACCTATTCGTGTTCTCAAAATGGATATGCTGCGACTGTTCAGACATAAGATCACCTGCCTCTTTCATCCGGACTCTAACCGTTGGTACTGGGATCTCACCAGTTCAGCCGGCATGCGAACCAACGCACACACGGGTCGCGGACTCATCGGCTCGGCCGCAGGCACCTCGCCCACGCCACGGCGCCCCTGTGGCACCGCCCGATTTACCGCCAGTAGGGAATTCCACCCCGCCCTGAAACAGCAATTGCAAGTGTAGCACGGGCAGGTATTCGCGCAAGTATGCCAAGGGTAATTTGTGGCGGGGATCAGTTGCCGCAACAACCACGTTCCCCACCCATCCCAAAGTAACGCGCCTTTCGCGCAAAGCGCGAAACAGCGAAGGGGACACGTATCCCTATCAACCACGTCCTTCTCCGCCCGCCGACTTCAAGGCCGTAAACGCAGGGGATCCGGGGGCGTGACGGGGCTTCTCTCCGGAACATTCCACAGGACGCAAAGAGGCTCCGCAGCGCGAAGCGCGATGCGGAGCCTCTTTGCATGTCCGAGGACGTTCCGGAGAGAAACACCCGTCACGCCCCCGGATTCCCGGTGGGAGTTCTAGACCTTGTCGGCCTTAGTACATACCGCCGCCCTGCTGACCAGCGGTGGCAGCAGCGATAGCGTCCTCAAGCTGAGTGTTCTTAGGCACATCGGAGACGGTGGCCTCGGTGATGAGGATCAGGCTGGCGACGGAAGCAGCGTTCTGCAGGGTGACGCGGCTGACCTTGACGGGGTCGAGGACGCCCATCTCGATCATGTCGCCCCACTCACCGTTGGCAGAGTTGAGACCCTGGCCGGCGGGCAGCTCGGCAACCTTGTCGACCACGACAGCGCCCTCAAAGCCAGCGTTCTTGGCGATGGTAGCGACCGGAGCGGTCAGAGCCTTCTTGACGATGTCGACGCCGATCTTCTCCTCGGGGTCATCGATCTCGACAGCGTCGAGCGCAGGAGCAGCGTCCATGAAGGCGACGCCGCCACCGGCGACAATGCCCTCCTCGACAGCAGCGCGGGTAGCCTGCAGGGCGTCCTCGACGCGATGCTTGATCTCCTTGAGCTCGGACTCGGTAGCAGCGCCAACCTTGATGACGGCAACGCCACCGGAGAGCTTGGCCAGGCGCTCCTGGAGCTTCTCGCGGTCGAAGTCAGAGGTGGTGTTCTCCATCTCGCCCTTGATCTGAGCGATGCGGGCGTCGATGGCCTCCTTGGAACCAGCGCCGCCAACGACGACGGTGTTGTCCTTGGAGATGGTGACGGACTTAGCGGTACCGAGCATATCGGCGGTGATGTCAGCGACCTTCACGCCCAGCTCGTCCAGAGCGGCCTGGCCACCGGTAAGGACGGCGATGTCCTCGAGGATGCGCTTGCGGCGATCGCCGTAGCCCGGAGCCTTGACGGCGCAGACGTTGAGAGCGCCACGGATCTTGTTGAGGACCAGGGTGGGCAGGGCCTCGCCGTCGATGTCCTCAGCGATGATGAGCAGGCCACGGCCGGCGCGCTGGACAGCCTCGAGAACAGGCATGATGTCCTGGACGCTGGAAATCTTCTGGTCGGTGATGAGGATGTACGGATCCTTCATCACGGCCTCCATGCGGTCGTTGTCCGTGACGAAGTAAGCGGAGACGTAGCCCTTGTCGAACTGCATGCCCTCGACGGTGTCGATGGTGATATCGAACGTCTGGGAATCCTCGACGGTAATGACGCCGTCCTTGCCCACGACCTCCATGGCCTCGGCGATCTTCTCGCCGACCTCGGGGTCACCGGCGGAGATGGTACCGACGGAAGCAATCTGCTCCTTGGTCTCGACCGGCTTGGCCTGCTTCTTCATCTCGGCGACGGCGGCGTTGACGGCCTTGTCGATGCCGCGACGGATGGCCAGCGGGTTAGCGCCAGCGGCGACGTTACGCAGACCATCGTTGACGATGGCCTGAGCGAGCAGGGTTGCGGTGGTGGTGCCGTCACCCACAGTGTCGTTGGTCTTGGTGGCGACCTCCTTCACCAGCTGGGCACCCATGTTCTCGATGTTGTCCTCGAGCTCAATCTCCTTGGCGACGGAAACGCCGTCGTTGGTGATGGTCGGAGCACCGAACGTGCGCTGCAGAGCGACATAGCGGCCCTTGGGGCCCATGGTGACGGTAACGGCGTCGGCCAGAGTGTTGACACCCTTGGCGAGCTTAGCGCGGGCATCGGTGTTGAACGTAATGTTCTTTGCCATGGTGAGTAATCCTCCAAAAGAAATGTGACTCGCGTCGCCGCTTCCGAGTCCTATGCGACGACCGCGATCAAAGACGAATCAGAGAGCCTGGTGAAACTAGGCCTCGACGACGGCGTAGATGTCGTCGGCGCGCATCAGCAGATACTTCTCGCCGTCGACCTTGACCTCGTTGCCACCGAACTTACCGTAGATGACAACGTCGCCAACCTTGACGTCCATGGGGATGCGCTCACCCTTGTCGTTGACCTTGCCGGCGCCCACGGCAACGATGGTGCCACGCTGCGGCTTCTCCTGTGCGTTACTGGCGATATACAGACCAGAAGCGGTCTTCTGCTCGGCCTCGTCGGGCTTGACCAGAACACGATCTGCAAGCGGCTTCAAAGACGACATGCTTGTCTCCTCCTTTTTGGGCCGCGCGGTTATACCACGCGAATTAACCCTTTTGTTTGCGTACGCGTTGAATGGTACCCACGAATGGCGGGTTATACAACACGGAGTCAAAAAATCTTATTTTTTGGCACTTAGATTTTCTGAATGCCGGGGGATAACTTAGCAGTGGCTCCCGTGTGGCTCCGGAGGGGCGGGGCATAAGGTTTCCTGCTCGGGCAGTCCTGCTCGCACGAAGGCCACATTAAGTGGCCTTCGGCTCGTGCGGAACTCGCGATAAACCTTATGCCCCGCCCCTCCGGAGCCACACGGGAGCCAGGTTAACTAATTCGGGCCCGGCATTCAGAAAAGTCAGTGCAGCAAAATGGCGATGCGGATGGGATGCACAAGATAGGGGCACGTTGTTGGGACGCGCTCTTTTAAGTTGCGGTGGAATAGTTCCTGTTTTTGGGCTTGAAGGCCGATTTTAGGGACTATTTCACCGCAACTGAGGGGTGGGATGCGGGGCTAGCGCTCGTAAATCAAGTTGCCTGCCAGGTAGGTGGCTTGGACTTTGGTGGCCTGGAGCTCTTGGGGGTCAATGGTAAGCGGGTTTTGGTCCAGGACTACCAGGTCGGCGTACTTGCCGGGCTCCAAGCTGCCGAGGTTTTGCTCGTCGCCCGCTGCATAGGCGCTGCCCAGGGTGTAGTTGCGCAGAGCCGTTGCTGCATCGATGCGCTCGCTCGGCAACCAGCCGCCCTCGGGCCAGTGGCTTTTGGGGTCCTGGCGCGTGATAGCCGTGTAGAGCACGTTCATGCTGGTAACGGGCGTGATAGGGCTGTCAGTACCGAAGGCTTGGCGAATGCCGCGCTGCTTATAGGTTGCGAACGGCCACATGATGCGGCTGCGCTCAAGGCCCAGATCGCGCTCCGGTCCACCCGGGTCGAGCGTAATGTGGCAGGGCTGGCTCGAGGCAACCACGTTGAGCTTGCGCAAGCGATCGATGTCCTCGGGCAGGAGGTTCTCCAGATGCTCGAGCGTGTTATGGCCGTGCTGGGGCAGCCCGTACAGGTCGGCGGCCTCCTCGAAGATATCCAGCGCGGCATGAATCGCACCGTCACCGATGACGTGGATGCGCACGGTGTGACCACGCTCCGCGGCCGCCAGAACCAATTTGCGCATGCGCTCAGCCGGGACCGTCAGACGGCCCTGGTCGCCCGGGAAGCGCGGATTGGTATAGGGCTCGGTGAGATATGCCGTGTGTTCGCTCGACACGCCGTCGAAGAACTGCTTAAAACCCGGCGCCGAAAGCAGCGCGTTGTTCGCGTAACGTACCTGGAGCTCTTCTAGACGCGACTGGTCATCCAGCAGCGTGGGGAACAGATGGGCACGAATGCCCAGCTTGCCGGCCGTCTGCAATTTGTCATAGACATCGTCGCGGATAAAGTCGCATCCCGGCATGGGCATGAGCGACATGTCGCAGATCGAGGTGATGCCCTGCTCGGCCATGCGCCTCATTTGATCGGCGTAAGCGCTTGCGGTGCGATCTTCGCCCAGCCACTCAAGGCAGCGCGGCAACAGCTGCATGGCAGCCGCTTCGTGAGCAATGCCCGTGAGCTCGCCGTTTGCGTCCTTGTCGTAGCTACCGCCCGCTGGCGGCTCGCTGTCGCGCGTGACGCCGAGCGCCTCGAGTGCACAGCTGTTGAGCCACAGCGTGTGGCCGTCGCCCGAGTACATAACGCAGGGACGATCGGGGAATGCCGCATCGAGCGACGCCTTGCTAGGATGCTCGGGCGGGTCCCAACGGTAGTCGCGCCAGCCCTGCGTCACAACCCAAGCGTCGTCGGGCAGGTCCTGGGAAAACTCGAGCGCATGTTGCACCAGTGCCGCCTCGGACGTGCCCATATCCATGAGCATGTACGGCGAGGAGCCAACCGAGGTATGGAAGAAGTGCAGATGAGCGTCATGGAAACCGGGGCAGACAAACTGCTCGCCGTAATCGATAACCGGCGTGGCGGCGGGAGCGGCGGCAATCACGTCATCGGGCTTTCCGACTGCGACGATACGGTCGCCTGCGATGGCAATCGCCAGCTCGCGGGCGGTATCGATGCCGTCTTGCGCGGTAAAGACGTTCTTGGAGCGGATAATCCGATCGATATGCTGCATGGGCATCCCCATCTCTGGCAGGAAATTCAACACCCCCGAGTGTACTCCCCCACTCTTGTTACAAAACCCCAAGCGGCAAACGGCAACTTTACCAGCCCTAGCGGCAGGTGGCATACTGGAGAGAGCCTGTACGATTTTGCGATCAACCCAGCAAGGAGCAAATCGACCATGACGAAGACCAAGGCACAGCAGATTATGGCGGCGACCGAGGCTCGCGCGGCAGACGATGTCACCGCGGCCATCCGAGATATCGCCACCGAGTTTGAGCCCTACATCATCAAGCAGCGCCGCCACTTCCATAAGCACCCGGAGTTGAGCCTTGCCGAGGAGCGCACGACCTCCGACATCGCCAACCAGCTCGACGCCATGAATATCCCCTACGAGCGTCCCCTCAAGACGGGCCTGGTGGCGACCCTTCGCGGCACCGCGCCCGACGCCTATCGCGAGGACGGCACGCCGCGCCGCCGTATCCTGCTGCGCGCCGACATCGACGCCCTGCCCGTTACCGAGCAGACCGGCGAGGAGTTTGCCAGCGTCAACGAGGGCTGCATGCACGCCTGCGGCCACGACTGCCACATCGCCATGATGCTCGGCACGCTGCAGATCCTGCGCCATATGACCGACGACATCCACGGCGAGGTCCGCATCGTCTTCCAGCCCAGCGAGGAAAACGGCCAGGGCGCCAAGCTCATGATCGGCACGGGCGTGCTCGACGGCGTCGATGGTGCCTACGCCGCGCATATCTGGAGCGAAGTCGACGCCGGCACCGTGAGCTGTGAGCCCGGCCCGCGCATGGCAAACACCGACTGGTTCCGCATCGATGTCCGCGGCACCTCGTGCCATGGCGCCATGCCCCAGCGCGGCCACGACGCCGTTATGGTGGCTGCCGAGATCGTCAACGCCCTGCAGACCATCGTCTCGCGCGAGATCAGCCCCTACGAGCCGGCTGTCATCACCGTCGGCGAGCTGCACGGCGGCACCGCGCGCAACGTTATCGCCGGCACGGCCTACCTCGCCGGCACGGTGCGCACCTATGGCGACAAGACGCACGAGGAAATGCCCGAGCTTATGCGCCGCATCGTGGAGCACACCGCGGCAGCCCTGGGCGCAGAGGCCGAACTTACCGACTACACCATCGCCAACTACAAGGTCGAAAACGACGTCGCCTCGAGCGAGCGTTGTCGTCAGGCCGTGGTCAAGTGCTTGGGCCCCGCGGGCGAAGGCCATTATCGCGGCACGCTTTCGGGCGAGGATTTTTCGGAGTACCTGCGCCGCGTGCCGGGCGTGCTCGCCTTTGTTGGCACGCGCAACCCCCAGATTGGCGCCACGTACGCCCAACATTCTTGCTTCTACAAGATTGACGAGACCGTGCTGGCAAAGGGCTCCATGGTGGCCGCCCAGTATGCTATCGACTTTTTGGCCGAGCCCACGCAAGAGGAGCTCGACGGCCCCACGATCGCCGCGGTTGCCGAGACCAACCCCGACTTGGCCGCCAAGCTGCGCTCTGCCAAGGCCACGGCCGCTGAGGCGCGCGACGCCATGCACGATGCTCGCACCGCCCGCCATGCTGCAATCAAGGGCATCCACGATGCGCGGGCTGCCGCTCGCCACGAGGAAAAGCGCGACGAGTAGCCGTCACGCCCATCCATAACAGCCTGGCTAAAGCAAAGCGGGGGCGGACGTTATCTCAACGTTCGCCCCCGCTTATGTGTCGACCGTTTTTCTAGCGCGTCCTCCGTCACGCCAGGTAAGAGCGAAGGATGGTGAGCCAGCGTGGGGGTTCGAGGTGGATGATATCGTCGGGAACTCCGGCGGGCGCATAGCCGCCAAAGAGCAGACCGGCATCTGCCGGATTGACGAGGCGCACGATCCATACGACGACGACCAGCACGCACAACACGGTGACCGCAATGTCGATACCACGCTTTAGCTTGCTCGATGCCACCTCCTCGCGCACGAACGCGAGCACAAACGCAATCGGCACCACCCAAAACAGCGGATGGTAGGCAAAGGCAGCCGCATAATCGAGGCGCAGCGCCGCCAGCCACGCCCTCGTCATGCCGCATCCCGGACAAGGAATGCCCGTCATCAATCGAAAAATGCAGCCAATGTCGAGCAGGTAGAGCGCGAGCCAGGCGACAAAGAGCGCGCCGGTGCAAAAAAGGGCGCGGCGAAGGAGCTCTGCCGTGCCCCTATGTCCCTGGAAGCTGTTCACGCCGCCCTTATTGTTAGGCACGAGCGCCAAGGCGAGTGTTGTAAGCCGTTGCCATGGCATTGGTATTATTGATGACGATGTTCATAGCGAAGATGGGACCAAGGCCGCACAGGAGCGCGCCGAAGATCTGCCACAGAAGAACGGTGGTGCCGTTTTCCTGGAACACCAGGCCGTAGCGAGGAGCGTTGGCCTGCAGGCGGTTGCCAATCTTGTAATACCAGTAGTACGCGTAGAAGCCGCAGGTCACAAACGATAGAAGGATGAATTCCGCCAGACCCGGCGTGTAATCGCCGTCATCCTGACACAACGTGTTGACGTCGCGTGCCAAGCAATACAGGAAGTAGAACGAATAGATACCGCAGGTCACAAGAGAGAGCAGCAGCCAGCCGATCAGGCTGCGGTCAGCCTTAATGGGGTCATAGCCCATCGGAGCGGATGCGGACTGTTGGGCGTATTGACCGGTGTACTGCTGCTGAGGCTGGGGCGCGGGCTGAATAGCCTGGGCCGGAGCGGGCTGGGGCTGCGGGGCCGCAGCGGCAGAAGCGGCACCAACGGCGGATCCGCAAACAGGGCAGAATTTGGCATCATCCGAAATGGGAGAACCACAAGTGGGACAGAACATGAGCCTCTCCTTTTCCTAAGGCGTCGCACGCCTTCAAACCTTACACGTCTACGTTCTCAACAATAGCCGCGACGTTGTTGCGCAACATTGACCAATTTCCGAGAAATTTTGCTGCAACCGTTTTCCCAGGCATTTTCTTGCTTTCGCAGTAGAAAAAGGCACCCCGGGCTCAGTTGCCCAGGGCGCCTCGACCGGCTATTCGGTTTGATTGTTTTCGGCAGCAGGATTATCGCCCGGCTCATCCGCCGGCGTGGCAACGGCATCCCAATCGGGCTCCGCAGGCGTCGCCTCGGACGCCGGTGCGGGGACAGGAGCAGGTGCCGGGGCAGGGGCAGGCGCGGGTGCCGGGGCAGGTGCAGGCGCGGGCGCCGGGGCAGGCGCAGCACCAGTGGCTGCCGTGGGATTGAATCCCGCAGGAGCAGGCTTCTTCTCACCCGGGAGCACAAAAGTCAAAACGTCGTCCTTGTCCTCATCGGCCCATTCGCTTGCATAACGTGCAGCCCAATAGCCAACGGCACGGTGCTTGAGCATCTTGCCAAAGACCGTAAGGAACACCGTGACGAATGCAATCAGCACCAGGAACAATACGAGCGTGACACCACCGGCGGTAACAATCGCCTCGATACCCGTGGGGCGATAGTAATAGCCGTACGCGCCAATTCCGGCGATGGCACCAAAGACAGCTGTCAAGATCCACGTAATGGCGTTGGAAACCAGGCCCGTCAAAAACTCGGGAAGGAACGAAGCACAGAACAGCTTGGTCTTGTTGTGCTTAAAGGCCGCCCAGACCTTATCGAGCGAAAACGCGCTCTCGACGCGCCCGGTCACCGCAAAGTGCATCACGGCAATGTCGGCGAACATCTTAAAGAAGACACCCAGAATCGCCGAGGCAATTAGCGCCAGGACAAGCAGGCCAAGCGAGCCAAACAGCGCAGCCTCGAGCGCATAAGAGCCGTAATAAGAATACGAGCCCGCGGCGCCAATTACCACGCCCTCCACCAGCGAAAGCACTACACCGATAATGGGAATGGCAGCGATAACCTCGAGCACGACCGAAATAACGCTCGAAAAGATTCCGAGACCAAACGACGTGGAACGCATCAACGGACGACCCATGCCGTCATCGATCTTAAGCGACAGGTCGCGACCCCACTCGATGCCAAAGCCCGAACCGCACACGCTCGCCACGTAGGCAGCCAAAAAGCCGATGGCAGCCGCAATACCGCCGATAACGGGGATGAACAGCACGAGTACCGACACGACACAGATAAGCGCCGGCAAAAAGGCAATCTGGCACACGCGCTGCAGCACGCCCGGAGTCTTGGTCATATCCTCAAACGCCTGAGCCGTGCAGCCCTTGGACGCGTTCGCGACAGGTTGAGGAACAAACTGCTGAGGCTGAGGCTGACCCTGAGGGGCGGAAGCTGCAGCACCGGCATTGGGGGCACCACACACGCCGCAGAACTTGTCGTTATCGCCCATGGGGGCGCCACACTGCGAACAGAACATCGAAATCATCCCTTCGTATCTAGAGCGAATCACCTGGATCGCAAACGATGTCTTTAGCATCATTATTGCCCAATGTGGGGTCAAATACTCAAAGATGACCGATTTGCAAGGTACGCGGCGCCAGCAGGCGGTTCGTTGAATATGTCTGTGCTAGTTCGTTCCGCGGAAGCCCTTGCCGACGATCTCGGAGCTGTCGACGATCGTGATAAAGGCACCCGGATCGACTTCGCGCGCATAGCGGCGTAGTTGCACGGCCTCGCGACGGCTCAGCACGCTCATGATCACCGTCACGCACTTGCCCGAGAAGGCACCGTAGCCGCGACTGATGGTCGCTGTGCGGTTGAGATGCTTGACGATAAACTCCTCGACTTTGCGCGGCTCGGAGCAAATGACCGTGCAGACTTTGCGCAGGTGAATGCTCTCAATGGCTTTGTCGACCACAAGCGTCTTGGCAAACAGGCCGAGCACGCAGTACAGACCGACACGCGGGCCATACAAAAAGGCCGCGATGGCCACGATGCCGATATCAACCAACAGCAGCGCGCGGCCAATCTCGAGCGTCGTGCGGCGCTTGAGGATCATGGCAAGAATGTCCGTGCCGCCCGTCGAGGCGCCAATATCAAAGACAATAGCGCTGCCGAGCGCCGGCAAGATGACGGCAAAGCACAGGTCGAGCCACATATCACCCGTCAGAGAGACATCGGTCGGAATAAAAAGCTCAAACAGCGAAACATAGGCCGAAAGCGCAAACGAGGCGAAGACGCTCCACAGGATTGCCTTGCGCTCCAAAAAGATAAAGCCCAAGACGACGAGAACCACGTTGATAATCCACATAAAAACGCCGACGGGCAGGGTCGGGAACAGCGTGGACAGAATGACCGACACGCCCGAGGTGCCGCCAAAAGCAAAGTGATTAGGGGTTTTAAACGCAACGATGGCGAAGGCCGTAAGAATCAGGCCCAGATTGAGCTCGGCAAAAAAGCGCGGGAAGCCCGGCTCCTGGCTGCGCTTTTGACCGACACGCTCGCCGCGCTCGATATCGGTGCGATCAACCACGCGCTCCATCGGCACCACGGGAGGACGATGCACCTCCTCGGCAGCACGCGATGCCGCCTCTGCCGCGGCGGCCTCAATCGCCCATGCCTTGCTTTCTGTTTCGTGCTCGTCGGCCATTACGGCAACCCCTCGTTAACAATTTGGAAACAATGCGCCCATTAGGGTAACGCGGAACGCGACGATTGCAACCCCTAGTTAGACGAGCGGTATGCCCACATCGGGGGGCATACAAATAACGGCCGGCCACGCTTTTGCTTGCGCGGTCGGCCGTTTAACGTTTTCGCAGATAAAGCCTGCCAAAACAAACCTGTCCCTTTTTGGAAGGTTACTCGTGCTGGCTGGTGCGGTGCTCGTACTCCTCGGGGGTGATGACGTCCTCGATGCGCAGGTTGACGCCCGCCACCTCAAGGCCGGTCATCGCGGCAAGGCGCTCGGTGACACGTGCCTTGACATCGTCGAAGATCGCGGGCGCATAGGCGCCGTACTCGATAATGACGGAGATGTTGACGACCACGCGATTATCATCGGTGACCTCAACCGTCACGCCCTTGGTCAGATTCTCGGCACCAAACTGCTCCTGCACAAAGTGCATAAGGTTACCCTTCATGCCCAGGACGTGCGGCACCTCGCGGGTGGCCATGGCGACGATCTTCTCGATCACACCGTTGGAATAGGTCAGCGAGTCCTCGGACTCGTCCGCTTCCTCGTCCGCCTCCTCGTCGTCCTCATCAGCATCGGACTCGGCCTCGACGAGCGCCTCGTCCTCGAGCGTCACATCCTCGGCCTCGGCAGCGACGGTCTCGTCTGCCTCGAGCTCGGTATCGGCTACATCGACCTTCGTATTAAAAGCCATGGTTCCTCCTTATGCCTGCCGCAGATGCGACAGTCGAATACATATTAGCGGCCGCTAAACAGACGGCCGAAGAAGTTGACGATCCCGTTCTCGCCGTCGCGAATTTGGCCGATCACGGCGCCGATCAGCACGAAGAATGCAATGACGAGCGTGTCCCACAGGCCGAGCGTGAGCACCAACACGGCGAGGACAAAGCCGGCGACGGCACCGAGCGTGGTGTTGGGATGACGCACAGCATAGCTCCAGATGGCAGCGCCCGTACCCTTGATGAGACCCATAGCCTCGTCAAAATCCGCGGCTGCCGCGTCTTGTAACTCGGCTGCCTCTGCTTTGGAATCAACAGGTTCGCTCGCCGGCGCAGCGCTCTGGTCAATCGTCAGGCGCGGCGTACGAGCGGTCTTATCTTGATTGGTATCACTCACCGGAAACCTCCACGGTCTGGACGGTAGTCTTGGACGGCAAAAAACGGACGCGCGCGGTCGTACCCGGCGTGCCGAGCATGGTGTCGCAAGCTTCCTCGATGCGCTGCTGCATCGCGGTAGCCAAAGATGCCACGTCCTTATCGTCAAGCGCGATAGCCTCGACCTTAAAACGGACGTGCGAATCGTCGGAACCTTGGACGCGGGCCTCGACATGCTCGATCATCACGCGGTCGTCGCGCTCGGCAGCAGCCCTGGCACACGAAGAAAGCGCCGCGAGCGTGACCTCGATATTGCGCTCCCCCGCCGGATGCACGCAGAACGGCTCGCGACGAGCAAACATCAGGCGAAAGAAGCTTACCAGCACGCCGATCGCCACAACTCCGCCGCATGCCGTCACGACAATGCGCGGCATGGGGTCGCGCATCAGCAACATAAAGCGATACGTATACGGCCCCCAAAACTGGCAGACAAGCGTACCCAGCGCCACGATGGTAGCGGCAAGGTACACGATCGCTAGGGCTCGTTTGAGTACGCGCACGCGGCGCTCCCTTCAAATCTCGGCTCTCGAAATGCAAAACGGTTCACATCATTATAAAAGAGCCGGGTCCGGTGCTCTACGCACGCGGATCCGGCTCATCTATTCCACGAGGCTTGCATGCTCGCTTCATTATGCCCAGATATGCACGGCTTAACCCGTGCGGGCACTACTCCTCCTCGAGGGCAGCGATGACCTCGTCGGTCATGTCCATGGTGCTGTAAACATCCTGGACGTCGTCGAGCTCCTCAAGACGGTCGATGAGGCGCTGGACCTTCTTGGCGTCGGCGCCAGAAACCTCGGTCGGGGTGGTCGGGACCATGGTGGTCTCGGAGCCCTTGACCTGGACGCCCTGCTCCTCGAGCGCCTTGGAGACAGCCATAACGTCGTTGGCAGCAGTCCAGACGATCCACTCCTCGCCGGCGTCCTCGTAGTCCTCGCCACCGGCCTCGGCGATGGCCATCATGAACTCATCCTCGTCACCGGCAGCACCGTTGGCGATCATGGTCTCCTTCTTGGCGTTCTCGTCCAGGATCTCCTTGGCGACGACGATCTGGCCCTTGCGCTCAAACTGGAAGGCGACGGAGCCGGAGGTGCCCAGGTTGCCACCAGCGTGGGAGAAGGCGGAACGGACATCAGCGGCGGTACGGTTGCGGTTGTCGGTCAGGCAGTCGACGTAGACGGCGACACCGGCGGGACCGTAGCCCTCGTACACGATGTTCTCGTAGACGGCGGCGTCAGCACCCGAACCAAAAGCCTTGTCGATAGCGGACTTGATCTTGTCCTTAGGCATGGACTGAGCCTTGGCCTTGGCAACGGCAGCGGCGAGGCTGGCGTTGTTCTCGGGCAGCGGGTCACCGCCGAGACGGGCAGCAACGGTGATGTTGCGGCTCAGCTTGGAGAAGAGGGCGGAACGCTTGGCGTCCTGCGCGCCCTTACGATGCTTGGTTGTGGCCCACTTAGAGTGTCCGGACATACGTGTCTCCTATCGGTTTCGACCTAAAGCCCAGCGCAGATGCTCGGGCAATATAAACAAACGTCGTTATGATATACCTACTGGCCTGCGAGATAAACCCCAAAATGAAGGCGTCGTGATGATGTCCCCTTTGGTGCAAAGAAACCTGACCCTCAATGCACCAAGTTAGAACCAGAAGAAGTCGCTGCGGGTGACGGTGGCGCCGATGGCGAAGGGCATGCAGGCGATGACCGGATACAGGTAGCGCATGTAAGTCGAGCCGTTGCACGGGCCAATCAGGCACACAGCGAGCACGCCCAACAGCGGCACCCAGATCGCCAGCGCACGCCATGAATGACGACGCAGCAAGTAGACCACCACGGCGATCATGATCCACACATAGGTGGCCGAGCTCATGGTGAGCGAGATAAAGGGAACACGCTGCACCGCCACACGGTACAAATTGATCAGGTGGTCGCACCAGCGCACAACCTTGCTGTCAACCGGATGGAAGTCAAAGTACTTGAGGTTGTCGGGACGCGCCATGATCTCGGCACTACGCGCCGTGCTGTAGACCCAGACATCGCGCGCGCTCGGATAAAAATAACCATAGTAGTTATTGATAAGCGCCGAAATATAGCACTCGGGATCCTTCTTAAACATCTGGACCCATACCTCAAAATAGGCATCGATGTCCTCCTGCGAGGCGTACTCGTTAAAGCAGTTCTTGACGGCATCGGACTTGTCGGGGTTGTAGCGGCGGCCCAGATTCTCGTACTTGAGCACGCGATCGATCACGGCACGCTCTTCGTCGGTCACCGAACCGTCGCAAGGAGCCTCCACGATGGTGCCGTCCTCCTTAACCGTAGGGTTGACGCCCGAGTTGAGGCCGTCGTGCTTTTGGACGAAACGAGCCGTCTGCTGGAACGGAATCGAGAGGATTTCGCGCTTGGAACCAGGCGTGATATCGTGCGCCGGCATAAAGACCTTGGTGAAGTACATATTAGAGGCAAGGCAGAGCGCGAGCACCGCGAGAACGCCAACCCAGCGGAAACGCGGGATGGCGCCCGAAGGCGCAGCGCCAGTCTGCTTGGCTGCACGACGAGCCACATGCACGTCCCAAACGCAAAACGCCGCCGCGATCACGCATGCCGCCAGGGGAAACACCAGGCCGCCGTTGCGCAGAAACGTGGAACCCATGGCGCCCAGAGCGAGCAGCAGCCAGTCGTGGCGCGCAAAGAGCGCGGGGGCTTTCTCGCCCGCTCGCTCGACATTGGCATCACGACGGGACAAGCCACATGCCACGAGCTTGACGGTCTGTACCAGCAGCACCAAGAACGCGTCGGCAAAGAGCACGTCTTTGGTGAGCAACGCCGCGTAGTTAGAGAACATCGGCATAAACGCAAAGAACAGCAGGATCGCACCGCGAACCGGCAGGCTCACGCCCAGTTTGCGCAGCGACGAAATGGAATAGGCCATGCAGGCGGCCGTGATGACAAATTGAGCGCAGGTATAGATGATGAGGCCCGCGTTAGCGCTGTTGAACAGTGAAAGCCCCAGCTGGACGCACGAACCGATGATAGCCGTGTGCACCACGGGGTGATGTCCGTTGAGCAACACATTGGGATTGAGCAGACGCAGGTAGTCACTCGTGCCGTTGGGGTAGTTGAACCACTGGCGAATCTGCGCACCCGTATCTCCCATAAAAAGACCGGGCAGCGAAGCGATGAGCGTGGGCGCCCAGGCGATCATAAGCACCAGGAAGGGCCCGGCAAAGGGATGGACCGAGAGCACGGCGTGAGTCACACGCCATACGCGGCCAAAGTGCGCTTCGGAAAACGGGATGCGTCGGGAGCTCAGCCAATCTAGACACTCAAAGGCAAGGTAGAAGGCAACGACCGCCAAGAGCATCCAGCCCGCGCCGCCAATCCAGGCGCAGATAATGCGGGCTTTGTCGCCAAGGACAATCTCGGCCGAGTCGGTAAGATCGTAGCTGCGGCCGAACACCATGCAGATGGCGAAGAACAGCGACGGCAGAATGATCGATGGACGCCAGGTGTCGCCACGGCCAAAGAACACGTAGCGAAACGGCAGCGTGAGCAGGCAGGCAAGTGCAAGCAGCATGACCGCGTCGGTATGGCCGGCAAACGAGAGGAGCACCTCGTAGCACACGTACAGCATGCCCGAGGCTTTGGGGTCAATCGCCAAGACTGCGTTGCTCGACACCGGGGCGGGATCGATGGAAAACGCCGTGGTCGCCAACAGCGCGAGCAAAAATGCGATGAGCGTCTGCTTGGCGGGGTAGCGCTTAAACCAGACAATGCGGGCAGCGTCGCGCGCAGCCGTTGTGGAGAGGTCGGAATCCTTCACAGTCCAAAGAGCCTTTCTAGAAACCTGCCAAAAAGGGACAGGTTTATTTTGGCAGGTTTTATCTGGGGAAACGTTACGGTTCTGTCATCGTTGCCCAGCGAACCACCACAAAGGTGCCTGTCCCCTTTGTGGTGGTTTTGGTGGCTAGGCGTCCAGGTAGACGCGCTGGGGTTGGTTGCGGCGACGAGCAAAGATGATGAGCGCCAGGCCCGCGATTACGAGCGGCAGGCTCAGCAACTGGCCCATGGTGATAACGCCACCCAGCAGATAGCCCAGCTGTGCATCGGGCACGCGCACAAACTCAATGAGGAAGCGGACGATGCCGTAACCCATCACAAACACGCCCATAAACGTGCCTTGGGGCAGTAGCGGCTTTTTGCGGCTAAGCACCTGCAGAATGCAAAAGAGCACGATGCCCTCAAGAAATGCCTCGTAGAGCTGGGAGGGGTGACGCGGCATATCGCCCGCGGTGCCACCGAAGACCACGCCCCAGGGCAGATCGGTCGGCTTGCCCCACAGCTCTCCGTTCACGAAGTTGGCGCAACGTCCCAGGCACAAGGCCAGCGGCGCGCCGATGACGGCAAGGTCTGCCAAAGTCCAGGCGTCGAGCTTATACATGCGGCACACGATGATGCCGCCGATAATGCCGCCCACCAAACCGCCATGGAAGCTCATGCCGCCCTCGTTGGTGGCAAAGATCTCGAGCGGGTGCGCCCAGTAGTAGCCATCACCGTAAAAGACGACGTAGAACAGGCGCGCACCGATAATGAGGCCAAAGACCACGCCGACCACGACACTCGTCAGGTCGTCAATCGTGATGTTAAAGCCCCAGCGACGCTGCGTGCGGTACATGACGACTGCTGTGAGCAGGGCGCCGACCACGTAGGCCAGGCCGTACCAGTAGATGGTGATGGGGCCCGCCGAGATTGCGACGGGATCAAGCATATGGTAGAGGTCGTTGAGCATATCGATCCTCCTGCTCCCTACATACAAATGCGGCCGCGGGCCTTGCGCCCGCAGCCGCATATTTGGGCGTAACGTCTATGCGGAGTATGCCGTCCGCAGCTTTCGCAGCTTAGAACGGCGCGTACTCGTCGTACAGGTCCTCGGCCTCGCCGGAGGCATTGACCTGCTCAACGCGGGTAACGCCGGGCACATGCTCCTTCAGGATACGCTCAATGCCCATGGACAGGGTCAGCGAGCTCATGGGGCAGCCGGCGCAGGCGCCCTGCAGCTCCAGCTTGACGACACCCTCGTCGTCGACGCCCACATACTCCATATCGCCGCCATCGGCCTGCAGGTTGGGGCGAATCTCTTCAAGAACCTTCTTAAGCAGCTCTTCGTTAACAGCCACAGGGGCTCCTTTCTCACAATTACGCGGGCGCGTCCGCGGACAGAAGCTATGTTACTACAGCCGTGTACCCGCTCACGAGCCGTCCATGCGCGCAGACGCGACTTTCACGAGTAGTCAATTTGGGACGGGGCTCTTTTGGCTGCCTTTTGTTGCCAGCTGGCGTTGCCACGCGCTACTGCTGAACCCGCCCCTCGGTGCCGATGTGCACATCGACGATGACCTGGCGGTAGCTGATGCCACAGGAGTCGAGAATGCGGCGGCTGATGCGCCCATCATCGGTGTCGGCGTACTTGTTGTCCAGGTAGACAACCTCGCCCACGCCCACCTGCGCCAAAATCTTGGCGCAGTCATGGCACGGGAACAGCGTGACGTAGACCGTGGAACCCTCGAGGTCCTTGAGCGAGCCACGGTAGTTGAGCACGGCGTTGGCCTCGGCATGGACCACGTAGTTGTGCTTGTCCTGCAGCGGGTCGTCGCTCGTACCCCACGGAAAAAAGTCGTCGTTAAGCGCCGAGGGTGTACCGTTGTAGCCCACCGAAAGGATGCGGTGGTTGGTGTTGGCGATGCACGCACCCACCTGCGTGTTGGGGTCCTTGCTGCGGCGCTGCGCGGCGATGGCCACGCTCATAAAGAACTCGTCCCAGCTAATGACGTCCAGGCGCTTGCCTGACGAAGTTTGATGAAGATCGTCCGACATGGCAGACACCTCCGTAATCGCAATAGTTTGACCCATTGTAGCAGGTGAAAGGTGGAGGCGTTTGTCCCACCGGCGCCCTCACCTTTACACGCGGCGGGGCTTTTGGTTGATGCGGTAGAGCTCGGCGAGACCCCGCAGCGTCAGCGCGTCGTCTACCGTCAGGCTATGGCCGACCAACGCCGCGAGCGCCTCGGCATCATCGCCGGTAATGACGATGGGCACGCTGCCCTCGCCCGCCGCCTTGGTCGAGCGCATCTCGGCAAGCACCATATCGAGCATGCCGTCGATGCGGGCCACCTCGCCCAAGACCACGCCCGAGCGCATGGCCTCGCGCGTGTTGCGACCGATCACATGCGTGGGTGCCGAGGGCTCGACCTGCGGCAGGCGCGCCGCAGCGGCCGAAAGCGAGCGGGCGCCAAGTGCCAGGCCCGGCGCGATGACGCCGCCGACAAAGGTTCCGTGCGTATCGATGACCTCGATATTGGTCGTCGTGCCCAGGTCGATCACGATGCACGGAGAGCCGTAGACGGCACGGGCCGCCACGGCATCGGCGATGCGGTCGGGGCCGATCTCGGCCGGGTCGTCGTAGTGCACGGGCATGCCGGTCTTGAGGCCCGGCCCCACGGTGAGCGCGCGCCCCGTGCAGGTACGGGAAAGAGCCGCCTTCCACGGGCGCTCGAGCGCCGGCACCACGCAGCTCAGCACGGCCGCCGTGGGCACGAGCGCGCCGGGCATGCCCGCATCAGCCGCCAGCGCGGCCATGACCTGCACGAGACGCATGCGCGCCTCGTCTGCTGTGATGCTCGACGGCGTGGTGATCTCGCACGTCGCAAGCGGACATTCCTGCGCCGCGGCCGAATCCTCTGCAAACAGGCCAAAGCGAATGAACGTGTTGCCCACGTCGACCGTCAATATATATGCGCACCCATTAAGCATCGTCGGCGCTCCTTTCGTCTGCCCAGCAGTATATCGCCTACCTAAACCAGTCATCCCAAAATGACTACCTTGCCGCTATACTGGTGCGCGGTCGTTTGCGAGCTCACGCGGCGGCCCTTGGTAACCCGACTTCCCGCGCCGTATCCGTAACGGCGATCCCGGGGGAAGCGGATATACGCAAAGGAGTTTTATATGAGCAATCCCTCGAACCGCGCTTCGATGCGCGGGCAACTCACGCTGCGCGGCGTCGTCATCGGCGTCCTTGGCTGCGTGATCATCACGGCAAGCTCGGCCTACACCGCCCTCAAGATGGGCGCACTCCCCTGGCCGATCGTCTTCGCTGCCGTCATCTCGCTGTTCTTCCTTAAGCTCATGGGCAACGCCAGCCTCAACGAGGCCAACGTCACCCACACCATCATGTCCGCGGGCGCCATGGTCGCCGGCGGTCTGGCGTTTACCATCCCGGGCGCCTGGATGCTGGGCTATGCCGACCAGATCAGCTGGCTCGACATGTTTATCGTGGCGCTCGCCGGCACCATCCTGGGCCTGTTGGCCACGGCACTCATCCACCGTCACTTTATCGTGGACGCCGCACTTGAGTTCCCCACCGGCAACGCCGCGGCTCAGACCCTGCGTGCGACCGAGGCCGGCGGCAAGACCGGCAAGCAGCTCTTTGGCTCCATGGCCATCGCCGGCATCTACAGCGTGCTGCGCGACGCCCTGGGCGTGGTGCCCAGCATGCTGTGCACGCTCAATATCCCCGGCGTGACCTTTGCCATCTACAACTCGCCCATGTTGCTCTCCGTCGGCTTCCTCGTGGGCTTCGCCCCCGTCGCGTTCTGGTTTGCCGGCGCGCTGCTGGGCAATTTTGGCATCATCGTCGGCGGCACCGCTGCCGGTCTGTTTGACGTTATGACCGCGCAGGGCATTGTTAAGTCCCTGGGTATGGGCCTCATGATGGGCTTTGGCGTCGCCGTCGTCCTCAAGGACATCCTGCCGCAGGTCGCCGGTATCGTCCGCGGTCTTGCCGCCGACAGCTCCACCGACACCGACGAGCAGTCGCTCATCTCGGGCTCCCTTGAGCTCGACGCCGGCATCATCGGCCTGGGCGCTGTCGCCATCGCCGTGATCATCGCCATCGCGCTCGACCTTGGTCCCGTCCCGGCCGTCATCGTGACGCTGTTCACCTTTGTCACCACCATCATGAGCGCACAGAGCTGCGGCCAGACGGGCATCGACCCCATGGAGATCTTTGGCCTCATCGTTATGCTCATCGTGGCTGCCTTCGCGCAGCTCGCGCAGGTTAAACTGTTCTTTATCGCCGGCATCGTGGCCGTAGCGTGCGGCCTTGCGGGCGACGTCATGAACGACTTTAAGGCCGGCGCCGTGCTGGGCACCAACCCGCGTGCACAGTGGGTCGGCCAGGCCATCGGCGGCATCGTGGGCGCCCTGGTCGCTGCCGCCGTCATGGTCGCGCTCGTAACCGCCTATGGTCCGGACGCCTTTGGACCCGACAAGAGCTTTGTGGCCGCGCAGGCAAGCGTCGTCGCCACCATGGTCTCGGGCATCCCGAGCGTGCCGTGGTTTGCGGGCGGCTTTATCGCCGGCATCGTCATGTACTGGCTCGGCATTCCGGCCATGATGATCGGCCTGGGCGTGTACCTGCCGTTCTACATGTCGCTCACGGCTTTCCTGGGCTCCTGCGTTAAGCTCGCCTACGACAAGTGGGCCGCTCACCGCGACGCCGAGGCCGGTCTTTCGGACGAGAAAAAGGCCGCCAAGGACGCCGCCTTCCAGGAGCAGGGCCTGGTTGTCGCCAGCGGCCTGCTCGGTGGCGAGTCTATTGTCGGCGTTATCCTGGCGTTTGTCTCTGTTGGCTTAAGCCTGCTGGGCTAAGCTGAGCAGCTGCTCGACAGCAACCATATTGCCTACGGCTTGCCCGGCCGGTAGCTTTCACGGCTGCTGACCGGGCTTTTTGATATCGAAACAAAGAAAGGCCGGCGTGCTGCATATGACAGCGCGCCGGCCTTATCGTTTGGCTATCGAGACGGTCCCGCTATGAATTGGAATTCGCTGCAGAGCCGACGTCCGAATCACTACATCTGCTTGCGACGACGATCGCTCAGCGTCACACCAGCGGCCACGAGGGTGATACCGCCGATGACGAACACCTCGCCCGCAAGAGCGGAGTCATCGCCAGTCTGGGCGAGCGCGGCCGACGTGGTCTGCTTCTTGGCAGCAGACGCCTTTGCGGCGGCCTGCGTAACCTGGGGCTTGGCCTGAGGCTTGCCCTGCGGCTCAGCCTTGGGATGATACTTGTCGTACTCGGCCTGCGCGGCAGCCAGGGCATCCTTGGCATCGCCAAGCTCAGCCAGCGCGGCGGCATAGGCGTCGTTGGCATCGGACAGCTTGGCATCGGCATCGCTCAGAGCAGCCTTGAGACCAGCGGCGGCATCGACGGCAGCCTTATAGCGAGCGTAGGCAGCGTTCAGCTTGACCAGCTTCTCGTTGCCCGTCGTGCCCGCGGCAAGGGATGCCTTGTGGTCGACAGCCTCAAGATCAGCCTTGAGCGCCTCGTCGCTGGCAAGCTCGGCCTTGGCCTTGACGATCTCGAAGTTCGCATCGACGACGGCTTCGTTGGCGGCCTCGAGCTGCTTCTGGGCATCGGCGACGCCGGCGACGGCGGCGTAATAGGCGACCTTGGCGTCGTCGACCGCTTTTTGGGCTCCAGCGAAGCGCTCGAAGGCCTTGTTCGCGGTAGCCAGCTCACCCTCGGCAGCCTTGACCTTGGCCTGCGCATCGGACACAGCCTGTGCCTTGGCGGCAACCGCCTGCTTGGCGTCCGAAAGAGCGGTCGCGGCTTGCGTATCTGCGGTCTGGGCCTTGTCAACGCCAGCCTGGGCAGTGTCGTCGGCCTTCTTGGCATCGTCAAGCGTGCCCTGCTTGTTCGCAAGATCCGTCTTGGCGGCCTCGCGCTTGGCGGTAAGATCCTTGACCGAAGCAGTGGCGTTGTCATACGCCTCATTGGCCTGATCGGATTTTGCCTTGGCGGCATCGCGGGCGCTGCGAGCCTTCGCCTTGTGAGCAGCGGCCTCGGCGGCCTTCGTCTTGCTGTCAGCAAGCGTAGCGTTTGCCTTATCGAGAGCTGCCTGGGCAGTAGCGGCCTTGCTCTTGGCGGCATCGAGGTTCTGCTTGAGGGACTCGATGTCGATTCCGCCGAGCGCGTCCTTCGCGGCGTCGTATGCCGTCTTCGCGGCGGCGGTGCCGGACTTAGCCTTCTCGTACTCACCCTTGGCGGTGTTCATGTTCGTGTCGGCCGCGGTATAGGCGTCGCGAGCGCTTTCTTGCTTATCCAATGCGTCAGAATAAGCCGTTCCGGCAGTCCCGAAGTTCTTCTGCGCCTCCGCCAGCTTACTCTGTAGCTGCTTCAGCTGCTCCTTCTGCTCCTGAGTGCCGCCTGCATTGTAGGCGGAATCGATATAGTCGGTGACGAGCTTCTTGAACTCGGAGACAGTGAAGTCCTTCTGCCCCGTGCTTCCACTATAGTCGAAAATGGTTACCTCGGAATCGGTGTTCTTACCGCTACCGGTTGCGATGCCGATAGCCTTCGCACCGGCATCGATGATGTTGAGATAGTGTCCGCACTCATGGTAGATGCTGTTGTAGTGCTGGTAGATATAGTAGGAATCATATCGGTGGCTGCCGAGTTCGTCGCCATACTGTGCAACGTACTTATCGAATGCCTCTTTCTCCTGGGTGTAGAGACCGGTATATGGCCAGCCGAGGGTATCCTCGGTTTCGCCTCCGGTGTATGCTCCGCCGCCGCCTGCAAGGTTCTCACCTTGATCGAAATAGCAGTTCGAGTGTCCCCAGATGTTCGATGAATATGATGTATTAAGTGCGGCTGCCGCAGTCATGCGGAGGCTGACGCTGAGCTCCGACTGGCCGTTCGCCTTGCGAAGGTTGTTCTGGGTATCGAGGTAGGTCAGGGCGTTGCGCATCTGCTCCAAGGAAAGCGGATTGGTGTCGCGAGACATGTCCTGATCGACGTACTTGTCATACCAGTCCTGTTTATCCGTCGTCCCCATGAGCATCGATACGGCAGTGCTTGCATTCGACTTCTGCGTTGCTGTGAACTGGCTGCCGCCGATAATGTAGTTCATGAAGCCGAACATGCCCTGGCTGATGACATTCTGGTCTACGGTCATGTTCGACTTGAGGTCGACAATCTGCTGGTTAAGCTTCTCGACCTCGGCGTTTGCGGCGTCGTATGCATTATGCGCGTCGGTTACTTCAGCACGAGCCTGATCGAACTCGTTGCTCTTCTGCTGACGAACCTCGACGAGTCGGTCGTACTCCGCCTTCTTGTCGGCCTCGGTCTGCTGGGCCTGCTCGTATGCCGTCTTCGCGGCGTCACGCTTACTGGCCGCGTCCTTGTACTCCCTGTTTACCGCATCGTATGCAGACTGGGCAGATGCCACAGCAGCGTTGGCGGCGTTGGCCTTCTCCTGCGCGGCGGTGACGGTAGTCTGCGCAGCCTGCAGATTCGCCTGTGCGGTGGCGTCTGCAGTCGTCGCGGCTTCGAGCGCGTCCTGCGCGGTCTTGAGCTCACCAGCAGCAGCGATCTTGGCGGCCTCAAGCGCGCTCAGGTCAACACCCGTACCCGAGACGGCAGCATCGAGCGCGGCCTGCGCCTGGTTGAACTTCTGCTGGGCGTTATCGCGCGCGGTGGTTGCGGCTGCGAGAGCAGCGGCAGTCTCCTGCTTCTTGGCCTGGGCAGTCGTCAAAGCTGCCTCGATATTCTGCTTTTCCTGCTGGGCGCTGGCCTCGGCAGCCTTGGCCTGGTCCAGATTGGCCTGTGCAGCAGTAACGGCCTTATTGGCGTCATCGAGCTTTGCCTGCGCGTCCTCGACGGCCTTCTTGGCGGCCTCGTACTCGTCCATACCCATGGCCTCGAGCTTGGCCTGGGCATCATCGAGGGCCTTCTTGGCTTCGTCGCGCTTTGTCTCGGCATCCTTGAGCGCCTGGGTCTTTTCATCGACGCTCTTGTTGGCCTGTTCGAGCTGATCGTTCAGGTCGCCCAGCTTCTTCTGCTGCTGCTCGGTCTTTTCGACGGCCGCTTTAAGCTCGTCAATCTTCTCCTGAAGCGCGGCTACCTCGGCCTCGTTCTGCTCGGCGGCGTTATCGGTCACGGCCTGCGAGGCCTGATTCTTTTGCTGCTGCGCCTGCTTTTGAGACTGGCCCGCCGCGTCGGCCTTCTTCTGGGCGGCATCGTAGGCGGCCTGAGCGTCCTTGAGCTGCTTTGCCGACTCCTCGGCCAGCTGGGCAGCCGTCTTTACGACCGCTTGGTTACCGGCGGTAACGGTATTCTCTACAGAACTACCCCCCCCCTGAACAGAATCGCCGTTATCGGTTGACGGTGCGGCGATTGCCGCCAGCGGCGACATGAGCGGCTGAGCGATGAGGCCCGCCGTCAAAACGGTTGCGACGGCGCGGTTGGCAACGCCCTTGACGTTGACGGCCTTGGCCCGAGGCTCAAAGTGTTGTGGACTGTAGTTTGCCATGGCTTTCTCCCTTTGACACGGATGTATCCATACGCTTCAAAATGTAGGAGCTGATTTTTGAATTCTGTTGCGCAACATTGGTCACCGGCGGATTTTTTTAAATTCACGCTCTCGTGCTTCACAGTTTCGTCACATTTGAAGGAGCTGGTGCATCATATTCTCGCGGGATGGAATTGAGCCTGTGATTTGCATTTGCTCCCGCGTCATCCGCCCTATCGGATTCCGCATCCAACAGACACCCCGCCCGCCACGGTGTAGAGTTAGGACAACGGGCGCGTTGCGCGGACCGCGCTGGAACGAGGTGGACATGGAACTCGACAAACAACAGATCAAGCGACTACGCGAACGCCATCACCGGCGCCACGGCATCCGCCCTGCTCATAGCGAAGCCATGGAAAACATCACCCGCTTCCTCAAGCGCGCATTCAACATTCGCGAAGGTCGCGCGCCCTACCACGTAATCCGCAAGCGCTTTGTAAACGGAGCACGCCTGACCGGCTCTCACCTGTGCATCCTCATCATCGCCATGTTGATCGCGAGCATCGGCCTCGATATCGATTCGGACATCGCCATCGTGGGCGCCATGCTCATCTGCCCGCTTATGGGCTCGGTCCTTGCCATGGCATATGGCATCGCCACGCTCGACCGCGAGATTACCGTCGAAGCCGTCGCCGGCCTTGCGCTGCAGATGGTCTTTTGCCTGGTCACGTCCACGTTGTACTTTAAGCTCTCGCCCCTTGGCACCACCACGGCCGCCATCATCGACAACTCGACACCCACCGTCTGGGACCTTACCGTCGCACTCGCAGGCGGCTTTGCAGGCGGGCTGGGCAACTCGCGCGACCAGGAACCCGCCACGCTCATCGCCGGCGTGGCCGTGGCAACCGCGCTCATGCCGCCCCTGTGCGCGGCGGGCTATGGCATCGCCATCGCAAGCGGGTCGCTGTTTCTCTCGGCGCTCTACGAGTTTGGCATCAACGTGGTCTTTATCGCACTGGCCGCCGAAGCCGTGCTGCTTCTTTTGCGCGTGCCGCTCAAGCGCGACCTCAACGGCGACGGCATTGTGACTGCCGAAGAAGACGCCGAGGTCGGTGAGCTGTCACGTAAGGTGCGCCGCCGCATTATTGTGGGCACGGCGATCTTTGCCATCCCCTGCATCGTTATGACCGCGGGGTCTATTGGCTCGGCGCAGGCCGGCGTGCAGGACGGCTACGGCGTCACCGAAACTACGCGCGAACTTGCCGCGGTGCTGCCGGGCTTTAAGGATTACACCGTCGCCGTCGAGACCTCGGCTACCGAAGGCGAGGAGGAAGGCATCGTCGAGCGCGAGATTGTCGCCCATGTGACGACAAGCGAGGCGCTCGGGGCACGCGACCGCCACGTCGCCCGGAAGCTCATCGACCTCAATGTGCCCGAACTCGATCGCGTTGAGTTCGATGTGAAGTGATGCGGGACGCGAGGCGGGCCCGGCGCGAGCGCGCGCAGCCACGGGGCACAGACGCAGCCAAGCGCAGCGCTACAGCTCGTACTTGTGCACGCGGTAGATGTACTTTTCGGCTTCCATCTCGTAGGTGGTGATGGGCAGTCCATAGCGATCGTACTCGGCAAAGGTCTTGGCCATGCCCGATGCCACGAGCATGCTATTCGAATCGCCGACGCGCTGCACGCTACTTACGTAACCTGAGAACGGCACTGCGATCTGGTCCACAAGCTCGTAGGTGTGCGCGGTCTCGTCCACCGTAAAGATGCGCCCAAACGAATGCGTCCCCTTACTGTAGTCGGTCACCACCGCGGCGCCCAGCTGGCCCCAGTCGAACTTGGGATAGCGCTCGGTCGCACCAAAGTTGTTGTCGTATAGCAGCACCTGGTAGCGACCAGTCGCTGCCGTGTCAGAACTCGGCAGATACGTCACGCTGTGCTGGCCTGCATTGAGCGAGAAATCGCCCTGGGCCTGCAATAACTTGTCTTCAAAGCCCGAGCCAGCCCATTGCCACTCCTTTCTATTTCTGGGTCCATCTTCTCACTGCTGGCGGCCGAAAATGATCCGTTTTCCTCCGACCCCGAGGGATCATTTTTAGTACTTGAAGAAGCCCTCGCCCGAGCTTTCGCCCAGCTTGCCTTCGTCGAGCATTTTCTTGAGGACGGACGCCATGGCCTTAAAGTTGTAGGGCATCATCATCTTTTTGAGCAGTGGGCTCACCAAACCCGGGACCTTCTGATACTGCATAACGATGTTGTAGGCCGTCTGGATACCCACGGTGTCGAATACGCGGAACGGACCCTTGGGGGCGCCGGTGCCACGCGTCCATGCGAGGTCGATGCTCTTGGGATCGCTCACGCCCGAGACGTACAGGTCAAGGCCCGAAAGCAACCACGGCACCAACATGGAGTTGAGCAGATAGCCGTTCTTTTCCTTGTTGACGGGCAGGGCAAGCATACGGATATCGTTAGCAAAGTCGACGAGCTCATCGAAATAGCGCTTGTCGGTTTGGCTCTGAGCCATGGCCTCGGTCATGTTGTTCTTCCAGATGGAGTTGGCAAAGTGCAGCGACAGGTACTTCTCGGGGCGGCCGGTGTACTTGGCAAAGGTGCTCGGCAGCAGCGTGGAGGAGTTCGTTACGATAACGGTCTTTTGCGGGAGAACCGGGGCGAGCTTCTTGTAGAAGTCAATCTTTGCCTGGGTGTCCTCGGCCATAGACTCGATGACCAGGTCGGCGTCGGCCACTGCCTTGGCAAGATCGAGCTCCAGCTTGAGTGTGGAGTAGGCGCGCTCAACGGCGGCGAGTGCCGCCTCTTTGTCGAAGGGCTTGCCGCTATCGGCGATACCGGAGCACCACTCGCCCGTGCCGTCCGCCATACCCTCGATTGCCGCGATGTACTCCTCGCGCACATGATCGATCTTGGGCTGGGTGCGGCCGATGCTGCCCTCGCTGCGCAGCCAAATCGTTACATCAAAGCCGCAGTAGGCAGCCTGAAAGGCAATCTGGCTTCCCAGCACGCCACCGCCGGCAACGCAAACGGTCTTGTAGCTCATAGGAACAGTCCTCTCTTACGTAATTCCATAGAAGTGTATTTATTCAACCGTAAGAGGGCTGCACACTGGGGGTGGGTTCTATAAACGGACGGTAATTTGCGGCGAACGGCTACATCTGTTCATTATCTCAGGGTTCCGAGGGCGATTTTTTGTGCCACCGAGACGTCGTTTGCGGAAGTATGCGGCAAATTCCGGAACCCTTGAGCACCCCCCGATTTTCCGCCAATAAAACCGCAGGTACAGGGCTTGGACATATTCGGTGTGCTCGGTCTATTCAGATTTTGCCGCATACTTCCGAAATCTGAGTTCGCAAAGGGTGATAGTCGGGGCGTTTACGCAACATATGTCCAGCAAAAACGGGTGGTGGCCGGTACGGCCACCACCCGTTTGTCTCATATCCAGCCCATAGCAGGCCAGCTACTTCTTAATGCCGCGTCCCAGGCGCTCAGCGACCGACGCCACGGCGCTCTCATCGACCGAACCGCAGCTCACGCAGCCGTCGTGGGCACGCATCTGGCCGGTGACCTCGTCCATCGCGAGCGGCGCCACCTTCTCAAGCTTAAAGCCCTTGCCGGCGCGCATGTTTTCCTTGGCCACGCTGATCATGAGCTTAATACGGTTGAGCTGGTTGACCTCGGACGCACCAGGATCATAGTCCACCGCAACGATGTTGCTCTCGGGATGCTGGCGGCGCAGCTCCTTAATCACGGCCTTGCCTACCACGTGATTGGGCAGGCACGCGAAGGGCTGCGTGCAGATGATATTGGGTGCGCCATGATCGATCAGGTCGAGCATCTCGGCCGTGAGCAGCCAGCCCTCGCCCATGTTGTTGCACACCGAAAGCACCGTGCGGGCCTTGTCGGCCATGGTGCCGATGCGCTCGGGCGCCTCAAAGCGGCGGGACTTTTCGAGCATCTCTTCCACCGGCGTGCGCATCCAGTCCACGAGCTTGATGAGCGCCTGCATACCAGCGCGCGTAGTGGCAGAGCTTCCCAGCTCGTCTTTCTGCAACTCGGCGTTGCTCATGGAGTACAGGAAGAAGTCGAGCAGGCCCGGCACCACGGCCTCACAGCCCTCGCGCTCGATCACGTCGACCACGTGGTTGTTGGCCGTGGGATGGAACTTGACCAGAATCTCGCCGACCACACCCACGCGCGGCTTGGTGCCCTCGCCCACGAGCGGCATGGTGTCGAACGCGCGGATGGCCTCGCGGCACAGCTTGGTGTAGTTGTGCCTGTTGAACTTGGGCGCCAGCTTGCGGGCGCGCGCCATGTACTCCTCGTAGAGCGCGTTGGCGGCACCGGGCGTGGCCTCGTACGGGCGGCAGCGATAGAGCATCTGCATCATCACGTCGCCAAAGAGTACCGCGTAAACTGCCTGCTTAAGCAGCGCTGGCGTAATCTTAAAGCCGGGGTTGTCCTCGCCGAGCGCCACGGCCGAAAGCGAGATCACCGGAATCTCGGGGTGGCCGCTCTCGCGCAGGGCCTTGCGGATGAGTGCGATGTAGTTGGTGGCACGGCAGCCGCCGCCGGTCTGGCTGATGACCACAGCCGTCTTGGACAGATCGTACCGACCGCTCTCGATGGCCTCCATAATCTGGCCCGTCACCAGAATCGACGGATAGCAGATGTCATTGTTCACGTAGCGCAGGCCCGCCTCGACGGCGTCATGGTCGGTCGAGGGCAGCAGCTCCAGGTTGTAGCCAGCACCGCGGAACACCTCTTTGACCAGGTCAAAGTGGATCGGCGCCATCTGCGGGCACAGGATGGTGTAGCCCTCCTCGCGCATCTGCTCGGTAAAGGGCACCTTGGGCCACGCGGTCGATGCGCTCTCACGCTGCGCCTCGAACGTGTACTTGCGGCTCGCGAACGCGGGGGCGTCCGTGGAGGGCGCCACCGGCGCGGCATCGCCCTGCTCGTAGGCCTCGCCCGCGGCCGTGGCCTCGGCCAAGCGCTCGGCCTCCTGGTCCTTAAGCGCGGCCATGAGCGAGCGGATGCGGATGCGCGCGGCGCCCAGGTTGGACACCTCGTCGATCTTGAGCACGGTGTAGATCTTGCCGCTGGCCTCCAGAATCTCCTGCACCTGGTCGGTGGTCAGAGCGTCCAGGCCGCAGCCGAAAGAGTTGAGCTGGATCAGGTCAAGGTCGTTGCGCATCGTCACAAAACGGGCGACGGCGTACAGACGGCTGTGGTACATCCACTGATCGACGACGCGAATCGGACGCTCGGGCTTTACCAGATGCGCAAGCGAATCCTCGGTAAAGACCGCAAAGCCAAAGCTCGAGATAAGCTCGGGCAGGGCGTGGTTGATCTCGGGGTCGTTATGGTAGGGACGGCCGGCGAGTACGATGCCGTGGCCGCCGTGGTCCTCGACCCACTTAAGGGCCTCCTCGCCCATGGTCTGGATATCCTCGTGGAAGCGCGCATCGGCCTCAAAGGCAGCGTTGACGGCGGCATCGACCTCGGAGCGCGTGATCTTGGGACCGCGCACGCGACCGCGACCGGCCTCAGCATCGGCCACACGGTCGACGGCGAGCACCTGGTACAGACGGCGCTTGAGCTCGGTCTTGTCGTGATAGGGCACAAACGGGTACAGGAACTCGATGTTCTGCTCGCGAATCTCGTCGATATTGAGCGCCAGCGCCGTGGGGTAGCTCATGACGATGGGGCAGTTATAGCAGTTGCCGGCCGTCGGATCCTCCTTGCGCTCCCAGCGCACGCACGGCATCCAAATAAAGTCGACATCGCGGTCGATAAGGTTCATCACATGGCCGTGGCTCATCTTGGCCGGGTAGCACACACTCTCGGACGGCATGGACTCGATGCCCGCCTGGTAGGTCTTCTTGCTCGACTGGTCGGACAGCTGCACGCTAAAGCCCAGGCGCGTAAAGAACGCGTGCCAGAAGGGATAGTTCTCGTACATGTTGAGTGCTCGCGGGATACCCACGGTGCCGCGCGGAGCCTCGTCGGGACTCAGGACCTCGCGGTTAAAGAGCAGCTCGTTTTTCTTTTTGAAGAGGTTGGGGGCCTCGGTCTTCTGCTTTTTATGGCCGGCGCCCTTCTCGCAGCGGTTGCCGGTAATGAAGCGCCTGCCGCCGCCAAAGTCGTTGACGGTGAGCTGGCAGTTGTTGGAGCAACGGCCGCAGCGGACGTGCTTTTGCGTCACGGTGAGGTGCGCGATGTCCTCAGCCGAGAGGATGGTCGAGGTGCCGTCGGCGCCGGCACGATCGCGGGCGAGCAGAGCCGCACCATAGGCGCCCATGCAGCCGGCGATGTCGGGACGCACGGCGTGAACGCCGGTGAGCTGCTCAAACGCGCGCAGCGTGGCATCGGACATAAAGGTGCCACCTTGGACGATCACCTGGCTGCCGATCTCCTTGGGGTCGCGCAGCTTAATAACCTTGAACAGGGCATTCTTGATAACGGAATAGGACAGGCCGGCGGCGATGTCGCCCACCGTGGCGCCTTCCTTTTGGGCCTGCTTAACGCGCGAGTTCATAAAGACCGTGCAGCGACTTCCCAGGTCGACCGGAGCCTTGGCATGGATGGCGGCGTTGGCGAACGCGCGCACGTCCATGCTCATAGAGACGGCGAAGCTCTCGATAAAGCTGCCGCAGCCCGACGAGCAGGCCTCGTTGAGCATGATGTGCTCGATAACGCCGTCCTTGACGCGCAGGCACTTCATGTCCTGGCCGCCGATGTCCAGGATAAACTCGACGCCGGGCAGGAATGCCTTGGCGCCGCGCAGGTGCGCGACGGTCTCGATCTCGCCGGAATCGGCCTTGAGGGCCTCGATGAGCAGTGCCTCGCCGTAGCCCGTGGTAGTCACGTGGCCGATGGTGCAGCCGGCGGGGATGTGGTTGTAGAAATCGGCCATGATGACCTTGGCCGTGCCTAGGATGTCGCCGTTGTTGTTGCCGTACCAGGTGTGCAGCAGCTGACCGTCCTCGCCCACGAGCGCGGCCTTCATGGTGGTGGAGCCGGCGTCGATGCCGATGAACACGCGGCCGGTGTAGCCGTCGAGCTTTCCCTTGGGGACGACCTCCTGGTCGTGGCGGGTCTTGAACTCGGCAAAGTCCTCGTCGTTGACAAAGAGCGGATCCAGACGCTCGACCTCGGCACCTTGTGTGTCACCCAGGGCATCAATGGCCTCGATAAGCTGCGGGAACGTGCTGAGCTTGTTGGACTCGTGCGCCATGGCAGCGCCGCTCGCCACAAACAGGTGGGCGTTTTGGGGCACGATACGGTGTTCCTCGTCCAGGTTGAGCGTGAGGTAGAAGCGGTGGCGCAGCTCGGAGAGATACTGCAGCGGGCCGCCCAGGAAGGCGACGTTGCCGCGGATGGGACGGCCGCACGCCAGGCCCGAGATGGTCTGGGTCACGACAGCCTGGAAGATGGAGGCAGCCACGTCCTCGGGGCGGGCACCCTCGTTGAGCAGCGGCTGGACGTCGGTCTTGGCAAAAACGCCGCAGCGGCTGGCGATGGGATAGATGGTGGTGGCGTTGGCCGCGAGTTCGTTAAGGCCGCTGGCGTCGGTGTGCAGCAGGGTTGCCATCTGGTCGATGAACGCGCCCGTACCGCCGGCACAGGTGCCGTTCATGCGCTGCTCGATGCCGTTGTCGAAGTAGATGATCTTGGCGTCCTCGCCGCCCAGCTCGATGGCGACATCGGTGGCCGGGATGAGGGTCTCGACAGCGCGCTTGCTGGCGATGACCTCCTGGACAAACTCCAGGTCGAGCCACTGGGACAGCAGCAGGCCGCCCGAGCCGGTAATGGCGCAGGTCATCTGGGCCGTCGGCAGCACGGTCGCAGCGCCCTCGAACAGGTCGCGGGCGCAGGCGCGGACGTCGGTGTGGTGGCGCTGGTACTTGGCGTAGACAATCTGGTTGTCGTCGTTGAGCACAGCGAGCTTAACGGTGGTGGAGCCCACGTCGATGCCCAAGTGCAGGTTGCCACGAGCGTTCTCGGGGTTGAAGATCGCGCCTTCGGGGGTGTGGGCGGCGGCTACGGGCTCAGCGGCGGTGGCGGGCTCGCTAGCGACGGACGTCTCCCCTGCCGCGTTCTTGGCATCGGCAACTGCCTCGGCAACTTTCTCGGCAGCTGCGGTCGCGGCCTTCTGCGCGGCATCCACCACGGCGGGTGCAGCCTCACGCGCGGCAGCGACCATACGGTCCTTAATGCCCTCGACGAGTTTGCTCATTGTCTCTCCTCTTAGTTGTTGGACTCGACGGCTGCGGCGGTGTCGGCCGCGTCCTCGAGCTGCAGGTTCAATAGCTTCATGCCGTATTCCGGCACGTTGATATCGATGGGTTGGCCATACAGGTCACCAGGGCGCACAAAAGCGAGCACCGTCATAATGCGCGCCATGGCCTCGGGCGATTCGGTGAGCCCACGCTCAAACCAGCGCTGAATCATGCCGACCTCGGCACTCACGACGTAGGTGACGTAGTAGTCAAAGAACGTGCCCAGCGCCAGGCCCAAAATGCCCGTCTGCGCACGCGGCACCACAGCCTCACGCGCGGTGTCGATGATCCTTTTAATGAAGGCCTGGTCGCCGCCCGGACCCAGCAGCGCACCGATTAAGTCGCGATTGGCCGCAAGATAACGCAGCAGCTCAACCGAACCGGGTGCCGGCTCGAGCTCATCGATGTTGTGATAGAGGTCGGGCAGCTGAGCTGCGGTGATGAGCTCAATGCGCTCACGGATCTCGGCCAGCAAGCCGTCCTCGATTTGATTGATAAAGTCGGGGATATCGCGGTAATGCGAATAGAACGTGCGACGCGTAAGGCCAGCGCGCTCGGTGAGCGACGCGACATTAATGCGCGAAAGGTCGCCGCTTTCGGCAAGCTCGCTGGCAAGTGCCTGGCGAAGGGCACGCTGCGAGCGAAGGGACCGGCGATCGCATTTCTCGAGCTGGGACAAGCGTCCTCCTTGTTACTCAACCTGTGCGCTATTGCACAGTGCGAGTATTATTGCACACCGTGTGCATCAACACGTAAAGGCAATATTTTGGATGTGACAAAGGGACAGTCCCTTTGTCACAACCCACCTGGCTTTTGGAGCGGCATTACCGATTGTCCAAAATGTCATTCGTGGGTAGAATAATGTCGACGGCAGCCCAAGTTCTGCAAAGCTGGGCAGCGCCGTTGTTTGCATTAGGGGGTCAACGCCTTAGCGGCGGCGACCCCTTCTGTTGCGCTTCGAACGCTGCTTGAGTGCCTCGGAAAGGCCGACAAGCGCCGTGAAGAACGAGACCAAAGCGGTCAGAAGTCTCACGAAATCAATCAAATCGGTCATGGGCATCACCTCCCATCAGATGGAGGGCGTTGCCCGGCACATGGAACTGCCGCCAACAGTATCAATTCTATCAAAGCGCAGTTAGATATGCGAATGTTTGTTCGTATTTCAGAAGATCGGAGCTCGGGTACGGCGAAGGAACAGTTCCTTTGCCGTACCCGAGCTTGTCGCCGAACTGCCACCTACATTTTTCGAGTTATTCGGCCACGCTGCTAGTTCTGTATAAATGCACCGCCGGGATTATCTGAGGGTTTTTGTCCTTATTTGAGCGCATACATGCCCATTTGCGCACTTACGACACCGAATCAAACACCATTAGAGGTATGAATGTTCCCGAGAGGGCATCTTTAGCCATTTAACGACCTCCGACAGGCCGAATAACTCGAAATTTGTTGGTGGCGAAAGCGAGACAGTCCTATACGCCAAAAGCCGGCATCTCCCATGTGACAGAGGGGCTGTCCCTTTGTCACATTATTCGATGACGGTGCGGGAGTTTTGCTTGTGCATGGTGGCGAGCATGTGTTTGGGAACGGCGTGGACCATGCAACTGCCGATAGTCGCGCTCGCGGCGGCCTTGGCTGCATCGCTTGCGTTTTTGGTCGCGTAGCTGTGACGAAAACGATTGAGCATGGCGATATCGTTGCCGCCGTCGCCGTAGACCGCGACCTCATCCTCGGCAATACCGTAGTAGCCCGCCAGCCAGGCCACGCTCTCGCCCTTGTTGCACGCCACGTCCGTGATCTCGAACATCACCGGATCGAACGGCGCGTTGACCACGCGGTCCGATCGCTCGGCCAAATATGCTTTAAGGTCACGCTCCAGCTCGGGCGAGGTCACGCGGCAGTTGATCTTGCACACATCGTGGCGCAGGATGTCACCGATCGACTGGTCGAAATATTGCTCCTCGTGATACCCGCCACGTGCACGCATGCCACGCATCACGATACGCTTGATAGGGCTGTCCTTTTTAAAGCCCGCCTGATGCATCTCGAACGAGCCGCTCGAGAACATGCCATCGGGCGTGGAGCAATCAAAGCAAATGTCCGGAAACTCCTTGAGCAGTTCCTCGGTGATCTGCGGGTCAATGGTCCAGGTTTTGAGCACCTCGCCATGACTGTCGCGCACGATGGATCCATTGGAGCAGCAGGCGTCAAGCGCCAGGCCCGTAAAGCCATGCTCGCCGATCGGCAGCGTCGAGCGTCCGGTCGCGGGAACCACATGCAGGCCAGCTTCGGTCAGCTCGCGAATGGCACGGCGGATGGTCCCATCCGCCTCATGCAGGGCGTTCAGCAGCGTTCCGTCTAAGTCACTCGCAAACATCTTGATCATGGGCGTGCCTCTCCTTCGTCTGCACGATATTGTAGACGAAGGAGAGGCACGCCCAAACAATGCCGTCACGACGCGACGTGCCACTGCCTTCACAAATTCACGGTGCCCCAGCGCGCTAAGACAATCGCCACAAGCGACTTTTCAGCCGATAAAACAGCGCCGTCGTCAACGTCAGCACCGCCAACATGCCTGCGAATACAATCGCCGGTGTCCATCGATCATATGCGAGCCCGTAAACCAATTGGCCAATAGGCGTTGCACAGGAAAGCGTCATATAAACGAGTGCCAGCACTTTTCCGCAGAGTTCCTTTGGCGCTGACCGCTGAACAAATGAAACGATTTCGACCGATGTAATGCTTGCCCACGCCATGACCCATGCCGAGCCGGCCGCAAGCGCGGCAAACGCTAATTCATCAGGACCGCTCAGTAGCGTGACAATAATCGGCACGACTCCAAAACAGATCATCGCAACATATCGACATATGCCCTTGAAGGAAAAACGATGCGGCCAAATACCGACCAAACCACTGCCGACAAGACCACCTAAGCCCATAGCCACCTCAATAATCCCAACGAAGGATGACTGCATTCCGAGATGCTTTGCAACAATAACGGGAGCACCAATCGTTAACCCAACTAACGCAAGGTTCAAAATAGCCGCAATCAAAAACACAACGAGCAATGATGAGTTTTGAGACAGGTACCGAATCAACTCCCGAAAATCGTTTCGGCGTGTCGTACGAGTCGCGCCGTCTCCCATCGTTTCAGATGAGGCATTTTGCTTGAGTGCGCCCCCGAACAGCAGGGCTGAAATCGTAAACGTCAACGCCGCGGTTTCGCATAGAGTATCGATACCAAAGCACCCATAGACTGCCGTCCCGACTACAGGCCCCAAGATATTGCTCATCATGATTATCTGCGAGACCAACGCAGTGGCACGCTCAACCTTTTCTTGGCCCGTCATGCGCACCGCCTCAATTTGAAGCATCGGTTTCAGCAGCGATTGGATGCCATATTGGACGCAAAGCATTGCTGCCACGACAACCGCAAGAGGCAGCGAACGCTTCATGGGGATAAACAGCAGTGATGCAGCCATCAGAACAATGCCGAGTACCACAAGAACCCCGCGATGTCTTCCCCGATCCGCCAAAATCCCGCCAACCGGAGTCGCGAGCACGCCCGGTATGAACGCTATCGCCGCGACGGCGCCATATAACGTTGAGGAGCCGCTGCAATCGAACAAGTAGAGCGGACACGCAAAGCACAGTGCCGACAGCATCGAATACGCACACAGCTGTGCAACAAGAAGACCAAATAGCCTGATAGATCGCACTGTTTTTGGCGCCAATGAAACGCTAATTCTTCGCATCCCAGCCATAAGCCTGCCCCCAAATACATACTGTCAGTATGTATTTAATGACTTGAAAAGGGCAGCCGTGGCTACCCTCACAAATCAATTACATACCGTTGGTATCTATATTACCACCCGGCACGGTTCCATACGTCCCAAATCTGGGCCGTTGTCTGGAGCACTTCATTACCCAAATCGAGCCCCACCGCTGCCGCCATCTGTGCCAAACATTGTGCGCGAGCGAGCATTCGCTCCTTGGGCTCGAGCGGACGGAACAATGGCAGCAGCCAAAGATTCGCTAACAACGATACGGCCTCCGCTGCTTCGCGCGGGCATTCGCACGCAATGGAGCCGTCGGCGATGCCCTCCTCGATTACTGGCAAGAGATTGCCATCGGCCGACTCGTCAAACGAACCTTGGTACTGCATCGCCAGCAGCCGCGAGCTTTTTACCGGATCTGCCGCAGGATGCATGCGAGCCCATAGCTCGATTTGCGGAACGACGGACTCGGGCGCATAAAGTCGTTTGAGCTTTTGAGCTCCCGTCATATTGCCAGCACCGAGTGTCGCGCGACGGTGTTCAGCAATCGGAGCCGTTGCCCGATCAAATGCGGCGTTGAAAATCTCCTCTTTGCTCTTAAAGTGATGATAGACAGCACCCTTGGTCATGCCATCGAGGCGGTCGACGATGTCTTGGATGCTCGTCCCCTCATAACCCTGTACGCAGAATAGCTCCAGCGCCGCGTCGAGAATCTTCGCGACAGTCTCCTCGGGGTATTTATTACGACCCATAATCCGTCCATCCACAACGCAAGTCTTGTGCCTCATTGCAGCATTTTAACGTTGCGGATGGTAGACGGTCGATTCTACACCGCGGCGGGGCCGTGTTCGCCGGTACGGATGCGGATGACTTCCTCGACCGGCTCGACCCAAATCTTGCCGTCTCCAACGGCACCGGTACGAGCGGCGTTGCAGATGATGTCGACAATTCCGTCGACATGCTCATCGGCACAAATGAGCGTGAACTGCACCTTAGGGATCGTGTTAACAAGCAACTCGTTGCCGCGCACGTATTCCTTCCAGCCATGTTGCGCACCGCAGCCCTGCACCTGGTTGATAGTCATACCGCGAACATCAGCAGCAAACAGCGCATCTTTAAGAACCTCAAGCTTCTCGGCGCGAACAATCGCCGTAATCTTCTTCATAGTGAATTCCTCTCTTTAATAAAAGAAATTGATTGTTCTTCACATGGCACGGGTTTTCCAGGTGCCCGAGATTGCCCCGAAAGAGGAGCGCCGCGTACTTCGGTACGCAAGCGACGGTTTGAGGGGCAAGGTCGGGTGCCTGGGAAGCCGTGCCGCTAGTCAAGTCCCGAGA
The DNA here is from genome assembly GCA_031296755.1 of Collinsella sp. Taxonomy (GTDB): domain Bacteria; phylum Actinomycetota; class Coriobacteriia; order Coriobacteriales; family Coriobacteriaceae; genus Collinsella. The sequence goes on from JAUMMZ010000021.1 coordinate 101,795, forward strand.
AGGAGGGATACGCGCTCTCGCCGTGCTGACTCGCATCCAGGCCCAGCGCCTCGTCGGCCTCGTCCACGCGCAGACTGCTGTGGAACAGCACCTTGACCACCGCGGCGATCACCAAATCGAGCACCAACACAATAGCGACCGTCACCACAATGCCCAAAATCTGCGAGATGAGCAGCGACACGTCGCCCGTGTAGAACAGGCCGCCCTTACCAGTCCACGAGAGCTCCGGCACACAGAACAGGCCTGTGAGCACGCCGCCCAAGATGCCGCCGATGCCGTGGCAACCAAACGCGTCGAGCGCATCGTCGTAGCCAAACTTGGTCTTAAGATGGCTGATGGCCAGGTAGCAGACGGGCGATACGATCAGGCCCGTGACCAGCGCCGCCCACGGCTCGACAAAGCCCGCACCCGGCGTGACCACCACAAGGCCCGCAACCAGACCGGTGCTGGCACCCACCAGCGTGGGGCGGCCGGTGCGCACGCGCTCGACGGCAAGCCACGAGACCATGCCCGCCGCGCTGGCCGTCACGGTGTTGAGGATGGCGAGCGCCGCCACGGCGTCGGCCTTGAACTCGCTGCCGCCGTTAAAGCCAAACCAGCCAAACCAAAGCAGGCCGGCGCCCAGCGCCACAAACGGCACGTTATGCGGGCGATAGCTCACCATGCCAAAACCGCGACGACGGCCGAGCATTAAGCAGAGAATCAGGCCCGTGAGACCGGACGAAATGTGCACCACGTCGCCGCCGGCAAAGTCGAGTGCGCCGATGATGTCGCCGATAAAGGAGCCATCGCCGCCCCAGACCATGTGGGCGAGCGGCGCATAGACCACGAGCAGCCAAATGCCCAGGAAGGCCGTCATGGCACCAAACTTAACGCGGCCGGCCAGGCTGCCCGTGACGATAGCTGCCGTGATCATGGCAAACGCCATTTGGAAGGCGATGTTGATGATTTGAGGGTAGACGGCACCGTCCGCGGCATTGCCCTCGGCCGCCTGCAGCACCTGGCCGAGCACCGGCAGGCACAGCAGCTGGTCAAGGCCTCCAATAAACGGGCTGGAACCGTCGCCGCCGTAGGCCAGTGACCAGCCGGCAACAATCCACAGCACACCAACCAGGCCAATGGCGCCAAAGCACATAAGCATGGTGTTGATGACATTTTTGCGCCTGGACAGGCCGCCATAGAAAAACGCCAGGCCCGGTGTCATTAAAAACACGAGCATGGTGCAGATGAGCATAAACGTTGTCGATCCCGTATCGAACATTCGCTCCCCCTTGATCGCATGAACGTTGTCGGCGCCCATAATGCGGCCGAGGGGCAACTGGTGTAGACCAGATACGGCGTTGTTAAACGCGGCGTTGTCGAATGGAAACGGTGCCGCAATCTTGGAAACGGCGCGGCAACGGGCGCGAAACGAACGGGAAATACGCGAGCGAGGGAGCCGTGAGCGCGCCCATCCCGGCTAGCGCCGAAACAGCTCGTGGGCGCGGTCGCGGAGATTAGTTGCTCGAATGACACCTTCGTAGCGATTGATGCGCAGACGCGGGAAGGCATTGAAAAAGCGTAGGTCGCGGCGGCTGAGTGACACGCTCGGTACCGGACGGCTCATGCACTTACCGGCAAGGCGACGACTGAGCGACGGACGTGGCATGCTCGGCGCGGCATCGGCCACGCGGCGGGCAGCGAGCGCCAAGCCGCGAGCACCATCCGAGATAAACGTCGGCATCGAAGCCTTCTCGCGCAGGGCATCGAGCGTCGCATCGCCCAGCTCGGCCAGCCACGCGTTAACGGCACGGCTGCGGATATGCGTCTGTGCCACCGAGTCGATCGCCGAATCGGGAATACGTTCGAGCATGGAGTCGGACGCATCGGCGAGCGACTCATTGATGCGGTCGGCAAGGTCGGCGCGCACGCGCTCCAGCTGATCGGACAGACGCCGCCAGCTCGCCAACGAGCACACCGCGTCGACCATCATCGCGACCGCGACGATAAAGGCGGACAACCGCACAATCAGCACCGGCAGATAGCCAAGCAGCCCCAGCAATGCCGGCTCCACTAAACGGCAAATGCACAGCGCACCCAGGCCAAACGCGCAGGCCCAGTACAGGCAGATGCGCCCGTGCAGGTTAAACGGCAGGTGCGAATAGTCCCAAAAGCGAGCGCCCGTTGTTTTTTCCAACAGCACGCCCACGCTGTACTCAATCACGCTGCATACGAGCGCTGCAGCGACAAACTGGCTCGACGCATCCGGAATCCCGCGCAGCAAAAGCCAGCAGGCAATGCCGCCCGCGCCATAGATGGGGCAACACGGTCCCAGCAAAAAGCCGCTGTTGGCAAAGCGTCCGTGGTTGAGCATGGCGCAGACCGTCGATTCCCATGCCCAGCCGCAAAACCCGTAGAAGACGAACGAGAGCACCAGTGCCGAAAGCGGACAGGCGGCAAGCGTCGCGCCGTCAAATGCCATGTCGATCGCGGTCCCCACCGTCTACCCTCTCTTCTTTTCACTCGAATCTTTGCTCGAGCCGTCGCTCGAGCCCTCGCTCAAATCGTTCGCGTCGTCTTTGCGCGGCAGACGGCCGGCGACCGTCTCGCGCAGCGCGCACCATTTATCTGCCAGGCATACAATCCAAGCCTCACGACACGTCGGCGGCACCGGCACCAGCGGAAACATATGCCGCACGATAATATTCCGCTCGCGCGACGTCAGCTCAAAATCTTCCTCCGCACGTGCCAGGGCAAAAAACGGATGCCGAAATCCGTGCAGTCGATGGCTCGGGTCGGGGTCGTGCCAATCGTAGAGAAAGTAATCGTGTAACAGGGCTCCGCGCAGCAGCGAGGCACGGTCGACCGAAATGCCAGCACGGCCCAAGCGCTCGGCAAAGGACAGACTTGCCCGCGCCACCGAGGTCACATGCGTATACACCGTCACATCGCCATGCTGGATAAACTCGCGCGTCAGGTCCAGACGGCCCGCCTGCGCCAGCTGACGGGCAGCATGGTCTACTTCGCACGCGATTTTCTCGGCACGAACGACATCGGACATGCTGCCTCCTTTCAGCGACTCACGACGACAAGCCACGGCCTGTGCGCAATCGATAAAAACATCATGGAACACATCAGTATGGCATCGGACAAAACGTTTTGCCCCGCCAGTTGGCGAATTACCGCGCCGCCGTCACATATCAAACGCCAAAATGTGCGAGACTGTTTTGTGCAATTGTGCCGGCCGAGGGAGTGCCGGCGCACGATTCGCATGGAGTAACCCACAACGATGCTGCTTACGCAAACGACAACGCCCGAGGACGTCAAGGCTCTCGACCGCGCCGAGCTTCCGCTGCTCTGCGGCGAGATTCGCCACGCCATCCTCGAAAGCTCCGCCGCCGTCGGCGGGCACGTTGCCCCCAACTTGGGCGTCGTTGAGCTCACGGTCGCGCTCCATCGCGTGTTTAACTCCCCCACCGACAAAATTGTCTTTGACGTGTCGCACCAGACCTACGCCCACAAGGCGCTAACCGGGCGCGCGTACACCTATATCAATCCGGAACGTTATGGTGAGGCTTCTGGCTTTGCCAATCCCAACGAGTCCGAGCACGACCTGTTCGCCATGGGCCACACCTCCACGTCGGTGAGCCTGGGCTGTGGCCTGGCGCACGCTCGCGACCTGGCGGGCGACACGTATAACGTCATCACCATCATTGGCGACGGCTCGCTTTCGGGCGGCTTGGCGTTTGAGGGCTTCAACAATGCCGCCGAACTCGACAGCAACCTGATCATCATCGTCAACGATAACGACCAGTCCATCGCCGAGAACCACGGTGGCCTCTATCGCAATCTGGCCGAGCTGCGCACCAGCAACGGCACCTGTGAGCGCAACGTTTTCCGCGCGATGGGACTCGACTACCGTTATTTGGACGCCGGCAACGACGTTTTGGCCCTGGTCGACGCGCTGCAGGAACTGCGCAATATCGATCATCCCATCGTGCTGCACGTCTCCACCGCCAAGGGCAAGGGCTTTGAGCCGGCCCAGAGCGACCCCGAACGCTGGCACCACGTGGGTCCGTTTGACATGGCGACTGGGCGCAAGCTCTGCCCGGGCCATCCGAGCGAGCCCGCACCGCGCACCTATGCCGATATTACGGGCGAGGCGCTCAGCACCGCCATCGAGCGCGATTCGCAGGTCGTGGGCATCACGGCCGCCACGCCCTACATCATGGGCTTTACGCCCGAGCTTCGCGCTGCGGCCGGCAAGCAGTTTGTCGACGTGGGCATTGCCGAGGAGCACGCTGTGACCTTTGCCACCGCGCTTGCGCGCTCGGGCGCCAAGCCAGTCTTTGGTGTGTACGGCACGTTTTTGCAGCGCGCCTACGACGAGCTGTGGCACGACCTGTGCCTCAACGATGCCCCCGCAACCATCTTGGTGTTTGGCGCGTCGATCTTTGGCACCACATCCGAGACGCACCTCTCGTTCTTTGATATTTCCATGCTGGGCGCTCTTCCCAACATGCGCTACTTGGCGCCGGCCTGCATGGAGGAATACCTGTCCATGCTGAGCTGGTCGCTCGACCACCGCGAGCATCCCGTGGCGATCCGCGTACCGGGCATTGGCCTGGTTAGCCGCCCCGATTTGGCGCCCGCCGAGGACACCGACTACAGCGCCGTTCGCTACAACGTGGTGCGCCAGGGCCGCGACGTTGCCGTGCTCGCGCTCGGCGATTTCTTTGAGCTAGGCGAGCGTGTGGCAAACCGCTTGGCCGCCGAGTACGGTATCGAAGCCACGCTCGTCAACCCGCGCTTCGCAACCGAGCTCGACCGCGAGTTCCTCGACAGCCTTGCCGCCGAGCATCGCGTCGTCGTCACCCTCGAGGACGGCATCTTGGACGGCGGCTGGGGCGAGCGCGTGGCGTGCTACCTGGCCTGCACGCCCGTGCGCACGCGCACCTTCGGCATCGCCAAGGGCTTCCCCGACCGCTACGACCCCAACGAACTGCTCGCGCAGAACGACATGACGGTCGAGAATATGGCCGCCGAAGCCGTGAGACTACTCAACAAGTAAGAAAACCTCCGCAAGGGAAGCACCCCTGCGGAGGTTTTTATTTTCGCGACGCGATTATCTCAATCTGTAACATCTAGGGCCCGAATTTCCGTCTAACTGTTACAGATCTAGATAAGATATCGTAGTCCCAGACCTTTGTCTCAATCTGTAACAGATAGGGACCTTTTGACCGTCCAGATGTTACAGATTGAGACATTCGAATTCCCCTGAAGAGAGAATCTCGATCTGTAACAGGTAGAACCCATTTCCTCGTCTAACTGTTACAGATTGAGACAAAGCAGCAAGGCATGCCGCCGCACCGACCATGCCGTCTGCAAAGCGTTATCTCAGCTGCAATAAGCGACGTTTACCCAGATAAAACCTGCCAAAATAAACCTGTCCCTTTTTGGTAGGTATAATAACCCATAAGACAAGTATGTTTCTGAGTTATTTCGTGTTGACCCATTTGAGCGCGATAGGGTATAACTCTACTCAACCGCTAGGGATTTTATTGAGAAAGGTGTTCTACCATGAGCAAGAACCTCTCCCAGCAGGTCGTTCTCGACCGCCGCGGCTTCGTTGCCGCCACCTTCGCAACCGTCGCCGGCCTTGGTCTTGCCGGCTGCTCCGACACCAGCGCCGAGGCCGACAAGGGTTCCGCCGCCGGCTCCTCCAAGGGCTCCGAGGATACCGAGGTTTCCGCTACGCTCGATGCCAAGGCATTCGACAAGCTCGTCGACAACGGCCCCAAGGCCGATGACGACGCCATCGCCGCCAGCACCTGGGCGACGGCCGTCAAGGACGCCGGTGTCTTTAAGATCGGTGGCGTTCAGACCTCCACGCTCTTCTCCCTCCTCAACGAGAAGGACGGTCAGACCCGCGGCTTCGACGCCGGTATCGCACAGCTCCTGTCCAACTACATCCTGGGCGAGAACAAGGTCGAGATCACCCAGGTGACCTCGGACACGCGCGAGTCCGTCCTGCAGAACGGCCAGGTCGACGCCGTCTTTGCCACCTACACCATCACTGACGAGCGCAAGAAGCTCGTATCCTTTGCCGGTCCCTACTACTACACCCAGCAGGCCATCCTGGTGCTCGCCGATAACGACGACATCAAGGGCGTCGACGACCTGGCCGACAAGAACGTCGCCGTCCAGTCCGGCTCCAACGGCCCCGCCATCCTGGAGGAGTTCGCCCCCAAGGCCAGCCAGCAGGAGTTCAAGACCGACGAGGAAGCCCGCCAGGCACTCCAGCAGGGTCGTGTTGACGCCTACGTCATCGACAACAACATGCAGCAGAGCGCCCTGGTCCGCGAGCCCGGCAAGTACAAGATTGCCGGCAAGCCCTTCGGCAGCAAGGAGCCCTACGGCATCGGTCTGCCGCTCGATTCCGACGGTGTCGCCTTTGTCAACGACTTCCTTAAGAAGATCGAGGACGACGGCACCTGGACCGAGCTGTGGCAGATCTGCATCGGCGACCGTACGGGTGACACCAATGTTCCCGAGCTGCCCGAGATCGGCGCCTAGGCAGCGAGCCTGGTAACAGCCGCAACGAAACCATACGGAAACGCATGATGCGCTTTATTGCGGTAAACTGTTTCCTCACTGAGTTGTCGGGGCTTCCGTACACGCGGGAGCCCCTTTCCTTATCGGCGGGAGGTCCGCATGAGTCTCTCCGAGCTCTGGTCGCTCTATGGCCAGAACTATATCGACGCGCTGCTAGCAACCTGGGGCATGACGCTTGAATCGTTTGTCATCGCCATGGTGCTGGCCGTCGCCGTCACCGTGATGCGCGTGTCGCCGCTCAAGCCGCTGCGCGTCTTTGGCGACCTGTATGTCCAGGTCTTCCGTAACATCCCTGGCATCGCGCTGCTCATAATCGTCGTCTATGCGCTGCCGCCGCTCAAGGTCGTCCTGCCCTACCGCACCTGCGTTATCGTCGCCACAGTCCTTTTGGGCTCGGCCTTTGGTTCCGAAAACTTTATGAGCGGCATCAACACCGTCGGCGTCGGCCAGGTCGAAGCCGCACGTTCGCTCGGCATGAGCTTCAGCCGTATCCTCGCCAAGATCGTGATTCCACAGGCACTGCGTTCGAGCGTGCTGCCCATGACCAACCTCTTTATCGCCGTCATGCTCACTACCGCCTTGGGCAGCCAGGTGCCGCTTAAACCGCAGGAGCTCACCGGCGTGGTGAGCTACATCAATACCCGCTCGCTCGGCGGCGTCGCCGCGTTCTTTATCTCGGCGCTCGGCTACCTGGGCACGGCCTTTGTGGTGAGCCACATTGGCAACTATATCGATAAGAAGGTGAGGATCCTCCGATGAGCAAGCATTCCTCCCCTGCACTTACCATGCGCGATGCACTCTACGAGGCTCCCGGCCCCAAGATGCGCGCCAAGATTCGCATCGGCACCGCTATCTCACTCGTCGCCGTGGCCGCGCTCGTCGCCCTAGTGCTACAGCGCTTTTATGTGACCGGCCAGCTTTCGGTCCACTATTGGTATTTCTTTACGCACCTCACCACCTTGAAGTTCCTACTTGCCGGCTTTGAGGGCACCGTTAAAGTCGCACTCACCGCTGGCGCCATCGCGCTGGTGCTGGGCTTAGGCCTTATGCTCGGCCGCACGAGCGACATTAAGCCGCTGCAGCTGGCCTGCCGTGTGCTCACCGACTTCTTCCGCGGCGTGCCGAGCCTGCTGTTCATCTACTTCTTCTTTTTGGTGCTGCCTCAGTACAAGATTGCGCTGCCGTCGTTTTGGATGCTCACGCTTCCTGTCGCGCTCGCTGCAGCCGGCGTACTTGCCGAGATCTTCCGTGCCGGCGTCAACGCCGTGCCGCGCGGCCAGGTCGAAGCCGCCCAGGCGCTCGGTCTCTCCAAGGCTAAAATCACCTTTAAAATCGTATTGCCGCAGGCTATTCGATTTATCATTCCGTCGTTGATTTCGCAGCTTGTGGTCGTGGTCAAGGACACCACCGTCGCCTATGTGGTGAGCTACCCCGACCTCATGCAAAACGCCCGCGTGCTCATTACCAACTACGACGCTCTCGTGTCGGTCTACCTGGTAATCGCGGTCATCTATATCCTCATCAACGTCGCGATCAACAAGGCCGCTGTCTATGTTTCGCACAAGACCGGCGCGACCATCATCCGCTAACGCTTTACCATTTCGAGTCATAAGGAGCCGAGCACCATGGCACAGAGCACTTCTTCTACCGGCAATCAGCCGCTGATTGAGCTCAAGCACGTCGATAAGCACTATGGCGACCTGCACGTTCTCAACGACATCAATCTGTCAGTCGATCGCGGCGAGGTCGTCGTTGTGATCGGCCCCTCGGGCTCGGGCAAGTCGACCATGTGCCGCACCATCAACCGCCTGGAAACCATCGACTCGGGCGAGATCCTCATCGAGGGCGAGCCCCTGCCGCAGGAAGGCAAGGACCTTGCCCGCATGCGTGCCGAGCTGGGCATGGTGTTTCAGCAGTTCAACCTGTTTGCACATATGACGGTGCTGCAGAACGTCATGCTGGGGCCGGTCGACGTGTTGGGCGTCTCCAAGGATGGGGCCCGTGAGCGCGCCATGGACCTGCTGGGCCGCGTGGGCGTTGCCGAGCAGGCCGATAAGGTGCCCGCACAGCTCTCGGGCGGCCAGCAGCAGCGCGTGGCCATCGCCCGCTCGCTTGCCATGCAACCCAAGGCCATGCTCTTTGACGAGCCCACGAGCGCCCTTGACCCCGAGATGATCAACGAGGTGCTCGAGGTCATGGTCCGTTTGGCCCAGCAGGGCATGACGATGATCGTCATTACGCACGAAATGAACTTTGCCCGCCGCGTGGCCGACCGCGTCGTGTTTATGGCCGACGGCCAGATCGTGGAAACCGGCACGCCCGACGAGTTCTTCGACCACCCCCAGACCAAGCGCGCCCAGGACTTCCTCAACTCCATCAAGGGCCACTAACCCAATTGCCACGCGGGCAAATTCATCACCAGCGTTTGTCCCGCGCACCCCTGTGCCATGTCCACCCGGATTCGAAAGCAACACCTATGATCGGAACTCGTACTTCATCGTCCTACACCCCGCACGTCGACGTCGCCCCCGCCGACCGCCCACTCATCCTCGTCGCACCGCGCTGGGAAGAGGCAGAGCCGTTTTTAACCGAGATGCTCTCCCCCAACGAGGAAATCGCAAGTGTCTTTGTCGATGCCATCCTTGCCGCTGGCGGCCTGCCGCTGCAGATGTCCATCACCGAGGACATTGAGGTCATCCGTCATTACGTCGATATCGCCGACGGCATCGCCATTCCCGGCGGCCCCGATGTCAATCCCAAACGTTGGGGCGACGAGCGTCCTTACGATCCCACGCTGTGCTGCGAGATTCGCGACCGTTTTGAGTTTAAGCTGGTTAACGAGGTGCTTCGCGCCAAGAAGCCGCTCTTTACCACCTGCCGCGGCACGCAGCTGCTCAACGTCGCCACTGGCGGCACCCTGTGCATGGACGTGCCGAGCCTGGGCGCTCGCGAGGGCCGCACGCAGTGGCGCCACACCCACGTGCTCAGCGACCCCGTGCATCCCGTCGAGGTCGTGCCGGGTTCGCTGTTGGAGCGCGCGGTTGGCGGGCACAGGCTGATCCAGACCAACTCCGCACACCACTGCTGCGTCGAGCGTCTGGGTAAAAGCACGCGCTTGGTCGCCAAGGCAACCGACGGCGTTCCCGAGTGTATCGAAGTCGAAGGCCAGCCGTTCTGCTTGGGTGTGCAATGGCACCCCGAGTACACGTGGAAGACGCTCGAGACCGACTTTAACCTGTGGAAGTCGTTTGTCGAGGCAGCGGCAAAGGTCAAGCAGGCCCGCTAGCCCGCAAACCACTCAGGCTTAAACCTTCCATGCCAGGGGGGTGTTCCTATAGTTTTGTCAACTGGGCAATGCTGTTTTCGAGATTGAATCGCGACATGCTAACGCCAGGCCTTTCGGCCGATGGGCTCCAATCTGTTCGGAGCGCTTCGACTAGGCGGCGTAGGGCACCCTGTCCCGCATGATCGCGTAGATGACCTTCAGCCTCTTTCGTGCCAGCGCCTTGAGCGCCTTGCCGTGCGGCATGCCCCGCTCTCGGCACCTAGCGTAGTAATCGCCCCATCTTCCCTCTGTCCGGGTAAGGCAGTTGCACGAGAATATGAGCAGGTTCTTCAGCCTCTTGTTGCCTTGGCGCGATGCCGTCACCGAGGAGATCGAGGTCCCCGACTGGCGGTTGCGCGGCGCCAGGCCGCAGTACGACGCGAGCCTGTCGTGGCTTGGGAAGTCTTCGATATCTATGGAGATCGCGAGCTCGGAAGCGGTTTTGGGGCCGATCCCCGGCACCGTCAGGAGGCATCGGTAGGTATCGTCGCCCTCGAGGAGGGCGGATATCTCCGCCGTGATCACATCGATCTCCGCCGAGTTCTCGGAGATCCTGCGCGCGAGCAGCCTCACCGCCCGGTCCTCGGCGGCGATGGCCGCCGCGTCCGGCCTTGTCGAGGAGGCCGTCGAGCGGACGAGGGCCTCGATCTTGCCGCGCGCCGCCCCGCGCGTGAGCGCCGCCGCCCTGCGGGGCCCGGCGCCGGCCACCGACCAGGCCCCGCCGAGGGATGCCATGAGCCTCAGCTGGGGACCGTCGGACAGGTCGACCAACGCCTCGAAGGCGGGGCACGATTCCAGCAGGATGCTGCGCAGCCGGTTCTTGCTCCTGGTGTTTTCGCAGGTCAGGAAGTTTCTCTGGGCGGCCAGCGCCCTCGCCGCCGCGACCGTCGGGCCCGGATCCCCGACCGGCAGGAGTGCGTCGGGGATGCCCAGCGCCGTCTTCGCGATGACCATTGCGTCCCGCTCGTCGGTCTTGGCGTCGCCGGCGAAGAGCCTGGCGGCCCCGTGTGCCGCGAGTCCCGGCAGGTACGCCGCCGACATCCCGGCCGCCTTGGCGCGGGCGAGCGCGAGGGCGCCTATGTTGCGCGACTGGTCGACGACCACGAGCGCGTCGGGGAAGCGGCCGAACAGCGAGTCCAGATCGCCCTCCCTGTTCGCGACGGGGCGCTCAGCAGTATCTCGCCGTCCCGGGTCGCGACGCATGCCCAATGGGACAATTTCCCGACATCGAGCCCGATGACGGCTTCCGGCATTCTAGGTGGTGCCACGGTGTTATCCTCCAATCGGTAGGCCGATCGGAACCCCTCCCTGCGACACCCACATTACCTGGCCGTGGCGCTTGCGCCCGGCAGTTTCCTATCAGTCGTCCGGAGCGGCGAGCGCCCCCGGTGGCAACACCCCCCGGGCCCTCTACGGGGCAGGGGCAGACGGCCATCCGGAGGCGCCCGATCGGCGGCCCCTCGGGGCTTGCCCGTATCGTAGGCAATGCGCCGAATGCTCGCCATCGAAATTTATCGGTGGCCCACTTCAGACTGTAATGGGCGGACACCAGCCACGGTGCCCGCCCCCCCCTGTATTTGGTATGCTCGGTATGATTATCCCTCACAAACAATCAAAGAAATCTCGACCGCAATCGGTCGACTGTAAAGCAGATGGCAAAAACGCTTGCTACGTTTATTAGGCAGTCAATTAAAATCGAAACGCATTGACCATCCCCCAACGGGGTCACGCCGCAAATCCACATGAGCATCGAGGACGGTAGCGGAAGCATGGAATTGGCCCCGAGCTGTATGTAGATCGCTACGACGTTGACAAGCAGCAGCATGCCAATCGGACCGAAGCCGGACCCAAAATAGGAAACAACGATTACGCAAGAAACCACGTATGCAAGGCAGGCAGCGGCAGCAAGAACAAGTCGATAGCAAAATACATGCAGGTTGAAATACTGCTGAGCATCCAAAACGATTACGCAGTTAAGACAGTACAAAACGACACTTGACAGGATAAATGCGCCCAAAAGGGCAAAAGAAGACAGCACCACTCGCGCAACGATAGCGCACACACGCTTCCCTCCCCGAGCCTCCGACAACCCCCACGGTTCCTCAATAAAGCCCGAACTGACAAAGCGCGGCACAATGCAAGCCGCGATGAACGGAAAGAACAATGCATGAGCCAACGGGGCCACGTTGAACAGCAGACCGCGGAAAACCTCTGCATTACCAAATAGAAGGACATCCTCTGCCGATAGCCGAAGTGTCGGGTCTGGGAAAAAGCCCAAGAAACTGTTCTCACGGAGGCTACAGAACCACATCGGGAAAGAATTAAGCTGCAATACCACCATGCACGCATAAATTACCAGGATTAAGGCGTACGCCCATTTGCTCACATGCTTCCATTCTGAATGGAGGAATCTTCTAATCTGACGAGTCATTGAACACACCCCCGGCACGAAAGCTCACGAGAGCGTAAATCAATACCGATAGACAGCTGGCTGCCACGCCATATCCCAGAAGCGTCAGCTGTCCCATATCGCTATACCCAAGGGCACATCCGACTCCAAGGTACGGCCCCGGAAGGAGTAAGACCCATCGCAAGGATGGTATAGGCACCTGAAGGAAGCTTCCGTAGAGCGTCAGGCTCATGACAAATCCAATTATGATTGCAGCCCCGCTCAATACAGCGCTGCCTGTAATCCGATAGATGGTCATCGTCTCCAACGCAACCGATATCACCAATACGGCGTTGATTATCATCGCAGGCAAAAATGCAGTCAGCATGCCGTGCGTGTAGTTTTGCCCCCCACGCAGTATGGCTATTGCAAACAAAAGAAGGCAAAGTGCGCTATATGCTGCGCCGACTATTAAAGCAGACGAAAGCACATGTGCCAAAGCCCCATTAAAGCGGGCGAGACCTCTTGCTGAAGAAATTCGGTATCCCTCTTTATAGCCATGCTCCTGTAAAAGCACCAAACAAACGATGAGTGGAACGAACAGGGATGTACCGGCAAAAGCGCTGCGCGCAAGGGACTCATCAGGCGCAGAAGGATCGATTGCATTCCAGAAGAAACCAATATCCTCCCCACAAACGCCATAGCCAAAGCCTAGCAACGTTGCTCCGTTATTTAGAAAAACACCGAAGAGAAGACCGCACGCCAACATAAGCGTAAGACCAAACTGCGCCGGAAACATCCTGTGTAGACGCATCATATCTGCCTTTATGGGATGGATCGCCCGCTTCATAGCGAGACCGCGTTCATCAAGCGCCTGTAATATTCTTTTAGGGACGACGCCTCATCCCTTATGACATCCATCGATTCCTTTTTCAGCAGTTCACCGTCATGAATAAACACGCAACTTGTTGCAACCGATGCCAACTCATCCAAATCATGGCTAGAGATGAGCATGGTCTTACCCTGTTCTCGATTCAATCGGCCGATAAGGGCCCACATACTCTCGATGCCCAGCGGGTCCAACCCATTTGCCGGCTCATCGAAAATTAGTACGTCGGTGTCGCCCAACAAAGCCGTAGCTATATCCAGTCGCCGTTTCATTCCCAGAGAAAAACTGCTCACGCTCTTTTTCTCATCGACGTCCAGCCCGACTAGGCCCAAGACGCGAGGAACCTCACGTTTCTCATCGAGCCCCCATTCCGCACATCGGATCCGAAGATTCTCCACCGCACTGAGGGATTGGTATGCTCCGCTGGAATCTGGCACATAGCCGACACGCGTCCGCATCAGGCTCAGCTCTTTTTTCGACTTGCCTCCAAAGAGCTCCACGCTCCCCGACGATGGCTCACAGAGGCCCAGCACTATTTTAATAAGCGTGCTTTTGCCCGCCCCGTTTGCACCAACAAGGGCGCAAAGTTCAGACTGATGCACCTCGAAGGAAACGTCATGCAACACACGCCGTTTTCCATAGCGCTTTGACACCTTTGATAGCTTTATCGCTGATGCGCTCATTGGCCTCCTATTCTGCTTGATAACAAAACCGCTGCTGCCAGACTGTCGCCTGGCAGCAGCCGCAACTGCTAGAAATTAACAACACACAAGTTTTTACTGCAGTTATTGACGCAGACGCGTGCTCCACAGAATGCCTTGCAGTAACCGTTGCACCCACCACCGGGGTCCACATAACTCGGCTTTACAATCCAGCTCATATCGTTCCTCCTTTCTTTTATCGTTCGTTCTTAATGTTATTGTTTGTCGATAACTTATATTTGTCAAGATAATTAATAAACAAAGAACCCGTGTTAGACACGGGTTCCGTTACACTGATATTTCGTTATAGTTGTTCTTTATATGCTACTCGTCGCTCAAATCTACAGCGAAGACTGATGTCGGAAGCGACGCCTCATTGTCTCCACCGTCCCGCATCTGCCTCACGACATTTTTTGCGCGCTCGACAATCAGCTCCTCAAGCTCTTTCTCACTCACACGCTGAATAATATCTCCCGGTTGACAGTCAAGTTCATCGCAAATATCGAGAAGCGTCTTAAGGCGAATAGCTTTAATTTTTCCGTTTCTTAGCTTAGAAATATTAGCCGGAGTATGCCCCGTGGCACGAATCAGATCAGCACTGGTCTTTCCGGTCTTAAGTAGCTGCGTCTCAAGCTCGATGATGAGATAGCTCATGCTTCCTCCTACACAAGCTCGTCAGACTGCTCTTGGAGCAGCGAGGCATAACTCCAGATCACCGAGATACACAGACAGACAGCCGCGCCGATAAGCGACCCCGCATCAAAGGCAACGCCTTGGCAAATCTCAATAACGAAGGAATGAGGCACGACGTAAAGCTCCAGCCCACCAATGGTAAGATTGACCGATCCGTAGGCACCAATAAGCGAAACCGCGGCGTTAACAGCAAAGGCAAGCGCAAGAACACGGATAAGCCGCACATGCGTCTTGGTAAAGGGCGAGACGCCTCGCGAGATGTTACGGCTGATCCCACACAGAACGACAAGCGAAATACCCACGACGAGTGCCAGGCACAGTCCGCTTGGGATAACGATGCACCCGCCATCGAGAAGCGTCACGACGCCGAAAGAATCGACAGAAGCAACGTTTGCAACCGCATACCAGATCACGTAAACAACCAACGCGGCAAAAGCGACGAGCATCCCTGCAAAAACGGCTGCCATGCAAAAGCCAAGCTTCCTGATATTTTCGCCCGCTTTGGCCATACGCTGAACGCTGTTAGACATACACTCACCCTCATCGACTCTATCGTTATTCGAACAGTTTATCGAACAACGATATTGATTGCATGCGGAAAGCCCCGCCAGTGCGCATAGCCCATTCACTAATCAGAAGGGGTGAGAGTGGATTTTTGGACACGTATCGAACGAGAGTGGATAATCTCCCACTTCGAGGCCACCACCGGGCCTAAAACGGGAGATTATCCACTCTCATAGTCATCAAGGCTCACAACCTCTTACTCGCCCGCCTCGCGCAGGGCCGACATCGTTGCCGCATATTGTTGCTGCAACGCATGCATTCCCTCGCGAGCGCCGTCAACGGCATCGGCGCCGCGCAGCGCCTCGGTCACCACGACCGCCGGCTCATACAGATTATCGAATCCCAGGTTCTGGCTCACGCCCTTGAGCGTGTGCGCTGCCATAAACGCACCTTCGGCGTCTCCCGCCGCCATGGCGGCCTCCAGCTTGTCCATGCTCTCGTCATCCAAAAACTTGAGGGCAAAGCGGGCAAGCATTTCCCCGCCCATCAGCCGAGCGCACGCGTCATCATAATTAGCGCCGATCTTCTCATACGCCTCACGCATGGAAATCATGGATTAAAAACTCCTTTGGTCAAACTAAATCGTGGGAAACGCGACGACGTCAGCGGGGCGTGCCAACGTCTCGGCAATTTGGTCTTGCACCTCGAGCAGGCAATCGAGCAGCAGCGGGTTAAAGGTGCCGCACTTACCGTCCAGGATCATCTGGATTGCCTCCTTGTGCGGGATAGCGTCCTTGTACACGCGCACGCTCGTCAGCGCATCGTACACGTCGGCCACCGAAACCACCTGTGCGGCAATGGGAATTTCGTCGCCCTTAAGGCCATCGGGATAACCCTTGCCGTCCCAGCGCTCGTGGTGCCAACGCGCAATCTGGTACGCATATTCCATAAGCGCATTGCCAGCGTGCTGGCTACCCAACTCAAGCAGCATGTCGGCGCCGATCGTGGTATGCGTCTTCATAATCTCGAACTCCTCGGGCGTAAGGCGTCCGGGCTTGTTGAGAATCGCATCGTCAATCGACATCTTGCCGATATCGTGCAGCGCCGAAGCCAGGGCGATCGTGGAGCGTTCCTCATTGTCGAGGGAGATCGTGTCGCTACGCCGGACCAGACAGCCAAGCAGCAGCTCGGTCAGCTTCTCGATGTTCGTAACGTGCCTGCCGCTCTCGCCGTTACGAAGCTCCATGACGCCGGCCATGATGTCGATGAGCATGCGACTGTTCTTGACGCGCTCGTTGTACTGCTGGGACAGCAGGTTCGTCAGGCGGCGCTGCTTGGCGTATAGGCGGATGGTGTTGCTCACACGGCGGCGCACGACACGGGAGTCAAACGGGCGGTTGATATAGTCCGAGGCGCCCAGCTCGTACGCGCGCAGAACCATATCATCGGAATCTTCGCTCGAAATCATGATGACGGGCAGATTGTCACTAACCGATCGGCGCGACAGATCGGCCAGCACCTCAAAGCCGCTTACGCCCGGCATGACAATATCCAGCAGCACGAGCGACAACTCATCGCCATAGCGGTCGACCATGTCGAGCGCCGCACGACCGTGGTCGGCCTCGAGGATGCAATACTCGTCCTTGAGCATCTCGCTGAGAATGGCTCGGTTCATCTCGGAGTCATCGACAATAAGCACCAAAGGCTTTTCGCTTTGGAAGGCCTCGATGGAATCGGCATCGGTCACGACCGTACCGGCTTTTGCCTTAGCGCGGCTCAATAACTGGACAGCGCGGCCAACGCCCTCATCGACCGTCTCGCCATGAATGAGAACGCCACCAACACATGCCGTCAAGCTCACGTACTCATGGCCCGGAATAATCGTGGCATGAACGGCATCGGATACCTGATGCAGGCGACGGGTGAAGTCATCGGAGGGAATATTGGGCATGACAACCACAAACTTGTCGCAGCCATAGCGCACAAGCTCGTCAGTCGAACGGATTCCGCTGCGCATGGCTGTCGCCACAGCACCGAGCGCAAGGTCGCCGGCATGACGGCCACACGTATCGTTGAAGACCCTAAAATCATCAAGGTCGATCATCGCAATGCCGGCATTCATGCGGGCGCTACGGAGCTTTTCCTCGTAATATCGGCGATTGCGCACGCCCGTCAGCACGTCGGTGTAGACAAGGTCCTCTTCTGTGGCCTCTTGCTCATCAATCGGACGCACCATCAGCAAGACGTGAGGCTCGCCCTCGACCTTTAGAGGGCGCAGACGGGCGCGGTACTCAACACCATCGTTGAGCAGTTGCTCCGACACCTCACCCGAATCTGCCAAGGCCTCAAGACTCGACTGACGCAGACAAGGGCAGCGATCGCCGGCGAGCAGGCAGTTACGCTCGCTCTTAATCTGATCGGCCGACAGCAAACGTACCACGGGGTAGGTCTTCGCGACGCGGGCGACCTCGACGGCAGCCTCCTCGTCGGTTAGATTGGCCTCGTGATTATTGAGCATATGGGGCCCTTTCGATAGCTTCGCATAGTAGCGGTGGGTTCCAAATGTTACAAGGGTAACACCTTGCCGATGCAGGTAAGCACGTGAATGCCGTTACATTTTTATGAGTTGGCAGACGGCGCAATTGGAGCCGCAAACGTAAGGTTTTGAGCACATTTGTTAACACAGCCGAAACGTTTGCGGGTGAAGCCTGTTTTGATTTTAACGGCTGCTAGAGCTCCAGGATGCCACGGACAGTCTGGGCAGCCGCTGCCGGGCGATCGCGCAGGCCGTTGTGCGCGCCGGGAACCATTACGAGCGGACAGTCCAAAAGCTCAGCCGCCATCCTCGTTCCCGCCTCGCGGGACGTACCAATCGAGAGCTCGCCCAAAAGCACGGCGGCCACCGTTTTTGACGCACGAACACTATCCCAATCGGGAATGCAGGTCATAGTAATCCCGTATTCGTTCGCCATGAAACTGCGGCCGTTGCGCAGGGCATGCTTGGCTTCTGCCTCGGTTAACTTGGGGGCCTCAGGGTCCGAATCGCCGATGGCGCCCAGGAAGGCCCGTAATGCCCTGGAGACCTTTCCCGCAGCGATCATCTCGAGCAAAACCGGGGCCGCACCCAGGCCGGCGCCCTCATCCGTCACGGCGGGTTCATGCAGAATCGCACGCGAGATTATGGCGGGGTTTGCACGGAGAAGCTCCAGGGCCACCAACGTACCGGCACTGTGCGCGAGCACGTTTGCCGGAGCGCCAATATGCTCGATAACAGCCTGCAGGTCGGCGGCCTGGGCGGCGAGGTCGTAGCGTCCGTCTGCAGCGTCGCCGCTCTCGCCGCAACCACGGCGGTCGTAGGCAATGACGCGACAGTCACGGGCGAGCTCGCGGGCGATGGCGTCAAAAAAGACGCCGTCGACGCACGCACCGTGCACGCATACCAAGGCGGGTGCATCGGACGATGCAACCGGGCCGGCATACTCGCGGCAGGCAATCGTGGTGCCCGCATTCTCGACCGTAAAATCCATGTTGTGCCCCATCGTCTTGCGCTTTGTTAACAGATTAACTGTACCCGACCCGATACCTTTCATGACGCGGCATCGAAGGCAGAGTTAAAAAACGAAACCTGCAAAGCACAAGCCCGGACCATACGTTGGAGCCGATGCTATGCTTAAGGTTAATTGTCTTGAGGAGCTTTTACCTATGTCTACGTTTCTAAATGCCAGCCCCATCTTTGGGCCCGTTCGCAGCCGTCGCCTGGGCCTTTCGCTCGGTGTCAACATGATGCCGGCGAGCGGCAAGATCTGCACGTTCGACTGCATCTACTGCGAAAACGGCCTCAACGCCGAGCGCCCCTGCCACGAGCCGTGCAACACAGCTGCCGTGGTACTCGACGCGCTCGAGGCAAAGCTGCGCGAGATGGCAGCCGAGGGCGAGCTCCCCGATGTGATCACCTTCGCAGGCAACGGCGAGCCCACCGCCGCACCGGAGTTTCCGCAGGCCATCGCCGGCGCCGTCGCGCTGCGCGACGAGCTTGCCCCAAACTCCAAGATCGCCGTGCTCTCCAACGGCACGCGCGCCGACCGTCCCCAGGTACACGATGCGCTCATGATGGTCGACGACAACATCCTCAAGCTCGATACGGTCGACCCGGCATTTATCCAGCTGCTCGACCAGCCCGTTGGCCCCTACGATGTGGAGCACCAGATTGAGACGTTCGCAAGCTTTGACGGTCACGTTATTATCCAGACGATCTTTTTGACCGGCGAGTATCAGGGCAAGCTCATCGACAACACCGGCGAGGAGTACGTTGCCCCCTGGCTCGCGGCGCTTGAGCGCATTCGCCCACAGGAGGCGACCATCTACACGGTGGCGCGCGAGACGCCGATCGCCGGCCTTGCCAAAGCGGCGCCTGAGGCGCTCGACGCCATTGCTGCGCGCGTCCAAGCCCTCGGCATTCCCTGCCAGGTGAGCTACTAGCACGCAGCTGCTCTGCGAGTGGTCTATACTAGCTGCGGATGAAAGGAAGTTAGCCATGTATGACAAAGGACCCGTACCCGGCCGCAACGACGCTTGCTGGTGCGGCAGCGGCAAAAAATATAAGAAATGTCACAGCGCCTTCGACGAGCGCCTCGAGCGCCTGTGGGAGGAGGGCTGGGAGGTTCTGCCCCGCACGCTCTACAAGACGCCCGCCGATATCGAGGGCATCAAGCGCTCCGCCGCCATCAACGTGGGCGTGCTCGACTACGTAGGCGAGCACATCGCCGCGGGCATGACCACCAACCAGATCGACCAGATGATCTACGACTACACCGTCGAGCACGGCGGTACGCCGGCCGACCTCAACTACGAGGGCTACCCCAAAAGCGTGTGCACCTCGATCAACGACGTTGTCTGCCACGGTATCCCCTGCGATACGGACGTGCTGCACGAGGGCGACATCATCAACGTGGACTGCTCCACGATCCTAGACGGCTACTTTAGCGACTCGAGCCGCATGTTCTGCATCGGCGAGGTCTCGGCCGAGCGCCAGCGCCTGGTCGACGTCACCCGCGCCAGCGTGGAGGCGGGTCTGGCGGCCGTCAAGCCGTGGCTGCCGCTGTCCGTCATGGCCGAGGCCGTGCAAAAGACGGTCGAGGACGCCGGTTTTAGCGTGGTGCGCGAGTACGGCGGACACGGCATCGGTAAGGAGTTTCACGAGGACCCGTTTGTGGGCTTTACCACCGAGGCACCCGATGTGGACACCATCATGGCTCCGGGCATGGTCTTTACCATCGAGCCTATGGTCAATGCCGGAGCGCCCGACATCAAGATCAGCAAGGGCGACGGTTGGTGTGTGCGCACCAAGGACGGCAGCGATTCGGCCCAGTGCGAGGTACAGCTCGTGGTGACCGAGGACGGCTACGAGCTGCTGAGCTGGTAACCGTGGATGCGCCGGATGCTGACGGGCACGCTCGTCTTGCATCCGGCGGTTTTATTTGAACGTTTTGCCTGATAAAACCTGCCAAAATGAACCTGTCCCTTTTTGGCAGGTCGAGCGGAGAGGACTGCTTGTGAACATCCTGGTTTTGCTGCCCGTCAACGACCGCCATCGCGCAATTCTTGAGTCGAGTGCTCCGGGCGAGAACTTTTTCTACACGAGTGCCGACGCCGCCACGCGCGAGCAGGTCGCCAACGCCGACGTGATCTTGGGCAACATCGACCCTGACATGCTCACGGCATGCGAACATCTCCAGCTGTTGCAATTGCAGACTGCCGGCTATGACGATTACTTAGCCGCCGGCACCGTGCCAGCCGACGCTAAGCTTTCCTGCTCGGTAGGCGCCTACGGCCAGGCCGTGAGCGAGCATATGTTTGCCATGGTCCTTTCCATGATGAAGCGCCTGCCCGGCTACCACGACTTGCAGCGCGAGCATCGCTGGGAGGACTTGGGCCCGGTCACCTCGCTCAAAAACGCCAACGTGCTGGTGCTGGGCGCGGGCGATATCGGCGGCCACTTCGCCACGCTCTGCCGCAGTATGGGTGCGCACGTCCGCGGCATCAAGCGCCATCCGCTCGTCTACCCCATTGTGTTTGAGGACATGGACGGCATGGATGCCCTGCCCGAGCGCCTGGCCGAGGCAGACGTTGTCGCGTCCTTTATGCCCAGCACGCCCGAGACCCGCGGTCTGGCGAATGCCGAGTTCTTTGCCGCGATGAAGCCGGGCGCTTTCTTTGCCAACGGCGGTCGCGGCGACCTTGTTGTTGCCGACGATCTGGTTGCCGCTCTTGAGTCCGGACACCTTGCCGGCGCCGCGGTCGACGTCACCGACCCCGAGCCGCTGCCCGAGACAAGCCCCCTGTGGGATGCGCCCAACATGCTCATCACGCCGCACGTCTCCGGTTGGTTCCACCTGGCAGCCACGCTCAACAACGTGGTCGACATCGCCGCGGAGAATCTGCGTCACCTGCAGGCCGGCGAGACCCTACGCTGCTGGATCGAACACTAAGAATTACGCCGTTTTACAAACGGCGTAATGAGCCGACGCTGCGAGCCCGCCGTTTGGCCAATCTGCCGTTCAATTTCAAAGGCGCGACCAGAAGGTCAGCGCCTTTTCATTTCACGGCACCTTGTCTCAAACGGCGGGCTCTCGCTGACTTTTGTTCGACCTGCGGCGCTTTGCTGGCGCGGCCCTACCTGTGGGCTCTCGCTGGCCATTATTCGACCAGAGGGGTCTAGCGCTATTTAAGTGTTGTTAGATAGTTTCTTGCGTTTTCGACGTTCATTGCTGCGACGGGCGCATGCGAACAGAGCTTGACATCGTTGGTGACCAGTAAATCTGCTTGGGAGCGAATCGCTGCCGCAATGATTAAATCGTCTTCGTAATCGCTATGGAGCTCACGCTGCCTGCTCGCCATCCATATATCGCTCAGGTCACAGGGCACTGGCGTGGCAAGCTGCGACAGCACGCTAAGACAATCCCATGCAAGCGAAGTCGCCGCCACGGCGGCATCTTGGGATAGTGAGCCATGCTCGCGCCGATACCATGCCTTATGTTCACTTGAAATCAAATAGAACAGATCTTTGGACGATGTCGCCGCATACAGCAAATCCACCTGCACCGTGCATGCATCGCGTAAAAACTCAATCGCCACCGAACGACCACGTCGTGAGGGAATGAAGTAATCGAGCCACACGTTGGTGTCAACCAAGATGCGCTTTGGAGCCTCACTCATAGAGCCAGCTCATCTCCTCGCCATAGCGATCCGCATAGGCATTCCGTTTGAGTTCTTCATCGCCCGAGGGCTGAGCCTTGACCATATCGATTCCCGACTCACGGCAAGCGGCAGCGAACAGCTTCGACCCCTGATCCATGAGCTCGAGCTTACGTTTAGCGGCCTTTTCGCGCTCGCGCTGTTCCGCCCGGACACGACTGGGCAGCAGGATATCCTCGAGCGCACCGGGGCGATCGGCCAGCGACGCTGCAAGCTGCCAGAGCGCTCGCACCGCTTGGCTCGGCGTCATACCGGCCCTGGAGAGAGCGGCGTCCCCGCTCCTTTTAAGATCGGCATCGAGACGTACGTTGATCTGAGCGGCTGTTGTGGTCATGACCCCTCCTTAATACTTTAAAATCATCATAAAACTCTATGGTAGATACGTAAAGCACGTATAGCATTTATTAGCATTAGCCGCACTCTGTGCACAAAAAGCCGCCGAGGTGCACTGCACCTCGGCGGCCACGTACCACCGATCTAGCTCGGTTTCACCCTTTGCATTTGCCCAGATAAAACCTGCAAAATAAACCTGTCCCTTTTTGGCAGGTATTAGAGCTCTACGCTTTCGGCGCCGTTGATGGTTAGGTTTCGCTCGTAGAAGGCGGTGAGAGCGCGGATGGCGTACATCACGTCGCGCACGCCGCCGGTCTCGTAGCTTGAGTGCATGGCCAGCTGCGGCAGGCCCACGTCCACGGCATGCATGCTCGCCTGCATATTCGACAGGTTGCCCAGGGTGGAACCGCCGGCCATGTCGCTCTTGTTGGCGAAAGCCTGCGTTGGCACGTCGGCGTCATCGCAGATGGCCTGGAACACCGCGCGGCTAAAGGCATCGGTGCAGTAGTGCTGGTTGGCGGCTTCCTTGATGACGATGCCGCCGTTGAGCACAACCTGATTGCGGGCGTCGCACTTCTCGGCGTGGTTGGGGTGCACGGCATGTGCGTTGTCGCAGCTCGCGAGCATCGATGCGGCAAGGGCGCGATGGTACGACTCGTCGTCAAAGCCCAACGATCCGTTAATGCGGCGCAGTGCATCGGCCAAGAACGTCGACATGGCGCCTTGCTTGGTCTCGGAGCCAACCTCCTCGTTATCGAAGCAGCAGAAGACCGAAACATCGTGCGCGTTCTCGGCACCCAAAAATGCCTGCAGCGAGGTGTAGGCGCAGGCCAGGTCGTCAAGCTTGGGCGTCGAGATAAACTCGTCGGCCCAGCCCCAAATGCGCGCATCCTGGCGGTTGACCAGGAACAAATCGCGGCCCAGAATTTGCTCGGGCTCAACGTCCAGCTCTTCGGCAATCAGGGCATCAAAATCTCCCTGCTTGAGTTCGCCGGCGCTGATGAGCGGGCACAGGTCGACGGCTCGGTTGGGAGCAAAGCCCTCGTTAACGCCGCGGTTCATGTGGATGGCAAGGCTCGGGATAATAGCGACCTCGCGCTCGGTGGCAAGCAGGCGGCTCTCAATACGGTCGCCCTCGCGTACCAGCACGCGGCCCGCGAGTGCCAGCGGACGGTCGAACCAGGTGTAGTCGATCATGCCGCCGTAGGCCTCGGTGTTCAGGCGCAGCGTCTCGCCCGCGCCGTCGAGCTCGGGCACGGCCTTAACCTTAAACGTCGGCGAGTCGCTGTGCGACGCCGTCAGCTGAAAATGGTAGTCGCCGGCAACGCCGTCCTCGCCCCACGTAGCAGCCAGGTCCTCGCCCACCTTAAAGGCGATAACGCTCGAGGTGTTGCGCTGCGTGTAATAACGCCCGCCCGGCTCGATGTCCCACGCCGCGTTCTCGGACAGGTAGGTAAAGCCCGCCTCGTCGAGCTCGGCCATAATGGTCGCCGCCGTATGGAACATGCTGGGGCATGCCTCGATAAAGTCGATAAGGTCGTTGGCGGCCTCGATATCATCGGCCGTCACATGCGCGCGCTCGGGCGTTTCCTGATCCGTCATGCTCTCCCCTTTCGCTGGGTTGATGGTCCCTTCCAGCATACCCCGCCGCGCCAGCGCTGCACTCTTCATTCCGTGTTTAATCCCGCACCGCTCACCAAGTTGAGCCATCATGCCCGTGCACCTTTTGCGACAATTACGCTAACAGGACGAGAGGAGCCGCCATGAAGCCACGTAACATTGCCATCGCCTGCGGTGTCGCGGGAGTCGCCGTCGGCCTTGCCGCTGCCACCGGTATCGTTTATCACAAGCAAATCAAGTCCGCCGCGTCGCTCAAACGCTTGACCGGCTACGCGGATGGCTATGACCTGTACGCAATCGACATCGCCTACGACTACGATCTTGATCGCATCATCGCCGCTGGCGTGCGCGACGACCAGGCCTACATCGATGCCGTGGTGGCGCAGGTGCTGCCCGGTGTGCCGGTACATGTCCAGGCGCCCCAGTTTGCCTGCAGCGCTTTTGTCGCCGTAGATGCCGAAGGCCGCGTGCGCACCGGTCGCAATTACGACTTTAAGGACGACACCTCGGCGCTGCTGGTGCGCAATCACCCACGCGACGGCTATGCCTCCATCGGGTTTGCCGCCCTTAACAACCTGGGCGATAACACTCCGCTTGACTCCGTCGGCGGACGCGCCGCCGCACTCATGGGCCCGTTTGCCCAGCTCGACGGTGTTAACGAATGCGGCGTGTCCATTGCCGTACTCACTCTGGACTCCAAGCCCTGTGACCAGGACACGCAGCGCCCCGTCATCAATACCTCGCTCGCCATCCGCCTGGTGCTCGACCGTGCCGCCACCACGCAAGAAGCTGTCGACCTGCTTTCCGCCTACGACATGCACGCCATGGCAGGACGCGATTACCACTTCTTTATCAACGACGCCGCCGGTGACGCGCGCGTAGTAGAGTGGGATCCGCGCGATCCGGACCGTGCTTTCAAAGCGACTCCTGTACGCCAAGTTACGAACTTCTACGCCTGCTATGGCGACGAAGTGCTGCCCAACCAAAAGAATGGCGAGCTGGGCCATGGTAAAGAGCGCGCCGTCGCAATCGCCGATGTCCTTGACGCCCATGTCGGTGCCCAGGACGAAACGATTGTCTGGAAAGCCCTGCGTGCCGCAGCGCAAGAACCCAATCCGGAAGACATCACCAGCAATACGCAATGGTCGGTCGTCTTTGACAATACCGAACCCGCCGCCGCCATTACGCTGCGCCGCCACTGGGGCGACGTCGACGCCTTCGCACTGTAAGGACCCAGGCTCGTCGACCTTACGCTCGCCTGACGTTGTTTACATTTCCATACGCTTGAGCTAACACGTTTTACCCCCGTATCAACAGTGTGCGGGGGTAAACTTATGCGCATGTTATAACTTGCCCGGAAGGATTCATCATGCTTAGGATCGGTCTTCTTACCAGTGGCGGCGACTGCCAGGCGCTCAACGCCACCATGCGCGGCATTGTCAAAACGCTTATGACCAATAGCGAAGAGCCTATTGAGATCTATGGTTTTGAGGACGGCTACCAGGGCCTTATCTACAGCCGGTTCCGCGTCATGACGCCCGCCGATTTTAGCGGCATCCTTACCCGTGGCGGCACCATCCTGGGCACGAGCCGTACGCCGTTCAAGCGCCTGGATATTCCCGAGGCCGACGGCGTCGAGAAGGTGCCGGCAATGGTCCACACCTATCATAAGCTGCAGCTCGACTGCCTGTTTATGCTGGGCGGCAACGGCTCCACCAAGACCGCCAACCGTCTGCGCGAAGAGGGCCTCAACGTTATCGCCCTGCCTAAGACCATCGATAACGACACCTGGGGCACCGAGCTGACGTTTGGCTTTACGAGCGCCATCGACGTCGCCACCAAGTGCATCGACGACATTCACACCACCGCTTCGAGCCACGGCCGCGTGTTCGTTATCGAGATCATGGGCCACAAGGTTGGCTGGATCCCGCTATACGCCGGCGTCGCGGGCGGCGCGGATGTCATCTTGATTCCCGAGATCCCCTACGACATGGATAACGTCATCAAGACCATCGAGCATCGCATGGAGACCGGCAGCCGCTTTACCATCGTGGCCGTCGCCGAGGGCGCTATCTCCAAGGAGGACGCGGCGCTGTCCAAGAAGGAGTACAAGAAGAAACTCGCCGAGCGCACGAGCCCGTCGATCGTCTACGACATCGCCAAGGAGATCGAGGCCAAGACCGGTCGCGAGACCCGCGTCGCCATCCCCGGCCACACGCAGCGCGGCGGCCAGCCCGACGCCCAGGACCGCATCTTTGCGACCCAGTGCGGCGTCGAGGCGGCACTGGGCTGTCTACGCGGCGAGTTTGGCTACATGATCGCCCTGCGTGACGGCAAGATGTGTCACATGCCGCTCGAGGATGTCGCCGGCAAGCTCAAGTATGTCGACCCCCAGAGCGATCTTGTGCGCGAGGCCAAGGCGTTGGGCATCAGCTTCGGCGACGAATAGCCTCGGCTGTAACCGCCCCCATCGGAGGCCCCAGGGCTTACCTCCCAAATCGTCCTCGGACATGTCAGGACCCCGCCGTGCGCTTCGCGCGGCGGGGTCCTTCCGTCCTGCGGAAAGATTTGGGAGGTAAGCCCTGGGGCCTCCTGCGGTAACTAGGGAGGCCGAGGCTATTCGTCTTCTTGCTACGGGTGCCTGGGGTAGGATGCGGCGTGCATTTTTGGGAGTATTCAGCAGCCGAGGGCGCCTGCATACTGGATTTTGGGCGAAAGGCAGGCACCATGGGCCGCATCCTGTAAAAAATGATCGGTCCTTGAGGCATTGGGGGTCCAGGACCAGGGCATTCAGCGCGGTTTTGTGCACCCGTTCCCGCACCCGCGGGCTCCGGGATGCTGAAAACTCAGGAATTTGCACGCCGCCCCCTGGGGTACCCGTGGGCAAAAAGCAACCGTCCCGTCAAAGTATGCATTTGGCGGGGCGGTTTATGCAAAAATGCTGCTGCGGGCGCGTCGGCAGCTCGCTAGAACTTGAATCCCAGGACAGGTTACTCGGCGCTCTTGAGGGCGCCGACCATGTCGATCTTATTGAGGGTACGGTTGGTGGCGAGGTTGACGATAAACGTAAAGCCGAAGGACAGCACCACGGCAAGCACATAGCTCAGCGGCTCGACTTCGACGTCAAAGTACAGCGACGGCATCTGCAGGATGTACGTAAAGCTCTCGGCCAGCAGGCCGCCCAGCGGCACGCCCAGCGCGGCGCCAATTGCCGTAAGAATCAGCGTCTCCTTGTTGACGTAGTGATGCACTTCGCCGCGACGGAAACCAAGCACCTTGATGGTCGCCAGCTCGCGCTCGCGCTCGGAGATATTCGTGTTGGACAGCGTAAACACCACCACAAACGACAGGCACGCCGCCATAAAGGTCACGAGCACCACGACGGAATTGATAATAGTGAAGTTCGCCTCGAAGTTCTCCCAATGCTCGGCCGTGCTCGAAATCGAAAGCCAGCCGTCACTCTTAAGCTTCTTGCTAAACGCAATCTGGTCGGTCGACGAACCCTTGAGCAGCGCAAAGATGCCATTGAGGCGAACGCTGCGCCCAAACGCGCGCTCATAGGTGCCCTGCGTCATGTAAAGCGTGTTGCCCAGATAGTTGAGCGAAATGTCGCTGACTTTGACCTTGGCTACGTTGAGCGACGAATCCTGGACGTGTGCCGTATCGCCCGGTTGAATCCCCAGCACCAGCTGTGAACTCTTGCTCAGGTACACATCTCCGTCACGCAAAGATAGAGGCTCTTTGGACTCATCCTCGAGACGCACGTAGTCGTCCAGGTCGTTCGTGCGGTCATCGGGCACCACGATCAGCTGCACGGTCTCGCTCTTGCCGCCAAATGTAAAGGTGACGTTGTCGGTCATAATCGACAGCGTCGAAGACACGGTCACGTCGGAATCCTTGGCTGCGCTTCGCTCGTCGAGCGCCGCGCACGTCTGTGAAAAATCGTCGGGATTGGCAACCGCCAGCAGGTCATAGCGCGTGATATGCCCGTACTGCTTGGGCGAAAGCGCGACCGACGTATCACGAATGCCCATGCCGCAAATCACAAGCGCCGTGCAGCCGGCGATGCCAAAGATGGTCATAAAGGCGCGCTTTTTATAGCGGAATAGGTTGCGTGCAGAGACCTTGTTCAAAAAGCCCATGCGGCGCCAGATAAAGCCGATGCGCTCGAGCAAGATGCGCGAGCCAGCGCGCGGGGCCTTGGGACGCATAAGCGAGGCCGGGGTCTCGGCCATCTCGTGGCGGCAGGCGATAATCGTAGCGCCCACCACGCCCACGGCAAACAGCGTCACCGAAACGATCGAGGACACGATGTCGTACGAAAGTAGCATCTGGGGCAGCGAGTACATGTCGTCGAACACCGTAAACAGGAACAGCGGCAGGCCCACAAATCCGATGATGTTACCGAGCACGCCGCCGATCAGACAAGCCCACAGCGCGTAGTCCACGTATTTGGACAGGATGCGCCCGCGCGAATAACCGAGCGCCTTATACAGGCCGATGAGTGTGCGCTCCTCCTCGACCATGCGTGTGGCGGTGGTAAGGCTGATGAGCACGGCGACGATAAAGAAGATGAACGGGAACACCGTGGCGATGGCTTCAATTGACGAGCTATCGCTCTCCACGCTCGAGTAGCTTGCGATATTGCCGCGGTCCTGGATGTACCAGGTGCATTCGCCCAGGTCGGAAAGCTCGGCGCGGGCGTCGGCAAACTGTTGGTCGGCAGCGGCACGGCGCTGGTCCAGGTCGGCCTGCGCTTGCACGCGCTCCTCGCTGCCCTCTGCCATGCGGTTGATGTTATCCTGCTCGATCCCAAAGAGCATGGCGGCCTGACGCTCGGCCGCATCCAAGCTTGTCGGCGTGTCGACCGTCAGCTCCTGAGCGCGCGCCTTCTCACGCTCCTCGCGGATCTTCTCTATATTGCCCTTGACCTCATTGATCTTTGCCGCGTAGGCATCCGAATAGGAGTTGAGATCCTTGGCTCCCTCGACGATCACGTGGACCGCGGAGTAGGAAGAAGATGTCGCGGCGTCCTCGCTCACATAGAACTTATAGTCCGCCGCCGAAGCAGCGCGAAAGGCGTTGACTGTCGAGTCGGAGCTCACATCAGTGGGATCGAGGACCTCGGCCGTAATGGTGTAATCGCCCGCGGCAAACTGATCCTTGGCGCTTTGGTTCGATGAACTTGCGTCATTGGCGGCAAAACTCACCGTATCGCCGAGCTTTTTGCCCGAAGCCTTCAGGAACTTCGAAGTCACCGCAACCTCATCGGCGCTCTCGGGCAAATCGCCGCTCACCAGCACCGGCTGATCGATGTTCTCCTTGGAGAGACTCTGCACGACCACGCGCTCGCGCGTTGTGCCCACGGCGGTGTAGGCGGTCTCGGTGTAGATACCCTCGGCCGTCTCGACGCCGTCGACCTCTTGGATGGCCGCGAGATCGTCGCGCGTAAGGCCATAGGTCGACTGCACGTTAATGTCATAGACATTCTGCTGGTCAAAATAGGCGTCGACCGAATCGCGCAGGTCCTCGCAGCCCGCCTTAAGGCCGCACATCACGCTCACGCCGAGCGCGGTGATGACCACGATGGACAAAAAGCGCTTAAGACTGCCTCGGATTGTGCGGTAGATGCCGCGGCGAAAAACCGTCGGCACCATATCGTTTGAGCTTTGAGCGGTACGGTAGGTCGTAAAATCCTGCTCGTGCTCCGTATTCTGCGCGTCGTGGCGTAGGCTGTTTTGGCGATCTTGGTCCATGGGCGCTACCACTCGATCGTCTCGATAGGCACGGGATTTTGCTGGACCGTCTCGCTCTCCACGCGGCCGCTCCTAAAGCGGATCAGACGATCGGCCATGGGCGCCAGCGCGGAGTTGTGGGTGATGATGATGACCGTAATGCTCTGCTTGCGGCAAGTGTCCTGCAGCAGCTGCAAGATCTGCTTGCCGGTTTTATAGTCAAGTGCGCCCGTGGGCTCGTCGCACAAAAGCAGCTTGGGGTTCTTTGCCAGCGCGCGGGCAATGGACACGCGCTGCTGCTCGCCGCCCGAAAGCTGCGCGGGGAAGTTGGCGAGGCGCTCACCCAAGCCAACCTGGCAAAGCGTTTGCTCGGCATCGAGCGAATCGGGGCAGATTTGCGCCGCAAGCTCAACATTTTCGAGCGCCGTCAGGTTGGGGACCAGATTGTAGAACTGGAAGACAAAGCCGACATCGGCGCGGCGGTATTCCACGAGCTGAGCCTCGTTGGCGGAGCTCACGTCGCGCCCGTCCACCGTCACGGTGCCGGAGGTCGCCGTATCCATGCCGCCCAGAATGTTGAGCGCCGTGGTCTTGCCGGCACCCGAAGCACCCAGAATGATGGCGAGCT
Source organism: Collinsella sp. (assembly GCA_031296755.1). Lineage (GTDB taxonomy): Bacteria > Actinomycetota > Coriobacteriia > Coriobacteriales > Coriobacteriaceae > Collinsella. Next base: position 132,460 of record JAUMMZ010000021.1, read on the forward strand.
CGCCGCGCTCGACCGTAAAGCTCGCGCCGTCGAGTGCGTGAATGCGGGCGTCGCCCTCGCCGTATGCCTTGATGACGTCTTTGAATTCGATATAAGCCATCGATCGGTTCCCATCTGGTCGGATAACTCTTTAGTATTACCCATTTCGCACCGACTAAAAAGGGACGGGTTTATTTTGGCAGGTTCTATATGGGGAAACGGCAGCTATAGATGAGGCGCCGGGGAGGCAGAGAAATCATCGATGGGGTCAGGCCGACCGCCAAACACAACGCACGCATCTCAATCTGTCAGCCAAATCATTCGAACAACTGTTCGTTTCTATGATATGATTCCGCTATCTAAGCAGGCCAATACGCAGAAAGGCGGCCAACATGGCGTTCGACTTTAAGAAGGAATGCAAGGAGCTCTACAGACCTGCAAGCAAGCCGAGTATCATAACTGTCCCGCCTATGAGCTACGTTGCCGTTCGCGGAAAGGGCGACCCAAATACCGAAGGTGGCGAGTATCAAAATGCCCTGCCGCTGCTTTACGGCATCGCCTATACCGTCAAGATGTCAAAGAAAGGCTCAAGGAGTATCGAGGGCTATTTCGACTTTGTGGTACCGCCGCTCGAGGGCTTCTGGTGGCAAGACTCCCCGAGCGGCGACATCGATTATGTACGCAAGGACGATTTCAACTTTATCTCGTGCATCCGCCTGCCCGATTTCGTCACTCAGGATGACTTTGACTGGGCGGTCGCGGAAGCCACGGCCAAAAAGAAACTGGACTTTTCTGCCGTCGAGCTGCTTAAAGTTGACGAGGGTCTCTGCGTTCAATGCATGCATACCGGACCCTACGACAGCGAGCCGGCAACCGTAGACGCCATGCATGAATATGCGACCGAGCAGGGCTATGTCCCCGACTTCTCAGATACCCGTTTACATCACGAAATCTATCTCTCCGATCCACGCAAGTGTGCGCCGGAGAAACTTAAGACCGTGGTTCGTCATCCTATCAAGCGCGCTGAATAGCGTGGAGCGTCATTTCACGCGCTAGGTTTTAAGCCAGCCAACCAGCCGCCTCCTAGGCTGTCAAGCAATTATCTTGACGCGGCCCGTCGCATCTTATAAGTTTGTTTTGCTAAAGCTGGAAAGCCTCTCAACGATGCGCAACTCCAGCTCTTTTTCTATCAAGAGAGCAAGTGTCGGAAAGCAAAATGTCGGAAAGCAACGCATCGAGCAGAATCAAACGCTTGCTCAACACCTATAGCGGCCTCGTGCTTATGGGTGCCGTCGGAATCCCTATCGGCATCATCGTTGGCGCCATCTGCGCACTCTTTGGACGCGTGCTTCTGGCAATCGGCGCCTTCCGCGACGAACACATCGCACTGCTCCTTCCCTTCCTCGCCCTCATGGGCTTGGCCATCGTATTTGCCTACCGCACCTGGGGCAAAGGCACCGATCGGGGCATGAGCCTGGTATTTGACGTAGGTCACGGACGCGAGGATGCCATCTCCCCGCGTTTGGTGCCGCTCATTATGTTGAGCACGTGGGGGACGCACCTCTTTGGCGGCAGTGCGGGGCGCGAGGGCGTGGCCGTGCAGATTGGTGCAACCGTCTCGCACTGGATCGGCAGGCGTCTACCTTTCCGAAACCCCGGCAACACGTTTTTGCTCATTGGTATGGCCGCTGGCTTTGCCGGACTCTTTCGAACGCCGCTCGCTGCTACGGTCTTTGCTATCGAAGTGCTGGTCGCCGGACGCATGGAATACCGCGCGTTGCTCCCCGCGCTTACGGCTTCACTTGCCGCAAGCATGACCTCCGGCGCCCTGGGGCTCGAGAAGTTCGAGGTCGCCGTTACCGCCTCGTATGCGCTCGACCTCCCCGGTCTTGGACGGCTGGCACTGTTGGGCATCGCGTTTGGTATGGTGGGCGGCGCCTTTGCCTGGTGCCTTGCACATGCCAAAACACTTGCGGCGCGGCTGTTCCCCAACCCCTATGCACGCATCGCCGTTATGGGCATCGCGTTATCGGCGATTCTGTTCGCACTATGGCAGGGTCGATACTGCGGGCTTGGCACCAATCTGATATCCGCGGCGCTCGACGGTGACGGCAAGGTCGCCATCATACCTTGGGACTGGGCACTCAAATTCGCACTCACCATTACCACGCTTGCCGCAGGATATCAGGGTGGCGAGGTGACGCCGTTGTTCTCCATCGGAGCCAGCCTGGGTGTCGTACTCGCCGGGATTCTCGGCATGCCCGTCGAGCTCTGCGCCTCACTGGGCTACGCAGCCGTCTTTGGCAGCGCCACCAATACGCTGCTCGCACCCATCCTTATTGGCTGCGAAGTCTTCGGCTTTGGTAACTTGCCGATGTTCATTATTGTCTGCGTTGTGGCTTACCTGTTCAACATGGATAAGTCCATCTACGCCCTGCAGGAGCGGGCGTAGATCGATGTCCAGGCAGGTGGTCTCAGCCGGAAACGGCGTCCCACTCTGAGGCTGTATTCCGGGACACGGTTTCCGCTTGGAACGCCATTCGGAAAGCGCATCCCGCTTTAAAACGGAATTCCGGGACGTAGTTTCCGTCTGAGCCTCCATTCGGAAAGCATGTCCCGTTCTTTCACGGCGTCTTGGCTATGCAAAGTGCTCGAACGTTATTCCTCGTACGCGCCCTCGAGCCGAAGCAGCCACTCCTTGCGGTCAAGCCCGCCGGCATATCCGTTAAGCGAGCCGTCGGCGGCAACCACGCGATGGCACGGCACAATGATCGAAATAGGATTCCGCGCGACCGCGGCCCCCACGGCACGGGGAGACACAACAGGTGCTTCGTTTCCCGGTACACGATGTCGAGCCGCAACACGCTGGGCGATCTCACCATACGTAGCGACCTCGCCACGCGGGATAGAAAGCAGCTCAAACCAAACCTCACGCTGAAACGCCGTGCCAATCATATGCAACGGCGGCGTAAACCGAGGCTCCTGCCCCGCAAAATAAGCATTCAGCCAAGCCCAAGAACGCTCAAGCACCGAAGAAGCCGCGCCATTTGCCGGACTCACCGAAGACATCCCACCGGTACCAGAAACCGCATCGGCGCCTTCAACATGTTCGGGATCTTCTTTGAGAAGCGTGGAGCCAAAGTGCTCCTGCCCCTCAAACCAAAGCCCCGTCAAACCGCGGCCATCAGCGGCAAGCAGGATTTCGCCCAAAGGCGAAGCAAACGTCGTCGTGACCACCAGCGGCTCCTTTCAAAACTCCGCAACATAATACCGCGAATTGTGCAGACAACCCCAATCGACCCCAAAGTCACCCTAGGCAGCAGGCGCGAACGCGCCGCAGCTGCCGGCCGCGCCCCACAGTCCCCCAAGGCGGCAGGCGCAAAGCGCCGAGGCCGCCGCCGGGGCCAGGGCCCGCAACGGCCACGTGCCCTCACATCAGCCCAGCGGCCCCAGCCAACAACGGCCCCATCGCAGGCCGCTCGCAGCCGAGTCACCGCAGGCGGGGGCCGGGCTTAGTTTTCAGAACACTCCGCAGACCAGTGTGGCGCCTTGTCCGCGGCTCCGAAGGAGCAGGACAAGGCGCCACACATGGTCGAGGACGTTCTGAAAACTAAGCCCGACCCCCGCCGGACAGGTCCACCGCTACTCGCAGAGCAGCTTAGCGATCTGGACGGCGTTGGTTGCCGCGCCTTTACGGATTTGGTCGCCGCAGCACCAGAAGGTGATGCCACGCGCGGCCTCGGGGTTCGAGATGTCGCGACGCACGCGACCGACCCAAATCAGGTCCTGGTCGGACGTATCCATCGGCATGGGGAAGCGATCGTGCGCATCCTCGGCGCTCATGTCGTCAACCAGCTTGACGCCCGGAGCGGCAGCGAGCGCAGCACGAGCCTCCTCGACCGTGATGTCACGCTCGAACTCGAGCGTAATGCTCTCGGAGTGCGAGCGCAGCACGGGCACGCGCACACAGGTGCAGTTCACGCGCAGCTCGGGCAGATGCATGATCTTGCGGCCCTCGTTTTGCAACTTCATCTCCTCGGAGGTAAAGCCCTCTTCCTTGACGCCGCCAATCTGCGGAATCAGGTTGCTCGCCAGCTGGGCGGCAAACGCGCGCGGCTCGGGAATCTCCTCGCCGCGGCCCAGGGCGGCCAGCTGAGCCTCGAGCTCGGCCATACCGGGTGCGCCGGCACCCGAAGCCGCCTGGTACGTCGAAACGATCATGCGCTTTACGCCGGCAAGCTGGTGCAGCGGCCAGGTGGGAACCAGGCCAATGATGGTCGCGCAGTTGGGGTTGGCGATAAGGCCGTGATGCCACTTAATGTCATCGGCATTGATCTCGGGCACGACCAGCGGCACCTCGGGATCCATACGGAAGGCATGGCTGTTGTCGACCACGACGGCGCCGCGCTTGACGGCCTCGGGCAGCAGCTCCTTCGCGATATCGTCACCGGCGGCTCCAAGCACAATGTCGCAGCCCTCAAAGGCCTCGGGGCAAGCCTCTTCGATCACGATCTGCTCGCCACGGAACTCGACGGTCTTGCCCGCAGAACGCGCGCTCGCCAGCAGCTTGAGCTTGCCAACCGGGAACTCCTGCTCGTTGAGGCACTCGAGCATCTGGGTGCCCACGGCTCCCGTCGCGCCCAAAATAGCAACCGTGTACTGTTTCATGCTTCCCCCTTTAAAGGTTGTGGCTTTTGCCCGCACGCCAAGCAGGCCGATTATTGTTGCCAGTGTATACAAGAACGGGGCGGGCACGAAACCCGCCCCGTCGAAACGAAACCGAAACGAAACGCCCCGCCATAGATTTTTGAGGCAAGTCCAAAAATCTACTGGGATAGCAGCTACTTGTGGAGCGCGACCAGAGCGGGATCGACCGGCGCGGGAGCCTCCAGATCGGAGACCTTCACAATGCCGTTCTCGTCGGAGAAGGCGCGGTAAATGGTCTGAATCGCCAGATCAAAGTCCTTCTCCTCCACACCGATGATGATATTGATCTCGTCGCAGCTCTGCGAAATCATACGCACGCTCACGCCAGCCTGGCCAAGCATGCCAAACAGGTGGCCCGAGATGCCGGCACGACCGCGCAGGTTACGGCCGACGGTCGCGATAAGTGCCAGACCCTCGACAACCTCGATCTCGAGCGGCTCGACCTCCTGCTGAATGTCGCCCACGAGCGAGTACAGTGAATCGTGAACGTCCCGCTCCTGCACCACGGCGCCAAAGCGGTCGACACCGGTGGGCATGTGCTCGACGGAAACGTCATAGCGCTCGAACACCGAAAGCGCACGGCGCATAAAGCCGACGCGGGGCTTGGTGCGGTCGCGGGCGACGTTGATGGCGACAAAACCGCGCTTGCCGGTCACGCCGGTAATGATGGGCTCCGCCTCGCCTTCATCAGCCGTCTCGCTAATGATGGTGCCGGGGTCCTGCGGCGCATTGGTGTTCTTGATGACCAGCGGAATGCCTGCCTCGCGCACGGGGAACACGGCTTCCTCGTGCAGGACGCTTGCGCCCATGTACGAAAGCTCGCGCAGCTCCTCGTAGGTAACGCGCGCAATGGGCTGAGCCTCCGGAACAATACGCGGATCCGCAGAATAGAAACCCGAGACGTCGGTCCAGTTCTCGTAAAGGTCGGCGCCCAGGCACTTAGCCAAAATCGAGCCCGAGATATCGCCGCCGCCACGATCGAGCAGCTTGATCTGGCCCTCACGCGTCGCGCCGTAGAAACCGGGCATAACAAAGCCGCCCTGCTGACCGTACTCCTGCACCAGCTCGGAGGTGCGGTTCATGCTGAGCGTACCGTCGTGATGGAACGCAACGACCGTCGCGGCATCCAGGAACGGCAGGCCCAGGTACTCGGCCATCAGGCGAGCGGTGAAGTACTCACCGCGGCTCACGAGCTCCTCGGTGGAGTAACCGCCCGAGCGGGCGCGCTCGGCAAAGGCCGCGAACTCCTCGCGGATGGGATAGGTAAGCTCCAGCTCGTCAGCAATATCAAAATAGCGCTGGCCAATGTCCTCGAGCAACTCCTCGCACGACACGTGATACTTAACGTGCGCGTTAACCAGGTAGAGCAGGTCGGTCACCTTGGTGTCGCCCTTAAAGCGGCGACCGCAGGCAGAAACCACCACAAAACGGCGGGCAGGGTCGGCATCGACGATGGCCTTGATCTTCTTGAAGTGTTCGGCGTCGGCGACCGACGAGCCGCCAAACTTGGCAATCTTAATCATGGGCTGGAGGTTACCTTTCTAAAAGCCTCTGCGAACCTATTTTGCGTGCTCTGATACCATGGTTTCACCGATTGGGACCAAGGCATCCGAGGAGCAGTGTTATATGGGAACTTATCATAGTACACGAGGACGCACTTTATCGTGCTCAAGTAAGGTGGCAATCCGCACCGGCATCGCTCCCGACGGGGGTTTGTTTGTCTCGGACGAGCTCGGCACCCAGCAGGTCGATATCAGCTCGCTTGCAGATAAATCGTACTTTGAAATCGCTCAAGATGTGTTGGGAATGTTACTGAATGATTACACGGCCGAAGAAATTTCGGCGTGTGTCGACGAGGCATACCGCGGCACGTTCGCGAGTGAAGAGGTTACGCCGCTCGTCAAACTCGACGCTGCGCCGGGCGCTGACGCCCCTCAGACCTATGTGATGGAGCTCTTTGGCGGCCCCACAAGCGCCTTCAAGGACGTCGCCCTGCAGATGCTCCCCCGTCTGATGGCCCGCACTTCCGCCAAGGACGGTGGCGCCGAGCGCATCATGATCGTCACCGCCACGTCGGGCGACACGGGCAAGGCAGCACTCGCCGGCTTTGCCGACGCCCCGGGCACGGGCATCACCGTCTTTTATCCCGAGGGCAAAGTCAGCCGTGTGCAGAATCTGCAGATGTCCACACAGGAGGGCGATAACGTCGCCGTCTGCGGCATCCGCGGCAACTTTGACGACGCCCAGAGTGCCGTCAAGCGCATCTTTGCCGATAAGGAGCTTGCCGAGCGTCTGGAGGCCGCCGGCACGGTGCTTTCGAGTGCCAACTCCATCAACGTCGGCCGCCTGGTGCCGCAGGTCGTCTACTACTTTGCCGCCTATGCGCAGCTGCTGCGCGCCGGCGCCATCGAGGCCGGCGACGCCGTGGAGTTCTGCGTACCGACCGGCAACTTTGGCGATATCCTGGCCGGCTACTATGCCAAGCGCATGGGTCTGCCCGTCGCCAAGCTCATCGTCGCGAGCGACAAGAACAACGTGCTGGCCGACTTCCTGACCACCGGCGTCTACGACCGCAACCGTCCGTTCTTCACGACCATCTCGCCGTCGATGGACATCCTCATCAGCTCCAACCTGGAGCGCATGCTGTACTTCCTGTCCGATGGCGACTGCGAGCTTGTTGCCGGCCTTATGGAGCAGCTTGCCCAGACGGGTCGCTACGAGGTTCCCGCCGACCTGCTGGCAAAGATTCAGAGCGTCTTTGGCTGCGGTTGGGCCAGCGAGGACGAGGTCCGTGCTGCCATCAAGAACTGCTGGGACGCGAACGGCTACGTGATCGACCCGCACACCGCTTGCGGCTATCACGTCTTTGAAAAGGTCGCTCCCGCCGAGGGCGCCAAGGCCCGTGTGCTGCTTTCGACCGCCAGCCCCTACAAGTTCCCGCGCGCATGCTGCGACGCTCTGGGGCTCGACGTTCCCGAGGACGACTTTGAAGCCATGCGCGTGCTCGAGCAGGCAACCAATACGGTCGCCCCGGCGCAGCTCGCCGAACTCGAGTCCAAGCCCGTCCGCTTCGAAGACGTCTGCGACGTCGATGAGATGGCCAGCTACGTCGAGCAGGCAGCAAAACGAATGAGCTCCAACTAAACCCTTACTAAGCGCCGGCGAAAGCCGGCGCACCTTCTTTCATCAGATAACCCCCGTGATGATGACGAACTGACATGCGGGTCTGGCCGTTTAGTTCGTCGCGAGTTCCGCACGAGCCGGAAAGCACTTAATGTGCTTTCCGAGCGAGCCAGGACTGCCCGAGCAGCGAACTAAACGGCCAGACCCGCCCAGGAGGACCCACATGATCAAAATCACCGTCCCAGCAACCAGCGCCAACCTAGGCATCGGCTACGACACCCTCGGCATGGCCGTCAGCCTCTACTCGCACTTCACCTTCGAGCGCGCTGACAAGCTCACCATCACCGGATGCCCCGAGGAGTTCCAAAACGAGAACAACCTGGTCTACGTAAGCTTTGTCGATGCGCTTGCCGCATGGGGCGAGCCGGCTTTTCCCGTTGCCATCGACATTCAAACCGATGTGCCCGTCGCTCGTGGCCTGGGCTCCAGCTCCACCTGCGTCGTCGCCGGCATTATGGCGGCCGCCGCGTTGACGGGCCATACCGTCGACCGTGCCGAGCTCGTCCGCATTGCCACCGAGGTCGAGGGCCATCCCGATAACGTCGCCCCCGCTATCCTGGGCGGCGCCGTCTGCTCCTTTACGCCGACCGATTCGCTCCCCCAGTGTCTGCGCTACGAAGTGAGCGATCGCCTGCGTTTTATTACCGTGATTCCGCCCTACGAGGTACACACGAGCGAGGCACGCAAGGTCGTGCCGCAGGAGATTCCGCTCTCCACCGCCGTGTGGCAGATGGGCCGCATCGCCGGTATGACGCGCGGTCTTGAGTCCGGCAACCTCGACCTAATTGCCGCCGCCAATGACGACCGCATTCAGGAACCCTATCGCCGCCGTCTGATTCCCGACTACAACGCCGTGCGCGACACCTGCCTTAACGGCGGCGCCAAGACCATCTGGATCAGTGGTTCGGGCTCGACTCTCATGGCTGTGACCGACGACACCATCGTGGCAAAGTTCCTGCAGGTCAAGCTGCGTGAGCAGTTCCCCAAGTGTGAGACGCATATTCTGACGTGCGACACCGAGGGCGCTCAAATCGAGTACCTGTAGACATCCTCCTCATATACCTGTCCGGGACGGTCGGGATGTTCCCTCAAAATCGTCCTCGCGCGCGAAGGCCCCTTGTCCTGCTCCTACGGAGCGACGGACAAGGGGCCTTCGCGCTGCGGAATGATTTTGAGGGAACATCCCGACCGTCCCTGCGCCTACCTTGCTGAGGATGTCTACAGGGACCCACGCTTTGAAGGGGCGCTGGGCCGATAGTTTGGCTTTTTATTGATAGGGGCTCTTGCTAGGCTGGAGCACTTCCTAGAGGCGGGCATCGGCTGCGTGCTTGGTTTACGCTGCGCTTGTTTCTTTGTATTCGAAGACTGGTTCTAGGAGGTCTTCGATGTTGCAGTGTAGGACTTTTGCAATATCCCTCACTGTCGTTACCGAGGCTTCGTTGATATTTCGCTGGCGCTGTTCGTACATTTGGATTGAACGGAGCGATACACCCGATTCGTATGCCAGGTCTTGTTGGGTTTTTTTAATCCTCTTTCTTGCTAGCGCCAGTTTAGTCTGACGCGGCGCCTTCTTCGCCATATCACAGACAAGGCGCGCCACGCGCTCCTCCGAGGCCTCATGCCAGGGGTAGTACAGGTTTCGCAGCGCATCAAATGGAACAACATGAAGCAGATCTTCGAACGATTCCCCTAGGCGCCACTGCAAATATGCCAGTATCCAGCCCGTCCAATATTCTGGTGTCTTCTCAAATCGGTAGGTCCGATCTGGCATCGACCCTGTTTGGTAACCAGATCTTTCGGAGATGAGCGCAAATAGTTCAACGCCCGATTTTCCCGACACTACCCATGCGTTGCCGCGCTCAAACTCGCGAGCTACGCCGCTCAGGCAAAAGAGTTCAGCGACTTCTGATCCTTCTGCTCCATAATCGTTAACGGCATAGTCAAAGCAGTCGCCGAGGTTGTTCATTGCATCCTCGAGGTAGTAGACGGGGTATGTCCTACTCGGCCCACAATCCGTTAACTCTTGGATCATTTAAATCAACCCTCCCTGCCATCAAATCCCTAATGTCGACACCATCAGAGTCAAATCCGTTTACCGTATCCAGGTACTTACGTCGAGCATTCTGTTCTCGCTCAAATCGTTTGGGATAAAACTCGGCTCCCGAGGCCTGTTTCCAATCGCGGAACCTGATCGCCGAGAACGCGCGCTCACTCATAAACGCATATTGAATGCCCAAATCGCCCAAACGCATAATGCGCTGCAATTGCCTGAGCGAAATCATGCCGTTGACAAACTGCCTTGCAAACGAGAAATAAGAATCGTCTGCACGATAGCCTCGAATAACGTCATAAGGAGATATATCAATTAAGCAGTTATCAAGTAGATAGCGAAGCCCCTCGCGTGCTACTGGCGTTGAAACATTGAACTCTCTGTTATTCGCCAGAATTGCAAGCCAGTTGAGAATCGAGAACTCACCTGATTCCAAATCCAAAATCGCAAGGCCATCTAAATCAAGCTCATATCGATTGGCAATGCCATCAGACTCAGTCCGGCATGCCCACTCCATTGCCATTTCTTCATGCGGCGTGCAATAAAACCCGCGCCCATAGTCATTGAATTGCCTACATTTATCCAACGATGGATGCTCGACAACAACGTCCGATCCGTGCCATAACTCCATATCGACCTCCAAACAAAAATATCACCCCAGTGATAGTGTACCAACAACTATCACTGGGGTGATATAGATAGATGCAAACTATTGCCTGCCATGAGCCCTTACTAGAGGCAAGCCTCGGCGATGCGCTTTTTGAGTTCGTCGATGCCGGTGCCGGTCTGGGAGCTTGTAATGATTACGTTCTCGGCCGGGACGTTGAGCTGCTTTTTGATGGCTGCTGCCTGGCGGGCCTGCTGGGTGCGGCTGAGCTTGTCGGCTTTGGTGAGGCAGACGATAAAGTTGAACTCGTTGCCCTGCAGGTAGTCGATCATGTCATGGTCGAGCTTACTGGGGTCGTGACGAATATCCACCAGCGACACAACCAGGTTGAAGCTGCGCTCGGAGTCGAAGAAGTCGCCGATGAGCTCGGCCCAACGGTCGCGCTCGGCCTTGGAACGACGGGCGAAACCGTAGCCCGGCAGGTCCACAAAGTGCACGTCGTCGGCCTCGAAGAAATTGATGTTGCTCGTCTTGCCCGGCGTGCTCGAAACCTTGACCAGGTTCTTGCGGCCAAAGAGTTTGTTCATGATGGACGACTTGCCCACATTGGAGCGACCCACAAAGCTCACCTCGGGACAGGTGGACTCGGGGATCTGCGAAACCTTGCCGTAGCTGGCGACGAACTTGGCAAGCTGATAGTTAATGGAATCGGCCATGGATACTCCTTGGTCGTAGGTTTTTACAAAACGGGCGTGCTATTGCGCGGCGGCGATACGACGAACGATGTCAAGCGTGATGCCGCTCGCGGTGCGAGCGTACTCATCCAGATCGAACTCGCGCTCGCAAAACGCGTCATATGCCTCGTCACAATTATCGCTGATAGCGCGCAGCACCAGGCAATCGACACCATTCTTGGCCGCGATGTGCGCAATTGCCGCGCCCTCCATCTCGACGCAATCGGCATGCGTGGCCTCAATCGCAGCGTTACGCATGGCGTCACCCGTAACAAAGCGATCACCCGTGGCGATAGTGCCACACAGGAACTGCTTGGGGTCCTTCTCCGCAGAAGTCTCCTCCGCCGAGGCATCCACAAATCCATGCTCGGCAAGCACGGCGGCGGCAACATCAGCCAACGCCGGTGTCGAGACAAACTCCTCGAGCCCCGGCGCGGACTCGGCGATGAGTGCCGTATCGGTATCCAGATAGCGCAGGCACTTGCCTATAACCACGTCGTTAATATGGAGTTTAGGGTTTAAGCCGCCCGCAATGCCCGAAAACACAACGGCCTGCGGGGCGTATTTGCTGATGAGATGCTGCGTTGCGGCAGCGGCATTCACGGTCCCCATGCCTGCCGTCGTGGCGACTACTGTCAGACCCGAAAGCCCACCGTTCACAACGGTCAAGCCCGCCTCCTGCGACTCATGCGTGCCACTCAGCTCTTCCTTAATCTGCGCAACCTCTTTTTCGAGTGCGCCTATGATCGCGATGGTTGCCATGCCATCCCCCAAATCCGTGCAAATTGCTTATCCACGGTATGGTACCAGCATTTTGGCTCAACCGTGTCAGCACCAAGCCGTTAGGCCAGTACAGCTCGGGTATCATAAAGGGGCAAAAATGGCTTGTTAGCCGATGGCCGACCTGAGCTCCGCACGGCGCTTTTTCATACCGGCCATAACGGCATTGCGCAGCTCGGGCATGCGCGCGGTATCCATCTGAGGTACGCCCTCAAGCTTATAGGGAATGCCCAGTTGCTCGTACTTGACGACACCCATCGTGTGATACGGCAGCATTTCCAGGCCCACCACGTTGTGCCATGGAGCGATGAGGCGACCGAGCTTCTCGCACTCCTCCACCGTGTCGGTAATGCCCGGCACCACCACGTGGCGGATAACGACCTTAATCTTGCGACGTGCAAGCTCATCGCCAAACGCCAGGATGCGTGCGGGATCGCAACCGGTCAGCTTTTTATGCTCGACCGGGTCGGCATGCTTAATATCGAGCAGTACCATGTCGGTCTCGTTGAGCACGGCATCGAACTTCTCGGGATGCGCGGGATCGAACGCATAGCCGCAGCTATCCAAGCAGGTGTGCACACGACCATCGGGGTTATTGTGCATGGCGTGGAACAGGTCGGCCAAAAACTCAGGCTGCAGGAGGGGCTCGCCGCCGGACACCGTAATACCACCGCTACGGTAGAACTCATGGTTGCTCTGGAACTCGTCCATCAGATGCTCGACGGTCACCATGGTGCCGCCGTTGACCGACCAGGTATCGGGATTGTGGCAATACGCGCAGCGCATGGGACAGCCCTGAACAAACACCACAAAGCGGATGCCGGGTCCGTCGACCGTTCCCATCGTCTCGATCGAATGCACGCGGCCAAGGGCAAACGCAGAGTCCTCGGGACGAGCGTCCACACCCTCAAGCGTCATTTCTGCCATTCGCGCTACCTTGCCTCTCCTTGGATGCAACCAATTAAAATGCCAGAGCCATTCTAGCCCATGCGTTTGCGTTTAAACGTCTCAGACTAGAACGGCACGTTTTAATCTATCCCCCATCACCATGGCTGGGGGCTACGTCGAGATGTCAGGCTGAAGAACGCTCGCCTGCGGCCTTTACGCCTTAAGCGTGAGCACCGCACCGAAGGCGGTCGGGCCGCAATGGCTCGAGATGACGCCGCCGACCTGAGTCCAGGTAACGTCCTTAAAGCCCAGATCATGCGCATAGACCTCCATGTCATCGCGCAGCTCCTGGGAAAGGCCCACCGAATACGCCAGGCCAATGTGCGAGTAGTCAATCTCGCCCTTCGCAACCATGTGGTCAATAAAGGCGCGGGCGCACTTGAGCATAGAGCCGCGGAACTTCTTGGTCGCCACGAACTTGCCGCCCGTTACCTCAATGCAGGGCTTAATCTTGAGCAGATGGGCACCGAGGAATGCCACGTTGGACAAACGGCCGCCCGCCTTAAGGAAGGCAAGATCGGTAGGAACAAAGCCCAGCAGCACGCGGTCCATGACGGAATTCGTAAATGCAAAGATCTCGTCGACGGTGGCATCGGGGTGAGCCTCGATGTATTTGGCGGTCTCGACGACAACGAGCGACTGGCCTACCGAGACAAAACGCGTGTCCATGGAGTAGACGTAGTCGCGACCCTTGGCGGCGATCTTCGATGATTGATGGGAGCAGGTCGTTGCCTCGGAATACGCGAGATGCAGAATAGTCGCGTCGGGCTGCTCGGCATGGATACGGTCATATACGTGCGCAAAATCTGCCGGCGCACAGCCGCTGGTCTTGGGCATCACACCAAACTCGTTGCAGCGCGAGTAAATCTCAAGCGGATCGATGGAGCCGTCCTCGACGGTCTCGTCACCAATCGTGACATGCATGGGCACACGCACGATGCCGTAGCGCTCGCAGAGCTCCGGCGTCACATCCGACCCAGACTCGACCACGATTACGTACTTGCCCATTAATATCACGACCCATCTCGACATTGGCTTTTCAATACGTGGCACGCGCCGCCGCACTGTTGCACAACGGCGTCCAAGCGCCAAAGAGACGCCGCCCCTTGCACACAACAAAGGACAGCGTCTCCCTGGAAAACTCCGTGCTTATCTGAGATTCTACACGGTTTATTAAGGAGTGTTACTTATTCCGCAAACGGTCGCTATACGCGATAAACGGTAGTTGGCCGCGGTAACTGCGACACATTCCGCCCAGCAAGTCCAATCGTGCTCCATGCACGGTTAATGCACGAGGCGGTAGAAATTCATCGATGCCGCACCCTCGGCGCGCAGCTCCATCGCCGGAACCGCCGGCGAATAGGTACGGCTCGTAAGTGCCGCCTCGCCGCCATTTGCAAAAATCTCGACCATCGTAGTGTCCGAAAGCACGCGTAGGTCGCGAAGCTCGCTGAGCTCGATCGACCTCTGGTCGCGCCCATAGCCTTCGTCACCCATATCGAGGGTAAGCATCCCGTCCGTATAACGCACAAAGACACCCTTGCGGATTTCGAGCTCGACCATCTTGGCACCCTCACAGGAAACCACAAGATCAAACAGGCGGCCCGGCTCCTCAACGGTTTCACCGCCTGTCGCGCGAACGCAGTCGCCGCGCATCTTCTCAATCTCGTGCGCCGGCTGCTGACAGAGCTTACCATCGCGTATGCTCAGCTCTCGCGGCACCGTCAACGCGCACTGCCACCCGCGTGCCACCGTCGGGTTTTCTGCCGTCGCATCGGGGCAACCAGACCACCCGATCATCAAACGCCGACCCGCAGCATCCTCAAAGGACTGCGGTGCGTAGAAATCAAAGCCGGCATCAACCATCGGAGGCATGCCCTGGCCGACGATCTTAAAGCTCGGCGCCCCCCAATCGGCCTCGATGGAGAACCACACGCACTGATGCGGATTGCGGTAACGCCAGCCATCGGCGGGCACGCCCTGCGGACAGCAAACGAGAATAAGCTCGCCATCGAGCTCAAACAGATCAGGACACTCCCACATAAAGCCAAACTTCTCGCCCAGCTCAATGCGCGTCGCATAGCCCCAGTCCTCTAGATCACGCGAGGTATAGACAAGCACGCAGCCGCGGTCGTCTTTCGTACGAGCGCCGAGAACCATGTAGTAGATACTGTCGTGTTCAAGGATCTTGGGGTCGCGCACGTGCGTACCGATATCGTCGGGGTAATCGACCGGTCCAATAGCTATGCGCTTCTCGCCCAATTCGTCGGGATTCTCGGCAACCATATGAATCTGGTTTTGCTCACGGCCCGTCAACACGTAGTCGTAATCATCGCGGTCAAAATGCTTAACGTTGCCGGTATAGAAGTAGTGAATCTTGCCATCACGTACAAAGGCAGAACCAGAATACGCTCCACTCGAATCCAAATCGGAATCGGGGAACAACACGGGGGCGCAATTCTCGTACGTCACAAAATCCTTTGTCGTCAGATGGTTCCAAAGCACTGGACCGCCATGTGCAGCGTCGAACGGATCGTATTGATGATAGATGTGATATGTATCACCAATCTGCACCAAACCGTTGGGGTCGTTGAGCCAGCCAAGCTCAGGCTCCACATGGAACAAAAGCCTATCGGGGTCGGACGCGATGCGACCCGCCGTCTCATCCTGTCCGGCACGCCACTGCTCATAGTCCGCGCGTGTCACCTTGTTTTTTTGATTAAACATCGCCATGACCTTCTCGTCTATAGGAAAGGACGCTCGACTCACACGAGCCGAACGCCCTTCCTCAAATGGACTTATCCTCAGATTACGCTGAACGGCTCAACTAGAAGCTGACATCGAAGCCAGCGCCAGCGCCCTCTTCATCGGTGGTCGGAACGCCCTTTGCCTTGTTGTAGGCAAAGATCAAGACGATCGGCACGATAAAGGCGATGAGATTGCCAGCCACATACCACACGAGGGTCTCGGGCGTGACGATGAGCAGGCCAAGCACGCCGGTCAGACCCTGACCGATAGCGCGCACCTCAAAGAGCTTGACGAAGGCACCGCCGCAGCCTGCACCGATGCA